>NZ_JBIORY010000005.1:0-4912 GCF_051714505.1 Enterococcus sp. AZ129 | reverse complement strand
TTCCAAACAGCGCTAGAATTTTTTCAAAAACGATACGGCATAAGCAACGTTGCTTATGCGCAAGTCCATTTAGACGAACCTATCCCCCATATGCATTTAGGCGTTGTCCCATTGCGTGAGGGACGATTAACAGCAAAAACGGTTTTTACCCGAGAAGAATTGCGAAACATTCAAGCCGAATTGCCCGACTATTTAACACATGCTGGATTTGATATTTCACGTGGCCAAAAGAAAAAAGCGCGCAACCCACTCAAACTGGAGGAAGAATGGGAACAACTTGCGCAAGAAAAAGAAGCTTTAGCGTTAGAACGACAAACGTTTCAAGACTATCTTCAAGCCATTGATTCTGAGACAAAACAGTTTCAAGAAAAACTAAACAGCTGGGTAACCTTTCCCCTATTTTCTAAAACAGCCAAGTTATCTCACGAACACTATCAAGAGCTATGTGACCTGTTGGAACAAGCAAAGAAAGCCATGAATATTTCAAAAATAACAAAAGAAGTCAATAAAGACTTGTTGCTAGAAAACAAAAATTTAAAGTACTACAATCAAGAATTAATCAATATTTCCAAACGGGTAGCTTCGGAAAATGGACAATTAAGAGAGAGGCTTGCCAAATTAAAAAAAACTTCGCCAGAAAATAACTAAAATCAATTTAAACAGCTCTAATTTCAATTCTAAGAGCTTTTAAATTAAATCAGGTGTAAAATATCGATTTAACCAGAAAATCGCTTAGAACGAAAAATAAAGGCATTCGGTGGAAATTGTATATTTGCTTTTTTTAGTCTAATTTGTTATATTAGACATGCGAAGCGAGATTAAATAGCATGGATACACCAAAAAGCCCTCCTACAGCGAATAGGAGGGCTTTTTTTGCGCTGTTGCGACTGCAGCGTTGGAGTTAGAAGGCAACTGCTTCGACTATCGGCTAATCGTCTAACCAACGATCAACTAGTAAAAGTACTAGACCTACTAAAAGCGGGGCGATAATCAACGAGATTAATTTTTCTAACATGGATAACACCCCCTTACGGGGCAGTTGCCGTTAATGAGTATAGCATAATTGCTTTAGGGTTGTTAGGGCTTGCCCTGACCGCCTGTAAGGCGCCTACAAACAAGAATAAGGGATTTATACTGAAACTGTCTTAAAACGGCTTAAACAAGCTCTCAGAGCCTCACAAAGACCTCTTTAAAAACGGGGTTAGCAAAGGAGCCTTTAGGCGACTGCGCAGTACAATGTGAGAGCGAAGCGAACACACCTTTTAAGCGACCGTAGGGAGCAAGATTTACAGTTTAGAAAAATTCGCGAACCTGTTTGAGGAAAAAAGGAATGGATTTTAGGCGGGAAATTTCTCGCGCGCACGCGCGTTTAATTTTATATTATTTTTATATATATTTTTTTAATACTTTTTAAAACCTTTTTAGGCGGGCTGTGTGCCATGTGGCTCTAAGGGAGAGCGGAGGGTACTAACACCTTTTTATCTGAGTACTAACACCTTTTTATCTGAGTACTAACACCTTTTTATCTGAGTACTAACACCTTTTTATCTGAGTACTAACACCTTTTTATCTGTTTTTGTAACAAACACTATCCATTGACTATTAGGGTAGTGTTTGTTATATTAATATCCGTGAGGGGGCGAAAGGAATGAAAGAAAAAACGGAATTAGCTGTTAAATATCAAAACAAATTAAACTTAGTGCCTTTAAAAAATTTCAATTCCAAAGAAATGGATTTATTTTTTGCTTTATGTGCACGAATGAAAGAACGTGGAACTGAAGAGATTGCATTTACTTTTGAAGAACTTCGGAATCTTAGTGACTACAAAATGACTGCTACTAAAGCTTTTATAAAGGATTTAGATAGCATGTACAGTAAAATGTTACAACTAACTTACCGTGAAAATTTATTTGATGACGATGATGACGGATTCAGACGTTTTGTTTTATTTACAGGCTTTGAGGTAAGTACAAAACAGCAAGTAGTTAAAGTTAGCGTAAACTCTAAACTTGAATCAGTTATAAATGGCTTAACTACCGAATTTAGCAAGTTTGAGCTTGCAGCCTTTACGTCGATTCGTTCAAGTTATGCAAAAACATTGTTCCGTTTGCTTATGCAGTATCGCTCTACAGGATATTACCAAGTAAATATTGATGAATTTAAGGAAATAATGGACGTTCCAAAATCGTACACACAAATGGGTCAGATTGATCAAAAGGTTCTAAAACCAGCAATGAAAGAGCTCGATAATTATTTTGAGAACTTGGAATTAATAAAAGTCAAAGCAAAAAAAGGCAATAAAATTGCCAAACTAGAATTTATGTTTACTGGTCTGAAAAATAATAAAACAAGCATAACCATGCATGACTGGGTAAACGGAGAATAAAAAAAGAACTTGCCCCCTCACAATTAAGTAAGTTAGCAAGTTCCTCATGCAATCTTCCGGACTGCTAGATTATTTTAGCATATTTGCGTGAGGACTTCTAAAATAAATTATTTTGGAGGTCATTCTCATGACAAAACAAGTAAACACAATCATTATCAAAAACAAAAAAGCGTATATTCGCAAAGAAATTCAAAACTTATTAATTGAATTTCGTCAACTAAAACAAGAGGTTTCTGTAGGTGCTGCTCAACATGAAATGTTTTTAAACTATCGAGAAATAGCAAAAAATCTGTTCTTCAGTAATTACACAAAAGGCGGTTTATCTTACGCTTTACGAAAACAAAAGAAAGATTACAAATTCCTAGAAAAAATACTTTTAAAAAGCTCTCTAAACGATACTGAAGAAAAGGAATTAAGTGAAATGCTTGAAAAAAACAAGGCAAATATTAAAGCTTGGTGTATACCAGCTAACACTAATAAAGCAATATTAGTTCTTAGAAAGTGCGTTGAACAACAGCGAGAAAAAAAATAGATCTATAAAACTACAAAAAGCCATCGTATCCCTTGATACGATGGCTTTTTGTAGTTAATTAAATTGTTTTATAACATAAAATACAATCATTCACTAGCAAATAAAAGCTAACAGGTAGAATGTGGTTTTTTCCGTTGTTCAAAAATTCTTATTCCATTCACTATTAAAATAGCAGGTATTCCAAAGTAAAGGAAGAATTGATTAGCAGGCAACACAAAATACAAAATAATACCTGCAATAACAGCTAAAACCAGAGCAATTTTGGTTAATTTCATAGAATATTCCTCCTAACTTAAAGTTTTATTTAATAACATAATTTTGATTAGAACTATAGTTGTAGGTTGTTGTATTACTAAAATGAGCAATATAGTTTAATTGAACCCCTTTTCCTCTCCTTGCTGCTGTAACAAAGACATTATTAGCATTAACTGCAGAACCAAAAACCAATGATACAATTCCTGGTGTCAGTCCAGACAAACCAATAAAATTTGAAATAGCTGAAACAGTTTTAAGGTTACCAGTTTGTCGAGATAATTGTTTACATTTAGCAGGACTTACATAATAACTCATTCTATAACATCTATAACCAGCATGGTTGTGTCTATATGAGCTACTGCTAGCTTCAACGGTAGTTGTATTAGCTACTAAAGCAATACAAGAACTACTAAAAATCAATGAAATACTTGCAATACCAACAATAAGTTTTTTCTTGTAACTCATAAAATCACCCCTAATTTTCAATTAGAGAAAACGTTTTCTTTGTTTTTAGAATAGTCTGACAATTTCATTTTGTCAATATTTTTTCAATAAAAAAAATGAATACTTATATTCTTTTTATTGATAAATGATATAGTTATATTTCTTTTTCTTAAAAAGCTTTATAACAACTTTTTATATCGTCAAAAGGTTAATTCATAACAATTGGTATATGCGTTTCTGAAGGTTTCTTTATTCTTTATATTTTCACTTACTTAATTCGTCTAAAAGCTTTCTATTGCAAATTATTCAAATTGTTATTTTATAAATTTCTTTCACTTGTTTAATAAATGTTCTGAAGAGCATAAGGGGAAATGGGGGACACACAGGGTGTCCCGCCTTGCAGTGCAAGGCTTTCCGGTGTAGTACATTTTTGCTCACTCATAGCACATTCATAGTAGGTATATAGCAGGTTTCTAACATGTGTTTTAAGCTTGATTTAATGCGATTTTATACATTGTCATAATACATTTATAGCAGGTATGTCGTATGAACCTAGCACATTTATAGCACCTAAAAATTTAGGTGTTTTTGTTATTTTATAAAAAACGGTTTTCTCAACAATTAAGTGAGGTATTTCTTAAAAATTTAATGGGTATTTTCCTAGAAAATTGGCTAAAATTTCCGTTTTTACTCGAAAAAACAATTGGTTTGTTTACAAGATAAAGTCTATTTATTATACTTTATACAAATTAGTTTTTCAGTCGGTAAAAAGACGGTTTTTACCGTTAAAAATTCAAAAACCGCATAATATCAAGGTTTTCGCCAGCCGGCAGAAACCGCTTTTTAGCCGATTTTCACAAAAAAAGTGATATCATGCTAGAACCAAACCGCACTGCGGTTTATATCAATTTTGATATCAGGTTCCCCTTATGCTCTTACAAAAAACTTGTGAAAAAAATTCCCTCAAAAAAACAAAGGAGGTTGTCCGCATGTCTATGCTTATTGCGCGTATGCAAAAAATTAACCGAGGAACGTTAACCATTATCGAAAATCACAACAAAAGAAAGTTCAAATCTCCCCTGCCCAAAGAAATCGATACCACACTTACCTGCTTAAATTATGACCTCGTGTTAGATTCAAGTATCAGCTATAAAAAAGCAATTATCGGATATATCACTCAAAACAAAGCAACTGATCGTGCGCTAAGAAAAGACGCCATTCTTGTAGTGGAATGGTTGATTAGTAGTGATTCTGCTTTTTTTATCTCGTTATCTCCAGAAGAAATTCACCGATTT
>NZ_JBIORY010000004.1:0-9625 GCF_051714505.1 Enterococcus sp. AZ129 | reverse complement strand
CTAATTCATTTTTTTGTTGTGTATCGGTTAATTCTGTTATTTTTTGTTTGGTTGTTGCTAAAGATAATTCTTTGTTTTGCTTCTCTTTTTCTTTTTGACTATTTATTTCGTTTTTAGACGTATTTGGAGGGACCAATTTAGCCTGTTCTGCTTGCAATTGCTCTATTTCTTTTTTTTGTTGAACAATTTGTTCATCGATTGTAGCCAAGATTGTTGATTTGGTTTGTTTTTTTGTTCTTCTGTTACATCAGACAATTGTGTTTGCCATAATTGATATTTGGAAGTGATTTCAGGTGAAAATCCTTGTATGTTTTGTTCGTTAATCCATGCCGTACGTACTTGTTCCCATTCTTGTAATTCTTTTTGGCGTGTAGTCAGTTGTTTTTCTAGTAGCTCTTTTGATTTATTATAGATATCTTGTTCTTTTTGTATAGTTTCTTCAATCTGTTTTGAATTGTAAATAGTCGCTTCTTTTTCAGCAAAGAAGCTTTTAAGTTGATTGCTATACCCAAAGGAATCTTCAGTTTCGAATAAATTTTGTTCATTTTTTAAACTATTGATAAAGGTTTGAGCAGCATTCTTTTGTTGCTCAATAAGTGTATTTTCTTGTTCTAATCGTTTTTTTTCATTTTGTAAAGAGGTTGTATCAAATGTGACTAATGTTTCCCCTTTTTTTACTATTTGGTTTTCTTTTAGAGTATTGGTTTTTATCTTTGCTTCTACCGGTACTTGTAGTACTTCTGTTTTTGGTGCAATTAATTGAGCAGGCGTTCGAATAACAACCTCTTTTTTTGCAAAAGCTAAAAAAAGCCCTGTTAAACACAAAAAAAGAATAACTGGATACAAGACCCAACGATAAAAGGTATGGTGTTGTTGACTATAAATACTTGAATGATCTAACCAATCCTTATGGCCCATAAATTCTCTGTCCTTTCTTAAATATCCCATAATTGTTGATATACGCCTTGATTGTAACGAAGTTCTTCATGTGTGCCTTGTTCAACCAGATTTCCATTATGAAGGACTAAAATCTGTTCACACGCTTTAGCAATAGGTAAATGATGCGCAATAAAAAGTACTGTTTTATTTTCTAATTTTAGTAAATATTCAAGAATATCATGTTCTAATAAAGTGTCTAAACCACTTGTTGCTTCGTCTAAAATTAGAATATCAGCGTCTTTCAAAAGCGCACGTGCAATGGCTAATCGTTGACGTTGACCGCCAGAAAGATTAGTCCCTCCTTCTTCTAATACCATATCGTAGCGTAATGGCTGTTGTTCAATAAAAGTGGTTAGTTGCACTGCTTCGCACACTTCAATAATTCGTTCAAAACTAGGTGTTTTTTGTAGTCCAAAAGTCAAATTTTCTATAATTGTTCCACTGAAGAAAAAGGATTCTTGAGGAACATAGGTAATATGCTCACGTAATTGTTGAAATGGAATATCTAAGTGATTGATTTTTCCATAACAAATTTTGCCTTCTGAAGGAGCATAAAAATTGACCAATAATTTAGCTAAGGTCGATTTTCCTGAGCCACTTACACCAACTAAAGCCACTTTGCTTTTTGGTGCAATGGTACAAGAAATATTCTTTAAAATGGGTGCTTTCATGTTGTAAGAAAAGGAAACATTTTCTAAGGATATTTCTTGCTGGAAGATTTTGTTTGAAATTTCATGTTCGGAAGAAGTTATTGCTTGTTCGGGTTCTATAGCGAAAATCTCGTTTAATCGTTTGTTTGCTACTTGCGCTGTTTGCATTTTAACTTGCAAATTAATGATATTTTGTAAAGGATCAGTAAAAAAGACTAATAAGGCATTGTAGGTAATTAGTTGACCAAGACTAATGGTTCCTTTCATCACATAAAGTGAACCTATCCATAAAATTAAAGCGCTATCAATTAATTGAATGGCGTGTTTAATTCCTTGTTGTATGTTGTCTAAAGTAACCGTCTGAAAAGACTTTTTCATTAATTGAATAAATTCTTGATCGACTCGTTCATAAACTGTTTCTTCTCCACTATAGGCTTTAATGGTTTCAATCCCTTTTAAACTTTCAATAATACTTGAATTTAAGGTAGCACCAGCAGCCATTTCTTCTTGATTGGCTTTTTCATAACTTTTAACAAAAGCTAAAATAGTGACAAGATAAAATGGGAGTGAAGCTAAAGTAATTAAGAATAATGTTCCGTTTTGAATAGCTAAAGTAATTCCTACTAGTAACACCATACCAATGTCTAAGAAGACAGACAATGTAGCACTAGCTAAGGCATCAATAATTTTGTTTGCGTCTAAAAAACGAGAGATAATCTCTCCTGATTTACGAGTAGCAAAAAAATTCATAGGTAAAGTGAGGACATGCTTGAAGTATTGAAGCATTATAGCTATACTCATGCGTTGTCCTAGAATAACCAAGAGATAATTTCGGCTATATTCAAATAAAACACGGAATAGATAAACAACAATTAATCCGATAGAAACAATATTTAATGTGGATCGTGCTTGATTTGGAATAAAATAATCTAAAATTCCTTGAAAATAATAAGAGCTACCAATACCAAATAAAGTAATGAAAAGAGAAGCTAAAATAATGTGAAAAACTATTCCTTTTTGACTCCAAATGATTGGGAAAAAGGTACTCAAACCAGCTACATTTTCTTTACTAGGAGTATAAGATTTAGTTGGAGTAGGTAACAATAAAATACCAGTCCATTCTTTGGAAAATTCTTCAATTGTTTTTTTTATTTTTCCTTTTGTTGGATTTGGATCGGCTATTAATAACGTATCGCCTTTTATTTCATACACAACAACATAGTGCATGTATTTATTATCGATTAACACATGAGCAATTAAAGGTAATGGTAAATCTTTTTCTTTCCATACGTCGTTATCTGCTTGAATAGCAGGAGAATGAAAGCCCAGTTTTTCAAAAGTTTTTTTTAATCCAAAAGCAGAAGTTCCTGTTAAATCTGTTCCTGATAGTTCACGTAATTTATGTATAGGAATTTCAGTTTTGTAGTGTTTTAGAATCATAGCAATACAAGCAACACCACAATCTTTTTCGTCTTGTTGGTAGATAATCTTTTTCATATTTTCCTCTCATTTATTTTGTATTTATTTTCTTATTTAGTTTACTATATTGAGATAATTTTGAGAATTTTTCTCATAAAAAATATTGACAGAATATTTAGACTTTGATTTAATAAAAGTGTAAAGAAAGTGTTTTCTTAAGAAGTTTGAATACCTAGGAGGGACTTTTTATGAAAAAATATAAAGTGTTAACTGAAAAAGAAATGAAACAAACTGTTGGTGGGGGTTGGGCTGATTTTTTAGGAGGTCTTTTAGGTGGATTAGCTCCAACACGTACTGCTGAGCAATTGAATGGTTCAGATTATGCAAGATTCAAAGCGCGTAACTGTGGACCTTATGGTCAAGGCGGGACCCCTAATTCATGTAATTGATAGAAAGTAGATGGTTATTGTATGAAAACTTTATATAAGAAAAAAATAGCTGAAGTTTGGGAAATTAGTAAGACGAACAAACAGCCAGAATGGGTTAAACAAGCTTTTGCTAAAAATTATTTAAGATGGTCTTCTGATAACAAATTAATCATTTTAATGAGTGCGTTAGAGCCTTCAGTAACTACTAATATAAAGTTTGGAATGGTTGGTTCCGTTGGTGGAGGGTTTGCTGGATATGCAATGTATTCTGTAGGTGATATAGGTGATTATTTAGACGTTACTAATCACAAATTAGTTTCTAAAAAAAGTTTTAACAAACATTATTTAATACAAAATCAAGACTAGTTTTATTATATAAGGTTTCATCAATAATAAACGTGTATTACCGCAATACACGTTTATTATTTTTTAAGGAAGTAATTATGAAATTGTTAATGAACGTTCTGATTTTATATATTTTTTAGTTGGAGTAGAAGTTAATTATATGCATATTAAAAAGGCGTATATCTTCTTTCATTCTATTAATGTAGGAGGAATATCCTATGAAACTAACACAAATTGCTATAATTTTAACTGTCATTGCAGGAATTCTTTTATATTTTGTATTACCTGCTAATCAATTCTTCTTTTACTTTGGAATTCCTGCTATTTTAATAGTGAATGGGGTGAGAATTTTTGAACAGCGGAAAAAAACACATTCTACTTATTAGCTGTATTTTATGCATACTTTTATTGTTTATAGGCGGAACGATCAATCAAGAGTCTATTGATAAAAAATACAAATTGTGAGTAAAAAGTTCTTTTTGTGTTATTTAAACACCTAGTTAACATAATGACCACTACACAAAGTAGCCTCTGTATCAACGATTACAGAGGCTACTTTGTGATTTTGGATTGGTCTACTTCTTTTGACTTTCTAAAAGCGCAAAAAGACCCTCATTTTTGTGGTTGGTTTTTTGTGAAAACTGATTGGACAAAGAAGGCATTCTTTGTTATTTTATCGTAAAAAATAAGGAACGAATTCGTTCTCGGAGACACGAATTCGTTGAGATAGTAGTAAATAATTTGTTAGGAAATTCTATGTTTACCAACCTAAATTGAGTATAAAAATTTTTTTAGGAAAAATCAACCGTTGGTTTCTAAAAAATAATTGAAAAAGCAAAAAAAGTTATGTTAAAATTTTGGTATAAACTCGTTCATTTTTAGCGGAAAGAACTAGGGAATTGCCATGCGCGAATCACGAATAGAATAAAACGAATGTTTTTAACTCCTTTAGACCTAGTTCTTTCTACAAAAAAATGAAACAACCACTCACAAACGACTAAATAATTTATTACACGAAAAAGCACTAGGTCAAATGGATTAAAAACCTAGTGCTTTTTTGTGCATTTATTTTTATGCGTTTTTTGGGTAAATTAAGTATAACATAAGGGGCTTTTTTTCTGTCAAGAAAAGGAAAAAGTTACCTGTGGCAAGCATAGCAAGGTAGGTACACCTTGCGAGAAAATCTTACTTGAATAAATAGCCGTTTAGGCTTGTCTTTTTCTTTTTAACTCTACCAAAACTGCCACCACTTTTTCTTGTTAGTTGGTGGTGTATCGTTTTGTGATTCTTCGTTTTCTGACGTTTCTGCAGTGTAAGTTAATTGTAGCTGTTCTTGTAGCTTCTCGATTTGTTGGTTTGCTTGGAGAGTGAGTTGTTGTTGCTGGTCGAGTAGTTTTTGTATTTGTTTTATTTGAGTATCTTTTTCTTGTAGCTGTATATCTTTTTGATCCAACTGTTTTTTTAGAAAAGGAAGGAGTTCCAAATCGGAAACTTGGTTGGCGTTTTTATGGTTTTCGGTTTTCGTTTTTTCGCAAACTGGTTGGCGATTTAAGTTTTCGTTTTCAGCTAAAAACATTGATTTAATAGCTTTTTGACCAACTTCGTTAATCACAAACTTGTTTCCGATTTTCGCAAACCAAAGTTTTCGATTTTCATCAGAAACTTTTTTATTAATAGCTGTTTTACTAACTCCTAATTCTTCAGCAAGTTCTTTGATTGTTTTATCTGCCATACGTCACCTTCAGTTAAACAAATTATCTAAATCGGATAATAAGCTTTTTTTCTCTTTTTCCGAAAGATTTGATCCAGTTTGTGCTTCAAGAGCTTCTTTCTCTTTTTCTAGTTGTTGGATTTGTTGTAGTAGTTCTAATTCACGTTGTTTTTGCTTTATACGCTCATTAAGAGTATTAGGTGTTTCTTCATAACTTGCTTGTTCATGTGCTTCGGTTAAAGCACGTTTTTGTTCTTCTTTAGTAGGTGCATGTTTGTTAAAGTCGTCTGCTTTTTTGATTTCTGGTTTAAATGTGAATTGGTAGCCAATGACAGGCTTCCCACGGCCTTTTCCGTATTTCTTTTTGATTGTTAAACCTTTAAAGATTGCGGTGAGTTCTTGTCGTATTGGATTGAACACACGTTGATCGATCGTACCTTGGTTGTAACTTTTAGGAATATCAAGTAATTCATGAAAGTCTTCTTTTGAAAAATAAGCGAAACCTTTGGTTCTGTATTGTTTTAGTAATCGAAACATTGTTTTTGAATAACTGCTTTCTAATTCATTGAACTGTTGGAGAGAATAGCGCACCCATTCTTCAAGATTATTAAGTAAGGGTAAGGCTTTTTCATGAACTTGTATTTCAGCAAAAGGAATATCAGCTTTTCCGTCGATTTTAAATTGATTAAATAAAACAAAACGTTCACGTTGCAAACCGTCAGCACTTCTTCTACCAAAACGTAAATCCATTAATTTGTCATACGTTGTTTCTAAATCATCTATGAATCGAACATTTGCAGTTGCTTTATAATTGCTTAAATCTTTTAATTGCTCGAATGTAAATTGTACTTTTTTATCACCTACATCACGCATTCTTGATACGATAGAGAAGAACAAATTCATTTCGACTGGTGTAAATTTTCGCAACGGAATTGTATTTAATTCATGATGATACTTTACGATTTCATTAGACATATTTAAAATACCTCCTTTCTTACTCGCACAAGAGATACAGACGTTATGAAATACAAAATATCTGTTTATCTACATCTTATATTAACATCGTCGATGTACTAATTCAATGTACAAACAGACAAAACGATGTAGATAAACAGACAAAACGATGTAGATAAACAGACAAAACGATGTAGATAAACAGACAAAACGATGTAGATAAAAGCGTCATTCCCTTGGGAGAGTAAGGATACAGCCGACGGTAAAGAGGTTTAAAAAGAGATTTAAAAAGAGATTTAAAAAGAGGGGGACAAAATTTCCCGCCTAAAAAACACTCCTTTTTTCCTCAAACAGGTTCGCGAATTTTTCTAAACTACAAATCTTGCTCCCTACGGTCGCTTAAAAAGGTGTGTTCGCTTCGCTCTCACATTGTACTGCGCAGTCGCCTAAAGGCTCCTTTGCTAAACCCGTTTTTAAAGAGGTTTTTGTGAGGCTCTGAGAGCTTGTTTAAGCCGTTTTAAAACAGTTTTAGTATAAAGGCCTTTATTCTTGTTTATAGGCGCCTTACAGGCGGTCAGGGCAAGCCCTAACAACCCTAAAGCAATTATGCTATACTCAATACGGACAACTTGTCCCCAAAGGGGGTGCTGTCTTGTTAGAACAAATTTTTACGTTGGTTATCGCACCTCTTTTTGTAGGCCTAGTCATTGAACTAGTTTCTCATTGGTTAGACGAGAAAGACGATAACT
The DNA here is from genome assembly GCF_051714505.1 of Enterococcus sp. AZ129. Classification (NCBI taxonomy): domain Bacteria; kingdom Bacillati; phylum Bacillota; class Bacilli; order Lactobacillales; family Enterococcaceae; genus Enterococcus; species Enterococcus sp. AZ129. The sequence goes on along the minus strand of NZ_JBIORY010000004.1, from coordinate 2,430 downwards.
GAAACAAGTTGTCCCTAACCCACAACGCTAGACGTCGCAACTAGCGAAAAAAAAAGCCAGTCCTATTCGCAGTAGGACTGGCTTTTGTGCTGTCTTGTAACAAATTCTTACGTTTCGCAAGTTCAATATAACAAATTAGACGAAAAAAAGCAAAATATACATTTCGACTCAAATATATTTAAACACCTCTAATTTTCGATTTAAGCAACTTTAACTTTAAATCGATATTTTATACCTAATCCAATTTAAAACTTCTTAGAATTGGAATTAGTGCTGTTTAAATTGATTTTAATTAATTGCTGGTAGAAGATCTTTTCAAATTGGCAATCTTCTCTCTTAGTTGTTCATTTTCCGAAGCTACCCGTTTGGAAATATTGATTAATTCTTGATTTTTGTACTTTAAATTTTTGTTTTCTAACAACAAGTCTTTATTGACTTCTTTTGTTATTTTTGAAATATTCATGGCTTTCTTTGCTTGTTCCAACAGGTCACATAGCTCTTGATAGTGTTCGTGAGATAACTTGGCTGTTTTAGAAAATCGGGGAAAGGTTACCCAGCTGTTTAGTTTTTCTTGAAACTGTTTTGTCTCAGAATCAATGGCTTGAAGATAGTCTTGAAACGTTTGTCGTTCTAACGCTAAAGCTTCTTTTTCTTGCGCGAGTTGTTCCCATTCTTCCTCCAGTTTGAGTGGGTTGCGCGCTTTTTTCTTTTGGCCACGTGAAATATCAAATCCAGCATGTGTTAAATAGTCGGGCAATTCGGCTTGAATGTTTCTCAATTCTTCTCGGGTAAAAACCGTTTTTGCTGTTAATCGTCCCTCACGCAATGGGACAACGCCTAAATGCATATGGGGGATAGGTTCGTCTAAATGGACTTGCGCATAAGCAACGTTGCTTATGCCGTATCGTTTTTGAAAAAATTCTAGCGCTGTTTGGAAAAATCGGTGAATTTCTTCTGGAGATAACGAGATAAAAAAAGCAGAATCACTACTAATCAACCATTCCACTACAAGAATGGCGTCTTTTCTTAGCGCACGATCAGTTGCTTTGTTTTGAGTGATATATCCGATAATTGCTTTTTTATAGCTGATACTTGAATCTAACACGAGGTCATAATTTAAGCAGGTAAGTGTGGTATCGATTTCTTTGGGCAGGGGAGATTTGAACTTTCTTTTGTTGTGATTTTCGATAATGGTTAACGTTCCTCGGTTAATTTTTTGCATACGCGCAATAAGCATAGACATGCGGACAACCTCCTTTGTTTTTTTGAGGGAATTTTTTTCACAAGTTTTTTGTAAGAGCATAAGGGGAACCTGATATCAAAATTGATATAAACCGCAGTGCGGTTTGGTTCTAGCATGATATCACTTTTTTTGTGAAAATCGGCTAAAAAGCGGTTTCTGCCGGCTGGCGAAAACCTTGATATTATGCGGTTTTTGAATTTTTAACGGTAAAAACCGTCTTTTTACCGACTGAAAAACTAATTTGTATAAAGTATAATAAATAGACTTTATCTTGTAAACAAACCAATTGTTTTTTCGAGTAAAAACGGAAATTTTAGCCAATTTTCTAGGAAAATACCCATTAAATTTTTAAGAAATACCTCACTTAATTGTTGAGAAAACCGTTTTTTATAAAATAACAAAAACACCTAAATTTTTAGGTGCTATAAATGTGCTAGGTTCATACGACATACCTGCTATAAATGTATTATGACAATGTATAAAATCGCATTAAATCAAGCTTAAAACACATGTTAGAAACCTGCTATATACCTACTATAAATGTGCTATGAGCGGGTAAATTTGTACCCCACCGGAAAGCCTTGCACTGCAAGACGGGACACCTTGTGTGCCCCCCATTTCCCCTTATGCTCTTCAGAATATTCATTGAAAAAATCGCACGATGATATTAAATAACAACTATCCGAGTGAAGTCGAATAGTTGTTAAAATGTATTTGTGATAAACAATTTAAATATATTTATTCTTGATTGAATAGAATATCTTTGAGTTGTTGCCAATAGGTTTTCTTGCCGATAACTAGAGATAATTCTCCCGTAAGACCATATCTACTAGTAAAGTCTTCAGGTGCATTTAGTAGTCCTTTTATTGTGTAAAATGTCCCTTGTTCTGTTGTTGTACTATTTTCTGATATTTCATTTAAAGTGCCGTCAATTATTTTTGTAGCTACTCCCTTTTTGTCTAATTTGAAATGCACCGTCATTCCTGACTTAATTCGCATACTTTCATTAGCTGGAATAAGTGCTGTAAACGTAAGAAATGAGTTTTTAGGTTTTGGATAGATTTCTGCTAACGTAGTGCCTTTTGGAATTTCTAATTGGTTTTTGACAGTTTCATTCAGATGAACCGTTCCAGTGATGGGGGCTTTCAATGTGCTTTGTGTAATTTGTTCGTTGATTGTTTTAAGTG
>NZ_JBIORY010000003.1:0-62066 GCF_051714505.1 Enterococcus sp. AZ129 | reverse complement strand
GAATGATTCGAGCAGATTATCAAATAATGAAGGCGTTTGGAACAGGAGGAAGGGAAAAGAATGGAAAATAAAAGATTTATAAAAATTCAAAAGCTTTTAGCTTTAGCGAATGATGCAAATGATGAAGAATCTATGAGCGCGTTAGCGAAAGCACAAGAGCTAATGCTTGCTTACGGAGTATCTGAGGAACAAGTATTTGACTATAAACAATCTTCTTTTGAAGAGAAAGTGGTTGATTTTGTTGTATATCAAGGAAAGCCGCAGAAATGGCTATATCGATTAGCAGGAATTATTGCTTGGAATTTTCGAGTAAAGTTTTATTATGTAGCAGGAACACCTGTAGAATTACATTTTCTAGGAACGAAAACAGATGTAGAAATTGCGGATATTACGTTTCATTATGCAAAGGGAAGTATTGCATATAGTGCAAGGAGATTCATGCAACGGCCTGAAATCAAACGAAAAAGAAAGCGGAAATGGCAATTAAAACAAGATTATATTCAAGGTTATCTTGTAGGATTGCAGGAACAATTTGAGGAACAAGTAAAAACAAAAGGGTACGAAATGGCTTTACAAGTTCCAGAGCACGTGCAAAAAGAGTTTGATCAATTATCACTAGTGCCAGGAAAAGATACTTCTCATAAAACAAAAGACCTAGTAGCATTTCAGGAAGGCGTTGAAGAAGGGAAACAATTTAGTCAAAGAGAAAGATTAGTATAAGGAAAGAGTGAAAGCAACATGTTTATTTACGGCCGTGAGTGTGGCAACACGTTTGGTTGTACGTATTTTTTGCAAATTCGGAACGTAGAATTAACAGTAACGTTGATATGGAAGGGGGATTTTTTTGAATACAATGAAACAGAAGTGAAAGAAATAATTAATCAGATACCAGGGCTAACAGACACATTGAAGGTAGCAATCTATCAATATATTGAAAAAACAAATCAATTATTTTTTCTTTCCTACAAAGAAAAAGTAATTATGAGAGATTGAATTTGGGAAAAACATAGTATAAAATAATAAGAGATTTTCATTAAGAAGGTCATTATATTTCTCAATTTTGACGATGCTCTCTAGTTGATAGAGAGCTTTTTTATTTGGTATAAAAGTTAGGAGAAAAGAATGATGAAAAACATTAAGCGAACAGCAGGACTTTACTTGTTTCACATACGCTTAGAAGAATTACAGGAAATAGAAAAGTTATATTTTTCAAAAAATATAGTAGCTAAAAAGATCATTGAGCAAGAAAAAGAAGCTTTGATGAATAAACAGGCATATATGCTTTACCCAGTACAAACTTGGCAACTTTATTTTTATTCCAGGTATCGATTGAAAAGTCTGAGAATGAGTGTTTTAAAACAAAGAATAGAAGCAAAAATAAAAAAATAGAAAAAGCCAGAGCAATCGCTCTGGCCATTACACAATTGTCACTGAAAGAAGCCTTCTTCAGTAACGTACTGATTATAGCATAAAAGAGGTGAAATTTTGAGTCTTTTTGATATTAAAGACTACACATTGCCACCGTTTGAATTTATTGATTGGCCGAAAACAAAAGAGGCTGTAGGTATTTTTATACAGACAATGAAAATCAATCGAGAACGAATGGGACTTACTGTCTATCCTCAGTTAACGAGTGAGTGTCTTTTAGTTGTAAAAAATGACCCAATCAGGGAAAAAGAGCAACAAGGACTTTCCTTATCAGAACATGAAAAAGAATACTTAAAAACAGAAGCATGTTTTACTCATGCATTTACCGCGATTATGCACCCGTATCGTCCAGAAATAACGGAACGACGACGGCGTGTATTTTTTTATCGTTATTTTTATGGACTATCTGTAGTTGCTGTGAGTGAACGGATTAACTATCAAAAAAATATTATTATTGATGATTCCAAAATGGCAATGCTTCAGTTTGCTTTGGCTTTAGATTTGTTGTTTTATCGCTAAATAACAACTTTTTGGCAACAAAGAAGCGACTCTCTGTAAACCTAATAATCGTTATACTTCTGGTACAAGCTTGAATAACGACCACAGCGCTGTGAGAAAGAGTTTTTCTCATGACAAAGCAACAATTAACGTTTTTAGATTTATTTTCAGGAGTTGGAGGCTTTCGCTTAGGGTTAGAAAAAGCAGGACATCGGTGTATAGGTTTTTGTGAAATTGATGCCAAAGCAAGAGAAAGTTACAAAGCAATTCATAATACAGAAAATGAGGTAGAAATGCATGACATTACAACAATATCAGATGAATTTGTTCGAGGAATCGGACGTGTGGACATTATCGCAGGTGGATTTCCATGCCAAGCTTTCAGTGTTGCAGGAAAAAGAAAAGGTTTCAGAGATACTCGAGGAACTCTCTTTTTTGAAATTGCACGGTTCGCACATATTTTGCAGCCCAAGTATCTATTCCTTGAAAATGTTAAAGGACTCCTCAACCATGATTCAGGCGCTACGTTTGAGACAATCTTACGAATTTTGGATGAATTGGGGTATAACGTGGAATGGCAAGTGCTTAACAGCAAGAATTATGTCCCACAAAATAGAGAACGTATCTTTATTATCGGACGTCTTAGAGGAGCAAGTACCAACCAAATATTTCCTATCACAGGAGAAGAAAGCCAAATTAATTTTAAATCAGCAAAAATAAATTCAAAGGGAAGAAAACAACAAGTTGTTGGTAATGTGAATCCAAGTGCTAGAGGAATGAACGGAAATGTATTTTCCTCGGATGCTATAAGTCCGACAATTACTTGCAATAATGGGGAAGGAAGTAAAATAATGGTTCCTACTCAATCAAAAACAACACAGGTGGAAAAAAGAATTATTGTTGAAGGATTGTTAGACAATAAGTTTCGCTCTTCCTCAGCGGTTGTTTCAGTTAACGGGCTTTCTCCTACTCTTACAACGATGGGTGGCGGTGGCCAAGAACCTAAAATTTTGGTTCGAGAAGCAACAAAAGAAGGTTATAGTGAAGCTGGACCAGGTGATAGCATTAATTTTGCTTTTCCAAATTCAAAGAAAAGAAGAGGCCGCGTAGGTAAAAAATATGCACATACGTTGTTAACGGGTGATCAGCAAGCAGTAGTTACTGAAGATTTCCAGATAAGAAGACTTACTCCAATGGAATGTTGGCGACTACAAGCTTTTCCAGATGAAGCATTTTTAGCAGCAAAATTTGGAAGTAGGGAGATAGCAAAAATTATTATTGAAAATAAGTTAGATCATTATCATTGTGAGTATGAACAAAAAATGTCTGATAGTAGTTTGTATAAACAAGCGGGGAATTCAGTTACAGTGGCAGTGATATATGATATTGCTAAAAGGTTCTAAAAAGGACTTTTTAGCAACATTTTTCAAGATTTGTTAGGAAACCTTTCAAACAAATAATCCGTAAAGTAAAGGTATCAAGACTTGAATAATAAACGATTTAGGCCTAAATCATAAGGAGTAACTTATGATGGAATACAATACGATTTACTTTGAAGATTGTTTAGAAGGAATGAAAAAAATACCGGATGAATGAATCGATGCGATTATTTGTGATTTGCCTTATGGTACTACAGCTTGTTCCTGGGATGAGGTATTGCCCTGGGATAAGTTGTGGGAATCCTATTTGCGAATAGCTAAAAAAGATACCCCTATTATTTTATTCGGGGCAGAACCTTTTTCTACTGCATTACGTATGAGCAATTTCAAACTTTATAAATATGACTGGTATTGGTTGAAAAATAATGTGACTGGTTTTACATTTGCGAAAACACAACCAATGCGTTGCATAGAAACGATTTCTGTTTTTTCAAAAGGAAGACCTAATTATTATCCGCAAGGCTTAATTCCCTTAAAAAATAAGCGTGTAGCTAGTCGATCAGAATATGATGATAATGTTTATTCTAGTAGGCTTTCCGGAAAGACCTACACACAAGAGGTAACAGGTTATCCTAACAATCTTTTGCGTTTTTCAAAAGATGCGACAAAATATACCATTCACCCTACACAGAAACCTGTAGCGTTATTAGAATATCTGGTAAAAACATACACAAAACCAGGAGAAATTGTTTTGGATAATTGTATGGGAAGTGGGACAACAGCGATTGCTTGTTTGAATACAGACCGACAGTTTATTGGTTTTGAAACGAATGAAAAATATTATAAACAGTCTTTGGAACGGATAAAAACCAATGTGACACAAGTAGAATTGTTTTGATAAAACGTACTAGATAATTATCGTTCATATTTTATTCTATATATTGGATTAACTATTATATTTGTAATTACAATGTATTGACAAATTTACTTATTTTTAATACAATGTTATTACAAAGCGCGAATGGAGGTAATAAGATGTCTCAATCAACAATTACATTTAGAATTCCTGAGGATGAAAAAGAACTTGTGTTAGAATATGCAAAAGCTCATAATTCTTCATTAACTGAACTTTATCGAAAAACTGTATTAGATAAAATTGAAGATGAAATTGATTTAAAAACCTTACGGAACGCAATGGAAATTTCCAAAGAGAAAAAAGAGATTGGTATTTCTCAAGAGGAAATGGAGAATCTATTAAATGAAATATAAAGTTGTATATATGCCACAAGCTCAGAAACAATTAAAAAAAATGGATAGAAACCAGGCAAGAATAATAGTAGCATGGATTAGAAAAAACTTAGAAGGAACTACTGATCCTCGTCAACATGGAAAAGGCTTGACTGGAAATAGAAGTGGTGAATGGCGTTACAGAATCGGAAATTATCGAATATTGGCTAATATTTGTGATTCAGAAATTATAATACAAATATTTTCAATAGGACATAGGAGTACTGTCTACAAAAAATAATTTATAGTAAGAATCAAACAGGTCAAAAACTTTTAAGTTTTTGACCTCTTTGTTTTTTCGTGCTATACTTGGAATTATCAAGTGTCAAAAACTTATGTTCAGAAAAGGTGGGGAAATTTTGTCTATTTATGGTTATTCAAGAGTGAGTACTAGTAATCAAGATTACAAAACCCAGATTCAAAAACTAGAACAAGCTGGAGCAGAAAAAATCTTCAGTGAAAAATATACGGGAACAAAAAAAGAAGGAAGAAAAGAATTAGAAGAACTACTATCTATTGTAAAAACTGGTGATAAAGTTTTAGTGACGAAAATTGATCGGCTGGCTAGAAGTATCGTTGATTTAAATTCGATTATTTCTTCTTTGAACAAGTCAGGAGTGACTATCACCTTCTTAGATAATGCCCTAACATTTGAGCCAAACAAAAGTGATTCTATGCAAACGTTAATGATGAATATGCTGGGTAGCTTTGCGCAATTTGAAAGAGATTTAATCGTGACGAGAACGCAAGAAGGGAAACAGTGGCATCGAGCGAACAATAAAAATTATCGAGAAGGACGTCCGAAAAGAGTTCTAAATGATAAATACAAACACGCACTAGAGTTAATGGAAACAAACAGTATGAGAGAAGTAGAAAAGAAAACAGGCATTTCTTTGTCTACTCTTAAACGAATTAAAAAACAAGCTAAAGAAGAACAATTACTTAGTGAAAAATAGATAAGGAGAAGTTATTATGGAAAATAGAGAGAAGATTATTCAGTTGTTGGAAAATCCTTTGATTTCAGGGTATGGAATAGAAAAAATGTCAAATGGTCGACTCTATTCAGCAAATTTTCAAAGATATAAAAAGCGTGTAGCAAAAGAAAAAAAGCCAATGGTTATTTTTGATACAATGTCAGTAAAAGTGGAAAAACTATTATTAGAGTTGGCCGAAGAAGTATTGCGAGTTCAGCCTAAAACAAAACAAGAATATAGAGAAATGGTTGCAAGATATAGTTTTAGAAACGGAGAGAATTAAGATGGTTGTTCGAAAAAAATATGATCACTGGGGAATAGAAATTACTACGTGGAACAAGACAAATGTAGTTGCTTATGTTGCTTGTGATTGTGGCCAATTGGCTAGAAGAGAGCTAGGAAAATATAATCATTTTAAGTGTAGTAGCTGTAAAAAAGAATATAAATTAAGCAACGGTTCTTATGTAGAAATACGCACAAAAAAGAATTGAAGAAAGGTAAAATCTTGATGAAATAGTAAAAAGTTTTAATTTATAAAAAGATTTTTTCAGTTTTTTTATTTAATCTTATTGAAAAAAAGGTTATTTTTTTGTAATTTTATATATAGAAATATACCTTGCAAAAGAGTGAAGTTTCACTTCTAATTGAAAACTATGAACAACAAAAAAGAGACAGTCTCTTTTTACAAGAAAACTTTAATCAGGAGGAGATATGTTTGAAGAAATTTTATCAGTTAGCAGTAGGAGTTAGTTTGCTAAGTGTGCTAGTAGGGTGCGGAACCAAAGAAATAAAACAAGCACAATCAACGCAAGAAACTACCAAAACAAGTTCAACTAAAATTAGTGAAAGTTTAAGTACGAATGAAACATCTACGTCTATTGAAGAAAAACAAAGTAATGGTGCAATTTCTAAAGATTTATCTAAGAATTGGTATGATAATCAAATACAAATAGATAGCCAAGTGTTGACTATGCCTATAGAATTAAAAGATTTAAATAAGTTAGGTTTTGAATTGAAATATTCAGATTCTTACGTATTAAACCCAAAAGATTCAGTTGCAGGAACACATTTAACAAATAAAAAAGGTAATACTATTTCTGGTACGTATTCAAATTTAACTGATAAAACAATTGATATTAAAGAGTCAAGTATGACATCTATTAATATAACGGATACTACCAATAAAGATTTGACAGTTTTCTTTCCGGGTGGTTTAACATGGGGGACTACTATCGAGAAGGTAAAGGAGATGTATGGAGAGCCCAAAGATGAATACACTGGAGATAGTGGTTTTGCAATTTTAACGTATCAAGAGGATACAGATCATTATGCAAAATTAACATTCTCAAATGGAAAACTAAAAGGGTATGAATTATATATCTAATCTTCAGATAGAGAAATTGATTTATAAAGAAAATGTTCTCTTTATTTCTTTTTGTTATTTCGCCAGTGATAAACTCCTGTTAAGATAGTGGCTATATAAAAAGGCAGATACTTAAGAAGAGTATATTCATGGTTCCCTCCTAGTTAAATGAAAGTCATGAATAATTGTACTAAGATTTTTTTAGGGAAATTAAGATTGAAATAGGAAAGTAAATACGATAAAATTTTTATAGCCTGATACGTTGAAATTGTTCTTCAGAGACTATTTCTTCCAAACCACCTACTAGATAGGTGGTTTTAATCATTATTTTCGGAGGTTGTGTTTTGGCCAAAAAAAGTAAGGATTTAATAAATATTGGCTCATTTGTGCATTGTCAATCTGTTTTGGGACAAACGATTAAAGGAAAAGTTGAAGTGATAAATCAATATACAGTGATCGTTTTTGATGGAGAATTTCGTCATGTGGTCACGAAAAAACAGTTGAAAGAGTTAGGCTATTCTTTATCAAATAAAAGAAAAAAATAAGCAGAGAGGAACCCCTTTCTGCTTATTTTTTCGCTCGTATAGATTGTTGATCAAAGTCGAAAAACGCCCCTTCACAGTCGAGAGTTACCTTCTTTTTATCTGAAGATATTTCAGAAATTACTCCATGTAACCCACCAATAGTCACAACAGCGTCTCCTGGTTGTAAATTGTTAAAAAAATCTTGTCGTTCTTTTTGTTGCTTTTTTTGTGTACGAAACAGATAAAAATACATAGCAACAATGACTAACAGCATGATAAGCATCGGTTTCATTTCTCCTTGTTAATTTGAAAATTTATATATAGACATCAAGGTTATTTTATAAAAAGAAAGTATTGATGGCAATATTTGTTTCGAATGAAATGGTACAATAATCAGGTAAAAAACAATTGAAATTGATGGATACCAACTTACAAAAATGTTAGGAAAATTCTTTTGTTTTAACATTTACAAAACTATACCAATAGTTCTATAATTTCTATATAGAAGACGTTTTCTAATTTTTATTTTTCGAGGTGAACATTCATGAAAAAGAAATTAGTTAAAGGCTTAGTTATTTGTGGGATGATTGGGATTGGTTTTACAGTATTAGGAACAAATGTAGAAGCCGCCACGTATTACGGAAATGGTTTATATTGTAATAAGCAAAAATGTTGGGTAGACTGGAATAAAGCTTCAAGGGAAATTGGAAAAATTATTGTTAATGGTTGGGTACAACATGGCCCTTGGGCTCCTAGATAGGAAGGATTAGTTTAAAATGGATAAACAACAAGAATTACTAGATTTACTTAGTAAAGCGTATAATGATCCTAAAATAAATGAATATGAGGGGTTAAAAGATAAGTTATTTGAATGTGCCAAAAGATTGACAACTAATGAAACAAATATCGGTGAAGTCTGTTATAAATTAAGTACAATTAATAGTGAGTATTTAGCAAGACATCATTTTGAAATGCCTAAATCAATTATTGAATTGCAAAAATTTGTGACTAAAGAGGGCCAAAAATATAGAGGCTGGGCGTCTATCGGTATTTGGAGTTAAACAATCGTTTTTTTAGGAGAGTTTATGGACATCAAGAAAAAAGAAGCGTTGGAAAAAATTATTCAATTAACAAATAATGCATTAGCGAATCCACAAATTTCTTCAGATAAAAACTTAAATGACCTTTTATTAAGAATAAGAAACAAAGCTTTATCAGGAGAAGTATTTTATGATTTAAAAAAAGAGTTACAACCGACAGTTAGCGGATTTACGTTAAGAAATAACTTTCAAACGCCTAGTGAATTATTAGAATTACTAACTTTGATACACCTCTCAAAAGGATGGTCAGGATTTTAATTAAATATAAATCAGAATGTATTACAAAAAAACTCACTTTCGATTAGAGAAGTAAGTTTTTTGACTATATTGTCACTTTTATTTTTAAATGGTATATACTTTAATTAATAAATAGCAAATTAAGACAAATGTAGTTGCTTACGTTGGCCTTGATTGTGGCCAATTGGCAAGAAGAGAGTTAGGAAAATACAATCATTTTAAGTAGTATAGTAGTTGCAAAAAAGAATATAAATTAAGTAACGATTTTTATGTAGAAATATGCACAATAATTGAAAAAGGGGAAAATTTTGCTAAAATAATGATGGGCAACAACTACTTTCTCAAATAGTATTAGTATGTATAAAGTAATACTTTTTTTGGTTATTGCCTTTTTTGGAAATTAATTGATTATAAAGATTAGAAAAAGAGGAGGAAATAATTTGAGAAAAACATTGTCTATAATAACAGTAATTTCTATATTTAGTACAATGTCATTACCTATAGTGGCAATAGCAGAAGAGGTGGATAAACAAGAGACTACAGTTTTATCGAAAAAAGAAACATTGCAAGCAAAAGAGGCTAACCTTAATGAAACTCAACAATCTTCTGAAAAAATAATAGGAGAACAGCAAGAGCATTCAGATTCAGACTCTCTTCAGGAAAATCATATAGATGTAGCTAATAGTAATGAAGAGAATGTTACGGAAAATATTGATGATTGGATGCCAGATAAGAATTTACAACAAGCTATATCTAACGCTTTAAATATCCCTATTCAAAATATAACAAAAAAAAGTTTAGAAACTCTAGAGGAAATTGAATATAGAAGTTCAGGAAATATACAAGATTTAGAAGGTTTACAATATGCTAAAAATATAAAAGCGTTAAGAATAAGGGCAAAAGGATTAACAAATTTAAGTCCTATTAAATCAAGTAGTTCTTTGGAAGAATTATCATTGATAGATAGTAGTGTTTCAGATTTTTCGGTTTTTGATGTAAATTATTCTTTAAAAAGCTTAAGACTGGGTCCTTCAAAGCCTTATGCAGATTCAAATAGAAGTACGGATGTAGAAACCCTTTATGATAATGATTCGGTAAAACAGATAAGTGAAAAATTTCCGAATATAATTAATTTGCAATTACAAGGATATTGTAATGGTCAAAGTTATACAGATTTTCCTACATATACTGGAAAAATAACTGATATTTCACCTTTATCCGCTTTAAAAAATTTAAAGACCCTTAACGTGGCTGCCAATGAAATTATTGATTTTTCAATGTTACCTGATACGCTAGAGGTAGGTTTATCTTATCAGCAATGTTTTTTGAGTAAAAATGTTAACTATTTTGAAGTACCAAGTACTGGAGCTCATTATACAGTAACTTTTCCGTCAATTATTGGCGTGGATGGGACAATACAAACTACCGAAGCAGAATATACAACTGGAAAGTTATTGCTACCTAATAATATATATAAATTATCACTTCCTTTCTCTGTGAAATCAGGGGGAGTAGCTATGTATTATGAAAAAGTTTCAACTTTTAAGAACCAAACAAGCATAGAAGCACATGATTCTACTTTATATGTAGGAGATAAGTGGGTAGCTAAGGATAATTTTGATCGCGCTACAGATAAAGATGGTAATTCTGTTAACTTCGAAGATGTTCAGGTAACTGGAAGCGTAGATACTACTCAACCTGGTAAATATAAAGTAACATACAGTTATAATGGTGCACAAAAAGAAATTGAAGTAACGGTACTTCAGAACCAAACAAGCATAGAAGCACACGATTCTACTTTATATGTAGGAGATAAGTGGGTAGCTAAGGATAATTTTGATCGCGCTACAGATAAAGATGGTAATTCTGTTAACTTCGAAGATGTTCAGGTAACTGGAAGCGTAGATACTACTCAACCTGGTAAATATAAAGTAACATACAGCTATAATGGTGCACAAAAAGAAATTGAAGTAACGGTACTTCAGAACCAAACAAGCATAGAAGCACACGATTCTACTTTATATGTAGGAGATAAGTGGGTAGCTAAGGATAATTTTGATCGCGCTACAGATAAAGATGGTAATTCTGTTAACTTCGAAGATGTTCAGGTAACTGGAAGCGTAGATACTACTCAACCTGGTAAATATAAAGTAACATACAGTTATAATGGTGCACAAAAAGAAATTGAAGTAACGGTACTTCAGAACCAAACAAGCATAGAAGCACACGATTCTACTTTATATGTAGGAGATAAGTGGGTAGCTAAGGATAATTTTGATCGCGCTACAGATAAAGATGGTAATTCTGTTAACTTCGAAGATGTTCAGGTAACTGGAAGCGTAGATACTACTCAACCTGGTAAATATAAAGTAACATACAGCTATAATGGTGCACAAAAAGAAATTGAAGTAACGGTACTTCAGAACCAAACAAGCATAGAAGCACACGATTCTACTTTATATGTAGGAGATAAGTGGGTAGCTAAGGATAATTTTGATCGCGCTACAGATAAAGATGGTAATTCTGTTAACTTCGAAGATGTTCAGGTAACTGGAAGCGTAGATACTACTCAACCTGGTAAATATAAAGTAACATACAGTTATAATGGTGCACAAAAAGAAATTGAAGTAACGGTACTTCATAAAACAATGACAGAAAATAGTAATATCACTAATACTGATAATAAGAAACAAAATATAGTAGCTTCTTCAAAAAATTCAAATTTTTCTAAATCAAAATCTAAGTTTTTACCTTCTACAGGAGAAAAAACATCTAGTTTCATTTTTGTGTCTGGCGTACTATTACTTTTATATACTTCAATTTTTGTAGTTTTACGCTTAAAAAAGAAAGTAATAAGATGATATTCTAGTATAGAAGTACTAAATAAATCAATTATGTCTTTGTATTTCCCCACTGTCTTGGATGACAGTGGGATTCTTTTTTGTTCTGTTTGGAAAAAACTACTATGTATAATAAAAAATTTTACTGTTAAAAATGAACGCTGTTCGCTTGATTATACGAACTCTAGTTCGTATAATATTGAGTGGAAAGGTGGTTTTTGACATGAAATTTGATTACTCCAAAGAACCTAGACGCGAGATTTTGTGTATAGATGTAAAATCCTTTTACGCAAGCGTAGAGTGTGTAGAACGTGGCTTAGATCCCCTCAAAACAATGCTCGTGGTAATGAGTGGTGCGGATAATGCAGGTGGATTAGTGCTTGCTGCTTCTCCAATGGCAAAAAAAGTTCTGGGAATTTCTAATGTGACTCGTAAAGACGAAGTCCCTGATCACCCTGATTTATTAGTTGTACCACCAAGAATGAATGTGTATATGAAAAAGAATCAAGAAATCAATAATTTATACAAAAGATTCGTTGCCGACGAAGATCATTCTGTCTTTAGTGTAGATGAAAGCTTTTTAGATATTACTGCTTCTCTCTCCTACTTTAATTGTGATTCAGCATTTAAGTTGGCCCGAATTATACAGCGTGTGATTTATAATCATATGGGATTGTACGTAACTATTGGAATTGGTGATAATCCTTTGCTAGCTAAATTAGCATTAGACAATGAAGCAAAAAATACACCTGGTTTTGTAGCAGAGTGGAGATATGAAGATGTTCAAGAAAAAGTTTGGACTATCTCCCCTATTACGGAATTTTGTGGAATCGGTAAACGCATGGCTGCTCGATTAAAGATGTCTGGAATTCAATCGATTTACGATTTAGCTGATGCAGATCCTTACATTTTAAAGCAACGTTTTGGTGTCATGGGATTACAGCTGTACGCTCATTCTTGGGGTATTGATCGAAGTTTTTTAGGGGAAAAGAAACAAACTCCCAAAGAAAAATCATTTGGGAATAGTCAAGTATTGCCTAAAGACTATGCACGAAGGGATCAAGTTGAATTAGTACTGAAGGAACTTGCTGACCAGGTAGCAACTAGATTGAGGAATGCAAACTGTCAAACTGAGTGTGTTTCAATTTTTGTTGGTTATTCTAAAGGACAAGTTGATGTACTGGGCAGGTCTGGTTGGCGAAAACAGCTTAAAATCGCTCGTAGTAACAACACAAAAGTGTTAACTGAGTATGTTTTAAAGCTTTTTCGAGAAAACTATGTTCCTGGAATAGACGTTCGTAATTTAGGCGTTTCATTTGGAAAGTTGGTTTGGGATACTACCCTTCAGTTAGATCTCTTTTCTGTTCCAGAAGAACAAATTGTAGATAGTCAGTTGGATTATTTGATTGACAAAATACGTCAAAAATTTGGCTTTAAAGCATTGATACATGCTTCTTCTCTTTTAGATGGAGCAACAGCTGTGAATCGTGCAGGATTGGTTGGTGGGCATGCTGGAGGTAATATTGGTTTGGAAAGATAAAAATAGAAAATCAAAAATAGAGTTTACCGGATTAACAGAAGAAGAAAACAGCACCATCGATGTTTTTATCGATGAATACTACAGTGACGGAGATTTTTATGAAGACATATGATTACCAAGGCAAACTAATCAAAGAAGATAATAATACAACTAGTATTGCCTATGTGCAGTGTTCGTGTGGCTGCCTTGCAAGTAGAGTTATGAGTGATTCAGACAAGTATAAATGCTCATTATGTAAACGAGTATACATACTAAAAAAAGAAATCTAAAATTTTTTGTTTTTATATAGATTTTAAGATTATGTTATAATTAGTACGGCAACTTGCCGCTAAAGGTGGTGTTGTTCGTGTATGAGTTTTTATCATTGGTTATCGCACCTCTTTTTGTTGGCCTAGTTTTAGAACTAGTTTCTCACTGGTTAGAAGAGAAAGATGATAACTAAGCAAGTTGTCTCTAACCCACACGTTCGGAGTCGCAACGAACGAAAAAAAAGCCAATCCCTTTCGTCGCAGGTAGGGATTGGCTTTTGTGCTGTTCGCACGAGTTTTTATCATTTCGCACTTTCAGTATAACATATTATTAAAGTAGGTCAACCAAAAAGAAACAGATACACCCTTCCCTTATTGCATGGGTTTTAGTACAATATCACTGCAAACGCATTAATATTTATTAAAAAAGGAGGATTTCCCACCATGCCTAGAAAAACCTTTGTGTATCCACATCCTATCAACACATACATTATCAAGCAACTAGGGATTACTGTAGAAGAATTTTGTGAATTACACGCTTTCTCTCAAGGAACTGTTTCTTCTTGGATTACTCGCAACAAAAAAATTGAAACACTTCCTATCTCATTTATTTATTCTCTTTCTCTATCTGCCAGCAAGACTATGGATCAGGTTTATTCAGACCTTTTAAAACTGCAAGACGATTATTTGCTACACTTAGAACGTCACAGACGTACTAAAAAAATTATTGATGAAAGATAGCTATATTATTTAGAAAATTTTACTGTCGTTAGTATATATGTGTACTTTTGTAAATGTGGGCATTTACAATTGTGTATTTTTGTAACTATTTGTTTTTTCATTTTCTTTCTCTCTAATATTGCTAACATTTCTTGCTGAATCAAACCTATTATTAAACTTATAACTTTTAAATTAAAAAGTATTCTACTAGGTATTTAATTAGTATTTGTCTAACAAAATTATTATTTTATAAGTTATAAGTTATTGACTTGTATTTAATTATAACTTATAATATTTATACAGAATAATTTTAAGGAGACGATTGATATGACATCCACATATGTTGTAGGAAACTTTAAAGGGGGCGTAGGTAAAACTAAAATTGTTACTATGCTTGCATTTGACAACGCACTGATTAAAAATAAAAAGACTCTTGTACTTGATATGGACCCCCAAGGTAACGCTTCTCAAACCTTAGCTAGAACAGCAAATATCGAACATATCGATAAAACTATAACTGATGGTATTCAAGAAATGTCACTAAAAAACTGTATTACACCTATTATGGAAAATTTAGATTTAATTGCTTGTGATACTAGTTTTCGTTCCTTTACTAAATTTGTAATCAAAAGTTATGAATCTGAATTAGAACAAGTATCTGTTATAAAAAAATTGTTAGAGCCTATAAAAGAACAATATGATACTATTTTTATAGATGTTCCCCCTACTATCTCTGAATACTCTGATAATGCAATGGTAGCAGCTGATTATAGTATTATTGCTTTTCAAACTCAAGAAGAATCCTTTGAAGGTGTAAGAAAATATATAGGTTATCAAAATTTTATGGTTGATAGATACAACATTGATTTACAAGTTGTTGGAATTATTGCTTGTATGTTAAAACCTGATTCAACCATTGATAATAAAATCATGAATGAAGCAAAAGAAGAATATGATAGCGCTGTATTAGACACTGTGATTACCTACCAAGAAAGATTAAAAGGATATTCAACTGATGGAATTCATTTATTTGTACACAAAAATGGAAATTATGATCAATGGGATTTCAAAGCTCATTCTGTATTCATAAACCTCTTAAATGAAATTGAAGCTAGAACAGATTTTTTATTAGAAGGGATTGAATGATGTTGTCAAATGATAGAAAAACTTTTAATACTTCAGCGTATTCTACTCCTAAACAATTCAACAAATTAATTAAAGAACCAAAAAAAAGAGTTAAAATGGATGGGGAAATGAATTTTAGCAGCGACACATTATTAAATAGTGCTTTAAAAAAATATATATCTCCTTCTCAAACACATTTACCAAATACGACAATTACACCTACAACCAAAAAAAGAGGACGTCCTAAAAAAATAACTGATTCTCGTTATAAAGTATGTCGACCTAAAATGATTTCTCCCGCATTAGAAAGTAAACTAGAAACTTTAAAAGATTATGTGGAAGAATTTCAAGTTGAGACAGGTCGAATTACTTTTGAAAAGTATATAGACACTTTAGCCGAAGCATATATCAAAACAAAGTTAGGTGTTGCTAAAGAAGAACACTTGCGAGAAGAAATTGAAAAAGCTTTCGATAAATTAAATAATGAATAATTTTTCTACTAAAATAAAGTTATAAGTTATAAAAAAATAACCAAAAAATCTAAATAAGTTATAAGTTATAAGTTAGGATTTATTTATAACTTATAACTTATTTATCTATATTCAACCCTAATCCCCTATTATCAAGAAAAAAAGATATAATAAAAAAGTATAAAATTATAAGTTATAAGTTTTTATTTTCTTATAACTTATAATTTTATACTTTTTAAGTTATAAGTTATGTCTGTTTTTTTTACTTATAACTTATAACACAATAACTGACTTCTGTTGTGCATTAAATATACTTATGGTATATCTATAATTGACTTAAAAATATTTATTCAAATTTAATTCCAGAAAAGAGGATAGAACTATGAATGAGTTTCAATTCATTTCAGCTAATGAAACCTATAGAAATTTGTATTACCAACTGCCTAAAGTACTTTTTACATCAGAATTTTATAAAAGCATGTCTAACGATAGTAAAATAGCTTACGCAATGCTACAAGACCGATGTGAATATTCAATTCAAAATAATTGGATAGATCAAGATGGACATATTTATTTTATCTTTACCCGAAATGAACTGATGGAAATTTTAGGATGTAAAGAAAATAAAATTGCAAAAATAAAAAAAGAATTAAAAAGTAAAAATTTACTTTATGAAAAACGTATTCCTCCTAAAAAACTTCCTACTGGTGAATTCAAAAATTATCCAAATCGTTTGTATTTAGGGAAGCTTGAAGTTACTGCAACTGATGTTTATGCCTTCAATAAAGCTAGCCATACTAATGAGTTTCCCGAAAGTGGGAAAAACCAACCTTCGGATAAACACGATAAATTCAACGTTTTTTTCGAAAGTGGGAAAAACCAACGTCCAGAAGAATCCACTAATACCAGTACTTTTTTCGAAAGTGGGAAAAACCAACCCAATCTATATATAAATAATTTAGATACAATAGATACAATAGATACTAAAAAAGAGGAGCTGCAACAACAATTATTGCTCGATCAGTTTCCAGAAGTTCAAGAGAACACCTTTCTTAACAAAGATAGCTTAAAATTTATTGCTGCGTTCTCTAATACTATTCAAGAAGCCCATGAACAAGTAGGGACCATTATTCGAGCTAAAACTAAAGCTGAAAAAGACTATAACGTTGTTTTGATTGGAGAAAATTATCAAGAAGAAATTGACAAATGTTTACGAAGAGTGATGCATAAAATTAAAACGGATGCTACTGTTAAAAGTCCTAAAGGATTATTTTATAAGTCTTTTTACAACTTATTTGTTGAATGTGCAATTGAGAAAAAGAACCAGTTAAATCAAAACAAAATAGAAAATCGACCACAAATAGTTACTCACAATTGGATTGAAAATCAATAAAAAACCTCCATACTGCTAATGCACAGTATGGAGGCGACAAGGACATACCTTGTTTGATTTACTTAAATAAATTTTATCATAGACTTTTTTCTATTTCTAGAGAATTTTATGAATAATTTATATTTAAGTGTTTCAATTCATGTTTTAAACAGGTTACGGCTTTTTTGTTATTAAAAAATTTAGAGAAATAATAAGCTTGTAAGTAATCTTCAGTAGTATTTTCTCCAAGTTTTCTTTTGTTATATGCTCGTTCATATAAAAGAAAATCAAGTAAATAAATTGATTTATTGCTTTTACAAATTTCCATTCCCAAATCACATAATTCAACACTTTTTTGATACATTTTTATTTCGGAATAAAATTTTGCTGAATTGTAATAAATGCGACAAGCTTCGAATGGATAATTTTTTTTAAATTTTCTTAATTGAGAAAGCGATCTATTGAAATAGCCTTCTGCTTTTTGGTATTCTTTTTCTAATTCATAAAAAATACCTAATGCATTTAAACTAAGATA
The DNA here is from genome assembly GCF_051714505.1 of Enterococcus sp. AZ129. Taxonomy (NCBI): domain Bacteria; kingdom Bacillati; phylum Bacillota; class Bacilli; order Lactobacillales; family Enterococcaceae; genus Enterococcus; species Enterococcus sp. AZ129. The sequence goes on along the minus strand of NZ_JBIORY010000003.1, from coordinate 44,426 downwards.
ATTAAAAATATTTGCTTTATGAGTAATTTCAGCGCCTTGATGTAAATAAAATAAAGCTTCCGTTTTATTTATTTTTCCTAAAAGACAAGTAATTCCTTTAAGATAGAGATACTTTTTTTTTATTAAATCATTTAGAAAAATAGTGTTTTTATCGATTGTTTTTAGAAGGTAATATGCCTGTTTATGTTTTAGTAAAACACATAACTGCTCTGCTTCAGTTAATAGTTGAATGAGATATTTTTCTGTAGGATCAATAATACAATTACTCATGTCTAATTCTAATCGCTTACATATTCGTGAAAAAATTAAAACATTATCACAAAAGCCTTTTTTTTCAATATTGCTAATAGTTGACTGTGTACAAATTTCATTAGCTAAATCTGATTGACTGAGGTTTTTTTTATTGCGTACTGCCCGTATTAACCGCCCTCGAACTCTCATATAATAAACTCCTTTTCTGTGTTCTTTTTGTAATGATATAATTAATTATATGATAAATGAGAGGAGGTATAAACTATGGGTTCTTTAATTTCATTAATTTTTGGAGCTTCTCCTTATGGGAATCTCCCACACGTTTAGAGAAAAAGGGTCTTACTATTTAAGTAAGACCTTTTAATATACTATTTAAGGGGGATACGCGTGATAGTAAGAGGACAAACAATAAAGAACACTAGAAAATTAAAAAAATTGTCGCAAAAACAATTAGCTAGTGGAATTTGTTCTCAATCTACACTTAGTAATATTGAAAATATAGGGATTTGTAAGGATTTTTCTGTTTTGATAGCCTTATGTGAACGATTAAATTTAAACATACAAGAGTGTATATCACAAAACGATATACAATATCTTGAAAATTTACTAAATATGGTGAATACATTATGTATACAGTTAAAGCATAAACAAGCCTATCAATTAATTCAGCCTATTCATTTGGATAAAACAAAAAGTAATCAAGAGCTATATATCAAATTTTTATATTTTAAAGGTCTTACAAACTTATTAGGAATTAATGATTTAAATCAAGCAAGAAATTTTTTATTAAAGAGCTCAAAATCTGAAAATGGTTTTATAACCATTTATAATATATTAAGTTTAAATACATTGGGAACAGTCTATGAGTTAGAGCACAATTATGCGCAAGCTGAAATTTATTATGAAAAATCAATGCGGTTACTTGATAAATTTAAATATCAATATCCAGTTGAAGCATGTCGCATGTTTTATAATACTGCTAAATTTTATTCAGAAATAAAAGAATATTCAATTGCTGTCTCTTACAGCGAAAAAGGATTAGATGTGATTCGGCAAAGTTGTTCAGGAAAATTCTTAGAGTATTTGTTATATGAAAAGGCATTTAATTTATATCAATTAGGTAAAAATGCAGACTTTGAGTACAAACAAACTTTGTGTATTGCAGAATTTTTTCAAAATACAGAGATTATGAAATACATAAAAAAAGATATGGAAGTTTATTTTTGTGCAAATTCTATAAAAAAAGCCAATAACAAATAAATAAACGGCTTACATTTTTTGCTAAAAAAAGGGAAATTTTATTATTTTTTTTACAAAAATTAACAATAATTTTAAGGTGAAAAACGTTATAAAATAAAGAGTTCTTGTTCTGGATATAATGCAAATTATACCAAGAAGGGCATAAATGAATTTATAACGTATGAAGTTAGTTGAAACTAGTTGATATTATTAGGTATAATCTGCTTGAGCTAATTGAGAAGGGAAAGAATTTTTCGATTAGCATGAATAAAGTCGAAATTTTTAATAAAAGCGTTTGACTTTATTTAATAACTCATGATATGATTTTTTTGTAATTTAAAGCAAGAAATCATACATAGTAACATTGTTTGTTGAGTTTCCGGCTTAAAAATAAGCATGAGAAGCTAGCAGGCAACAAAAAAAAGAACCGTCTCCATAGGGCTACCAACCCTAGAGGGAGATTAAGACAATTCATCAGCTTGCCGGCCTGAATTGCCAACGGTCCTTTTGTTGCAACCTGCGTTACAACAAACTGTATTATATCAATTTATGCGCAAAAAGAAAAACATTTTTTCTTGATTTCCTTTGAATTCTTTTTCTCTTCTCATTTGAGAAACTGAATTTTGGGACGCTTATTTTGGTATAATCTGTTTTTGCTGTACGTAGGATGTTTCAAAGGGGAGATTGTGCAATTTGGCGCAATCTCCCCTTTTTTTGTTGCGTGCTAACTTTTCATGATGATGTCGAGGAGGAATTTTTGTGATTAGAGTCTTACGTAAAGAGGATATTGGGTATTATGGCGCAAGAGTGACGACATTTTCGTCTAGGGAAAAACGCCAGTTAAGAAATACACGTTCTGAAACGCATAAAAGCAGTAAAAACTATCGGATTGATGGGTTAGAAGCGATTGAAATTGAGCATTATTTCGAAGGAACCAAGAAAAAAGTAAGAGAAAGGGCGAGAATTTTGTTAAAAGATGTCTATCCTGAAATTAAACATGTCTATGATCATAACGGTATTTTGATTGGCCGTAGAATTCAACGTGGCGCTCCCTTAAAACCTACGGGAAAAGGAATGAGCAAATTTTTACGTTATGAAAACTAAATAAAAAACGATTTGTCTTCTTGGACGTGCTTGAAAATGTTATGGAACTTTTGGTTGATTTCTGTGATGTGAAAAAGAGAAATGTTGGACACAAGAAGGTGGCGTGAGCGGTCAGCGGTTAAAGTTAGGGCAAACGATTGCCAGTCCTTTTTAGAATGAACGAAGGTCGTTCTTAGTCTATGTACAACAACGAATTGGTGCATAGAAGTACACGCTTGCGAATAACTTTTGTAAATGAACAAGAATGATGACGATTCTTGGTAAACAATTGGAGCACGTAGAAAGGATGCCAAAAGGAAAGTAACCTATAGCGCCTAGATTTATCAGAGCAGCTACTAAGGGATCTAGGCTTTGACACTTCTTTTGATAAAAAAGAAAAGGCTTCTCGTAATGGGGAAGCGCTTATCTGGAAAAGGTAGGTTGTGTGCTGCACTACATGTAGACACTTGTAATGAAAAACAGGACATTACATTTACCGTTGTCTATTAGGGTTTCTAGTTTCGGACGCCATAAACTAGTCGAAATTAATTTTTAAGTGGGTCCAAGAAGACAAAGTGAAAAATCAGTGCGTGTTTTTGTCTGCTTTACGTTTCTTAATGGCTGGGAGGCTAAACCATAGAAGCAGAGCTACAGGGAAGAATAGCAAGAAAATGCCTAAACTGATTTTATGTAATAAAAAGGCAACAGCAAACACTAAAAAAGCAAGAAATAAAATAAAAACAGTTAGTTGCATAGTAGTTCGTCCTTTCGATTTAGTTTCTAAAACTATTTTAGTAAGGAAATATGATTTTTTCAAAAAAATTGTTTAGAGAAAGCATGAAAGAATTTGACAGGAGGAGAAAGCACAATGAAATATTCAATAGCAAAAAGATTGTATGAACTTTTTGGATTTGAAAGGCTGAATTTTGAAAAATTTTGTTGGTATTTATATAAAAACGGAGTCATTACTCTTAAAGACGGTTGTCAAGAAATAGTGCATTCATTTTATCATTAATTTTTATTCTGGAGGAAAATAAATGAGTAATAGTCATTTAAAGCCATGTCCATTTTGTGGTTCAGAAAATATTAGTTTCAATTCGTTTAGTATTTCATCAGATGCCTATGTATTGTGTGAACAGTGTAATGCAAGCATTGAAATATCTGTTCCATGGGACGGCATGGATGAAAAAGAGCATGATGAAGTTTGTTTGGAAAAATTATCAGTTCTTTGGAATAAAAGAGCTTCTGAAAGAACTCAATCAGAACTCAATCCTGATCAACAAACTGTCCTTGATTGGCTGAAAGCAAATGTTGAACAAGATAACGTAAGTTCAATGTGCGCTGTATTTCTTCTTGGAGAATGGCAGACGCGGATAGGTTCAAAAGAGCTTAGGAGCGTAGATATATCTTATTGTCGTTTGAATCCAAAGCAACAAGCTCAAGTATTACAAGTGTTTGGTGAATGGTGCAACGAACGGGAGGAAGCGAAAGATGCTAACTGAGGAATTAGAAAGAGATATTGAAGATTTCATAAACGACTGTTTTGGTTTTGGAGAGCTTGCTTTAAAAGCTTCTAAACATTTTGATTGAGGAGGCTAATGACAACAGATTGTTCGTTATGCAATAAAAGTGGTCAAAGTGTTGCATAAAAGTCAGCTGAAAGAATGAATAAATGAAAGGAGTGGAGATTTGCGGCCGCAAGAAAAAGCTTTTTGCTCCTTTAAAAATATGGAATTAAACAAGATATATAACGAAGATTGTTTGGAAGGAATGAAACGAATACCAGATAAAAGCATAGACATGATTTTGTGTGATTTACCGTATGGGACTACGAAAAATAAGTGGGATAGTATTATTCCGTTTGAGAAATTGTGGGAACAATATGAGCGAATCATCAAGGACAATGGCGCAATTGTCTTAACAGGCTCACAACCATTTACGACAGACATAATCATGAGTAACAGAAAATTATTTAGATACGAATTAATTTGGAACAAAAAACATTCTACTAATTTTTTCTTAGCTAATAAGATGCCTTTGAAGGTGCATGAGAACATTCTTGTTTTTTACAAAAAGCTTCCAACCTACAACAAACAGATGATTCCAAGAATAAGCAAACGAATAGCAGAACATCAAGCAAACGGTTATGTTTTACCAGAATCCACTAATTCGGATAATTACGGAATTATACGAGGTGTAGTAGATTCGAGACACTACGATAAAGATTGGAAAAATCCGATTAGTATTTTAGATATTAATCAAGTGAAAAGTAATGCCCATGAGCGTACAGGACACCCTACCCAAAAACCGGTTGCATTGTTTGAATACTTAATCAAAACATACACAAATGAAAATGAAGTTGTATTAGATAACTGCATCGGTTCAGGCACTACAGCAGTTGCTGCAATTAACACTAATCGTCAATTTATTGGCTTTGAAAAAGAAAAGGAATATTTTGATATTGCTATTGGGCGGATTAAGAAAGCTAGTGAAGAAAATAGGTTTCAAGTTTAGCGATTACTAGTTTAGATAATAAGCAACAAGCGTAAGTCTTACAAGTATTTGGTGAATGGTGCAACGAACGGGAGGAAGCAAATGAAAGTAATTCATAAACAGTTTATAGGACAAGATACTGAAATTAGCATGGTATACAGTAAAGGTGGCTATTCTGTAAGTATTTGTATCGATAATCTAAAAAATTATTGTACTCAGCTGTATCGAAATTTCAATAACAAAGCTGAAGCAGAAGCTTTTTATTTTAGCTTAACTGAATTGGAGGAGCAGCAATGAATACACGAAAATTGCTTGAGCAGTTAAAGTGTAGAAAAGCAAAAATAATAATGAGAGTTTCTTTACTAATAGCATGTGTAGGAATGATTATAGGTGCGTTTACGTTAGGTGGAAGGGTTCAAAAAGAACAAATTTATTTTGACCAAACACTGGAAAAATTAAATAAAGAATGCGTAATTCTTCATGAATTAAAGAAAAAAGAAATGCCTGAAGAAATGTTTTGGGTTGTAGAAAATATGAAAATAGAGTTATTTCAATTAATGAGTTATCCAGAAGGATTTATTAGTAAAATTTTTTTTGATGAGCAAAAAAATAAGGAGAATTTTGCGACTGTCGCAGAAGATGTCTTACGTGTATACACTGAAATAATTGATTCAACTTATTGGCCATATTCAAAAAATACAGAAAAAGTGGAGCAATAAATCTATTTTTGGAGTATAAAATGACTACAAAATATGTTGTTTATCTTATAAAAATTAAAAGAAACGATCGCTGTGGCGGAAGTAGAGAGACGCAAAGGTGAAGATAGAAAGCGTAAGCGCACTATTGCACCTTGTACAAAACTAGGGTGAGTACATGAGTGGTGCAATCCCACTCCAGCGATATTAAGATTGGCCAATCTTAAAAAAATAATAAAAAGAAAGGATGTGAACACAACCTTTCGGTTAGTTTTAATTTGATGGCATAGATGCTTAACAAAAAAAGAAAAAAACTGAATATCATTTTATTAATGAAAGATTTTCGTTTATTTGTTTTTGTGCTAACAAATAGAGAAATAAGCTATTTAGCGGGCTTTTGCTGAACTGCTAAATGTGTAACTGAATGTGCAAAAATGTGTTAATGGCGAATTTGAATAATTTTTTTGCTTTGCTTATATGTTCAAATTCGCTCTGTGTTTACATAAGATAAATCGCTGGAGCGGAAAAGGCAGACGCTTATAGGAAAGATAAGGTTTTTGCGTTTCAGGCAACGGCTTCGTTGTGGGTGCTCTTACGAATAAAACCATGCAAGGTGCAAATCCTTGCCAGCGATATCGAGGTTGACAATACTGGTCGATCTCAAAAAAATACTAAAAGGTTGCTCCTTTTGGTTGGCGTGACGCATCGGGGATGCAAAAAATCCTTCCTTTCTATTCAAATGTAGGTTCGACTCCTACCACGCCAATAAAAAATATTGAAAAGGTTATTAAGGAGGCTAAAAGCAATGAAAAATTATGATCCAAACATCCGATGGGGCCTGCATACTATCAAGGTAAGTTTTCAACAGTGGGACTATAAAGGATATTTAACCTTTGTAAAAAGTGGAAATTGTAAAGGCTTAGTCGTATTAAGAATAGACGAAGACGATTTATATGACATGAAATTTAAAGAAAACCCAGTCAATTTTGAATGGGTTGATACAGATGATGATGGCGAAGACTGGTTTACAATGACTTTGAAAAATGATAAAGGCGACAAATTGTTAGTTAATGATGAGTGGGAATGTTTGAAAGATTATATTGTAGGCGTGGAAATTGTTGATTTTGTGGAGGAGGAAGAAGAATGATTTCCAAAATAGAAGTATGGTTGCACAATTTTTCTGTATGGCTTGAAATAGATTCAATTGATTATCTTGAGAATACGTTTGTTATATTAGATGAATTTGGAAATCCACATGAGTTTTCTGGTAAAGGTCGTTTGTTTAGAGTGAAAATTGAGGAGTCAGAAAAATGAAATACAAAATCGCAGTAAACGAAACATTGAGTGCGACACGGTACATTGAGGTCGAATACGACGAAGATGTTGCTGAATTGTTACATTATGTAGAAATTTCGCCTTACGAAGAAAATGTTGCGAGGACTTTGGAAGAATTAGGAGCAATTATCCTAAAAGAAGATCAGCCAATTGTAGGTGAAATAAGTGATTGGGAAACTGAATCATTAGACTATAGTGTGATGTTGGAAGAAGAAATGAAATTCTACGAAATTAAATCCCCTTACTATGCATTAATTGCTGCTGAAAATCAAAAGCAGTGTTTAGAACGTTATAGAGGAATTGGCTGCGAAGTCGAAGATGAAAAAGAGTTTTTCGCTAACATGAAAACAATTGATAAATCCGAAGCATTTCACTTGCTTTCTGAATGTCATAACGACGAGTTTGGAGAATTTAGCATGGAAGAATTTCTGAATGAGATTGAGAACTTTAGTAAAGAAGGCGAAGTCTTGCTAATTGATTATGCTTTGATGTGTGGTGAATAATCGGTATTAACTGTTTTAAAAGTTTATAAAGAGCTAAAGAAAGGAGTAAAGAGAAGTGAATAGAAAATTTGTGAAGATAAAAAATGAGAAGAGGCTATTCCTTCTCATTTTGATAAGTTTATTAGTAAAAGGTTTTATATACTATAGTGCTATTAAAAGTGTGTTAGATACCTTTTTTTGTTGGTATTTTTTACTGATTATTTCATTTGTTGTATCAACTGTGTTAGATATTCTGATAAGTAAGAAAATGGAAATATAGAGGGAGTAACTGGTAAAGGTCGTTTATTTAGAGTAAAAACTGAGGAGGAAAAACACATGAAATTTTACGAAATTAAAGAACCTTATTTTGCATTAATCGTTGCTGAAGATGAAAAACAATGTTTAAAACTTTACAAGGATATTGTTTGTGAAGTCGAAGACGAAAAAGAATTTTTCGATGATATGAAAACAATTGATAAATACGAAGCGTTCAAAATGCTTGCTAAAAGTCATATTGAAGATGGTGGAGAATTGGGCGCAGAAGAAGCTTTCAATCAGTTAGAAAATCTTGAAGCAAACGGCGAAGTATTGTTAATCGATAGCGGTTTATTGTAGGAAGGAAACAGCGATGGATAAACAAGAATTGATTGAAGAGTTAGAATGCTTAGAAGTTTCTACGTGTAGCCTTGATTATTTGAGCAGATAAATATCTAACGTTAAGAGACCTTTATGCTAGTGACGTTAATTGGTTAAATAACGGAACTGTTTATCTTGAGGGAAAAGAGTTAGAACTAGCAAATTGGGTTAATAAAAATGAAACCATTTTTGAATATGCTTGGATTCACGGCTACGAAGTCGAGAAAGAAATCTGATAGGAGTGATAGATTGTTCTTTGGTAATGTTTTTCTAAAATATCAAATACGAATCGTAGTTGTTTTTCTAATCATTACTATCATTACTATATTTTTTACTATTTTTAGCACGTTTATCAATAGTAAAAATCAAAAATTTTTAGAGAAACAAGATAATGTAATTGTAAAAAAAATCGAATTTCATCCAGAAATATCAACTAAAAGAAGGATGCACAGTGGCATTGGTACCTATTGGGAAATCGTTGTTGAATCAAAAATTGATGGTAAACCTATTTTAGTTTCAGCTAGTTATAATTTAGAAAAAAAACCAAATTTTCAGGCTGGGGATAAAATAAGTGTTAGAGGAAAAGAATTGAAGAAGGTTAAATAAGAGGGAGGAAGAACATGTTATCTAAACAAGAAAAACAGCAGATTCGAAAAGAAATGTATGAGATCATTGCTAATCGTTCTATTCTAGATTTAAGTCCAGAAGAATTGCAAGAAGTACAAAAATTAGCAAAACGAATCAGCTCTGAATACATTTTTGATTCTAAACCATTACCAAAAATGACGTTAGAAACTCTAACTGTTAAAAGATATCAAGAACTTCGTGAGATAGGTTATCGAGTGATGGATATTCGTCGTGCACTAAATATTAGCGAAACTAAACTTAGAAAATGGCGATTTGAACAAGGATTGTCAATTTAGTAAAGGAGAAAAAATGAAGAAAAAAATCATTGTTTTATTAAGCTTATGTGTGTTGGGAAGTGCGTTGACTGCTTGTACAGAAGCGGAAAAAGTTTCTTATAATGTGAGTCAAGAAGCAGATAATTTCAATGTAATTCGACGTGTTGCGGTGATTAATACGCGTACAGATAAGGTAGAATTTGAAGTAATCGGGAACATTTCTGTAGATACAAGTGACAAAAATAAATTAGTAATTATTGCAGAAACAGATAAAGGTGTCTACAAAAAACATTTAGTAAATATGACTGATTGGAACATGTACGTGGTAGAAGATTTGGCTGGAGCAGAAGTCGATAAATATAAATACGAAGTAAATTACATGCCAGAATCGATCGTTCCATGGACAGTTACGGAAAAGAAATAGAGGAGTGAATTATATGATTTTTTATCAAGTAGACTCGCCTTTTTGGGCATTGCTTATTGTTGAAAAGAAAGAAGACTGTTTGCCACTTTATGAAGAGTGGATAGGTGAAGTAGAAGATCGTAATGAATTTTTCAACGAGTTAATTCCGTTAAATAGAAATGAGGCTATTAAAGTGATGGCCAAAACGATTAGTGAAGAAACCATGCAGCCAATTGGAATGGAAGAAGCAATGAGAAGTATCACGAATGCCATCAAACAGAAAAAAGCAAAAGTATTAGGAATCGATCGGTTGCTTTGTTCTTAAAAAGGAGAAAATCATATGTCAGAATATAGTATTTGTAGAGAATTTGAAGGAAAATTATTAACGTTGGATACCATTCAATCATTTCCAGATGTTCCAGAAAAAAAGCACTTTTTGAAAGTGCGTAAAATGTTGGAAAAAGAAGGATTTGATCCAGATAGTTTTAGAATTGGGGAGATTCCAGCTGAATATGTATACTATTTTGAACGAGCAGTAGCGGAACCAGGTATTGATTATTTTTCCGTGTATGCAACTGAAGAAGACAAACTTATCCCGCAGTATACAACATTGAAATGTAATTCAGAAGGCCACAATACGTTTGATTGTTCAACAATTCGTGAATCAATTGAGAAACATGAGTGTTAATCTAACTTGGGAGAAATTATTATGAAAGCTATTCAATTTTATGTCTGTGCGCCGATTGTCTTACCACTATTTTTGTTTGGGGCATTGATGTTAGAACTTTTGATAAAAATTCGATACTTAGTAAAAAAGTTAAATACAACTAAGTTTTTTGAGGTGAAGCTATGAATGATATTACAGGAAAACAACTTCATGATGGAGATTATGTGAAATTGAGTCGCTACTCCTCGTATCTTTACCAATATGAAGAAAAATCTCCTTTTTTAAAACAAGTTACAGGGAAGCAACAAATAGAAGTGGAACTATTGAAAAGTAGACGTACGCTCGCTGTTATAAAATTAAGAAAAAAAGAAGCGCTTAGCTTATTGTAGATAAGAAGTCATTTATTTAATAAAGTTAACAACTATGTAACTATTTAAATTATATATTAGCTATAATATTGAAGCGTTTTTTAAAAGTTGGTATAATAATAACGGTTATGTGATAAAAGTAACAAGAGAGCTTCTCTTGTTACTTAACGGGAGTATGCAAGGTATTGTTCATGGATTTTTGCAAGACCAAAAGTATCACCTATCTTTAAGTTATTAGGGGTATGTTTGATACTAGGAATTGAAAAAAGGTTTTTTGCTTTATCTGTCACGGTAAGTGAAAATTCAATATCATTTTCTTTTTCAGAAGTGATAAAAGCTACGTTTTTCTTTTCAAACAAGACAGTAGTGATTTGAGAAGAACCAAGATCGGTTAAATCTGGTCCATATTTTTCTTTCAAGCTACTTAGTGAAGGATAAATGACAAGCTCGCTAGAATGGCTTGTAGTAGTTGATTGAACAGTATTTTGTGACTGTGTTTCTGTTTTGTTAGATACAGTAAAAGCAATAATAGTAAGTACAATCAGTAAGATTGCACCAATAGCAACAATGTATTTCTTATTCATAGAACCTCCGTTGTAAAATTGTTTATTATTGTTTTAAGTATAATGCAAGACAGAAAACGACTTATTGCCGTTTCTGTCTTTTTTCTTTGAGCTGTTCGGCATATTTTTCAACATCGCTTTTCAGATATAGTCTTACGAGTGATGTAGCAGGTTCACCGTCAAATTCAAGAAATGGAGTAAGGACTTTTCGATTGATAGCTTGAGAAAAGCCAGCATAACTTTGTCCTGTGATTTTAGCGGCACCTTTTCGAGTAACAAGGTTTTCTTGTGCCCATGCTTGAAAAGTTTCTAAACTTTTTTTATCCAATATACATTCACCTCGATTTTATGATTATAAATTTATTATATCAAAATCAAAAAAAGTTTTCAAAAAGTGTTTACAAATGATTATAAGTTTGGTATCATAAATTTGTAATCATTAAGAATAAAAATTATTGATAAGTTTGGAGGAATTGAACATGAAAATCATGAAAGTATTAACTATCGGAGTAACAGTGGGTGGAATTGCGTTAGCAATGAATAGTGAAAAAGCTGAAGCAGCAGAATGGACACCACGTACAGCAGAACAAATCAAAGCTGAAATTAAAGGAAATGAATATACAATTGTTTGGGGAGATACACTAAGTGCTATTAGCCAAGCAACAAATATTACAGTGCAAAAATTAGCAGATATGAACAAAATTGCAAATGTAGATTTAATCTACGCAGGAAACAAATTGAGCTTTGATGGCAATGTAGCAAGCGTGCAAAACAGCGCAGGTGAAACTGTGGCTCAAACAGTGATTCAAGATAAAGACAAAGTAAATCCAAGTCAGCCAGTAGGCCAACCTGCACAAGAAACAACAACGAATAATGTAGTAACAGATAACACACAAACTGGAAATGTTGAAGCAGCACCAAGTACACCAGAACAAACGCCAGTTCAACCAGATAATGGGGGCCAAGGCGAACAAACAACGCCTTCTACACCAGAAAATAATCAACCGTCAACTCCGGAAAATGGGGGAACGACAACACCAGAACAACCAAGCCAACCTGGTGGAGGCAATCAAGGTGGTTCAAATGGAGGAACAACTACTCCTGAGCAACCAGAAACTCCACAAGAACCAACGCCAGATAATGAACCAGCTGGACGTGTAAGTCCTTGGTTCATGACATATGAGGAAGCTGAAGCTTGGGCAGAAAAAAATCTAACTGATGAAGAATACAATAGATCAGGTCTTGCCACTAGCTCATTTTCTGATGGTACAATCAGATATTGTGTAACATTAAATTAAGATAGGCACTATACTTATGAAAGATCTTTAACGTTTATGTTAAAGGTCTTTTTTTTGTACAAAAATTTCACCAATTTAGGTGTTTATATAGATAAATTTTTAATTAAGGGGGCAAACAAATGCGATTAAAAAAATTATGTACACTCTTTGCTTTAGCAGTGTTAGGAATGAATTCTTTAACTCCTGTAACACAAGTTGTAGCGGAAGGATTTCCGTCTATGGCGACTACAGAAACAACTGCTTCTGAAAGTACGTCTAGTACAACTGAAAATTCAAAAGAAGAAACAACAGAAAAAACTCAAACAAGTTCTTCTGAAAAAGAGAAGACAAGTGAGACAAAAGAGAATGAAACAAGTACACAAATTCAGCCGTCTACAGATACGGAAATGAGTGAATCAATAGTTAACACTGATAATTCAAGTCCAGATGTGGCAAAAGGTGAAGAACAACTGTATTCTTCTGATAGATCTGCCTATACTTATTTAGTAGGAAATGAAACAGAGCTTGTAAAAGCAGAATTACTTGCTTTCATGGACGCACATACACAAGAAATTCAAGCGATTAAAGGCGCTTCTTACGAAGCACACGTAGGATTTACTGCTTCAAATGGTAAGTTGTATGAATTCACTCCAGTTGAATCAGCGTCTAGATTGCGTAGAGCAGTAGAAGAACGAGCAGGAATAACGATTCAAGTTGTTCGTCAATTTGCAGTTAATTGGCATATTCGGATGCCTAATAGTGGCTTAGAAACATGGGGATCAGTTTATGATGAAATGGCTACTCCAAATGGAAAACCACTTTTTTGTATTGAACCAGGGCTTTTGGTTAATGGTTTTGGTGGTTATACGCAAACGGTAATGCCTAGTCAAATTACTACAAGAATGAAACAAGGAGCTACAATTGGCTATACTAAAACTAAAGATATTCCACATTATTGGAATACCCAAACATTTTTGTGGGATGAACTAGGTGTTCAATGGATTCAAAACAGTGGACGCAATCAAGAGATTATTAATGAAATCCATAATGGAATTGCGAATCTTGCAAAACGACCTTCATTTAACAATCAACAAGTAACATTAAAAGTAGGCCAATCTGTAACGTTAACAGATACAAATGGTGTATTTAAAGATTATCAAAAAATGAGTAGTAACACGGCAGGAGTAAAAGTAGAGAAAAATGGCAATCAATTAAAGCTAACAGCAACTGCCTCAAGTAATGAAACAGGAAATGTTAGTTTTTTACGTTATTCAGAAGATCCTAATAATATTGCATATGTTAAACCAGGAAGTCAGACAGTTGCAGTTTTAGGAGATCCTGATAGAGCTAAAATTAGTATTCCAATCAAAGTTCTAAAAAATGGAAATGCTAAAATCAAGAAAGTAGATGCGGATACGGGAAAAGCTATTTCTGGCGCAAAATTCAAACTTTCTTATGGTGGCAAAAATGTAGAAGTTGTCACAAATGCCAATGGAGAAGCTGATTTAAAAGATGTTTTACATGGCACAAAAGTAACTATTCAAGAAATTCAAGCAGCGAACGGCTACGTTCTTAACAAAACACCACAAACAATCACAATTGAAGCAAATAAAACAATTACAGTTACTTTCAAAAATAAAAAACAAGTGGGACGCTTAGATCTTATCAAAGAAGATAAGGAAACAGGCAATCAAGCGCAAGGTTCTGCTAAGTTGGAAGGTGCTGTGTATGGTTTATTTGAAACAAACGGTCAAAAAGTAAAAGAAGTGACGTTGAAAAAATCTGGAGACAAAGTCACAGGTTCTTTTGAAAACATTCAAATTATGCATGACTATTATGTTCAAGAAATCAAAGCACCAGAAGGATATACGTTAGATAAAACAAAATATCCAGTAAACATTGCATATGCAGGGCAAGATAAAACTGTCGCAGTAAAAACAATGACGCTAAAAGACCAAGTGATTAAAGGTGGCGTGGAAATTGTTAAAATTGGTAATAAACCATTAGTGAATAAAATGATGGATAAATTGACTGGTAAGTCTGATAATGTGAAACCTAAGCTAGAAAGGGCAGAATTTACTATCACTTCTAAAACAACAGGGAAACCAGTCAAAGTAATTACAACCGATAAAGATGGTAAAGCAAGTACAGGTAAAACATTGCCGTACGATTCTTACGTTATGGAAGAAACTAAAACGCCAGAAGGTTATTTACCAATTGAGCCAATCGAATTTACCATTTCAGAGGAAGACCAAAAATTCTTCTGGGTATTGGAAGATAAAATCATTGAAGCCCGTCTACATTTAGTGAAAGTTGACGCAGAAACAGGAAAAAATATTCCGCTACGCGATACAACGTTCAAAATTTGGGACCGTTGGGCAAATGATGGCAAAGGCGATTATGTTTCCATGCGTGTACCAAACTCATTAGAAATTAGTGACGAATTCAAAACCAATGAAAAAGGGGAATTGGTGACAAGCGATAGCTTACCATTCGGTAAAGATCGTTATGAAATTCGTGAGTTACGTGCGCCAGAAGGATATTTAATTGCGACTGAACCAGTTGTTTTCTCTGTTACTGAAGCCGACGCAGGTGGTGTAATTACGATCAAATTCGAGAATATGCCACAAAAAGGTCAAGTAATGATCCATAAAACGGGCGAAAAAGGCATTTCTACTGTTGAAAAAGAATGTGAGTATGGAAAATATGCGGAAATTCAATATGACCAAGTGGATTTAGCAGGTGTGAAATTCAAAATCCGTGCAAGAGAAGATATTACAACGCCTGATGGTACTGTTCGTTTGGCCAAAGGTGAATATGTTCAAAAAGACGGCAAAGATTTTGAATTGATCACAGACGATTTAGGAATGGCGAAGTCTGATCCGAATCTATATTTAGGTAAATACGAAGCAGTTGAAATTGAAGCACCAAATGGTTTTGTGATGTTAGAAGAACCAATTCCTTTTGAGATTAAATATGCTGGCCAACTAGTGGAATTAGCTTCTATTGATGTGAAAGTAGAAAACCCACTACAAAAAATCAACGTATATGGATATAAGAAACAAGAAGTTGTGACTGGTTGGGAAGAAGGCAAACCAGTAATTG
This sequence comes from Enterococcus sp. AZ129, assembly GCF_051714505.1. NCBI lineage: Bacteria > Bacillati > Bacillota > Bacilli > Lactobacillales > Enterococcaceae > Enterococcus > Enterococcus sp. AZ129. The sequence continues at coordinate 28,926 of NZ_JBIORY010000003.1, read as the reverse complement.
AGCTAGAAAATGCGAAGAATGGCCAAGTCTTTGGCTTGTTTGTTGGTGAAGGTGGTATTCAAATTGGCTTTGATATTTTACCTCACGACACAGCATTAGCTTTTGCGAAAGTAAAAGACGGTAAATTAGCTTTTGAAGGCTTAACATTACCAAACGTAGAAAGTAATTTCTACTTGAAGGAAATTGATGCAGGTAATGACCATGTGTTGGACGAAACCAAATATGGATTTAAATATGTGCCTTCTACGAATGAAAAAGAGCATACGATTCATGTATTTGCGGACGGATACGCTGAAAATAAAGAAATCTTGACGAAAATGGCTCGAAAAGAGATTGAAAACAAATTAGCGTATACAGACGTAGAGCTAATCAAAACGGATAATTTAGGAAACAAACCTCTTGAAGGCGTTGAGTTCCAATTGATCCGTGTAGACGGTAAAAAAGAAACTGTGGTAAATACGTACAAAACAGATAAAGACGGAAAAATCGCTGTGAAGAAATTGCCAACTGGAAACTATCGCTTTAAAGAAACAAAACCATTGAGCTGGTACTATCCAAATGCCGACGATTTGAGCTTTGAAGTAACGCCAGAAACAAATGGTCAAGTCATTTCCCTTAAAGCAGTCAATAAACGCAAACCAATTGAAATTACGACACTTTTAGCGACTGTAGACGGTAAGAAAGAAGCGAATCCAACGATTGACAATACGTTACGTGATGAAGTGAAAATCAAAGGTGCAGAAGTTGGCCACACGTACACTATCGTTACTCCATACGTAGATCCAGAAACGAAAAAAGTGATTACGACTGTCGAATCAACGTATACAGCAAAAGCCGAAAATGAAACGATCCATGTAGATATTCCAATTGCGAAAAATACAATGAAAGACGGTCAAAAAGGGGTAGCTACTCACTATATCTATTACGATAAAGAAAAAACAAAACTTGTTGGTAAAGAAGATAACTTGGCCAATAAAGACCAAACAGTTACCTTCAAAACACCAAAAGCATTACCAAAAACAGGAGAAACAGCAAATGTTGCATATGTGGCATTAGGGCTGTTTCTTTTTGTATGCGCAAGTGTTGTTTTGGTTTGTCGTAAAGTCAAAGAATAATGAAGCGAACTAGAGATAGCTTAAAATGACTATCTCTAGTTTTTTAAATAAGTTTGAATGAATATATATTTTTTTGCGAAAGAAAGGAAAGCAATGTATGTTTACAAATTACAAAAAATTTTGGCAAAATAGTTTCAATTATACAGGAAGAGCAACCAGGAAAGAGTATTGGCTTGTTGCATTAATGAATGTTCTCATTGGTGTTGGATTCGGTATATTGATAGGAGTTACAAGCGCACTAAATGATTCTGGAACAATAATTGTTAGCTTGATTGGCGTATTAGTGGCTTATTGTCTCCTAGTTTTCATTCCGTCTATCTCTATTAGTGTACGACGTTTACGAGATGCAGGACTTCATTGGGCATTCATTTTTTTTACTTTTGTTTCATATATTGGCTCAATTGTGTTAATGGTTTTGTATTGTTTGCCAACGAAAAAAGAATAATGAAACGAACTAGAGATAGTCAAAGAGGCTATCTCTAGTTTTGTTATGATATTTGAAGTGAAATTGGGAGGAATGATAAATGTTAGCTTTTTCGATTATTCAAGAGAGCATGTTATTGATAATAGATGTTTTGTTAAAGATAGTAAGGCCTTTGTTTTTTTTGCTGTTAGTACTATTGGTTTTATATGGTTTAGGCTATGTTTTTTTTGCCTTGTATTTACAAATGAAAACAAGAAATTTTCTAATAATATTAGGCCTTTTTCTTATTGCTATATGTACAACTAGCTATTTTTATATTCAGCAAGAGCACGAGTGGAAAGATACGATTCACCAGAGTTTAGAAGAAAAACATTATCTGTTACCAGAAAAGGTAAATAGGAAGTTTGAACCAATTATAAAGATTCAAGATAGGCTAAAAAAAGAAGGACCTTCTTTTGCTGTTACTTTTAATATAGAGAACATGTCAAAAAGGGCAAGTTTTCCAAAATTTTATTTAATAGGAGAGCTTCGAGGAAAAGAAGTAAAAAATATTCAAGTTGTTAATGAGGTCTATCTAAATAAACAAAAACAATTTAAAAAACTTGCAGACAATGCTATTGATTTGTATCAAGTGGACTTTTTATATTCAGGAGAGTTAAGCGGAATTACAACTGATAATCAAAAAGTACGTGTCAATCAAGATGGAACAGAGTTGTTTGTAAATGATAAGAAAATAGAAGGGGAAGTTCACAAATGAGTGGCATTCTTTTTGCTTGTGGCTTACTTGTTGGTCTTTTCTTAGGCGTATGCTTAAGTTATCTAGCTTTACACGTTGAGTAACATAGTATTTTTTGACAGTGAAGTTCACTGTTTTTACTTATAGTTATTGATAAAATTTTAGGAGGAACTTTATGGGAAGTATTTTTAAAGCCGAAGGAAAAGCTTTGGCAGTGAGAGAAACAGATGTAAAACTTTATTATGATGAAAACAATTATCTTATTCGGATTTCACTTTTACCGAATAAAGTGTTGGAATTTCAGAAGAACGGCTTGTTGAAGCCAGATCAGTTAAGGGCATACACCCAGATACTTTTGATACATTCAGGTAAGTGTTTGCCGATACCGATTGTACAAGGAAGTCATGGAGTTTGGAAAGATTTGTTTGGATTTGACGTACCAAAATCATCCAAAATAAAGAAACGAAAATTAAACAAGTGGCACCTAAAAGCAAAAAATTAAAAAAATTTTTACAGTGTATTAAAAAAGCTTTCACAAACAGATGTATATACTTCTGTTTGGTAAGAAAAAAATGAAATAAATGGAGGAAAAGTCATGAAGAAAACAAGTAAATTATTGTCTGCATTATTAGTTGTTAGCCAAGTGTTCGGCTATACACCAGCAGTTTTTGCAAATGAAGAACCTACGTCGCCGACACTTTCTTCAGAATCTGCGACGGTTCAAGAAGGAAGTACTGGAGGACAAACAGAAGAAACCGTTGATTCTACACCAGAAACAACGCCAGAAGTACCACCAACAGATTCTTCCACGGAGGAACAACCGACTACGCCTGAACAGCCAGTAGAACCAGAAACGCCTACAGTGCCAGATTCAAGCAAACCAGAAACGACACCCGTAGAACCCGAACAAAAACCAGAAGAAAATCAGCCTGTGGAAGAGTCTAAGCCAACGGATTCTACAACGACACAAACACCACAAAAACCAACAGAAACGCCGACGAATCAGCCAAATGTGTCCACTCAATCTGGTGTTTCTACTAATACAGAAACAAGCACCACAAATCAAGAAACAGCAGCACCTGTTGTAGACGAAGTCAAAGAATACCACCAAGCTCCATCAGCGCCTATTCAAGAGTTAGTACCAGAAAGTACGCTTTCTTCAGATGGAACAATTCACTTTGAAAAAAATGAAAGTGTAGAACAATTTATTCAAAAAATTGGAGAAGCAGCTAGAAAAGTGGGGCAAGAAAATGATTTGTATGCTTCTGTTATGATTGCACAGGCGATTTTAGAATCTGCTAGTGGTCAAAGTTTACTATCAAAAGCACCAAACTATAATTTATTTGGCATTAAAGGCACACATAACGGAAAAGGGGTCTCTTTTGCGACACAAGAGGATTTAGGCAATGGAACACTTTATACTACCCAAGCAACCTTTAGACAATATCAGAGCTACGAGGAGAGCCTAAAAGATTATGCGAAACTGTTAAAAGAAGGCTTGGCAGGGAACGCTTCTTTTTATGAAGGTGTCTGGAAAAGTAAAGCGAAAACCTATCAAGAAGCAACTCAGTATTTGACAGGACGTTATGCGACAGATAGTCAGTACAATCAGAAATTAAACGGCTTAATTGAAACCTACGACTTAACCATGTATGATCATCCGAAAGCAACAGTAGAAATGACAGGATCTGATTTTCCAGCGTATAACGGGGAAAACTATGATACGTCTAATAGTTACGCGTGGGGAAATTGTACGCAATATGTCTATAATCGAATCACGCAATTAGGCAAACACATTGATTTAACCATGGGAAATGGAAAAGATTGGGGCGTGACTGGCCAAGCTCGAGGTTATGAAGTGAGTCGCACACCACAAGCTGGAACAGCTGTTTCCTTTCCTGCAGGCGTGTTAGGTGCAGACCCAGTTTATGGTCATGTCGCATTTGTAGAAAAAGTGAATCAAGACGGTTCAATTTACATTTCAGAAATGAATGTACAAGGCTTAAACGTCGTATCTACTCGTACAATTGCAGCAACTCAAACAAGTATGTTGAGTTATATCATGCCCAAATAAAGAAACAGAGAAAAGCAGACAATGTGTCTGCTTTTCTTTTGTTTCTACGAGAAAGGATTTTGAAAAACTAGACCAAGTAGACCCTTATGATATTATGTTTGGATTGGGGAATTTAAAGTATATTGATTATGAACATAGTACAATTGAAGAAATCGCTCAAGCAATTGAAAAAAGATGAATTAAGTCAACACTAGCTACTAACAAATGGGATGTTAGTAGTTTTTTGTTATTCAAAATTACAAAAATAATAAGAAGAAAAGTAGAAGGGAGAAACTCAAACAATGAACCATTTTTTATTGGTATTGCTACTACCGATATCAACGGTATTATCATTGACATTAAGTAGTTTCATGGGGGAAAAATTTAGAGAACGTCGACTATTGGAAGAATCTAAAAATCATTTAAAAGAACAACAGAAGCATTCAGAAAAGCTAGAAGAACAACTATCAAGTGGATTTTCACAGGTAGAAGATCCTCAACTCGGTTTATTGACTGACAAACAAAAAGCAATTCAAGAGTCGTTGGATTTTTTAAAGCAGCTCAACGATGAAATACAACGAGTTCAACTAGAAAATGAAGAATTACGTTCACAAAATCGTGCGTTGCGACAAGCAAACAGTCACTCTGTAGAATTTGTGAAGGAAGAAGGTTAACAAATGAAAAATGATGTTAAAAAAATGTTCAACGAGTTAAAAAGGGAAATGAAAGAAACGAAAAATAAATGTGTAGCAACCCTAACAAGTTCTGCATTTTATCGCGTGCAATTGATGAATCTTATTTATTTTATTAGATATCGTGCAATGATAGTTTGTCTATTGTATGCTTTGAATTTTATTCTACTTTGTTATGAATTAGACAAAAGTCTTGGATTATCTAAACAACAGCTGTTTACTGCTGTAGTCACCACGTTAAGTAGTTTTTTACTTATTTGGTTTTTTGGCCATTTTGTAGGTTTGTTATGGGACATATCTAACTCAGATTATAAAAGAGAGAGATTCTGTCATTTAGTAAAATTTTTTATTAGCTATAGTTGTGTATTGAGAGTTTATTCCGCTTGGCAAAAACAAATTCCGAATATCCAAACATTTGATGATATTCCAAGGGAATTTGATGTTACCTTCCTTTCCAATTTAGTAACGTTTCTTTTAAGTAGCCTTGCAATTTATCTTTTTTGGAAAAGAGCAAGGAACTATTTAGCTGTTATTACAGATTACAGAGAAAAAAGAGATGCTGCTTCTATTCCTAAACGTATTCAAGATCAAGTTATTTTATTTGATTATGCTGGGCAGATTTTTGTTCCAGTTGGTTTTAAAATCGTTGAACATGAGAGCGAAATACAACCTGCCTATATAGAAGGACAATCTTCTCATATTCATATAGGAAAATATCTAAAAGAAACATTTGTTATTGTGAAATTGAAGTGGTCAATTATCGAACCGAAAAGTTTATCGGTGCAAGAATGTGTGCTTGAAACTGATTCATCATTCACTTTAGAAGAAGCTAGTGAATGAGAATAAAAAGAAAAGAGGTATTTAAAAAGTGAAAAGCTAATAGTTTCTAAAACAAGAAGCTTCTGAGTAAAGGAAATAAAAAAGAGAAGCAATCATGACTGATTGCTTCAACAGCGTTTTAGAAAATAGTTTCTAATTTTTTTTTTTTTGAGGTAAGTATGTTATTTATATAACATATTTTTTTTTTAAATTCAATAAAAAATACCAGTCTTTTAGACTGGCAGTCGTAAATTCGATGCGTTGAATTTACTAAGGATTACACTATATGTTTGAGTTTACTGGCTTAACTACTTTATATCAAAAATTTAAAAATTTTTCAATAAAAAATTCACTGCCTCAATAAATGTAGTTGAGACAGTGAAAAATGTGATGGTAGTTAATACAAAGTTAATTATTATTATATAAAAAAAAGAGGAACAGTCAATATAAAAAATACCCAGCCAATCGACCACTGATTGACGGGGTATTTTTATAAATAATTAGACTATTAAACCAGAAAGAAACGCCCGCTAGTTTCCGCTAACGGGCGTTCGAGTGTGACAAAGAATCGCCATTCTTTCTTCATTTATACCATAAGTTTATTTGTTATTTCAAGCAAAAAAAGAAAAATGTCCAGTACCGCAAATACTGGACTTTAAAGGAGTTTGTTTAGTGACAACACCATAAAGATTGGTGATATTTATAACTATTTTATAACATAAAGCAATTTTTGAAGCAAGTAGTTTTTACTTGCTTTTTTTGTTGCTTTGAAAGGGGGTGAAAGGAATGGTTGGAGAAGAACAAACCTTGCATCACTTGTTGTGTACGGTATTAACCAATACGTATGAGGACGCAACGCCTTATTTGGATTTTACTGTTTCTATTGTCCCAAAGGAATTAAAAAGTAAGCAGGCCCAATATGTACCGAATGACCGAAAAATTGAATTGTTTACTCTTACGCAGTCTCCTGAAGCTACGGTATTAACGCTATTACGAGAATTGACACGTCATGTGTTGTTCATGGATGAAGGAGAGCTGAAACAAAAAGACGCGTTTTATGAACGATTCTTTTTGTTGGTGAGTACGGCTATGGCGATGGATTTGTTGACAGAAGACACACTGCTTATCCATGCAGTGAAAGAATATGATCAACTAGTGGAACGATTTGGTGAGGTTTCTTCGTGGGAGTTGCCCAATCAAACGACAAACAATGGTTTTACCGTCCATGTAACGAATAGTTACGAGGCACGAATGCTATTAAAAAATCGAAGTTACCGCTACTTTACGTTAGGTAAAGCTTGGGAAAAGGAATTTTCAACAAAGCAAGAAGCGGAACAAGAAGCAGCCTTTCTAAAGCAACAGTTTCCAATGAGTCAAATAAGTGTTTTGCGACCCGTTGAAGCACTTTTGTGTATGCATTACTATATCGGCGTTTCAGGAGGGTTTCATTGCAAACAAGCCCTTTACCAAGCAGGCTATATCTGGCAAGGCTATGGTCGAAAAAGAGAATGGGTGAAAAAAGTTCCTGTCGGTCAATATAACGAGGAATTAGCATTTTTACATGAGTTGCGCTTGATTGGCCAACGATTTACCCCGACATTTGGAAGTGAACGTCAGGAAAAGAAACAACAAGCGAAGCAATTAAAACGAAATAAACGAAAAGTAAGTTATTAGGAGGCACTTAAACAAATGAAAATTACACAAACCGAATTAAACAATCGGCGAAAATTAGCAAAAGCAATCATGGCAGCAAAAAAAGAAGACCATGATACGTGGTTGGGGGAATTGTATCAACAATATATCTCCACGAACCAAGACACGTTGACAGAAGCGTTAGCGATGATGACCAAACAAACACAAGCGGAAAAAACGCAAGGGTCTTTTTATTCTAATCATAAAAATCATGGAGGAGGACAAGCTTAATGGAACGAATTCAAACAGTTTTAACTTTTCTTATCGGTGGTTTTTCAGGTCTTGTGGGTTCTTGGGCAACGTTACAGATTTTAATGGCGGCTTGGAATATTATGCGTAAAAATCAACGAAAAGTAGAAGAAGCCAAAGAACATATAGAACACATTGTATTAGGAATTTGTATTGCTGTAGCGGGAGCAGCGATTGTTTCTTGGTTAATGAGCGCGTAACGGAGGAGAATTTATGTATGTTCAGATAACAGGAGGGAGGAAGGTGAAGACACTTCTCCCTTCTAAAAGAAAACGATTAACGGTGAAAGAAGCCAACTTGCTTTTGCAAAAGTTAGAAACGTTTGCAGAAGATACTGGAAAAAAAGATACGATCCGATTAACCATTATGGAAGACAAAGACATTCTTTTTCGGGATGACTGTGTAATAGGAGAAGGTCATTCACGCAACCTTCTTTTAGTTGTCCAACATACATTTACCACGTTACACAAACGGACAGATTCTGCCGAATGCCAAGAGCTGTTAGCTAGTATCCAACAAGCATTAGAAGCGCCAGATACTTTAGAAGAACCAAAAAAACGAGAGAAAAAACAAAAGGAAAAAAGGAATCGTAAGCCCGCAGTGAACGCGTCAAAGCGTTCTTTTTCTTTGCCAACCTTTTCAGTAAGAAGTACCCAAGGAATAATCCTAGGGGTACTTCTTCTCGTTTTTCTTGGAATAGGTGGTTTTTGGGTAAGTTCTTTTTCAAAGCAAGACGTACAAAGCAAGCCAACCTATGAACAATTGTTAAAAGAAGAAAAATATGCGGAAGCAGCTGTTGCCTTTCCTGATAAACGGGAAGCCATTGAACAATATTTAGTGGAACAACAAGCGTTTCAGGAGTTGAAAACATTTAATGCGCAATTTCCCACTGATGAGGGAACCTTTGATTTGGCTTTCTACCAAAAAGAATGGAAAAAGGTCATTCAAACTGAAGGGTCAGAATTAAATACGGATCGAAAAGTAATGTTGGCCTATGCGTATATTCAACTGGATCAATTAGAAGAAGCAGAAATCTTGAATAAAACTTTAAAAAGTACCCAATTAGCCACAGAATTAAAAAAAGCTTGGACAAAAAAAGCCATTCGAGCGATTCGAAAAGAAGCATTTTCAGAAGCTGAATCAATCAATAAGCGCTTGAAAAGTGAAGAAATAAAGGAATTGATCGAGACGGGAAAAACATGTCAAGAAATGATCGCTCTTTATCGGGAAAAGAAAGATTCAGAAAATGAAAAACTGTGGAAACAACGTTTAACACAATTAGGAGAGGAGCTTTATTATGAAAATGAATAAGCCAATTTTTGACAAGGAGTTATTAAAAAACAAGAAATTATTAGGTATTGTAGCCGCTGTGACGGTTTGTACGGGAACTGTCGGTTATGCGACTTACCAAGCATTTACCCCACCAAAGCAGCAAGCAACTGAAAAATTTTCTGGAGAGGAAGAAAAAGAAACTGATTCTTGGATTATTCCTGAAGATCGCCGAAAAAAATCAAGTATTACGACTAAAAAAAGTCAAGCAAAGAAAAACAAAACAACCACAGACGTTTCAATGGATGTTTTTGAACGGTTTGGCTTGGTAGAAACAGCGAAAGATTCAGACAATAAAGGAACAACGAAGTCCTCCTTATCGCCGAAAGAACTGGTCGCTGTTGCACAATCAATCAAAGACAAGGAAGCAACAAAACAACCAACAATTCTTGATCAAGTATTGCAACAACCAGCAATTTTTAAACCAGAAAAATCTCCGCAAAAACCAGTAACGGATAATACACAAACAAAACCAAGCGAAGAAACGGACAAACCAGTTGTTCCATTGCCACCTGTTCAACCAGAAACACCGCAAGAACCAACGCCACAACCTGATCCGCAGCCACCAGTAGCGATTGTGGATTATCAAGTATTGGAACGCTTAGTTGAAAATGCGGGAGGCTTACCAGCTTCTGCTTATATGACAGCTTCTTATCAAGCGATGCAAAACCAACTGAAGGTAGCTAAAACTATGTTAGAAGAACGTCAAGCAACGCAAGCTCAAGTGAATGCACAAGTAGAAGCCTTACAAGCAGCCATTGATCAATTGGTACTACGAGGCAATTTTTCTGATTTAGAGCAGTTGGTCGCACAAGTGAAGCTCATTCAACGAGAAAACTATACGACAGAAAGTGCCCAACGCTTAGATCAAGCGTATGAACAAGCAACAGCGTTGATTCAGGAAGGTGAAGCGACACAAGAACGTATTGATGAAGCATTAAATCAGTTGAATCAAGCGATTATGCACTTAGTAGAACGTGGAGAAAAAGCAGCGCTTCAAGCGATTGTTGAGCAAGCTAAAGGCATTGATCGTGCGTTGTATACAGCTGAAAGTTTACAAATATTAGACGAAGCGGTAGGTCAAGCACAACAAGTCTTGCAATTTGGGGATGCTACACAAGCCCAAGTGGACGAAAGTGTTCAATTGGTTCAAGCAGCGTTAGCTCAATTACAAACGATTGGTGAACCAGATTATAGTCTATTACAGTTGACTCGTTTGATTGAAGTTTGCGAACAAATGGATTTAACCGAGTATACGGAACAATCAGTAGCGGTATTTACAGCAGAATTGGCTAGAGCGAAAGCCTTTGTTTCTAGTGGTGAAGTAACAGAAGAAGCAGCACAAGCACAATTAGCAGCTTTACAACAAGCCAAAGAGCAATTGGTAAAGAAAACAGATAAGACCGTCTTAACACAGCTGATTCAAGAAGTTACTCAGTTAGAAGCTTCAAACTATACGTCGGATAGTTGGTCAATATTGGCTCAAGCGTTGCAAACAGCCAATCAAGTAATGGCAGATCCACAAGCAACACAAGAACAAGTAAATGACGCAGTAAGTGCGCTACAACATGCGAAAGCGGCATTAGTAGAGGTATAACATGAACTACACATTGTAATGAATAAAAGAGTCCTTGCCTATTTGCAGGGACTTTTTTTGTATCTAAAAATAACGTTTTTAGGAGGAACAAATGAATAAAAATAAGCTAGTTCGAATCACAAAGGTGGAGCCTAATCGGCTATACGCGAAAGATTTAGAAACAAAAGAAGAATTAACGTTGGAAGTAGACGAAGTGATTTCGGAAGATTTCCAACGAATACTAAAAGAAAAACATCAATTTGGCGAAGGGGTCTTTATGACTAGAGAGGAGTTTCTAAATGGCTAAGTGGCAAAAACGGACAAAAGAAGAAATTGAACAAGAAGTCCAACAAATGACTGAAAAAAGCTTGACCTACATTCAAAACCATACCAAAACAATTGAAGATCAATTAGAGTTATTGCGGTTTATGGATCGTTTCTATGAGTATTCTTTTCGGAATCAAGCATTGATTCAGGCGCAATTTGAAGGTGCTCAGGCAGTAGGAAGCTTTGCCTTTTTCAAAAAAATGGGCTTCTCTGTTCAACGAGGCGAGAAAGGGATTCGTATTTTAAAACCCAATATTTTTGAATACATTAAAGGAGAAAATGGGCAATGTATTCCTTTATCGAAAGCCACCAAAGAACAAAAAGAAAAGATTCAAACAGGAGAATTAACGAAACATAGTATTTATTCGTTTTCGCCAACAACTGTATTTGATATTACGCAAACCAATGCGAAACCTGAGGATTATCCTAAGCTGTTTCCTAATAAACGGTTTGCCTTTTCAATAGAAAAAACAACTGATTTAGCTGCTTTAAAACAATCGTTGATCCATGTTTCAGAAAAAATGCAGGTACCTATTCGTACGCCGCAAACGTCTCGTCTGGGTTTTCGGGAGTTGGGTTTGGCTAAAGGCGTTTTTGCGACAAGTATAGACGGTAAACAAAAAGAAATTGTACTCAATCCAAGAAACACGCCAACAGAAGAAGTGGCTACTTTGATACATGAATTGGCCCATGCGCAATTACATGATCGTACGCGACAAAATGAGCCGAATTCGTACTGGTCCACCAAACAAGTAACGGCGCAAACGACCAATATCAAGGAATTACAAGCAGAAATGGTGTCATATGTTGTTTCGAGTCATTATGGGATAGATACGAAAGAACATGCGATTCCTTACATTGCTAACTGGACGAAAAATGGCCAAATGTTTTATGAGGAAAACGCAGAAGAACAAGTGGCTATTTTAGGAGATATTCAAAAAACATGTAAACAATTTATACAAGAAATTGATCAACAGTACGAAAAAAGCTTAGCCAAGACCAATGAACAAGAAAAAACACAGGCCCCCTCTAGTACACGAAAAGAACCTGCACCGACCGCTAAAAAGAGGACGCAAGGTCTTGGTCGTTAAGGAGGGAGATTCATGCATAAGAAATATAAACAATGGAAAGTGTTTCTTTCCCATCCTTTGGTGATTGCTTTTGTTGGTGTAGTCTCTTATTTTGCATTGCTTATAGGATTAAATGTTCTCACAAAGCTTCTTTATGTAGGCTTATTTGCGTTAGTTACGGTAAAAAATCAAGGAATATCGCCAGAACTGATGGAAAACGGGCCGTCTATTGGGCAACAATTAGGGACCTATCTCTTACAAACGTCTCCGTTACAACCGGCTCCTTTATTCGGTGCGTACATGCGCTTTTTCCCACTAGCAGTTTTGGTTATTTGGTTATTGCTTGTACCAAAAAAACTATACCAAATGCGGATTGCTTATCGGGATTTAAACAAAGGCACAAAAGGGGTTGCTCGATGGACAACCTTTAAAGAAATGCTTGAACAATATCCAATCGTGGCGTTGAATGAGGAAGAATATGAAGGAGAAAGTGGGATTCCCGTCCTTCATTTTAATTTGTCCCCTGTGAAGTATCTTTTCTGGAAACTTAAAGGATTTTCACTGCCTTTTTGTTCAAATGGGTATGTATTTATAGACAGAAATAAAACCAACGCATGGGTAGACGCAGGAACACAATCAGGAAAAACAGAAATGTATACTTATCCTACGCTAGACCTGATTATGCGCGCAAAAATAAAAGATTCAGCGATTATCACTGACTTAAAGGGGAATATGATTAAAAATACCAAAGCAGAGTTTGAGCGTTTTGGCTATGATGTTTGGTGTTTAAATTTAGTGAAGCCAAAGTATTCAATGGGTTATAATCCACTAGAATTAATCAAAAAAGCGTATTGGGAAGGCGATTATGATACTGCTGAGTTGTTATGTAATTCGTTATCTTATTCTATTTATCATAATGATAAATCTAATACGGATCCAATTTGGGAAGAGTCGTCTATTGCGTTAGTGAATGCATTGATTTTAGCAGTATGTTTCATTTGTAAAGAGAACAACGAACCTGAGAAAGTTACTATGTATACCGTTTCGGTTATGTTAAGTGAATTGGGCCAAGATCCAGACGAAAATGGTATGACGTCTTTGGACGCATTTTTCAGCGATTTAGAGCCAACGAATCCCGCGAAGCTTCAATATTCTTTGATTAAATTTTCTCAAGGAGTTACTCGTTCTGGTATTTATGTAGGAACAATGGGAAAATTAAAGAATTTTACATTTAATAGCATTGCTCGTTTAACGGCAAAAAGTGATTTTGATTTTGAGCAATTGGCGTATGGGGAAAAACCAGTGGCGTTGTTTATTGTTTATCCAGACTACGACGACTCCAATTATGCGTTAATTTCCACTTTCTTGACACAAATGAATTTTGTATTGGCGAAATGTGCGACCTTATCTAGAGAATCTAAATTGCCACGTAGAGTAAAAAGTGTCTTGGAAGAGGTAGCCAATTTTCCAGCTGTACCAGGCTTAGAACGCCATATGAATGTTGGATTAGAGCGTGGCATGATTTATTATTTGATCACCCAATCAATGGTACAATTAGACAAAAACTATGGAAAAGAAGGTGCCCGTGCCTTGTTAAATGCGTGTGGAAATAAGATTTATATTATGGGTGACGGAGAAGACGATGCGAAGTATTTCTGTAGTATGTTAGGGGAAACAACGGTTATTTCTACTAGCCGACATGGGGATCCATTAAGCATGGATAAAAGTTATGGTGAATCAGAAGACGGACGTGAATTGTTAAAAGAAGAAGAGCTACGATTATTGAAGCCTGGAGAATGGATTGTTTATCGGACGAAAATGCGTAGAGACTTAAAAGGGAATGGCGTTGAGCCACGACCGATTCGAGCGTGTGAAGTAGAGGGAACCAAAATGTTGCACCGCTATGAGTATTTAAATCCTCGGTTTGATCACAAAATGACTTTTGAGGAATTACATGGAGAACCAAGTCCACATGCGTATCTTTGCATGGAGGAGCTAATTATCGACTTTAAGATTGATACAGTTGATATAGAAGATACAGGGGTTTATACAAAAGATCCGCAACCAAAAATTTCTCATGATGAAATAGAAGAGCCAAGGGAGGTGGAAGAAGTGGAGTATATACATGGGACAACAGAAGAAACGTTGCCAGAAGAAGAAGTTTCTACCATGATTGAAGAGTTAGAACCTATTCATGACACGTTTACCTTATTAACCAACGTGTTCAGTGAGGATCAATTAACCTTGATGCGCGCCATTGTTCAACGTTCCGTGGAAGAAGACCAATACGATCGTTTTCTTTCTTTAGATACAGTGGAAGAAGTAGAAAATTGGTTGATTTATTTCGATATTCCTGAGGTTCAAGAACTATTTTACAGTATGGTAGAACGCTAGGAAGGAGGAATAGGAATCGATGTCCAATGAAGAAATCATTGCTCGATTGTTAGAGTTTGACCCGTTATTGAATATCGAAAAATTTTGGGTCAGCGCTTTTCGAGATATCTCATTCAATCTATTGCTTGGTATAAAAGGGTTTGTGGATGCTTTAGGTGAAGGTGTGTCCCAAATGTATCAATTGATGAATTTTTGGGACAGTCAAGCAGTTAGAAATTTTATTGATCCGTATCGTCCGGTAGTCATTTCGTTAATGACGTTGGCGATGTTGTGGATCGCCTTTCGCTTAATCGGTGACCCGAAAAAAGACAAACAAAAAATCGTGAATAATATATTGATGGCAATTCTAATGTTTGTAGGATTGCCTTTTTTTATGGGCAAAGCGGGAGAATTGGTTTCAGCTGGTCGAGAAGGACTACAACAGCCTTCCGAAGCCACGTTACAGATCTTTAAAGACAATATTACGGATTTGTATACCATTGACAAACAAGGGTGGCAATATCCAACCAATGATGTAGGTGTAAATGATATTCAAAAAGTACAAAATTTAAACCTATTGGATATATCTGAAAAAGTAGATACCGATTTACATTTGTTTAAAGAATCGCCACTATCGAAAGAGGGAAAAGAAACTTTAACGAAGAAAGTACTAGAAGTAAATGGTGAAGCCAAACTTGCCAAAATGAAAGGCATCACAAAGTGGGACGAGTATTATTACCGTTATTCTTGGCACCCTTGGTATATCTTATTAGAACTGCTTGCTTACGGGCTTGTTTTAGTGTTTACCATTTTTAAAACAGGAAAAATTTGTTATGAAATTGGTGTTATGCGGGTGTTGGGTTATGGTGTGACACTGACGGATTTAGAGAATGGCCAACGAAACAAGACCTTATTGTTTAAAATCAGAGATTCGTTTATTGTTTTGTACTTGCTTTCTGTTTTATTGAACATTTTTGTTTTGTATATGACTACGGTAAAAGAACTGTCGTTAGAAAAACCATGGGATATCATTGCGATTCTTGCTGGTGCAATGGCCGCTATTGATGGTCCAAATATTGTAGAACAGTTATTTGGCATTGATGCAGGCTTAAGTTCTGTAGGAAGAAGCTTAGTTGGCTTTACACAGAGCAGTATGGCCGCAACTAGCGCAGGAAAAGCCATGGCAAGTGGCGTATCTAAATCTATGCAGACGGCAAAATCTGTTGGAGGAAAAGCTATACGAGGCGCAACGAATACTGGTGCAGGTTTAGGCGGTTTATTGAAAGGCTTTAAAGGAGGTCCTCTTCCAGAAGACGGTGCTTCCACAGGGCCAAAAGCTAAACCTGAAAAGACTACTCAAACAAATGGCACAAAAGACAACCCACCAACAGCAGGAAACAAAGAAAACACAGAACCTAATCATTCGCCAGAACCAAAGACCAATCTTTCTGCGAATGGCTTTGGGGAAGAGGGGACACCTTCAGGAGGCAATGGTGAACAATCTACACCACCAATGATTACGGATCCTAAAGAAGCGGCTAATTTACTAAATGATTTAACTGGAGCCAAACCAGATTCTACAGGGACACCTCCGAAACTAGGAGAAGGAGCTGGAAAAGCAACACCGGCAAATGATTTCTCCAAAAATGGAGTGAAAAAACAAGTTTCGGTTTCTCCAGGACATTTAGCTGCGTATCAAGCAGGCAATTTAGCTGAACAACCAGAACCGAAGGCTAATCCAGCGACCTTACCAATGGCTGCTAAAGAGGCAAGAGCAAGATTGGAAAGAGATTTATCTACACCAAGCTCTGACGATACATTCAAAGACGCTATGGTAGATAAATACATTTCTACACGCCAAAATCTTGCACAAACCAAACTGGTACGTGGTGGCGTACGAAGTTATGAATTAGGAAAAAATACAGGAGAGAAATGGAGAGATAAACCATGAGAAGACAAATTCCTGTGCCAAAACGATTGATTGAAAAAGAAAAATACAATCAAAAATTAAGCTTAAAAGACGCTCTTCTTGCGGTTTTAGCTATTCCTTTTGGCTTTTTACTGTCTACCTTTTTTGTAGGAATATTCAAAGTGATTGTGCTGATTTTGTTTCCAATAACGGTTTATTTTTTGATTAGTCCGTCTGAAGTACACAACAAAAAGAATTTTCAGGTGATTCTCCGCGCGTTTTATAAAACACGCGGGGTCTATCACCCTATTCACCCACCAAAAGAAGAGGAGGAAAACCATGGGAATTGATGCGATTGCAGAACGAAAGAAAAAACAAACCCGAGAAGCAAAGAAAAATCAAAAGCGGATTTTGGAATTAACGAAATTGTATCCCGTTGCAGGCATGACACCAGAAGGGTACATCAAGTTAAGAAATAGTTACCGGGAATTGTATGCAGAAATTACAGTGCCTAAAAAGTATGATTTGGATTATCTAACTTATGATGAACTAGATTACATTGAAGAGAATGCGTGGGAATTTATGCGGGAATACAAACGTTCCGTCAAAGAAGTGTATATGAATTTCCCTGAACGAAATCAAACGCAACAACAATATTATAAAAAAATGATTGATTCAACGACAGATCCCGTTCATTTACGACTCTTACACACGGAATTAGAAAAATTAAAGTGGTTAGAAAAAAATGTGATGCGATTCACCTCATTTACGTGGTTTTTCGGAGATACCATCAAAGAGTTAGAAAATAATTTAAGCAAAATTAAGAAGTACAAAGTATATGACTATCAGGTAATTTCTGAACAAGATAAAGTGTTGGTCTTACAACTAATGAATAATACGGGAGGGATTCGACTTGTGGAAGAAGAATAAACAGATAAAAGATCGAACAGAACATACCCAACAAACACGAAGAGATCTTCAGTTGATTTATGATACGCAACCAAAAGGTGGCGTATCTACTGCTCATGAGTTTTTCTTACGTTTTGGGGATAGTTACAATACGTGTATTCATGTGGTGGATCGCCCCACGTTGTTTACAGATACCTGGATTAAAAATTTAGTAATGCCACATACGTTGTTAATTGTAGATTATTATACGCCTGAAGACAAAGACTATAAAAAAGCAATTTCTGATTCTGTCAGTGAAATTGCCTCTCAAAGACGACGTGCCCCTAATCAAACTACAGCGGATGATTTAGCGGCAGAAGAGCAAATTTCACGGGAATGGTCTTTGGCATTGAGTCAAACAGGAGAACAAATCAAACAAGTTCATTTACGAATTTTTGTGTATGATGCCACATTAGAAGGGCTAGAAAAGCGCGTCAATACGATTATGCAGACTTTGGGTAGTGATGGGTATACAGGAACGGTATTCATGGATGAAAACGACGATGAATACCGTTCGATGTTTTTACCAATTCATGAACAAGAAAAACTATCTAATTCCAGGGAAAGTTTGCCTTTGCCTGGTGAAGTCATGGGGTTAGGTTTTTCTCATAACCAAACAGCGTTAAATGACCGACGAGGGCGCTATTATGGTACGACGTTTTCTGGTGGAACGGTGTACATTGATTTTTTTGCGAAAACAGACAAACGCACTTACTACAATGTGTTTTTATCTGGAGATATGGGCGCGGGAAAATCAACGCTATTAAAAGCGATGTTATTTGATCGCGCAATGCGTGGTGATTTGATTCGTATTTTTGGCACAACGAAGGAAGCCAATGCGTTGGTTCGCTTGTTTCAGGGCGCAGTCGTTAATTTAGATGGCACAGACGGCATGATTAATATGTATCAAGTATTTCCAACGGTCGTCCGTGAGGACGGCACGGTGGACGAAAAAGCGTCTTTTCAGCAACATATTTCAAAAGCAGGAATTAAGTATCGTATGTTTAACAAAGAAGCGAAAGAGGACGTAGTAACCCTTTATACGAATACTCTCCATGATTTTTATGAAGACATTGGGTTGATTGGAGAACGACAAACACAACCTGTCACGTCGCTTCCAGTGGAAGAATATCCTATTTTAAGTGACGTGATCGCTTATTTTGAAAAACGAAAGGAAGAAGAAAGTGATCCAGAGTATCAAAGCTATTATTCAAGTATTCTTCTTTCGTTAACCAAATTAAGAAAGCAGTATGGCAACATGTTTAATGGTCATACGACGTTTAAAGATTTAAGCAATGTGCAGGTTGTTTGTTATAACACGAATACTTTGGGACAGCTTTCAGGAGAAATTCAAGATTTACAAATGTACAATGCCATTGACCAAACGCATGAAGCGTGTATGCGTCAAGGGTTGAAAGAATTTGATTTGTATAACGAACGGATAAAAACAATGAATTCAGAAGAAGCCCTTGATTTGGCTCGGCATTTTGTGATAGCGGTAGACGAGTGCCACAATTGGATCAATACAACGAAGTCCTATGTTACACGGTTCTTTATGACCATGATGTCTGAAGCACGGAAGTTGTTTGGAGGCATTTGGTTAGCGACCCAACGCTTGGAGCGAATGTTTCCAAATATGGATCAGGTGTCAGACAAAGACATGGCAGAAGCTGCGAATGATATTTCGCAATTGTATGGGTTGTGTCAGTATCGTTTCTTATTGAAACATAGTCAAGTTTCTTTAAAGATTATTCGAGAATTGTTTGGAGATAGTATTTCCGAACTTCAATATGAGTTGTTGCCGAATTTAAAGGTTGGACAAGGACTTCTCTGTATTGATGGCGCAGAAAATTTATTAATGACGACTGAACGTACGCAAGAAGAAATACTTCTCTTTGGAGGTGGTGCGTAATGAAACAGCCAAAAGAATTTCGGGTGTTTATTGCGTGCTTTTTTGTCGTGTTTTTACTTATAGGCATGGTTTCGCTTTTCTTCCGTAATGAAGGAAAAGGCGACGTTGAAGAATATGTTCTTTCTTCCACCATGAAAGAAGATGCTTCAACGATTAACCGTTCGTCTGAGTCAATGGAAACGTCGTCCTCCTCAGTAGAAAAAGAGCCTTCTAAACGTGCTGTAGACCAAGCCAATTGGAATGCGTCGTCTTTGGATACGATTAGTAAATTAGAAGCGCTAGGCACGCAATTTATCGTTTCATTAATGAACCCAGACGTGAAAAAAGACCCAGCAATTAAAGCCATCACAAGCGAATCTGTTCAGAAACAATTGGCTTCTGGACAGATTCCTCTTTATCAGTTTATTCAAAACATAGAGAAGGAAGAAGTGGTTCATTATGGGGCAAAAGAGCAATTGATTTACTCCTTTATGAGTGTAGATAAACAGAATCGAGGCGTATTAATGACTGGAAAATTATTGTTTGGCCAAAGTGGGAATGACTGGAAAATCGAAGAGGTTTCTTTTGAAGAAAAGAGGTAATGCCTAGTGAAAAAACTCCTAAAGCATAAGTTATTATGTTGGCTTCTTCCTGGTAGTTTTTTTCTCACGATCGCTATTTTTTTCACGGTGATACTTCTTGCGACAGGTGCTTTGTTTTTAGCGCAAGCAGACAGTGCAAGTAGCGGACAAGGAGGAAATGTTTCAGGGGTTTTGGGGAATCAAAACCTTAGTCCAGAAGTGTTGGCAAAAAAAGCCATCGTTGAAAAATATGCCAAAGAGGAAAACATTTCTGAAGAAGTCCCCGTCTTATTGGCCATCATGATGGTGGAGTCTGGAGGGAAAGAACCTGACCCTATGCAGAGTAGTGAGTCGGCAGGCTTGCCTCAGTTTGCGTTGGCAGATTCTGAGTCGTCGATACGACAAGGGGTTCGGTATTACAAGCAGTGCTTGAACCAAGCGCGAGCGTTAGGCAATGACCGTTGGACGGCTGTTCAATCGTACAACTTCGGGAGTAATTACAATGTGTTTGTTTCTCAAAATGGCAAGAAGCACTCGACAGAATTGGCGGATAAATATTCGTTAACGGTGGTGGCGCCGTCTTTAGGAAATACCACTGGAGCAAGATACACCTACAATGATCCAATCGCTGTTGCGTACAATGGTGGGTACCTCTATTTGAATGGCGGGAACTTCTTTTATTGTGACAAGGTAAAACGCTATGTGACGTCGCAACAACAAGAAGGAAGTACAGGTGCGATTAATACGCTTGATGGTGTTTTAGGTCAAACTTTGAACAATGGAGAGTGTTACGGGCTCACGGCTTACTATGTCACACAATTAGGTGGTCCGCAATTGATGGGATCCAATAAATGGTATGCCTCACAGATAGGAACAGACTATGATTGGGCTGCCTATGGGTGGGAAGTTATCTTGAATCCTAGCTACAATGACGTGCGTGCCGGAGACGTTATTAATTTTGGTCAAGGTGGGTATGCCCCACAAGTTTATGGCCATACCGGTGTGGTAGCCAGCGTTGACGGAAACGGTCAACTTACCATCTATGAACAGAACGCAGAGCAGGGGCGTGTAGCTGTAAAATACACGCGTCATTGGGGAAAAGAATACCCAATTGTAACGAGTCTGGTGCGTAAAAAATAATGTGTGAGAGGAGGAGAAACCATGATTCCAGAACTGTCATTAAAGGATGGACGTGTAAAAAAATATCGGCGAATGGGTGGAGTCCTTTTAACGATTTTTTTTGTTTTGTTTGGTAGTTTATTTTTCTATTCAGGCAATGAAAAAGACAAAGGAGTAAAGATTGGAGAGGACATTGAACAAGGGCAAAATGTGGTTCAGTTAGTGGAAGCCAACTACTACGAAGACCAAGAGCTTCTACAGCTAGGTGTGTACTTTAAGGTCAACAAAATTGACCCGCTAGACCCTATTCAACCCGTCGTCCAAAAGACTAAAAACATGTTGAGTAAGCTAGACGTCAAGGTGGAAAAAATCACAGACGATTACTATCAACTGTTTGTAAAATCCGTAAAAAAAGATAGAGATTTTGTCCTTGCGGTGATGTATACAAAGAGTGAACAGAAGAGTTTGATTAGTGGCTCTGAGTTCTTTCCAGTCTCTATAAAAAGGGCGAACCATCAGAAGAAATTCCAGCCAAAAACAGAAGAGGCTTACTTGAAAACCTTGTATGTTTTTCTAGAAAAAGAAGCACAGAAAGAAGTTAAAAAATCGGAAGCGACGATCCAAAAAGCAAGGCAAGATATTAAAATTTTAGAAGTAGCCAATCAAGAAATGAAAGAGCACCTCTCCCTCAAAACAAGTGAGCAACGAACGACGGACGAAGGGAAAATTTCTCAGAACCAATCCAAGATTCGTTCGTTGACTCAGAGCATAGAGGAAGAGCAAAAACGAGTGGAGGAACAGGAAAAAATGATGGTTCAGTACCAAAAATTAGCTGAAAAATTGAAAGAAAAATAAAGAAAATTAAGGGAAATCAGCCGGCTAATGTAAGGTTTTAGCCGACTGGTCGGCTAGAATTGCTATTTAGACGGCTAGAGCCAGTCGGCTAGAAGGGCATTTCAGCCGATTTTCACGAAAAAATTGATATCACGCTAAAACCAAACCGCACTGCGGTTTATATCAATTTTGATATCAGGTTCCCCTTATGCTCTTACAAAGAGTCTGTGCACTTGTGGCCAAGCCCACAGACTCTCTGTAACGCGATAGCAGGAAGCTCCGCTTCCTCTATCGTGCTTCGCTTGATATTTTGAACGAAAGGAAGACACTTATGGCAGATATTTTATTAAGGAAGCTCTCAAAAAAAACGGTGGCGGGTCTGGACGACCTAGCGACAAAAAAAGGCGTCAGCCGAGAAGCTTACGCAAAGACTGTGCTTGCCTCTCACGTGGCAGGCGCCGAGTTCACCGGCGAACGTTTGGAGTGGGAGGCGCTGGTCAAAAACCACGAGCGGGTTTTGTCTGAAGCGTTGCGTATCATTCAACAACAGGATGCGGTCATTGATCGCTTCCTCAAAGAATTTGGGGAGGGTGTGTAAATGGAAGAACGTGTCCGCTTTGAAGCGAAATTTATACCTGAGACACATGCGTTTGCTATTGAGTTTTATTCAAAGCTATTGGAAGAAGATAAAGAGAAAACAAAAGCAGATATCTTGCAGGACTTATGCATGGAACTGACTGAACTGCGCGAAGAGGTTGCAACGATGCAAGAGCTGCGTGAGGCAATTCTTGCAGACGTAAAAAAAGAGCTGGACCCGATACGTATTCGGACAGGATACATCGATAAAAATACGCGTGTGCTGATGGAGATCGAGAATGGTCGGTTAATCAAAGAGGGAATTTCTTCTCTAGGTGGTATGAGTGACTTGGTAGCTAAGCCAATGAAGCAGGCAATCCAACGAGTGAGTGATGAGATTGCTGCGTATCGAACGAAGAAGTTAAACCGTGAACGATACAAGGGACCACAGGAGGGGAATGAATGACCGAGAAGAAACGACCTGGTGTGGTCTTTGCGTTTCAATATGTCACAGGAAAAGCAGAAACCTTTAAAACGTATGTGGATTATTTGGACCGAGACGAGGCTGTTCGTAATGAACACTTTGAGAAATTCAATGCCGCAACCAAAGACAAAGATGGGTACTTAGAATACATGGGCAACCCTGAAAAAAGCGATGGTCTGTTCACTGCGAATAAAGATCAATTAACTACCAAAGAACGGCGATCGATTAAAGAAGTCTTTCAACAGGCACAAGAGAAAGACTCGGTTATGTGGCAAGGGGTGGTGTCGTTTGACAATGACTGGTTAGCCCACTATGGTTTTTGGAATCCTCGGACAAAGCAGTTACAAGCAGACGATATAAAAAATGCGTTTCGACATATGATGAAAGAAACGTTAGTGGAAGAACAGTTGGCAGACTCGGCGAATTGGGCGGCTTCTATTCATTACAATACTGATAACATTCATATCCATTTTGCGATTGTAGAACCAGCACCAACACGCCCCTATGGGATTTATACGAATCGAAAAACAGGAGAAACGTATCAGGCTAGAAAGGGGAGCTGGCACAAAAAGACCTTGGACCATGTGCGAAGTCGTATGGTGAGTAATCTCTTAGACCGTGATCAATCGTTAGCAAAAATTTCTACTTTAATACGGAAAGAAATTACAGGTCCTGGTTATTCGTGGAAAGCAGCGTTACGAGAAGAACCGTATCGTCAATTGTATACACAAATTTATGATCGCTTGCCAAACGATCGACGTTTATGGAAGTACAACAATCACGTATTACGAGAAGCGCGTCCGTTCATTGATCAATACATTGAGCGGTACTTGTCGGAGTATCAACCTTATTTAGTTTCGCAATTAGACCAACAGTTACAAGAAGAAATGGATGTTCGGGAACGAGCATACGGAACAGGGGATATAGAGTACAAACGAATTCTGGATTATCGGAAAAATAAATATCATGAGTTGTATACGCGGTTAGGAAATTCCTTATTGCGAGATATGAAGGAACAAGACCAGGAACGAAAGAAGCGTGCCCCTCGTCAGTATGAAACGAATCAAGAGGAGTGGGAGAAAACCACTAAGCAAAAACCGTTAGTGAGTCAGAAGCAACTAAATAAAATCAAGCGGGGATTAGATAGACAGGTTGAACATGCCCGGAACCAACGAATCTATCAACAATTACTCCGTGAACAAGAAAATAGTCGATAAAAAGCACAGCGTAAGGCATATACGCTGTGCTTTTTGTGTATGAAAATTAAAGGAGGAAGACCGATGCCAACATTTACGGAATTGAAGGAAAAAGCGAAACAAGTGTCGATTGTCGACTTTGCCCGAGCCCAAGGAGTAGAAATTATTGACTTAGGGAACAAGTGGGCAACGGATGCTGCACATGATAGCTTACGTATTAATAAGTTCACCAATCAGTGGTGGCAAAATTCAGTGGTCAATTCAGACGGTAAGACGCTGGGCGGAGATACGATTTCTTTTGCGCAACATTATTTACAGTTAGGTTCGTTTAAAGAGTGTGTGGCGCTATTAACACAAACAGAATTTCCAAAAGCCACTATCAAAGAAGAGAAAAAAGAACCGTTTCGTTATTATTTCAAACACGCACCATCAACAGAACAAGTAGAGAACTATTTAATCAACAAGCGGGGATTGGATGAAGAGATTGTCCGGGGACTAATAAAAAAAGGAATGATTCAACAAGACGTGTTAGGCCAAGCCATTTTTGTTTGGAATGATGCAGGAAGACGCGTAGGTGCCACTGTTCAAGGCATTGCACCAGATAAGAATGAGCCACGAGGCGTAGTAAAGAAAATTGCTAAAAATTCGCAAAAACACTTTGGCTTTAATGTGACGATTGGTAAAAACCCAGATAGGATTTTATTTTTTGAAGCGCCTATCGATGCTTTGTCGTATTGGTCGTTAAATAAAGACCGATTAAAAGATTGTATGTTGTTCTGTTTAGACGGTCGGCACGGCATGAATATTGAAACGGTTGTATCTGCGATGAAATACATGAAAGAAACCAAAGGAACGCGACCGACGGCAGGTGTTTATTTTGGTCTGGATAATGATCCAACAGGTCATGAGTTTTGGGATCGAATGAGTCACTATGAACATTTTCATTCTCTTATTCCTTTAGACCATTGGATATTAAAAGAAAACATTCAACATTACCAAGCGGCTTCAGCTGCCGTAAATGGTGCGGTGGATTGGGAGTTGATTGCAGGAGTTCATAAAGCGTTGACGAATATGTCTAATAAAACGACAGTGGGCAATGGATGGAACTATCGTGGGTATTATGCGGCAAAAGATCCAGAAAAAAGAAATGATCATGAGATAGACGTGCGCGCAGCTTCTATACAGGTAGCAAAAGCGTTGAATGAGTCTCGTAATCCAAACACAGGCTATATCGACCTTCAAGCCTTTTTAAGAAAGCCACAACTAGAAATAACAGACGAAGCGTTACGTCGCCTAGAATCGAAAATAACCACGTATCATACACAATATAAAGAGGAACGTTACAAGCCGATGGATGTCATTTATAAGGATTGGAATGATATTTTAAAAGTTCGAACAGCACGGAGTGTTGAACAAAAATTACTGGAAGAAAGTTATGAGCGAAAAGACGGAGAACACTTAGAAGTAACGATGCAGCAAAAAGAAGGGAAACAGACGGTTGTGGCAACCCGCAAACGGTTTGAACAGACCGTTGGATTTTATGAGGCAGAGTCAGCGCATGAAATGGCCTTCTTAATTAAAAATTACGGGTATCAAGCAGTAGATAAACAAGACCAAAGAAAATATGCGAAAGCAAAAGAAATGGCTCGCGTGTAAATTTAACGACCACTCAACCTAGAAACCATTGAGTGGTCGTTAAACACTGTAGAAGCGAGTGTTTTTCTGTAAAAAAAGATATGGTATACTAGCTTAGTAGAAAAGTGAAAAGATGGTGGCTAATCTCTTGAATAAAGGGGTGATGCCTATGGTTCATAGCTTTATCCCTAGAAGGGAGTAAGCATGTCTGTATTTGAAGCATTATCGCTAATGATTGCATTTGCAACGTTAGTTTTGCTGATTATAGATCATACGAACACAAAAAAATAACCATCTTCTAACACTTTAGCAGGTCGTTAAGATGGTTAAAAAACTATTTTTTCGATAGCTACCGTCTTTTTAACGGTTCTACACTAGAGAGTTGTGTTAGCGCACAGCTCTCTTTTCATGTATATTTTAGCATATCTATAGGATAAATACTAGTGAGGAACCTTTATCATATAAAGGTTCTTTATTTTTTCTTTGTTTTAGCATACTCTTCTAAATCAGATCTTTTATATAAACGTATTTTTGCAGGTCCAGCTCCTTCATTTTCATAAAAAGGCGTAATGTATTTTAAGCGAACAGATTGTTCAAACCCTTTAACGGATTGTCCGGTAATTTCTGCACCTTTATGTTTATCTACTAAGTTTTTATATATCCATTCTTGAATTTCTTTTTCATACAGCGTATTCATAATATCCCTCCTTTTTAACTATAGCATAAGTACTATAGAAAAATCAATTTATAGTTGTAAGACTATAGTTGATATGCTATAATACAATCATAAAGAAAACAGAGGAGAGAACGAAAAAATGCTTACAAAAGAAGAAAAAAACAAACTCAAAAACATGGTAAAAGAAAATAAAACCTTTCATTATGCTTATGTTGATAGGTTAAGACAAGAAGTTCGATTTTACGTGAATCAATGCGGATCTGTCAGTAAAGCTAAAGAAAGTATGGAAATATTAACATTTCTCTATAGTTTATTCTCTGAGAAGGAATTACCTAAATGGTACACTACAACCGACTTTGAACATGATAAAAAAGCAATTGAACGATTGGAACAGTGGGCAGCGTAGCTGCTCCTTTCCAATGATAAAAGGAGTCAGTGAGGGGAGGAATTTCTATGGAAATAATCCGTTTATTTTTTGAGAATCTATATGATTTGATTAGTGCAGGGATTGATTTTCTATTGTCGTTGGTTATTCGTATTGTTGGTTGGCCGATTCTACATGTGATGAAAGGGCTTAGTCAAACGCATGGATTAGAAAGAGTTTGTTATTTTCTGGCGTTTATTAGCTTATGTGCGCTTCTTTTGACGGCATTTTGTTATTTTTGGATATATTTTGTACCAATACTTATTTTTTTCGTGCCTCTTTTATCTGTATTGATAAAAGGATTACTTACAATAGCAGTCGTTATTATTGTGTATTTGTTGATTAAAAAGCAATGTTTGCGACTATATCAGAAATTTATTCATGCAGTAAAGTAAATAAAAAGAAAGAAGGAACAATAAATGATAAATAATGTGACATTGATTGGTAGAGCAACGAAAGAGCCTGATTTACGCTATACAGCTAGTGGAATAGCTGTTGCAACGTTTACTTTAGCTGTAAATCGTAATTATAAAAACCAAAATGGTGATCGTGAAGCAGACTTTATCAACTGTGTGATTTGGCGTAAGCCGGCAGAGACATTTGCGAACTATGTTAGAAAAGGCACGTTGGTTGGAATAGTAGGAAGAATTCAAACTCGATTTTATGAGAACCAACAAGGTCAGCGTGTTTATGTAACTGAAGTAATCGTGGAAAGTTTTCAGTTGTTAGAATCACGTTCTCAAGCAGAAGAAAGAGAACAAAAACAAAGAACGTCAACGAATCAGAATCCACCTATGAATGATACTGTAGACAATATAGGCAACCATTCTTCAGCAGTTAATCCAATGCCAAATGATGACCCATTTGATGGAAATCCAATAAATATTTCAGATGATGACTTACCGTTCTGAGAGCTTTGTTAAGTAATGTTTTATGAAAATATAAATAGTCTTGCTCTATGTTTAAATAAAGCAAGCATAGAGCAAGAATTTATAGAAAGGATAAAAAATGAGGAAACGACTAAATAAAATAAGCTTCTTTTTTGTTTCTTTTCTTAGCTTTCTTTTATTGACGGGCTGTAGCACACAAGAAATAATCGGTGGATTAACGCAAGAACTACACCAATCGATACAACAAATCGAGCAAAAACAAACTTCTTCAGAAAGAGTAGCTGTAGATTTTGTTAGACATGTAGACGGTGATACAAGCGTGTTTCTTGTAAATGGCAAGGAACAAAAAGTTAGATATTTATTAATAGATACCCCTGAAACAGTTAAACCAAATACACCTGTTCAACCATTTGGTAAAGAGGCGAGTAACAGAACAAAAACATTGTTGAGTAATGCGAAAGAAATCCAACTAGAATTTGATGAAGCAAATAAAACAGATCGCTATGGTCGATTATTGGCGTATGTGTTTGTGGATGGTCAGTTATTGCAGGAAACCTTAGTAAGTGAAGGTTTAGCAAAAGTTGCTTACGTAAAAAATAAAGAAGCAAAATACTTAGAACAGTTAGAAGAAAAACAAGCATTAGCGCAGCAACAACATTTAGGTATATGGAGTAATAGGAAGGAATGATATAAATGTCAGACATCCCTTTATCTGAAGTAAAAACGTATGGCGAATTGGCTGAATGGTTGAATGCGCATCAGATATTTGTACGTTGGGATACTTCTTTTGAGGCTGATAAGCTGATTTCTGAAGGAGAGCTACAAAGTTGGATGAAGTTTGTAAAAACTATATCTGGAGGGGATAAAAGTAATGAATAAGAAAAAGGTACTTGTTCGCAACAAGTACCGAAAACAAAGGGATCAAAATAAAAAAGCTAACTATATTTTACTGAAAAAAGGACGTGAATACAAGATGAATAAACGATTGGTGGTCGCAATGATTTTATGTGGTATGTTAATGCAATTTTTGCCGTTGTTGATTAAATTAGTTATTTTCTTTTTGTTATTTATCTATTTGTTTACTACTTGGGATGAGTATAAATATCAATGTTCAGTGAGGGAAAGAAGGGTACAAAATGTCCAAAAATAATTCAGGTCCACATGTGAACCTAACAGCTCCACATGTGGAGGAAAAAGCACGAATTGATTGTTTAGTTTCTCGAGAAGTAAAAGAGATGTGGGAAGAAATTGTGGCAAAAGATAAAGAGATGAGCGAAAAGCGCTATTATCCTGCATATACATTAGAAC
>NZ_JBIORY010000002.1:0-129536 GCF_051714505.1 Enterococcus sp. AZ129 | reverse complement strand
TTGGTTAAGTAGTACTTCTTCAGGATCGACAAATTCTCCTATAATGTATCCTTTATTTGTTTTGAAACACAAAACTAAAGAATACT
Organism: Enterococcus sp. AZ129; assembly: GCF_051714505.1. Lineage (NCBI taxonomy): Bacteria > Bacillati > Bacillota > Bacilli > Lactobacillales > Enterococcaceae > Enterococcus > Enterococcus sp. AZ129. The sequence goes on along the minus strand of NZ_JBIORY010000002.1, from coordinate 129,450 downwards.
CTCTTTGATTTTTGTCTGTAGGTACATACAAATCCGGCCAGTAAGGTTCCGTCCATAATGAGTTATAATCAAATAGAAAAAACTGATTGCATCGATACGCCATTTTTCCTTCTCCTTTTAATTTTTTTACTTTCAAATGCCACTTGTTTAGTTTTCGTTTCTTTATTTTAGAAGATTTTGGCACGTCAAATCCAAACAAATCTTTCCAAACACCATGGCTTCCTTGTACAATCGGTATCGGCAAACATTTGCCTGAATGTATCAAAAGTATCTGGGTATATGCCCTCAACTGATCTGGTTTCAACAAACCATTCTTCTGAAATTCCAACACTTTATTCGGTAAAAGCGAAATCCGAATAAGATAATTGTTTTCATCATAATAAAGTTTTACATCTGTTTCTCTCACTGCCAAAGCTTTTCCTTCAGCTTTAAAAATACTTCCCATAAAAGTCCTCCTAAAATCTTCTCAATAAATATAAGTAAAAACAGTGAACTTCACTGTCAAAAAATACTATGTTACTCAACGTGTAAAGCTAGATAACTTAGAAATACACCTAAGAAAAGACCCACAAGTAAGCCACAGGCAAAAAGAATGCTACTCATTTGTGTGCGTCTCCTTCTATTTTCTTATCATCCACAAACAACTCTGTTCCATCTTGGTTTACACGTACTTTTTGATTATTGGTTGTAATTCCGCTTAACTCTCCTGAATACAAAAAGTCCACTTGATACAAATCAATAGCATTGTCTGCAAGTTTTTTAAATTGTTTTTGTTTATTTAAAGGTCTCTTAACGTTAGATATTTATCTGCTAACTTTTCTAACTCATCAGCAACAAATTTCGGCAAAACAACTTTTTTCGGTTCGTCTAGTTGTTTTGCTAAGCTAATTGCTCTTTCATTTGCATAGTCAGCACCTTTCAAATAATCAAGGCTACACGTAGAAACTTCTAAGCATTCTAACTCTTCAATCAATTCTTGTTTATCCATCGCTGTTTCCTTCCTACAATAAACCGCTATCGATTAACAATACTTCGCCGTTTGCTTCAAGATTTTCTAACTGATTGAAAGCTTCTTCTGCGCCTAATTCTCTACCATCTTCAATATGACTTTTAGCAAGCATTTTGAAGGCTTCGTATTTATCAATTGTTTTCATATCATCGAAAAATTCTTTTTCGTCCTCTACATCGCAAACAACCTCATTGTAAAGTTTTAAACATTGTTTTTCGTCTTCAGCAGCAATTAATGCATAATAAGGGGATTTAATTTCATAAAATTTCATGTGTTTTTCCTCCTTAGTTTTCACTCTAAACAAACGACCTTCACCAGTTGCTTCCTCTACATTTCCATTTTCTTACTTATCAGAATATCTAACACAGTTTTTCATCCTTTCAAGTTCAATATTTTTTATTGGCGTGGCAGGAATCGAACCTGCCTCTTATCTCGCTATACGCTCGTTGCATCCCAGATGCTACACGCCAACGAAAGGAGCGACCTTTCACTATTCGCTATTTTCCACAATATCCTGGCAAGGATTGTAAACACAGAACAAATTTGAACATATAAGCACAGAATTATTCAAATTCGCCATTAACACATTTTTTTGCACATTCAGTTACACATTTAGCAGCTTAGCACAAGTCCACTAAATAGTTTATTTTTCTATTTATTAGCACAAAAACAAATAAACAAAAAACTTTCCATTAATAAAATGATATTCAGTTCTTTTTTGTTAAACATCTATTGCCATCAAAACTAACCGAAAGTTTGTGTTCACATCCTTTCTTTTTATTATTTTTTTAAGATTGGCCAATCTTAATATCGCTGGAGTGGGATTGCACCACTCATGTACTCACCCTAGTTTTGTACAAGGTGCAATAGTGCGCATCACGCTTTCTATCTTCACCTTTGCGTCTATCTACTTCCGCCACAGCGATCGTTTCTTTTAATTTTTATAAGATAAACAACATACAAAACAGTCGTTTATGAAATCTTCAATATCTCTTTCTAATTCCTCAGTTAACATTTTTCGATTCCTCCTGTAAAATTCTTTCATGCTTTCTCTAAACAATTTTTTTGAAAAAATCATATTTCCTTACTAAAATAGCTTTAGAAACTAAATCGAAAGGACGAACGACCATGCAACTAACTGTTTTTATTTTATTTCTTGCTTTTTTAGTGTTTGCTGTTGCCTTTTTATTACATAAAATCAGTTTAGGCATTTTCTTGCTATTCTTCCCTGTTGTCTTACTTCTATGGTTTAGCCTTCCAGCCATAAAGAAACATAAAACAGACAAACACACGCACTGATTTTTCACTTTGTCTTCTTGGACCCACTTAAAAATTAATTTCGACTAGTTTATGGCGTCCGAAACTAGAAACCCTAATAGACAACGGTAAATGTAATGTCCTGTTTTTCATTACAAGTGCCTATATGCAGTGCAGCACACAACCTACCTTTTCCAGATAGGCGCTTCCCCATTACGAGAAGCCTTTTCTTTTTTATCAAAAGAAGTGTCAAAGCCTAGATCCCTTAGTAGCTGCTCTGATAAATCTAGGCGCTATAGGTTACTTTCCTTTTGGCATCCTTTCTACGTGCTCCAATTGTTTACCAAGAATCGTCATCATTCTTGTTCATTTACAAAAGTTATTCGCAAGCGTGTACTTCTATGCACCAATTCGTTGTTGTACATAGACTAAGAACGACCTTCGTTCATTCTAAAAAGGACTGGCAATCGTTTGCCCTAACTTTAACCGCTGACCGCTCACGCAACCTTCTTGCGTCCAACATTTCTCTTTTTCACATCATAGAAATCAACCAAAAGTTCCATAACATTTTCAAGCACGTCCAAGAAGACAAATCGTTTTTTATTTAGTTTTCATAACGTAAAAATTTGCTCATTCCTTTTCCCGTAGGTTTTAAGGGAGCGCCACGTTGAATTCTACGGCCAATCAAAATACCGTTATGATCATAGACATGTTTAATTTCAGGATAGACATCTTTTAACAAAACTCTCGCCCTTTCTCTTACTTTTTTCTTGGTTCCTTCGAAATAATGCTCAATTTCAATCGCTTCTAACCCATCAATCCGATAATTTTTACTGATTTTATGCGTTTCAGAACGTGTATTTCTCAACTGGCGTTTTTCCCTTGAGGAAAATGTCGTTACCCTTGCGCCATAATACCCAATATCCTCTTTACGTAAGACTCTAATCACAAAAATCCCTCTTCGACATCATCATGAAAAGTTAGCACGCAACAAAAAAAGGGGAGATTGCGCCAAATTGCACAATCTCTCCTTTGAAACATCCTACGTACAGCAAAAACAGATTATACCAAAATAAGCGTCCCAAAATTCAGTTTCTCAAATGAGAAGAGAAAAAGAATTCAAAGGAAATCAAGAAAAAATGTTTTTCTTTTTGCGCATAAATTGATATAATACAGTTTGTTGTAACGCAGGTTGCAACAAAAGGACCGTTGGCAATTCAAGCCGCCAAGCTTGATGAATTGTCTTAATCTCCAGGGGACCAGCCAGGAGACGGTTCTTTTTTTGTTGCCTGCTAGCTTCTCATGCTTACTTTTAAGCCGGAAACTCAACAAACATCGCATTTATTTAAAGGTGTATTCTTTAATTCTAATAATTTCAAAAAAAGAATAGCATACCCTTAAAAATAATGAAAATAATTTTTTAGATTTACTAGCAAATTGTAATTTACACAAAAATCAACAACAAAACGCGAACTTGCGTTCTCTTTGTGTTTGTTTAAAATATACCATTAGCAAAATTTAGTGTCAATATTGATAAATAAATATGCAAATTTGCATACAATATTCTCGTGATTGCTTGAATCAGTTTAAACCCAATTATGGGTAGTTATTTCTGGCAAATTTTCAATTTTATTTGAATTTAACTGGTTCTTTTTTTCAATTGCACATTCAACGAATAAGTTGTAAAAAGATTTATAAAATAACCCTTTAGGATTTTTTACAGTAGAATCAGTTTTAATTTTATGCATCACTCTTCGTAAACATTTGTCAATTTCTTCTTGATAATCTTCGCCTAACAAGACTGTATCATACTCCTTTTCTGCTTTATTTTTAGCTCGAATAATTGTGCCAACTTTTTCATGAGCTTCTTGAATTGTATTTGAAAAAAGAGCAATATATTTTAAGCTGGACTTGTTTAAAAATGTTTGTTCTTGAACTTCATGAAACTGATCTAATAAAATTCGTTGGCGCATCTGCTCTTTATCCGTCTCTTTTGTGTCTAATGTTTCTAAAGAATTATTTATATAGATATTATCTTTTACTTGTGCGATTTCAGCATATCCGCTATTATCAATGGTTTCAGACGTTTTTTTTCGACGTGCGATTTCAGCATATCCGCTATTATCAATGGTTTTGTCGTTTGTTTCACGGCGTGCGATTTCAGCATATCCACTATTATCAATGGTTTCAGCTGTTTTGTTTGTTGGCAGGTATAAATCTTCTTTTTCTAACTCTGGTTGTAAGAGATAATATTTGTTTGCTATGTTTTTTCCAGCTTTCGCATCGAAACCTCCTCTGAGTACTTCCAATAAGCCATACTTTTCTAATTCGTCTAGGGTAGATTTAACTTTTCCTTGGTAGCAATTCAGCATTTCCATGAGATCCTTCTGTTGAAAAATCAAATAAATCATTCCGTCTTCGTCAATCCAGTTATTTGTGAGAGCAAGAGAAATTTTGTCTTTAAAAAGCATATAAGCAATTTTAGAACTATCTTTCATGGATTTGTATTTTTCATTTTTCAACAGAAACTGTGGGAATTTCCAAAATAGTTCCGAGTAGCTATTTTGATAACTATACCCACGTTTTTTAATATTCTTCATTATTTTATATACTCCTCTAGTAAATATACTTTAATCACATAGTAAGTAATTTAAAAATATCAAAGACAAAAAACGTTGGCAAGCAATAATAATAGCTATTTAAATTAGTTACCACATTAATTCTAAATATAAACAATTTAGTTACCACCTGAATTGCATAAATAAGTATTTATCCACCACTATTAATATAAAAACAATTTATTTAGTTACTACCTGAATGTATAATTGTCTTCTACTATAAAGTGAATTGCCTACTACCTTTAAAGGGTAATTAGTTACCACTTTAAATTTATTTAATTACCACTTGTTTTTTGTATGGAAATTTATAAATATTGGTAATAACGATAGTTATTAAATTAATTAGTTACCACTTTAAATTCAATTAATTACCACTTTAAATATAAAAATATATGCATTACCTACCACCTGAAAATTAATTAGTTACCACCTTTTTATAGAATAAAACTAATTTTCTACCACTTTAAATCCAGAGGTAAAATAATTAATTACCACCTTTAATTTAATTGAATACCACAGTAATTATTGTTTAATTGGAATTAATTACTACTTTAAATATTTATGGTGGTATTTAAAGTAGTTATATTTTTTGTGGTATGTTATAATATTTATAAAATTGTACTTAGAGAGGAAGTTGCATGTATGGTAGCAAAAAAATATGTAATTGGTAACTTTAAAGGTGGCGTCGGTAAAAGTACTTGTGCTCAAATGTTTGGATTTGAGTCAGCAAAATTCAAAGAATTAAAAACATTAATCATTGACTTAGATATGCAAGGAAATACTTCTGATGTTATGAACTTAACGCATATGAATTTTTCTAAAGAAGAGGGCGGGGGTGAAGGTGAGTTAATCGAATACATAAATACAATTACTGATGTACTTATTTCAAACGTTGATCCACATGACGCTATTTATAAGATTATTGATAATTTGTATATATTACCTGCGGATATGTCGTTTGAATTATACGATGATTGGATCAAAGATAGATTTCCTAATTCAATTGATAAGTTCAAGTACATGGAAGAAAAACTAGCCCCTCTATTTAATGATTTTGATGTTATTTATTTGGATGTCCCCCCATCAATTTCTATTTATAGTAAATCAGCTATGTATATAGCTGATTGGGCTATTGTTGTGTTACAAACCCAAGTCAAATCTATGCGTAATGCTATGCAGTATTTGGAGTATATGGACTTCTTTACTAATGAATTTGATACAAATTTAAAAGTTGCTGGTGTTGTTCCGTTTATGTTAGAAAGTGGTGATTCTGTAGATAAAGAAATGTATCAACAAGCACAGGAAATCTATGGAGAGCACTTAATTAAAAACGTTGTACTAAAAAATGCACGTCTTAAACGATACGATGGATCAGGTATCACTACTGAATTAACTAAAAAAGGAAAATTAAAGCAATGGGATAAGAAATGCCACGAATTATTTATCAACATTTTGGACGAAATAGAAGAACATGAACATTGGTATGAAGGGTAGGTGTAAAGAATGGCTGAGATTAAAAATTTAGGTATCTTTGGTAGTAGTAACAAAGGACTAGATAAAATAAAGCAGCTATCAAAAGAGAAGGAAAGTGAAAAAACTATAAGTAATTTTCCTAAGATTAATAGTACTTCTAGAAGCAAAAAAACAAGTTCTGTGACTCATGAAGTACCTATTCGAAAGAAGAGAAAAGGTGCTCCAATAACAAAATTTGATAAAGTTTACGCTGCAATGCAATCTGTAAAATTATCTGCCCTTACTAACGCTACAGCAAGTATCATGGTTGAAAAGTATGAAACCAATATGAAAAAAGACGAATTATTGCGAAAAGCTTTAAATGAATATATTCGTCTAAATCTTTCTCAAGAAGATAAGAATGACTTGCTGAATTCTGTTGCTCTTGAATTAGATTTGTTTAGAGAGTCCCACCCTATTATTCCTGATGTAGATATTGATAATAATGTGATACGTTCGCCTGAAGAAATAAAACAAGAAACATTTACTGATATAAAGAAACAATGGGGAATCAACGATAAAATAAGAAAATAAAAAAATACCTACCACTTTAAATAAATATGGTAGGTATTTTTTTATTTAATGATTTTTGTGAAACATATAAAGAGAAGTAAAAATTTTAATACACTTTCTCTACGTATATTAAAATATATTTAAAGTGGTAATCAAATGAAATAAAAGTGGTAATTAAATAAGAAGTAAAACATATTAAATATTGATATATAAGTAATATATATTAATAAAAGGTGGTAGATAAATACTATTAAAGTAGTAGCTAAATAAAATAAAAACGTTATTTACGTTATAAGTATAGGAAAAAGCACTAGATAAAATGATTTAAGGTAGTAATTAAATGTATTAAAAGTGGTAAGTAATACATAAAAATATTGATATATAAGTAATAGAAAGAAACAAAATGCAGAATTTGAAATGGATAAACAGCCAGAAATTTTTCGCCAACTTGTTATTTATAGATAGGTTTGTACAGATAATCCTAAAGTGTAATAATCTAAAAATAAGGATTGCTGTTACTTGGCTTTGATTGATTAAAAAAATAGAAATATTGTTAACCCTTGTTATACTAAACTTTTTCATCAATAATTTTTTTAGTACGTCTGTAACGTTCCAGGTGTAGCAAATAATCGTCTTGCAGTTTTAAAAGGTCTGAATAAACCTGATCCATAGTCTTGCTGGCAGACAGAGAAAGAGAATAAATAAATGAGATAGGAAGTGTTTCAATTTTTTTGTTGCGAGTAATCCAAGAAGAAACAGTTCCTTGAGAGAAAGCGTGTAATTCACAAAATTCTTCTACAGTAATCCCTAGTTGCTTGATAATGTATGTGTTGATAGGGTGTGGATACACAAAGGTTTTTCTAGGCATGGTGGGTAATTTTCCTTTTTTTTGCTATTAATGCGTTTGCAGTAATATTGTACTAAAACCCATGCAATAAGGGAAGGGGGGATCTGTTTCTTTTTGGTTGACCTACTTTAATAATATGTTATACTGAAGGTGCGAAGCGAAATTAGTTCAACAGCATAGTTACACCAAAAAGCCCTCCTATTTGCGGTAGGAGGGCTTTTTTTTGCGCTGTTGCGACTTCAGCGTTGGGTCTAAAAGGCAACTGCTTGGATTATCGACTAATCGTCTAGCCAACGATCAACTAACATAAGTACTAGCCCCACAAGTAGCGGTGCGATAATCAACGAAATTAGTTTCTCAGCCATAGTTACACCACCTTACTTGGCAGTTGTCGCAATAATTATAACATAAATTCAAAATATCCCTATGTACTTTTAAAATCTTCAGTATTTTAATTCATCTATAAATCTCTTTTCCTAACGTATACGTTTAGAAGGACCTTCAGCAATGTTTAATCGCTCCCAATCAGATCTTTCATTGATCAAGTATATACCGCATATAAAGATTAGCATGCATATATTTATGCGCATATGTGTGCGTGTGTTTATATGCATACTTACATTAATATGTTTTGAATCTTTTATGTCTGGCTTTTCCTAATAAAATGATATCTTAAATCTCTTACTTGATAATTATGTAAATACGAAATTTTCAACTCGACAACAAGAAGCATTTAATTCAATGTATAACACGCAACTTGAACTTCTAAAAAAATAAGAGTATACCAGTATACTAGTATACTGGTATACTCTTATTTTTGATTTAATGAAAAATTTCTTTTGATTAGTAGTCTACAAAGTACAAAATTTAGTAATTAAAAAAAAGAGAAAAGGAGAAATTTCTCCTTTTCTCTTTTAGTTTATCTTTCCAACCCAATGTTACCTCCGGCATGCCCACCAACCAATCCTGCACGATTCACAGCTGTTGCTCCATCTAAAAGAGAAGAAGCATGTATCAATGCTTTAAAGCCAAATTTTTGACGTATTTTGTCCATCAAAAAATCCAACTGAGTATCTACAATTTGTTCTTCAGGAACAGAAAAGAGATCTAACTGAAGGGTAGTATCCCAAACCAACTTTCCAAAGGAAACCCCTAAATTACGAATGTCTATTCCAGAAACATAGTTTTCTCGAAAAAGCTTTAAAACATGCTCAGTTAACACTTTTGTGTTGTTACTACGAGCGATTTTAAACTGTTTTCGCCAACCAGACCTGCCCAGTACATCCATCAACTTGTCCTTTAGAATAACCAACAAAAATTGAAACACACTCAGTTTGACAGTTTGCATTCCTCAATCTGGTTGCTACCTGGTCAGCAAGTTCCTTCAGTACTAATTCAATTTGATCCCTTCGTGCATAGTCTTTAGGCAATACTTGACTATTCCCAAATGATTTTTCTTTGGGAGTTTGTTTCTTTTCCCCTAAAAAACTTCGATCAATACCCCAAGAATGAGCATACAGCTGTAAACCCATGACACCAAAACGTTGTTTTAAAATGTAAGGATCTGCATGAGCTAAATCATGAATGGATTGAATTCCTGACATCTTCAAACGAGCAGCCATTCGCTTACCAATGCCACAAAATTCCGTAATAGGGGAGATAGACCAAACTTTTTCTTGAACATCTTCATATCTCCACTCCGCTACAAAACCAGGTGTATTTTTTGCTTCATTGTCTAATGCTAATTTAGCTAGCAAAGGATTGTCTCCAATTCCAATAGTTACGTACAATCCCATATGATTATAAATCACACGCTGTATAATTTTGGCTAACTTAAATGCTGAATCACAATTAAAGTAGGAGAGAGAAGCAGTAATATCTAAAAAACTTTCATCTACACTAAAGACAGAATGATCTTCGTCGGCAACGAATCTTTTATATAAATTATTGATTTCTTGATTCTTTTTCACATACACATTCATTCTTGGTGGTACAACTAATAAGTCAGGGTGATCAGGGACTTCGTCTTTACGAGTCACATTAGAAATTCCTAGAACTTTTTTTGCCATTGGAGAAGCAGCAAGTACTAATCCACCTGCATTATCAGCCCCACTCATTACTATAAGCATTGTTTTGAGGGGATCTAAGCCGCGTTCTACACATTCTACGCTCGCATAAAAGGATTTTACATCGATACACAGAATGTCGCGTCTAGGTTCTTTGGAATAATCAAATTTCATACAAAAAAACCACCTTTCCACTCAACATTATACGAACTAAAGTTCGTATAATCAAGCGAACAATGTTCATTTTTAATAGTAATATTTTTTATTATATTTCTCAAAGTAGCATAAAAAAGAACCCCACTGACTTGGTCGACAGTGGGGTGGGGACTTAAATATAAAAAATAACATATTAATATGTTCTAATATCCATATCGAATATTGGATAAACTTGTTATTTTTTTTATTATATCTTTTTGTTTAAGTGATAATTCAGATGAATCATGCTGAATAGCTTTTGCCATTTCTATATTCAGTTGACTTAATAGAAATGGAACAGAAGCTTGTTGCTTATTTAATTTATCTTTATAGTCAATCAAAATATGTTTTAACTGAATATTTCGAGAATCATTTAACTCGTTGAGTAGTTCATTGATTAAGACAGAAACTTGCTTTCCTCTATCCTGACCTCCAGCAAACCATTTCATTTTACTACCTCCTTAATAATTCCAACCAGCATGTCCACGGGTAGCCAAATTTGCAACTGCATTATTTCCAATAATAGTAATTGCTTTACTCCAGTCTACCCAACATTTTTGCTTATTACAATATAAACCATTTCCGTAATACGTGGCAGCTTCTACATTTGTTCCTAATGCTGTAAAACCAATCCCAATCATCCCACAAATAACTAAAGCTTTTACTAACTTCTTTTTCATTAGTGTTCACCTCGAAAATAAGAATTTATAACTTTGTTTGTCTAAATTTTGTATACACTAAAATTAAATTATTTACATAAGATTTTGTAGACATTTAATTAAAAAATATACGGTATTGCTTCAAATCCATATCCAATATCATTATCTCTCAATTCTTTTCTACTTAAATTTTGATAATCCTTTTTTATAAAATCCATTAACTCACGAATTTCGGGTATTTTTATTCTTTGCTCTGCTTTTAACTTCGCAAGGTTTTTGTAAATGATAATAATAGATTTAGTATAGTCTTCTTGTTGCAATACTTTTGCTGCTTCTAAAAGCCCATCTTTTACTTCCTTATTATCAAATGTGTACGTATTATATACCCTTGATAACAGTGTAAATAGCTTTTGATTTTTATTATCTTCCACCTATACCACCTAACACTTTCGTAAATCCATTGACGTATGCTTTTACACCTCTGTCTATAATTTCAGAACGTGCTCTACTCCAATCTACCCAACATTTTTGCTTATTACAATAGACACCATTTCCGTAATACGTGGCGGCTTCTACATTTGTTCCTAATGCTGTAAAACCAATCCCAATCATCCCACAAATAACTAAGCTTTTAACTAATTTCTTTTTCATGAATGTTCACCTCGAAAAATAAAAATTAGAAAACGTCTTCTATATAGAAATTATAGAACTATTGGTATAGTTTTGTAAATGTTAAAACAAAAGAATTTCCCTAACATTTTTGTAAGTTGGTATCCATCATTTCCAATTGTTTTTCGCCTGATTATTGTACCATTTTATTCAAAAAAAAATATTGCCATCAATACTTTTTTTATAAAATAGCCTTGATATCTATATAAAAATTTTCAAATTAACAAGGAGAAATGAAACCGATGCTTATCATGCTGCTAGTTATTGTCGCTATGGATTTTTATCTGTTTCGTACAAAAAAAAGCAACAAAAAGAACGCCAAGATTTTTTAAACAATTTACAACCAGGAGACGCTGTTGTGACTATTGGAGGGTTACATAGAGTAATTTCTGAAATATCTTCAGACAAAAAGAAGGTAACTCTCGACTGTGAAGGAGCGTTTTTCGACTTTGATCAACAATCTATACGAGCGAAAAAATAAGCAGAAAGGAATCCCTCTCTGCTTATTTTTTTCTTTTATTTGACAAACAATAGCCTAATTCTTTCAATTGTTTTTTCGTAACCACATGACGAAATTCTCCATCAAAAACAATCACTGTATATTGATTTATCACTTCAACTTTTCCTTTGAGCGTTTGTCCCATGACAGATTGACAATGCACAAAGGATCCGATATCTATTAGATCTTTACTTTTTTTGGTCAAAAATACAACCTCCGAAAATAATGATTAAAACCACCTATCTAGTAGGTGGTTTGGAAGAAATAGTCTCTGAAGAACAATTTCAACGTATCAGGCTATAAAAATTTTATCGTATTTACTTTCCTATTTCAATCTTAACTTCTCTAAAAAATTTCTACTCTAGAATAAAAAAAGCAACAACCACCAAAAATTCGAGGTATTACTTTATACATACTGACACTATTATATTGAGGAAGTAGTTGTTGCCTATTATTATTTTATCAAGATTTTATCTTTTTTCAATTCTTTTTTGTGCGTATTTCTACATAAGAACCGTTGCTTAATTTATATTCTTTTTTACAGCTACTACACTTAAAATGATTATATTTTCCTAGCTCTCTTCTAGCCAATTGGCCACAATCACAAGCAACATAAGCAACTACATTTGTCTTGTTCCACGTAGTAATTTCTATTCCCCAGTGATCATATTTTTTTCGAACAACCATCTTAATTCTCTCCGTTTCTAAAACTATATCTTGCAACCATTTCTCTATATTCTTGTTTTGTTTTAGGCTGAACTCGCAATACTTCTTCGGCCAACTCTAATAATAGTTTTTCCACTTTTACTGACATTGTATCAAAAATAACCATTGGCTTTTTTTCTTTTGCTACACGCTTTTTATATCTTTGAAAATTTGCTGAATAGAGTCGACCATTTGACATTTTTTCTATTCCATACCCTGAAATCAAAGGATTTTCCAACAACTGAATAATCTTCTCTCTATTTTCCATAATAACTTCTCCTTATCTATTTTTCACTAAGTAATTGTTCTTCTTTAGCTTGTTTTTTAATTCGTTTAAGAGTAGACAAAGAAATGCCTGTTTTCTTTTCTACTTCTCTCATACTGTTTGTTTCCATTAACTCTAGTGCGTGTTTGTATTTATCATTTAGAACTCTTTTCGGACGTCCTTCTCGATAATTTTTATTGTTCGCTCGATGCCACTGTTTCCCTTCTTGCGTTCTCGTCACGATTAAATCTCTTTCAAATTGCGCAAAGCTACCCAGCATATTCATCATTAACGTTTGCATAGAATCACTTTTGTTTGGCTCAAATGTTAGGGCATTATCTAAGAAGGTGATAGTCACTCCTGACTTGTTCAAAGAAGAAATAATCGAATTTAAATCAACGATACTTCTAGCCAGCCGATCAATTTTCGTCACTAAAACTTTATCACCAGTTTTTACAATAGATAGTAGTTCTTCTAATTCTTTTCTTCCTTCTTTTTTTGTTCCTGTATATTTTTCACTGAATATTTTTTTTGCTCCGGCTTTTTCTAGTTTTTGAATCTGGGTTTTGTAATCTTGATTACTAGTACTCACTCTTGAATAACCATAAATAGACAAAATTTCCCCACCTTTTCTGAACATAAGTTTTTGACACTTGATAATTCCAAGTATAGCACGAAAAACCAAACAGGTCAAAAACTTTTAAGTATCTGAACCCGACGAATTAATTCTAAAATATCTAATCTCAATTATCTAACTAAATTACACTAAGTTAATTAAATGTAGTATATAATCATTTAAAACTAATTAATTATTTAGTATAATGAAAGACAAGAGGTGATTGTATGTTAACCACAAAATCTAGAAAACAAGGAAGTTCCGTAGTATTGACATTACCATCTAATAACGGACAGAAACCAAAAGCAGACCAAGAATATATAGTGATGTATTCTGATGACGGGACAATTACGTTAGTCCCTAAATTACAAGATCCATTTAGTGGTGGATCAGAAGGGGAGTACTACGAAAAAGATGAATGGTATGACATTGAACCTGGAGGGAGAGAATTATTTTAATGAGTGACGAAAAGAAATATATTCCTAAAAAGGGCGATATTGTATGGATAGATTTCGATCCTTCAGCTGGAAAAGAAATACAGAAAAGACGTCCAGGTCTAGTAGTTTCTAGATATGAGTTTAATAGAAAGACAATGTTTGCAGTAATTTGTCCCATAACTTCTACAATTAAAAATATGCCCACTCGTTATACATTACCTGATGAAATGGAAACTCATGGACAAGTCGTTATTTCCCAATTAAAATCTTTAGATTTTACAGAAAGAAAGTTAAGCCAAATAGAACATTTACCTTTAAAGGATATGGCTAAAATAGATCAAATCATTGAATACATTTTTTAATTATAATAAGAAGAAAGAATACATATAATATTTAATGTTCATGAATTCTTTCTTTTTATAACGTCTATTTACTATAACGTATTATAGTAAATAGGCAGAAAGGAGGATAAATTGAACCTAAGAAAAATAGAACATGAAATTGAAGAAATATTGTCTAAGGATACTCATTCATGGGTGCGTCTATACGAGCTAATAAGAGAAGTAGAATATAGTAAATTATGGCGTAATGAGTATAGTTCTTTTACACAGTGGATTAAACATTTAGCATATGTAACAGGAGTAACTGAATCTCTAATATGGAAAAGAAAAAAAGCAGGAGAAATATACTTTGACTACCAACAACGAGCAAGAAGTAGGGGAGTTAGTGTTCCTAACATAGAGGACGTAGAAGTCAGTCCAGATAACTTTGAATTAGTAGAAAAAATTAGCCAAGGAAATAGCCAAATCAAAGATGAATTAATGCAACAAGTTTTAGCAAAAGATATTAAGCGATCTGATTTAGTAAACACTTGGTCAACTATTAAAACGATTCAAGCTAAAGAGGGTGGGGGAATCGTTAAAAAGAATAGATACTCTAAAATTGATAGTAGTGACGAACAAATATTTACTATATCTGATTTTTCGTTTGCATTGTCAGAAAGTTCATGGTTACAAATTGCTAAGAATTCATATCACAAAGGAAAATCAGTTTATAAGCTAATTCCCAATTTTTCCTTTTATTCTTCGTTATTGATGAGATCTGTTACTTTAGATTTTTTATTGCTAGAAAACGTGTCTAGTAAATATACACAAGAATTAAATACACATAGCATCGAAATAGTTTTTTCGGATAACAAACTTAACAATATAATTTTAAATACTAAAACTAATTATAGCTGGGTCGTTGTTCCTGAAGATATCTCACTCATTGCACTTAAACAGCTTCCTAAAGAAATAGGGTTATTAAAAATTTCATCTAAAAGAATAATACAAGTTGTTAGGAATGCAGCACTTACTAATGAAACTAGTAAATTAGATATTTTACAAGCATTCATCGTTAAAACTATATAAATTAATATCTTATATGTAGAAAAAAGTGTTTATTATACATCATCAATAATCTATCATGACGATGCAGCATATCTCAAAAATGGCATTGAGTTTATTTTTACCATATGAAAAAATGGGAATAGCAAGTGTCTTTATATTTTTGATTGTTATGTAGATTTCGTGCTAAAATACATTGAAAAACTTAGCATGAAAGTTGAAAGAGTTATTGAAAAAAAAGGATTAATAATTAATAGGCGGTGAATTCAGTTGTTAGAAAACAAATTAGGTATTATTAATCAACTTGAGTTAAACAGAGTTGAGGAACGTGTCAGTAAAGAAAAGGCAAAACAATTATATGACTCTGGAGATATTGACAGAGTAGAAATTGGAACATTCAAGGGGCTATCATATATTCATAATTATTTGTTTGAAGATATTTATGAATTTGCAGGTAAAGTTAGAAGTCAAAATATTTCTAAAGGAAATTTTCGCTTTGCACCAGTAATGTACCTAGAAATCGCTTTAGAACATATAGATAAAATGCCCCAAAGAAATTTAGATGAAATTGTAGCTAAATATGTTGAAATGAACATCGCTCACCCTTTTCGTGAAGGTAATGGTAGAGCTACAAGAATATGGTTAGACCTAATTCTGAAAAAAGAATTAAAGCAAGTTGTAGACTGGAACTTAATTAATAAGGAAGATTATTTGTCTGCAATGGAAAGAAGTCCGGTCAACGATTTGGAAATCAAATACTTATTCTCAAATGCTTTAACTAATAAAATTAATGATAGAGAAATCTTCATGAAGGGTATTGATATTAGTTATTATTATGAAGGATATACCGAATACAGCGTTGAGGACTTATAAATATTAGTTTTGACTTCAACGTGGATTACTTAGGACACTTTACAGCTAACTAAATAAACAAACCTAAAATACTTCACCAGATAAATAGACAGCCGTTTTCCGCCGACTGCCTAAGATTAAGATAGATTTGTAAAGAAGTGAATAATATGCTTCCTACAATAAAATTCTAACATATTTAACTTTATTAAGCTAAAATTTTGCTAATACTGTATGCAACATTACTTAATATCAAAAATTGAATACATTATTTATTTTACTGATTTTTTTCAAATTAATACCAGTCAGTTTTCTCACAGTGATACATAGCACTGTGAGATTGTTTGAACTCCTAATGTTTTAAAAAGTCAACA
Source organism: Enterococcus sp. AZ129 (assembly GCF_051714505.1). Classification (NCBI taxonomy): domain Bacteria; kingdom Bacillati; phylum Bacillota; class Bacilli; order Lactobacillales; family Enterococcaceae; genus Enterococcus; species Enterococcus sp. AZ129. The sequence continues at coordinate 112,972 of NZ_JBIORY010000002.1, read as the reverse complement.
TTATTTGAAGTTAACTTCAAATAATGTTGAAATAATTTTATAATAGAATTTTACTTCAACAGAAGGATGAAAATGTTTAAAAGATCTATTTGTTTTAATTAGCTTATTCAGTTTAAAGATTCTGAATTTATTAAGGTTATTACCGAGATTCGTTGTGTAGGAAAATCAGTCTTGTTAATTCTTTGTAAAGAATATTTATTAGAAGAAGAGGTGTCTTAAACTACAACATTTACATAAATCTTGTATCCTTTATAAGATAGAACGTTTGAATCAAACAAACAACAAAAAATGTTGCTTTCAACAACATTAAATGTTATTGTTATTCACATAAAGGAGGGATAAAGTTGGCCACTACAAAAAAGAAACCTATACATGTAAATGTTGATGAAAATTTAAAAGAAGAAGCAGAACAATTATTTGATGATTTAGGGTTAAATATGACAAGTGCAATTACTATTTTCTTAAAACAGTCTATTAATGAGCAAGCAATTCCTTTTATGATTAATAAGGGAAACAAAGAAACTCTACAAGCATTAAAAGACATTAAAGAGGGAAACGTTCATGGTGGATTTTCTTCCGTGGAGGATTTAATGGAGGATTTAAATGCTTGAAATATTTTACACGAACCAATTCAAAAAAGACTTTAAGAAAGCAAAGAAACAAGGAAAGAATTTAGAGAAGTTAAAAGAAGTACTAGTACTTTTACAAGAACAACAAACATTGCCACCAAAGTATAAAGACCATGCACTAACAGGAAATTATATAGGCACACGAGAATGTCATATTGAACCAGACTGGTTGTTGATTTATAAAATTGATGGTGATAAATTAATTCTAACTTTAGCTAGAATAGGCTCACATAGTGAATTATTCCGATGAAACAGAATTAAAATTAAATTACTAAAATAATGTCAAATACAACTTAATTTCTGAAGACTACATATGATAAATACAGAATAGGTTAGAGCATTTGTGCAAATTCAAATCAAATAGGATATATTACTTTGGTTTATGCTTGGAGAACTAGATGTTTCTAGTTCTCTTTTTATTTCTTTAATCAAATTTAATGATAAACATTGCTAAACAAACGATTTAAAACAAAAAATATATGTAAATTACTTAAACAACCCGATTCCAAATATCGAAAGTTTTCTAGAAACCTGCAAACAAATTTTACATTGTTATAAAAAAATAAAACGAACAATACTATGTATACGTAAATCGAAACATGTTATAATAGATCAAATCACGAACTATTGTTATACTAAAACAATTATATGTTGCACTTAACCCTAACATTCTCCCTTTTTGTTCTACTTTTAATAATATATCTTATGTTAACTAGATTATTTATATTATAAAAACCTAATCGATAATTATTTCAAGTTTATTAGTATTTTTTTACACACTATTCCTATCAGAAAAATATCCTTATACTAAATCACCACCTTTTCGTAAATTGCGAACTACTACGTCAATATAACTTATCATATTCATCAAAATGCTTTACTGCCCTGTATCGTTAATATAGTACTTTTTGTTTAAAATTGTTTTGATAGACACATAATCTCCTAGATATATAGATCTTCTCTGTTTAAAACACCATAAGATTAGCTATTTAGCTTAATCTTATGGTGTTTTATTTATTTCTAAAAAAACTCCATTACTCTTGAGTTATTTTCTTTGTGATTAATTATTTAATAGTTTGTGCCAAATAAAATTACAAAAAAACTAAGTTCTTTAAAACATACTAAAGCTTCCCTTATTTTATCTTGTTTGATTTAATTTTAAATAATGAAAAACTAGCTCACAGTACATCATATTTGCCCAAGAAAACCATTCTCTTGTATAGTTTTTAGGATTCTCTACATCAATTCCTTCGTGACATTGCAAAGTTTCTGCATCTGTTTTTGCAATTTGATTGATTTTTTCTCTCACAAAGTCTTTATTTGACGAAGTTAAGCCTTCTACTGCAAGTGAAATTGGCCATACATAATTTGGAGGAGTATGTGGACTACCAATTCCTGCTAAATATTTTCCTGAGTAATAATAGGGATTTTCTTTACTTAGAATCTTTTCACGTGTTTTTTTATAGGTTTTATCATTTTCCTTTAAACAGCCTAAAAAAGGTAATGATAACAAACTAGGAATATTAGCATCATCCATAAATATATGATTTCCTAATCCATCAATTTCATATGCATAATAACTATCGCCTTTTTCATCTTCTAAAATAGCATATTTTTGAATTCCTAACTCTATATCTTTCTGTAATTTAGTTATCTTGTTTCGCAACACTGATTGGTTTTCTTTAAAATTCAATATTAAAAGCTCTTGTAACTGCTCTAATATTGATAGAATGAAGAAATTCCCTGGAATAAAATAGCCATAAACACACGCATCATCACTTGGTCTAAAGCCACTCCAAACCAAACCTGTATAAGCTACTGGAGATCCTTTACCATTTCGAGTCAAAGTATCTGATTCTGGACAATTTGTTCGTTGAAAAAAATATTCTGATGAATTATGATGTTGTTCTTTAATAAATGTATCAATTATTAATTCAGTAACCCTCCAAAATTCATCAGTTAAATGTTTTGTATAACCTACTTTTTTATACAAAGTAATTGCTAAAAAAATTGGTGCACACAAAGAATCAATTTCAAATTTTCTTTCCCAAACCCATGGAGAAATTGGTACATTCGATATATCATCACTGTAATGTTGATTAGTTGCTTCTTTATTAAATGCGTTCGCATACGGATCATGTTTTATATATTTTAATTGTTGTTGTAATACTCCTTGAACTAACTCAATAATTTTAGGCACTTCTTTTACAATTTCTAAATACGGCAATATTTGAAAAGTTGAATCTCTTAGCCACATTGCTGGAATATCTCCTGTTGCTATAAAAATCTCTCCATTGTCTCTAAAAAAAGTTGTATTAGTAATTGTATCAACTAAAGCAAGTTGAAATAATTTTGTTGCTTTTGCATCATTTAATTTGACTGTAGTTGCATATTTTTGAATTTCTTTTATTAGTTCTTGTTGATTTATCACATCATTACTCCATTTCTATTTAATAAAAAATGCCATATGTTCTTATTTCTCCTGGTTTAAATGACTCCATAATTAATACTTCTAAGTTTTCAGCTATTGAAACAAGTGGTTTTCCTTCTAAGTTAAGTAATTTTACTTGAACAGGATGCTCAAACACTAGTGTCCCTGGTGATTTTTTTTCTTCATTGGTTGGATTATATAATCGTAATTCCATACCTGGTTTATTTGCTGTCGCATAAAGACTACTAAATACAACATTCGAATGAACAAGTGTTACTTTCGTGTGAAGCTCTTCGTTCACTTTGATTGGATTTACCGGAAAATATTGAATAGGTGTCGTAAATCTATTTATTTCTTGCGTTTGATAATAAAGTCTCTCTTGGGTTGTTTCTAAATATTTTGTTTGTAATTTTTGTATATCAAATATTGTATCTAATACAATACTACCTTCAAATACAATTGGACCCACTAATTGACTATCTGGTGTAGGAACTTCTCTCATTTGTAGACCAGAAGCATCTCCAGGTCTTCTCAACGTATCTGGTCTCCCTAAATATCCTACTCCTCTAAAAACAGTAATCGCTAAAATTTGCTTATCATTATCAAGAACTTGAAAATCTTTACTACCTCTTGTTAAAAACGACCAACTTTCTTGTTCGTCATGTAAATTGGCTACATGTAACATTGGTCTCATACTTGTTGGCTCTTCTTTATATCCTATTTCTTTCCAATCAGATAAATGTTCATCATTAATTGGACGTTGAATCACCCCGAATGGGGTATCACTTGTGGAAAATGCAGCATTTGTTTCTGTTTCTATCATTAATCTTAGTCGATGATCCAATACCTGATTATCTAGGTTCAGTTTAACATCAATTAAATTTGTATATTTATTTAATTCTAAAATTAATTCATAATTTACTACTCCATCTAATATTTTTTCTTTCCTAGAAATTAAGTTATACGGTACAGTCCAACTACCTTCAATAACCATTCGACTAATTAATTCACCTTGTTCAATAGAAAGGTGTTCGTAATTTTCAAAATCAAGTTGTACTATCCAATCATTAAATGCTGGTGAATAATCATACGTATCTCCTTCATCTCCACCATCTTCAAACCATAAAAAATTATGACACCATTTATCCAGTTCTTTTGAATAAAGACAAATTTGCCCTTTTTTTAGTTGAATAGTATACCATTCGTTTGATATTTCAGTAGCTCTTATACGTTTAGGAGGATTTTCAACTGTTTCTTGAATTTCATAGCATTCATATCCCATTGAAGGTAATGAACATTCAATCGCTATTTCAGTAACAAAATAATGTTCATCTTTCATCATTTTTGTATTTCTTCTTAATAACGCAGCATTTTCTCTTCTCTGATTCAAAATTTCTACGTTAATATTTTTTCCCCTTGAATCAACTAGTGAAAAATTAGACATTTTTGTAGAAATTTCTACTTTACGAATTGTCGTTAATTCAAAAGGCAGTGGGTTCCAAAGGAAAACTTTATTATCCTGTCCTTCATTTAAAGAAATGCTTAGTTTCCGTAATAAATAATCAATACATGCTTGTACTTCTTGTAATCCATTGATACCTCGCATATAAATATCTTGATTCGTTTTATCGCTATTGCAGCCACCAGCACTATCATGAGCTTGTCCTCTCGCAACAACTTTCCAAAGACTAGTAATTAAACCTTGCTTAACAGAAATGCCATAATTTTTAGCTACAACAGATAGTGGCTCTAATTGATACGTTAGTTTACGCTCCAATCGATCATAAATTTGCTTCAAATCATATCTAGAAGAATAAATACCTCGATGTATTTTTGAATCCGAAGGCTCAATAAATTCACCAGATAATTCTGGAAACTCAATCGATTCTTTTTCTAATGCTTTAAAAAAAGCTGGGTAGTTACTTTCTATAAAATGTATATTATCTTTGCTTTCAGCATTTGCTAACGTAATTCGTTGTTTCAAATCAAAATCAACAGCTCTTTGATCTCCACCAACAGGTAATAAATGTGATTCATTAGTTGCTTGTGTACTTATTTTTTCTACTAACTCATCAAATTTATTTTGTTCAATTAATTCTACTCCAGCATAATAGCCATTTTTGATATTAGCCGTTAATACTTTTGAGCCATCATTGCTCGTCCAATAAAAATAACGAGCGTTTGCTTCTTTCGGCATTCCTCTCCAAAATAAAGCATGTTGAATATCAAAGCCTTGATAAATCTTTGGCATATCTTGACCTTGTCCAAAAGAGTCGGGTAAATACCCAACTCGCATTACATTTCCTAAAGCTTTTGCTTCCGAAATTCCTATTTTTAAATTACGAATAATCGATTCACCAGAAGTGGTCATTTCATCAATTTGTGTAAACCATGGTCCAATAAACAATCGGCCTTCTTTTACAAATTTTCTAATCTCCACCTCTTTTTCTGGAAATAACGATAAATAATCCTCAATAATCGACATTTGTCCATCCAGTGTATAAAAATCTAGTTGATTTGTTTCTAATGCTTCTAGAACTTCATCCATATGAAAAATAAATTGTACACGTGCTTCCTGACGTGTGAAATACCATTCATAATCCCAATGAGTATGGGCAACAGTATATATGTTTTTCATGAGTTTGCTCCTTTTCTTCTACAATTAATTTTATGATTCAATTGAACCAGCTGATAATCGTTCTTGTCTCTGATTTAACACAACAAAAGGTGCATACATAAGAACATCAAGAACAACCAATACAAACGTTAAAATTACTGGACTAATGTGAAAAGCTCCTAAAACCCATGTGCTAAGAAAAATTGGTTCATTACCAGAATTTAAAACAACTAATGGTACTACCCATCCTAAAGAAGTTACTATATATGCAATTACTGCATTAACAACAGGAACAACAATCCATGGGATAAACATCAAAGGATTTAAAACAATTGGTAAACCAAAGATAACTGGTTCATTAATTCCAAAGCATCCAGGAACTAATGATAGTTTAGCAACTTCTCGCTCTTTTTCTCCTTTTTTCGTAAAAATCAACATAGCTATAATTAAACCAAATGTAGCCCCTGAACCACCAATCATTGCATAAACATTTGTCATAGTATTTGGTGCTATAGAAATATCTGCAAAGCTTTGTGTTTCCGCAAATTTTGCCACATTTTCTAAGAAAACTGGTAACCAAAAAGCTGAAACTACACCCCAAACAATATTAAATCCATGTAATCCTAAAAACCACAAAATTTGTTGTAACAAAATAACAATAATGATTGCTGGTAATCCTGTTCCAACTGTTAATAATGGTTTAATTAAAACTTCTGAAATCATTTGTAATAAAGATACGTAGCCCAAGGATTGAATAATAATTCTAAGAATGCCAAATATTAGTAATACTTCACTAATAGGTATCAAAGAAAAGAAAGAATCAAATACATTTTGTGGGACATTTCCTGGCATTTTAATTGTAAATTTGCTTCGAGTAAAACGAGAAAAAAGAGCTACTGCAAGCATACCTACAATAAGTGCTGTAAACATCCCTTCATAACTGAAGAAAGAAGAGGCAAATCCTTCAATAATATCTGCCTTCGAATCCAGATAGTTCACATTGTTAGGAACCATTACAAAATAAGCTGACAAAGCAAGTAATGTAGCTATAATCGGATTTAAACGTTCATTCTTTTCTTTATTTTTTAATTCAACTGCATATGAATAGGCAGAAGAAAAGACAACAATAATTGCCACAATACCTAAAGTTGCATTTCCTAAATAACCAAATAGATTACTTATATTTGATAAAATTGCATTTTCAATTCCTTGACTTTTTATCAAAGCATCTATTTGCATTTTAATTAAGTTTGAAAATGATCCTACAACTGTAAATGGAATTGTACGAACAAATGCATTTTTTATGGCTTGTAAAATAGTATTTCCTTCAACCCAAGCAGAAACTTTTAGTAATGGTTCTTGAAGCTTTTGAATATCAAATCTCATAAATAGTACATCCTTCCAAATTTTATAGAAAACGTTTCCTGATTTAATTATATACAAATATCTATATTTGTAAATATTATTCACAAAAATTATATATACAAATTTATTAAGCTGGTGTACAATGTATATACAAATGAAAAGAATAGGAGTTTACAAATTGTATAAATATCGCGAAATATATTCAGACATTAAAAAGGATATTTTAACTAATCACTATCGAGCCGGCACTTTATTACCCACTCAAGAATTTTTTGCTGAAAAATATAACGTTTCTCGAATTACTTTAAAAAAAGCACTCTCATTATTAGAAAATGAAGGATTAATATATAGCAAACAAGGTTCTGGCACGTATATTCGGCCAATTATTGATAATAATACAAGTGAATTATTGCCTTTAGATTTACCGATTGGGGTTACATACTCTCATCGCGATCAAAAAATTGAAAGTAAAATTTTATTTTTTGATGCACGTTTACCTACCAAAGATGAACAACAACAATTATCTTTAAATACACCCGACCCTATCTATGAATTTAAAAGAGTTCGCTTATTAAATGGTAAAGTTTATAGTTTTGAACATGTAATTATGCCTGTGTCAATTGCACCTATTACTAAAGAAATTTTACAAGGTTCTGTATATGATTATTTAGGAAAAGAATTAAAATTACAATTGGTTGATGCGCGGAGAGTTATATACGCAGACAAAGCAACCGAAGAAATTAGTAATTCATTGAATATAAAAAAAAATGATGCCGTTCTTGTTATTGAACAAATTGGATATGATCAAAAAGGTAGGGCATTCGAATTTTCTAAATCTTACTTCATTAACAATAAAAGTAAATTTGTTTTAGATGTTCACTTAAACAAATCATAAATTGTACAGTTATCCATAATATTTAATGTAATAACGAACGTTTAAATATCTTTATTGCATAATTTTACCTAGTAATATTTTTGAAAATAGCTTAGAAGTGCTCTCTCAAATTTACAGTATAGTTAAATTCCACCTATATTTTAAGATTCATAAATATAGTCAAAAAACAACTAAAAAACTCACTGCTCTAATCGACAGTGAGTTTTTGTGTAATACATACTAGTTTATATTTAATTAAAATCCTGACCATCCTTTAAGTGGTTGTATCAGTGTTAGTAATTCTAACAGTTCACTAGGCGTTTGAAAATTATTTCTTAACGTAAATCCACTAATTATTGGTTGTAGCTCTTTTCTAAAATCATAGAATAATTTTCCTGATAAAGCTTCTTTTCTTATTTTCAATAAAAGATCCTTTAAGTTTTTATCTGAAAAAATTTGTGGATTCGCTAATGCATTATTTGTTAATTGAATAATTTTTTCTAGTACTTCTTTCTTCTTGGTATCCATAAACTCTCCTAAAAAAACGATTGTTTAACTCCAAATAGCGATAGACGCCCAGCCTCTATATTTTTGACCCTCTTTAGTCATAAATTTTTGCAATTCAATAATTGATTCAGGCATTTCAAAATGATGTCTTGCTAAATACTCACTATTAATTGCACTTAATTTATAACAAACTTCACCAATATTAGTTTCATTAGTTGTCAATCTTTTGGCACACTCAAATAACTTATCTTTCAAACCCTTATATTCATTTATTTTAGGGGCATTATACGATTTACTAAGTAACTTTAGCAATTCTTGTTGTTTATTCATTTTAAACTAATCCTTCCTATCTAGGAGCCTAGGGCTCATGCTACACCCAACCATTTTTTTAATTTCCCTTGAAGCTTTCAGCTTTTCCTATCTTTTATACAACTTTGTCCTTTTTAAAATAAATAATTCAAATTCTTATTATCTTTATTTAATTGAATTAAGCAAATAATAGACACAATCGCAATTGGTATAAATACTAAAAATATTTGTTCCCAAGACGATGCCGCAGTTCCTTTGTCAATTATTGTTGGCTGAAAATCGATTAAAAAATGCAAGAAAATAACATATTTTAATCCATTAAATCGAATTCGGATTACAGAGAAGCATAAGCCTAAAACTGTTGCATAAAAAATTTGCTGCATGGTTGCTTCAAAAGATTGCGTTGTTAAATTAGAAATGTGCAATACTCCAAATAAAAAGGAAGACGCTATTGAAGCAAAAACTAAAGAATACTTATTTTTTTTAAATATTTCTAAAAATGATGAAAATGCTAATAATCTAACTAAAAATTCTTCAAATACAGCTGCTGCAATAGCTACAAAAAAAGAATTTACTAATAAATTTAGTCCTCCACTGAAAATATCTTCAGTATTTTTTGGAATATTTATTACTATCAATAAAAACAGCACTAGAATTATTCCTAATATCGCTAGCCAGATATTTGTAATTTTACTAGTTAACAATCTATCATTAGTTAACTTAAACGTTCTTACTAATAAATATGAAATCCACGCTAAAATACAGTTAAAACCAAATTGTAAAACAGATTTTAAAATAGACGGATCTTCTATAGGTATATATTCTATACCTATATTACTAATTAAAAAAACTACATATATAACTACTACCATAATAATTTTAAAAAATATCGATTTCTTCATCTCTTTATTATCATACCTTTGTAAAAAAATTTGCATACCTATAAATTTTCATCCACAACTAAATTCCAATATCAGAGTAAATAACTAAAAAGTTACCTAGATTAAAAAAACTACAAAGTTGTCTAGGACAACAAGATTTTGTAATTATTTGATTGAACGCAGAACCATTACTACCTAATAGGTACTTTTTCAGAATAACTATAGAATTGAGACTTGTCTGTGAAATTAGCTTTATATTTACTGTTAATTTCAGCCTTTTTAGATATATCTCCCAATTCAATTAATAACTTTTCATCATTTCCTAAAAAATGAATTTTATTGTCAAATCCAACAATATAGATATAATTCACCATTTTATTTATTAATATTTCTGGATATTTTTCACTATCTATTTTTTTATAGACTTGCAGTAAAACATCTGTAATATCTAATATAGCTTTGGTCTTATCACGCTTCATTAAACTATTATATAGTTCATGAATTATTTTTTTGTTCCCTCAATATCAATCATTTAAATCCTTCCTTCACTAAAACTACCAAACAAATTATCTTCCCAACGTTTAACTCCTTCTGACCAAGCTTGTCCTCAATTTACCCAACATTTTTGCTTATTACAATAGACCCCATTTCCGTAATACGTGCCAGCTTCTACATTTGTTCCTAATGCTGTAAAACCAATTCCAATCATGCCACAAATAACTAAGCTTTTAACTAATTTCTTTTTCATGAATGTTCACCTCGAAAATAAAAATTAGAAAACGTCTTCTATATAGAAATTATAGAACTATTGGTATAGTTTTGTAAATGTAAAAATAAAAGAATTTCCCTAACATTTTTGTAAGTTGGTATCCATCAATTTCAATTGTTTTTTACCTGATTATTGTACCATTTCATTCGAAACAAATATTGCCATCAATACTTTCTTTTTATAGAATAGCCTTGATGTCTATATAAAAATTTTCAAATTAACAAGGAGAAATGAAACTGATGCTTATCATGTTGCTAGTTATTGTTGCTATGTATTTTTATCTGTTTCGTACACAAAAAAAGCAACAAAAAGAACGACAAGATTTTTTTAACAATTTACAACCAGGAGACGCTGTTGTGACTATTGGAGGGTTACATGGAGTAATATCTGAAATATCTTCAGATAAAAAGAAGGTAACTCTTGACTGTGAAGGTGCACTTTTCGACTTCGATCAACAATCTATACGAACGAAAAAATAAGCAAAAAGGAATCCCTCTCTGCTTATTTTTTTCTTTTATTTGGTAAAGAATAGCCTAACTCTTTCAACTGTTTTTTCGTGACCACATGACGAAATTCTCCATCAAAAACAATCACTGTATATTGATTTATCACTTCAACTTTTCCTTTGAGCGTTTGTCCCATGACAGATTGACAATGCACAAAGGATCCGATATCTATTAAATCTTTACTTTTTTTGGCCAAAACACAACCTCCGAAAATAATGATTAAAACCACCTATCTAGTTAGTAGGTGGTTTGGAAGAAATAGTCTCTGAAGAACAATTTCAACGTAACAGTCTATAAAAATTTTATCGTATTAACTTTCCTATTTCAATCTTAACTTCTCTAAAAAATCTTGGTACAATTATTCATGACTTTTATTTAACTAGGAGGAAATCATGAATATACTCTTCTTAAGTATCTGCCTTTTTTATATAGCCGCTATCTTAACAGGAGTTTATCACTGGCGAAATAACAAAAAGAAATAAAGAGGACATTTAGAAATTTTCCATCCCAAAATAAAAAGGTAACAACCGCAAAAAAATCGAGGTTTAAATTCATGACATTATTATATTGAGGGTGCGATCGTTACCTTAGTTCATTTTACCAATTTTTTTGCTAATTTTAAATCCCTCATTATTTCTTCTTTTTCAATACAACTATAAGAATAATCAACAGTAAGAAAATAATTCCTACTAAGCCAAGTACTAACCACTGAACGTTTCTGCTTTCTTCTTTCTCTGAAACATCTGTTTTATTCAATGCAGTAGCTTTTTCTTCTGTAATTGTAAATGATTTTTTTAATTGCCATTCTTGCTTTTCTGACCTTACGGTCATTTTTAACGTATACTTTCCTGCCTTCATTGCTTGTTTTTCATAATAAATTGGAAACTGAAACAGACTACTAGGCGCTATTTGCATGTCTTCTTTCTTTTCACTTAACACTTCTTTTCCACTAGCATCTGTTACACTTGCTTCAATCGATACTTTATTAATATAGTTTGCCGTTTTATTTTCAATTGCTGCACTAACTACATTCCGACTATTTACCTGTGTAGGGGTTACTTCTTTTAACATAACGGCATTTTCTACAGGTGTTTTGTCTCCATGAACAAGTAACGCAATAGCATAGGCAAATTTATTTTTAAACATCCCTGTTGTTTCATCTGAAGTCTTTTCTTCTGTAACATCCCGGAGAGTAATTCCTCCCGCCACAATGCCTGCATAATCTTTAGTCGGAACAGAAACATTTACTACAAAATCTACCGTCTGTTTAGAGGCAATTGTCTGCTTTTCTTTTTCAAAAGAAGCAACTTTCGTAATATCAAAAGGGACACTCGAAGTAAGTTGATTTTGAGTCTTGCCATATTCCACTACACCATTAATATTGGTGGTTGCTGGACTCAATTCCCCTGCCACTTCAATTGCTTCTTCCGAATTGTTTGTTACATGTATAACCAAAGGAACAGCTTCATTCACGGGTAATGACAAATCAAAATATGTTTTGCTTTTATCCACTTGATACGCAGATTGTTCTGCATTCACTGAAAAATCTGCTTGATTTTCTGTCGCTACTCCCGTAATGGAAAAACCTATTAAACTGAATAGCGAAATGATTCCTACTCCTATGTATACTGCTATTTGTTTCATACTCTTTCATCCTTTCTAATCATTTTAATTAGTCCAACTACTAAAATCATGGGTAATGTATAAACAATTGTTTGCCACCAAGTATCTGTAAAACCACTAAATATAGGCAGTTGTTTATCCAAAGAATAGATTACAGGTAATCCTATAATTGTTGCAAGATAGGAAAGAATAATTGATTGTACTTGTTGCCATCTTTTTTTCACAGTTCATCCCTTCTTTCATTAGTTATACGATTATCCCTTTGTTCTGACGCCATTTATTTAAATAAGATACAGAGACACCATAATAATCCGCAATCTCATGAAGTGTATACCCCAATGCTCGTAAACGCATATATTCTTCTTGACTCATTCTACGAATTTTTCTCTTATCAGAAGTTAATCGTCGTAATTCTTCACTACACGCCATAATTTTCTTATATAATTCACTGGTTTCATCTCTATGCCATTCATCATCTAATGCCATCAAACGTAATAATTCTATTCGTGTCGCTTTAATTTTGTTCTTGTCTTGAAGAATTTTTTCATCATTTATACATCTTGTTTCATACATATTTCTTTACTCCATTTACTTTCTTCCCACTGTTAAATACACCCATTATTCTTTGAAAAAAGGGAAGCGATTTGCTTCCCTCTATTTCTTTTATTATTTATGATGCTGGCGCATCCGTTAATGTCCAAGTTAAATCTGCAGTATATTGTTCTGCTGATTTTGTTGAAGTTCCTGGAACGTGTAATTTCACGCCTGTTGTTTGCCAAGTCCCAGTCGTCACTCCATTTCCGTTTCCAGCTGCTGCATTCATCACTTTCACTGACTGTTCTGGTGTCAAAGTCGTATCTGAAGCTGTGACTGTTTCATTACTTGAATTAGCTACTACTCCACTAGCTAGACTAACTTGAGCCCCTGTTAATTCTTTTACTCCAGCTTTCAACTTCCCTGCTGTAACTGTTAGTGTCCATCCAGCTGAAGAACCACGTAAATCTGTCACCTGAACTTCACTTTGTGCTTGCGCATCATAATCTTTATCTTGTGTCGTAATTTGTTGTGTACCAAAATCAAAACTTGGCACTTTATCCAACGTTAAGTCCCCTGCAGTAAATGTCACTTTCCCTGTAGTTTGTTGTGGTGCTACTGCATCTGCAGAAATTGAAGAGAATCCAATCCCTCCTGCAATCATAGCCACTGTCAATGCACTAGTTAATTTCATTGATTTCATAAATTTTCTCCTTCTTTCTAAAAAATATTTATATAAACAAAATCTAAGATTTGTTCATTCCACTTGTTTAGCTACTTTGTTATATATTTCCGATACATCCCATAAATAGTACTTGCCAAAATAAGGATACCTAGAATCATCCAAACGGATGACATTTTGACACCTGTTTTTGGAAGGTTTCCTTTTGCTTTTTTAGCTACTTCTTGTTTTTGAGCTACAGGCTCTTTACTGCTTGTACTTTGATTTTTATTCGTACTCTCTACAGGTGTTGTTGATTGCGTTGTACCACCTGTTTTTTTACTTTTTTCATTATAAGCTGTAACCTTTACAGAAGTTTGATCAAATCCCACTTCAAATGGGATTGGGGTTTGATCTAGTTGATACCCCTTTGGGCTTTTTGTTTCCACAAACGTATATTTTCCTGGAAACAATCGGGTAAGGTGTATTTCTCCTTTTCCATCTGTCGTCATCGATTGAGCTACTTCTACTACTGCTCCTTTTTCATCTCGTAGTTCAAACGTCGCTCCTGATAATACTTCTTTTGTTTCTTTATCCTTTTTTTGCAAAGTTACAGAGACTTCAATCGAACCATCACCAGTAAAAGTAATTCCAGCTTGACTCGTTTTAGACTCTGCATAAGTAGTAATGCCTAAACAAAAAGTCAAAACCATTAAGCTCCCCATTAACAACCATTGATAGACTTTTTTCATCGCTTCTATTCCTTTCTATGGCGTATCGTTTAACGTCCATTCAATTGTTCCTGTATACTCTCCTATTGAAGCCTCACCTGTTTTAATTTTCAATAAGATTCCTTTTTGAGCATTCCAATTTACTGTTATATCTGTGCTATCTTCCGACTCAGTAGTTGTTTTACTTGCTATCAATTGTGCAGAATTTTGTGTAATAATTTGTTCATCACTTTCTGTTTTATAAATTAAACTGTTAGGAAGTTCTTTTCCTTCATTATTTGTTAACACAGAATTCATTTTAGCTGTCAATTGCCACTTACTTCCTTTTCCTCGTCTATCAATAACAGTAAATTCTTCATTTTCAGAAAAGCGTGGCTCATAATAGCTTGTTCCTTTTTCTAATTCATGTATTCCAAAATCAAAAGTACTTGGAACATTCAATTCCAGTTTTCCTTTTACAGTAACTGTAGCAATTTTTTCAATGCTGCCATTTTTATAAGTTATTGGATATTTTCCTGGCCTTTGATTATCGACATTTCCAATTACCTGTATTTGATCAACAGTCAATGGAGTTCCTGATCTGTCAGTCGCTGAAACAAAATTATCTTCTTTCTTCCATGGATCTCCAACAAAAATCGAAGAATCTTTTACTTCAATACTACTCAAATCTTTATTTACTTGAATAGTATTGGTTACTATCATAGGATTATTTGCTACATTTTGTTGACTCCCAATAAATTTTACTGTGTTTGTCAGCTCTGTAATACCTGTAGAAATTTTCCCTTGGTATTTTACAATTAATTTCGTGTTTGCTTCCAAACTATTTAATGTAAAGCTGATTTTTTTCGTTGAATTTTCATGCATTGTTACTTGATTTGTGATGATTTCTTCCCCAGTCACTCCTACTTTACTAATAACTAGTGAATCAGGATCATACTCAAACCCTGTTGGTAATTCATCTTCAACAGTAATATTTTTTACATCAACAGTAGGTTTAGCTACTGTATTATTTAATTCACTTACATATTCAATAGTGTCTCCTTCGTAAAATTTGTCCGAAGAAGTATCACTTAAATTTTTCACTGTTTTTTGTGCTGTTAACTGATTTTTAGAACTAAAATAACCTGTTACACCAGAAACATACGTATTCCCATCCGCTGCTTGTGTAGTAATTCGCAAATTTAATGGAATTTGGGAGTAATCTCCAATAGAAAACTCTTTTATTTGTCCCTGAATTCTTATCGCCGGACTATAATTATTATCTGGCATTAACAACTGATCTGGAGTCAATGAAGCTGTAATTTTCTTATTTTCAGGACTATATATTACATCTTTTCCCCAAGTTAAAGGCTGTGATTTTCCATCTGGAAGAACAACTTGTGGCGCAATAGTTGTATCAATCTCAATTACATCATTATAATAAAACTCAAAATTCACTCTATTTATTTCTTTTTTCAATAACATACCTTCTACATGCAAATCCATTACTACTTTATCATTTGGGCCTACTTCCCAACCACCACTAATAGAAGAGCCATTTTGTGATTGATTCCCCGAGCTTATTGCCGTATTATCAGATATATTTCCAACACCTAAAACAGCAACCGTCTTTCTCAAATAGCCTTGTCCATTATTTTCAGAGTTTTCATTATAGCCATAATATGGCAAGGTGTTCTTATAATCCAACTCTTGTGCACTTGTTGTCATTCCTCCCAGAATAAATAGGATAAACACTCCTAAGAAAAAATTTTTTATGACTAACCAATACATTCTATTCTTAGTCAAAACCTTATCACTCCCTATTACTTTTTGAAACCATACAAAATTTTAAACTTATAGGCTTGATTAAACAGCTATAAAAATTTGACTTCTTACAACGCTGATTACCTCCTCTCTTAAGGGGTAAGAAGAGGTAAGAGCTATTTCTGATTCTGCTGCAAACACACTTCCTCCCTCTTTAATTTTATATAATAAAACTAACTTATCCCTTTAAAAAGCAATTTAGTTTTATCCAATTTTGCTATGCAATGCGACATAAACACCTTCCCTCTTTTACTATTTTTACAACTTCTCTTAAAGTGATTTCTCATCTTCAGAAAAAAGACTCAAGAAATTTTTGTCTTATTTTCAAACAAAAAAAGTTGTTATTTTATTGTTTTTTTCGCTTGATATGTAAGGTTTTAATTTATAAAAATAAATTTTTTTATTTAATCTTATTGAAAAAATATTATTTTTTGTGTAATTTTATGTATAGAAATATTCCTTGTAAAAGAGAGAAGTTTCGTTTCTAATCGAAAGCTATCAACAATAAAAAAAGAGACAAAAATTTCTTTTGTCTCTTTCACTATTTTTACCTAATAAATAACTTATACAACAATATAAATTTGTAGTCCTTTGACTTATTTGCAATCACTAAAATAAATATATCTATACGTTTATTTTAGTGTCTTTGATTTGATTTTTACATTTGTTGTTATAAACAACTTCCATATGGTAACAAACAACCATATTTTCCATTCCTCTTTTCAAATATACTTTATTAAAAATATCACAGTATTTTACACTATCTTTCAAAGATACAAAAAAGCGGATGGTAAAAGAAAGGTGTTATTTTATCGTAAAAAGCAAAAGACGAATTAGCCTGTATAGAAGCTAATTTGCTGAAAGAACTAGGGAATTGCCATGCGCGAATAACGAATAGAATAAAATTAACTCCTTTAGACCTAGTTCTTTCTATAAAAAAAGAAACAACTACTCACAAACGACTAAATAATTTATTACATAAAAAAGCACTAGGTCAATCATAAATATAACGTTTAAGAAAACTTACAATTATGTTAATCGTTTTCAATAAAACTTTATTAATCAAGTGTGCAACATAACTTACACGCATGGTCGTGCGCATAAACATGCACACAAATATATGTGTTAATTAGTTTCTAATTGTATAAAAATAGAACATTCACTTCTATTTGACCTTCTACAAAAATATGTTATACTAAAGATGCGAAACGACATTAAATCGTACAAATAACACAAAAAGCAATCCTACGGCGAATAGGATTGCTTTTTTTTACACTAGTTGCGACTCCTAGCGTGTGTGTTGATAACAGCTTACTTTCGGCTATCGTCTTCCTCGTCCAACACACGAGAAATCAATTCCAGAACCAATCCTACAAAGATTGGTGCGATAACCAACGACATTAAATCTTTCACAAATAACACACCTCCAATCGAGGCGAGCTGCCGCATTAATTATATCATAGATTGAAATTCTGCCAATTCAATAATAAAATCTTCAATAATTGATTTAACTGTCCTATGCTAGCGTGTAAACTCATTTACACTAGAAATATTTATACTTTCCTGAATCACTCGTAACTCTGCTTGCAAGACAACCACAGGTGCATTGTACATATGCAACGGCACTTATTTTATTGTTGTCTTTGATTACTGCACCTTGGTATTAAAAAAACTCACTGCTCTAATCAACAGTGAGTTTTTGTGTAATACATACTAGTTTATATTTATCTAATAGGTATTTTTTCAGAATAGCTATAGAATTGAGACTTATCTGTAAAATTAGCTTTATATTTACTGTTAATTCCAGCCTTTTTAGATATATCTCCCAATTTAATTAATAACTTTTCATCATTTCCTAAAAAATGAATTTTATTGTCAAAACCAACGATGTAGATATAATTCACCATTTTATTTATTAATATTTCTGGATATTTTTCACTATCTATTTTTTTATAGACTTGCAGTAAAACATCTGTAATATCTAATATAGCTTTGGTCTTATCACGCTTCATTAAACTATTATATAGTTCATGAATTATTTTTTTTGTTTCCTCAATATCAATCATTTAAATCCTTCCTCCACTAAAACTACCAAACAAATTATCTCCCCAACGTTTAACTCCTTCTGACCAAGCTTGTCCCCAATTTACCCAACATTTTTGCTTATTACAATACACACCATTTCCGTAATACGTAGCAGCTTCTGCATTTGTTCCTAATGCTATAAAACCAATCCCAATCATGCCACAAATAACTAAGCCTTTAACTAATTTCTTTTTCATGAATGTTCCCCTCGAAAATAAAAATTAGAAAACGTCTTCTATATAGAAATTATAGAACTATTGGTATAGTTTTGTAAATGTTAAAACAAAAGAATTTCCCTAACATTTTTGTAAGTTGGTATCCATCATTCCCAATTGTTTTTCGCCTGATTATTGTACCATTTTATTCAAAACAAATATTGTCATCAATACTTTTTTTATAAAATAGCCTTGATATCTATATAAAAATTTTCAAATTAACAAGGAGAAATGAAACTGATGCTTATCATGTTGCTAGTTATTGTTGCTATGTATTTTTATCTGTTTCGTACACAAAAAAAGCAACAAAAAGAACGACAAGATTTTTTTAACAATTTACAACCAGGAGACGCTGTTGTGACTATTGGAGGGTTACATGGAGTAATATCTGAAATATCTTCAGATAAAAAGAAGGTAACTCTTGACTGTGAAGGTGCACTTTTCGACTTCGATCAACAATCTATACGAACGAAAAAATAAGCAAAAAGGAATCCCTCTCTGCTTATTTTTTTCTTTTATTTGGTAAAGAATAGCCTAACTCTTTCAACTGTTTTTTCGTGACCACATGACGAAATTCTCCATCAAAAACAATCACTGTATATTGATTTATCACTTCAACTTTTCCTTTGAGCGTTTGTCCCATGACAGATTGACAATGCACAAAGGATCCGATATCTATTAAATCTTTACTTTTTTTGGCCAAAACACAACCTCCGAAAATAATGATTAAAACCACCTATCTAGTTAGTAGGTGGTTTGGAAGAAATAGTCTCTGAAGAACAATTTCAACGTAACAGTCTAGTAAAATTTTATCGTAATTCTTTTCATATTTCAATCTTCATTTTTATAAAAATCTTGGTACAATCATTTTTAAGTTTTATTTAACCCGGAGGTAAATCATGAATATACTCTTCTTAAGTATCTGCTTTTATATATTTGCAAGCTTTAAATCCCTCATTATTTCTTCTTTTTCAATACAACTATAAGAATAATCAACAGTAAGAAAATAATTCCTACTAAGCCAAGTACTAACCACTGAACGTTTCTGCTTTCTTCTTTCTCTGAAACATCTGTTTTATTCAATGCAGTAGCTTTTTCTTCTGTAATTGTAAATGATTTTTTTAATTGCCATTCTTG
This sequence comes from Enterococcus sp. AZ129, assembly GCF_051714505.1. Taxonomy (NCBI): domain Bacteria; kingdom Bacillati; phylum Bacillota; class Bacilli; order Lactobacillales; family Enterococcaceae; genus Enterococcus; species Enterococcus sp. AZ129. Next base: position 93,295 of record NZ_JBIORY010000002.1, on the reverse strand, counting down.
CTTTTCTGATCTTACGGTCATTGTTAACGTATACTTTCCTGCCTTCATCGCTTGTTTTTCATAATAAATTGGAAACTGAAACAGACTACTAGGCGCTATTTGCATGTCTTCTTTCTTTTCACTTAACACTTCTTTTCCACTAGTATCTGTTACACTTGCTTCAATCGATACTTTATTAATATAGTTTGCCGTTTTATTTTCAATTGCTGCACTAACTACATTCCGACTATTTACCTGTGTAGGGGTTACTTCTTTTAACGCAACGGCATTTTCTGCAGGTGTTTTGTCTCCATGAACAAGTAACGCAATGGCATAGGCAAATTTATTTTTAAACATCCCTTTTGTTTCATCTGAAGTCTTTTCTTCTGTAACATCCCGAAGAGTAATTCCTCCTGCCACAACCCCTGCATAATCTTTAGTCGGAACAGAAACATTTACTACAAAATCTACCGTTTGTTTAGGGGCAATTGTTTGCTTTTCTTTTTCAAAAGAAGCAACTTTTGTAATATCAAAAGGGACACTCGAAGTAAGTTGATTTTGAGTCTTACCATATTCCACTACACCATTAATATTGGTGGTTGCTGGACTCAATTCTCCTGCCACTTCAATTGTTTCCTCTGAATTGTTTGTTACATGTATAACCAGAGGCACAGATTCATTCACAGGTAACGACAAATCAAAATATGTTTTGCTTTTATCCACTTGATACGCAGATTGTTCTGCATTCACTGAAAAATCTGCTTGATTTTCTGTCGCTACTCCCGTAAGGGAAAAACCTATTAGACTGAGTAGCGAAATGATTCCTACTCCTATGTATACTGCTATTTGTTTCATACTCTTTCATCCTTTCTAATCGTTTTAATTAGTCCAATTACTAAAATCATGGGAAATGTATAAACAATTGTCTGCCACCAAGTATCTGTAAAGCCACTAAATATAGGCAGTTGTTTAATGTTTCGTACATATCTCTTACTTTATTCCCACTATTAAATGTCCCCATTCTCCTTTGAAAAAAGGGAAGCGATTTGCTTCCCTCTTTTTCTTTTATTATTTATGGTGCTGGCGCATCCGTTAATGTCCAAGTTAAATCGGCAGTATATTGTTCTGCTAATTTTGCAGATGTCCCAGGAACTTCTAACGTTACTCCTGTGTTTGCTGCCCATGTTCCAGTTGATACACCATTTCCTTGACCAATAGCTGCGTCTAATACTTTAACTGCCGAATCTGGTGTTAAAATACCATCTGTTACAGTCACTGTCTCACCGTTATCATTATTAGCTTGCCCTGAATGTAATGTTACTTGTGCACCTACTAACTCTTTCATACTAGCTGTTTTTAATTTCCCTGCTGTTACTGTTAAATTCCATCCAGCTGAAGAACCTCGTAAATCAGTTACTTGTACTTTACTTTCGTCTTGCGCACCATAAGTTTCCGTTGTAGCTTTTATTTCTTGTGCCCCAAAATTAAAATCAGGCACTTGATCCAAAGTTAAGTCTCCTGCAGTAAAAGTTACTTTCCCTGTAGAATTTTGTTTTTGTGGTGCTGCATCTGCAGAAATTGAAGAGAATCCAATCCCTCCTGCAATCATAGCCACTGTTAATGCACTAGTCAATTTCATTGATTTCATAAATTTTCTCCTTCTTTCTAAAAAATATTTATATAAACAAAATCTAAGATTTGTTCATTCCACTTGTTTAGCTACTTTGTTATATATTTCCGATACATCCCATAAATAGTACTTGCCAAAATAAGGATACCTAGAATCATCCAAACGGATGACATTTTGACACCTGTTTTTGGTAGGTTTCCTTTTGCTTTCTTAGCTACTTCTTGTTTTTGAGCTACAGGCTTTTTACTGCTTGTACTTTGATTTTTATTCGTACTCTCTACAGGTGTTGTTGATTGCGTTGTACCACCTGTTTTTTTACTTTTTTCATTATAAGCTGTAACCTTTACAGAAGGTTGATCAAATCCCACTTCAAATGAGATTGGGGTTTGATCTAGTTGATACCCCTTTGGGCTTTTTGTTTCCACAAACATATATTTTCCTGGAAACAATCGGGTAAGGTGTATTTCTCCTTTTCCATCTGTCGTCATCGATTGAGCTACTTCTACTACTGTTCCTTTTTCATCTCGTAGTTCAAACGTCGCATCTGATAATACTTCTTTTGTTTTTTTATCCTTTTTTTGCAAAGTTACAGAGACTTCAATCGAACCATCACCAGTAAAGGTAATTCCAGCATGACTCGTTTTAGACTCTGCATAAGTAGTAATGCCTAAACAAAAAGTCAAAACCATTAAGCCACCCATTAACAACCATTGATAGATTTTTTTCATCGCTTCTATTCCTTTCTATGGTGTGTCATTTAATGTCCATTCAATCGTTGTTGTATATTCACCTAAACTTGCTTTACCAGAGTCTACTTTTAATAACAACCCTGAATTTTCTGTCCAAGTTTTAGAAATATTCCATGTGAAATTATCTTCAGTTGTATTTTCAGTTTCTACTATTTGAGTATCTGAATCAGTTAATAGTTGTTCACCAGTCTTATTTTTGTATACCAAAGAGTTAAGTAATTGTTTTCCGTTATCAACATTCGTTAAAGGTTGTAATAATTTTACTCCTAGTTTCCAAGTATTATTCGAACCTCTATTATCAGTAACCGTTAATTCTTTACCTAAAACTTCTTCCACACCATAAATCTTATCTTCTTTAGATAGTTTTTTTGAGCCAAATCCTATCGAATCTGGAACTGATAATTGTAAGCCTTCAAGCCATACTGCATACAATCTGATTTCTCCATTTGCATTACTAACTAAATTTTTTACCACTTCTTTATCTTTATACTTAACATTACCATTTGGCTCTGTGGACCAACCTTTAAATATATATCCTTCTTTTATATATGCATTTTGTGTAAGATTTTCTGCTTGATCATATTTCATAACTTGGTCTGGCATTGTTCCCTTTCCACCATTTGCATCAAACTTAATCGTATAATCATTAGCTTCCCATACAGCATAAACTACTTTTGTATCCACAAAATCAATTTTACTATTTTCAAGGAAATCTGGTACAGTAGCTACGTTAGATTCACTCCAACCTTTAAAAGTATATCCTTCTCTTATTGGTATAGTCACATCAGATAATTGAACTGTATCTCCAAACCTATACTCTTTTGTTACTTCTCTTGGGGTATCCCCAAAATTATCGTTATATATCACATTAACTTTTTTAGCTTGCCAAATTGCTTTTAAGTTAATTTTCTTTTTAGAACTATTTTTAGTGAATTGTATCTTATCATTAGGACTATACCTATTTCCTTCTTCATCTTCCCAAGAAACGAAATTATATCCTGGTAATATTGGAATTATAGAAGGTATAGTAATTTCACCAGAGCCATCCGGTTTTAATAATATATTTTGAGTTTCTGGTATATTTGTAGCATCCGAGATACCTGGAACTAACACACTTGGTAAATTACTATCATAATAAACACTAGCTATTTCTGTAGAGAATATGACTTTTTCACTTACACCATTTAATAAAGTACCTGTTCCTACTTCTTGTGCAGAGTATTGAAATTGATTTACAGCTTTCTGATTTTCTGCTTTTGGAACAAAAAATTCTAAAATTGATTCAAATATAGAATTTGGCAATATTTGAGATTCTTCAAAATCTATAAATATTGCTGTTACAGTACTTAAATTTTTTGGTTTTTCAAGAGTAAAACCTAAACTTTCAAGTTTTTCGCTTGTCCAAGCATTAATATCTGTTCCGTATTCGGGCAACTCATCAACTGGTTTATTTGTATAGTATACTTTAGCACTAGTATTCGACTGTAATATTTCTTTAAATTCTATATTTCCTGTAGACCCTCTTTTATCTCCATCATAAGGCAGTACATTGTATATTTTAGCTTTATTAAAAGTTGTATTTCCTTCATTGGAAACAGCTACTTTCATTTGTGGTTTTTCTTCTTGATTTACACTTAAAATCGAAGTATTGCTCCAATTTGCTGAATTATTTTCCCGTACAAACGTTCTGCCAAATAATCTAGAACTTCTAACAATAGTTAGTGACGTGTTTTTTTCAACTGTTGCTGTATATGAGTGTGGAACATCATTCGACAAACCTAAAAGTTCTGCTAATTCTGATGAAAGATTATTAGTATATGAATCTATCTGTAAAAAATCTTTTCCAGTAATAGCAACTGCTGGTATCTTATAATTACCTTCCATAGCTCCATTTTTCACAGTAAATTCCAACGGAATTTCGAAGGCAACTTTTTCTCCATTCTTATCTACTGTCACGGAGCTTTCTATACTGTAATAATTATATTCATCATCTGTGTTTATTAATTTTACAACTACATTTTCTTTATATATTTTATTATTGACTTTATCTTCAAAAGTTTTTAATTCATTAGGATTTTTCAATTCTAAAACTTTAGGAATCGCTATTGCTATTTTAGGATTTTTCAATACACCTGTTGCTGAACTACCATTATATCCCTGAATAGTATAGTCAACCGTATCTCCTGGAGATTTGCCAAAAGAATTACTACTAACAATCTGGGCTTTTGCTTGCGTTGCCGCTGCAGTATAAAATACTTTTCCCATAGGTTGAGCTTTCTCAATTGCTATTACATTCTGTGGATTACTTTCGTCCTCATAATACATTTTAGCAGCAAAATCTATTTCATAAACTTTCTCTCGTTCAATTGTACTTCCATTTGGCCATTTACCACTTGTCCAATTTTTACATGTGTATCCTATTGCAAAACCATTTGATGGAAGAAAAACACCTTCAGAAGTCCCTGTTTCTCCCATTGGAATTACAGTAATTTTATTAATATATTCACCAGAAATTAAATCAGGGATAGGTACATTATGTATCCCTTTATATAGATTTGAAGAAACTTCCCTAGTATTACCTTCTGTATTTTTAATTTCAAAAACTGTTTTATAGTAAGTATCAGCAACATCTTTATTCGCTTTGGTTCCATAAATGGTTATAGAATTAAAATTGGCTAATGCTGAACTATCACTTTGTTGTAAAATTTCAAATTTCATTCCTTTAATAGGCTTCTTACCCGTATTTTTTGTAGTCCATACATGTTCGTAGGTTTTCCATCCAAATGCAATATTTTCTTTACTAATACTATTTGGTTCATTAATTACAACAGTAGCATTTGTAGAAGTCCCTGTACTATGATCTCCTCCCGTTCCACTAATTTGCCATTCAGGGGTATCAATTTTTTGATATTTAACTTGACTACTAATCACCTTTTTTTCAGAATTATATTTAAAATATTTCATACCAAAATTTACATAAAAATACTCTCCTGTTTTAATAGTTGATGGTGGAGTAAACTGAAAATCATACAGTATAGAATTTTTATTTGGATTTCCACCAGAATGCCAGTTAGTAAAACTACTAGAATCGTCTGTTAATTTTCTATAATACCTCGTATACCCCACAGGAATACTATTATCTTCAATATTAGTTTGTCCTGAACTAAAATCAAAATAATTTTTCGTAGCTTGATTATTTATTATTGATCCAGTAGGTAATTCTATATACATTTGATTATCTTTAGATACATCCAGTTTTGAATATTGATTAAAATCATTAACATATTTTAATCTAGTTGAAATCCTTCCATCAGAATAATACTGATCAGAAGGATTCATATAATTATAAGCTAGCCCCATACCATCTCTTGTTGATGATGTAATATTGACTGAATCTGTTTGATCTATTTTGTTATTTAGTATATATATTTCAGCATACAAATTACTCCAGATTATTTGATTAACAGGAATTTTCCCCATGTATTCATCATTAAATTTAAATTTCAAATTAATTGTTTCAACAGAAGTCACAGTTTCTTTAAGCCTTACAATAATTCTTTTGTTAACAACATCATTTTCATAGGAAGATACTATAGAATTAGAAGGTATATCAGTATTCTGTACGTATTCAAAAATAGAACTATTCATAGAAAAATTCGAAAAAACAGAATTATCTATTGATGGAATACAACCACCATAAGGAATGACTATATAAGCATCAGATATACCTTCTTCACTTACAGTTACAGGTACAGAAACTGTTAACTCTCCTGGTTTAACACCAGTTATTGGATCAATATATGTCTGATATTGATCTACTACTTGTATTTTCCCCAGAGAAATTCCCTGAGTAGATTTTAACTCTTCATTATTACTAAAAGAATTGTCGACTTTACTGTCTTCATCTTCATTTTTCACAATTTTATCTGTTGTATCATTAGAAATACTTGTATTTTCTTCAAGAGATATAGAATGATCTGTTTTATTATTTTCACTAGGAGTTACTACTGAATTATGTTTAGAACTTTCCTCTGAAATATTATTATCTTTTTCACTTGAAACAGTATTTTCATCTTCTACTTGAGAAGAATCGGTAGGTATCATTACTTGATTTTGATTATTACTATCAGTCGTATTTTGCTGATTAGTTTCTGCTATAGCTACAGTTGGCAAAAGTATCTGACTAGAAAATAATACTATTGTACTTAAAACAATACTTTTTTTCATAAAATCATCCCCTTCTTTATAAATCAATTCTCTATCTGAAGATTAGATATATAATTCATACCCTTTTAGTTTTCCATTTGAGAATGTTAATTTTGCATAATGATCTGTATCCTCTTGGTACGTTAAAATTGCAAAACCACTATCTCCAGTGTATTCATCTTTGGGCTCTCCATACATCTCCTTTACCTTCTCGATAGTAGTCCCCCATGTTAAACCACCCGGAAAGAAAACTGTTAAATCTTTATTTGTAGTATCCGTTATATTAATAGATGTCATACTTGACTCTTTAATATCAATTGTTTTATCAGTTAAATTTGAATACGTCCCAGAAATAGTATTACCTTTTTTATTTGTTAAATGTGTTCCTGCAACTGAATCTTTTGGGTTTAATACGTAAGGATCTGAATATTTCAATTCAAAACCTAACTTATTCAAATCTTTTAATTCTATAGGCATAGTCAATACTTGGTTATCTATTTGTATTTGATTATCATACCAATTTTTAGATAAATCTTTAGAAATTGCACCATTACTTTGTTTTTCTTCAATAGATGTAGACGTTTTATTCGTACTTAAACTTTCACTAATTTTAGTTGAACTTGTTTTGGTAGTTTCTTGCGTTGATTGTGCTTGTTTTATTTCTTTGGTTCCGCACCCTACTAGCACGCTTAGCAAACTAATTTCTACTGCTAACTGATAAAATTTCTTCAAACATATCTCCTCCTGATTAAAGTTTTCCTATAAAAAAAGACACAAGAATTTTTTGTCTTTTTTATAAACTAAAAAAGTTGTTATTTTATTGTTATTTTCACCTGATATGTAAGAGTTTGATTTATAAAAAGAGTTTTTTTTCAGTTTTTTATTTAATTCTATTGAAAAAAATATTATTTTTTAGTAATTATATATATAGAAATATACCTTACAAAAGAGAGAAGTTTCGCTTCTAATTGAAAACTATGAACAATAAAAAAAAGAGACAAAAAATTCTTGTGTCTCTTTCATTGTTTTTTACCTAATAAATAGCTTATACAACAATATCAATTTGTAGTTCTTTAACTTATTTGCAATCATTAAAAAAATAAATACACATTTATTTTATTGACTTTGATTTAAATTTTACATCTGTTGTTATAAACAACCTCCATATAGTGACAAACAACCATATTTTCTATTACCCTATTCAAATATACTCATTGGTAAGTATATTTTATTAAAAATATCACAGTATTTTACACTATTCCAACCAATTTTTTTTATAGTGTATTTTTTATTGAGAATTTTTAGTTACGATGCAGAATAATGAACTGTAAGATTCGTTTCTATAAAGAATTCAATACACTACTTTTTACACTCCAATTTTTGGAGCTGATATTCTTATTACTATTTTTTAAGTATATTTATGTAATGCAAAATAGAATTATAACCCTACTGAAAGCAATCGTTTCAGTATAATATTCTTCTTTTCTCACTATTGTTTTTTTAGATATACTAAATGTTACAACAATGTAAGAAAATCGTTAGACTTATATATGGAAATATTTTTTTTATTAACTATGATTAATAGATGAAAAAAACTATGAAAGACTGGTGGAAATATAGTGATGAATTTTCCTCATATGGTACCATATTACACCCCATTTTATTTTGTATTATTGATTATAGCATTGATACCAATAATCTTAACATTAATGTTTAAAGGAGAAAGATGGTCTTGGTATCAAACATTAATAACTTTACTTTTTCTTTATATAAGTTTTGGTGGTCATCGATGGCAACAAGGTATAACTATAATTGTATATACTATCTATCAAACACTATTGACATGGACTTATGCTACTTATCGAAAGAATAAGAATAAAAATAAAATATTTTATCTTTTCATTTTTCTAAATATTTTGCCACTTATCTTAGTAAAAATTTCTCCATTTATGCTAGAGAAAACTCCAATAGGCTTTTTAGGAATATCTTATCTAACATTTAAAGCTGTCCAAGTAAATATCGACTTGCGCGATGGATTGATTAAAGAATACTATCCATGGCATTACATTCAATTTTTACTTTTTTTTCCAACAATCTCTTCTGGTCCAATTGATAGATATCGGCGTTTTGAAAAAGATTTAACAAGTCCGCCCAATACAGAAAAATATTTAGACTTTCTAGATAGAGGTATTTTTTGTTTATTTTTAGGCTTTTTATACAAATTCATTATTAGTTATTATTTATATGAACTTTTACAATATGTTAAAGAAATTGCTTTAGCACAAGATGGTATTTCATTGTGGGCTTTAGGTTATATGTATGTTTATAGCTTATATCTTTTTTTTGATGTTGCTGGATACAGTTTATTTGCAGTAGGAACAAGTTATTTAATGGGGTATGATACTCCTATGAATTTTAATAAGCCTTTCTTAAGTTGGAATATAAAAGAATTTTGGAATCGTTGGCACACGACTTTATCTTTTTGGTTCCGTGATTATGTATATATGCGACTAATGTTCTTTTTAATGAAAAAGAACATGTTCAAAAGCAAAATTGTAGCTTCAAATATTGGATATTTTGTTTTATTTTTAATTATGGGGATATGGCACGGTTTAACCTGGTATTACATTATGTACGGAGTATATCATGCAACTTTGATTTGCTTAACAGATGCTTGGTTACGTTTCAAGAAAAAAAACAGAAAAAAAATTCCATCAAATAAATTGACCCACGCACTTGCAATATTTTTAACCTTCCACGCCATTTGTATTAGTTTTTTTATATTTTCAGGATTTTTAGATCAACTTTGGTTTAAATAGTTCAGTATCAAAACAAAAGAGATATAATAACTAAAATATACTTTTATGGTTAAAAAAAGGGAAGGTATAGTTTTCAATAAAAAAATATTGTAGGCTGTTATCATTTTATTAGAATTTTCTCATTATATTTATCATTTATTGAAATAGAATCAAAATTTTGTTAAATTCTCTTAGTAAATAAATTTAAGGAGGGATAATATGGACACTGTTCGCATTATTTTAAGCTTCATTGGTTTTTTTAGTAGCATTCTACTTTTATTTACATTTAAAGAAAGCTGGAAAGACTTAACTACTATGCAAAAAATCAATATTATAGTACTTGTTTGTTGTATATGTTTACCTTTTACCATAGAGTTTTTCCCAAAATTCTAAAACAACTACATTTACTTACACTATACGCCCTTGTATCTGTTATACAGAGGCGTTTTTTCAACAGACGTAGATGTTTCATTTATACTTAAACTTTCACTAATTTTAGTTGAACTTATTTGGGTAGTTTCTTACGTCTCTTTCATTGTTTTTTTCTATCTTTAGGAAAAATTATACAAAAAAACTAAAACAATTTCTAACTTGTCATTATAAACAACTTTTTTTCGATTTGTAAATTGAAATTAAATATTACACACCAGTCTTTTGGGTGGATATTCTTATTGCTGTTATTTTTCATATTCTATATATTTTTAAGTATACTTATATAATGAAAAATAGAATTACAACCCTTTTAAAAAATGTTGCACCTCATAATACAATATAGTGAAATCTTTTTTGATAAAATATCTAATTTCAGGAGGGATTATTTTGACTAAAATTGAACAAAAAGGTAAAGTATCTTTTAAACAAGCAATCAAAGACTTTTTTTTAGGGTATTTCGATTTTAAAGGACAAACAACACGTGCAGGTTATTGGTGGGTTATACTTGCATTTATTCTATTAACTATAATAACTTTAATTTTAGGAATGTTTTTCTTTTTTTCAATGTTTGTTTCTTCTTCTGCGGAGGCTTTAAAACGGCTGCTAATTGTAGTCTCTATCTTTATCTTATTCATAATTATTCCAAGCTTAGCCTTAAATGTCCGTCGAATTCGTGATGTCGGTTTGACAGGTTGGGGAACTCTTTGTCTGTATCTTTTAGCTTTTATACTTTTTATGGCTCAAGGAACTTATAGCTATGTTTATAATTTTGATTTCATAGAAGGAAGCAAAGAAAATATTACATTAGGAAACAATATTCTAGTTACATTTTTAGATTTTACTATCAATATTCTTATGCTTCTATTAACCATTTTCCCTACAAATATGCTGACTACGAAAAGCGAAAATAAAATTTTACGTTTCTTTTTCCGATTGGCAGAATAAAAGCTCTTAAAATGGAACTTTGCTTCTAATTTAAACATGTTATACTTTGTCTATTCAAAAATGCATCATTAATACTCCACAAAAACACTAGGTTTTATTCATTTACCTAGTGTTTTTTTATATTAATATTCAGAAAAAAATAGTTTATAATAACCATTTTTATTTACTAAAAAAGAACTAAGTTACTTATCAAAAATAACCTAGTTCTTTTTGTATAATAAATTATTTAAAAATGAGATCCCCTATTATCTAGTATTAGTTTTTAACTAGAACTCAAAATACAATACTACTTTTCATGCACAAAAACTAGAGGTAAGAGTTAAAAAGTTTACAAATTATAAGCCTCTAGTATTCTAGCATGAATTAAGAATGTAAGAAATCTTGTTACCAAGAATTTTATCATCCCTATTTACAAGTATTCAACCTTTTTTATGAATAGTTTCCTATAGATTCTAACTTTTTTAACACCCTATCTCTAAAAAATAATATCGACTATTTTAATTCTTTCTTTAACAAAAAAACTATTGATTTTTGTTGAAAAACCTTTTATATTTTTTTTAGGTTGAACACATAGTGAATTAGTCATTCAAGAGCTAATTCACTCTTTTGTTTTTTTCCATTCAAAATAAAATTTAACACTATTTTGGAGGTAACAAATGTCCGATTTCATATACATTTTTTCAAGTTTTATAAGCTTTTTCAGTAGCATTTTATTACTCTTTAGTTTTAAAACTGAGCGAAAAAAATTAACAACGCTTCAAAAAGTAAGCATTATTATACTGGTTTTCTCAATTTGGCTCCCTTTTTTCACTGGTTTTCTTTCAAACATAAAGTAAAAAATATGTTTTATTTTTACTCATAACAGTTCATTTGTTTAGTTCAAAGTCCTGTAAACTGTTACTATTTTTTTAAGACTCTATTATTCATAAAAAACAAAAAAATTGTGATATACATTCATAGAACCACAAAGCAGAAGAATAAAAATTGTAAATATGGTTTTTATTCTTCTGTTTTGTACTTTTATATTTTTATAAGTTTAAACTCATAACAGCTATATCTTTATCTTCTTGTGTAATCCCTATATACCTTAATGTATCTCTTTGGGAAGAATGATTTAATAAATCCTGAATAATTTCTATAGGTACTTTGTTTTTATATAAAAAATAACCAAATGTCTTTCTCATAGAGTGACTACCTATATTTGAGATTCCATTTTCACTTGCTGCACGGTTTAAAATGGCCCATAATGTTTGACGATTCATTGGTCTATCTATCCCTTTTCCACTAGGAAAAAGATAATGCTCTAACTCATCATTATTTACATATTCTGTAAAATTTTTATTGATATAAATCTCAAGTTCTTCTCGTAATTGGTCTGATAATATAACAGAATTGTACTTCCCTGTTTTTTGTTCTTTTAAAGACAATCTATTCTTAATCACTATTTTATTTTCTTCTATCATTGCTACATCTGATAATTTTAGATTTCTCAAATCCGAAATACGATAGGCTGTATTAATTCCCATAGAAAATATAAGCACATTTCGCTCACCATATCTCCCTTTACGCAAACTTTTTTTCATTTTATTTATTGACCGTTTATCTTTTAGAGGAACTACTGTATTCACTGTTCACACTTCTTTCATGTTTTTATATTTATCATAAAAAGAATTCAAATGTACCTCTTCTTTTTATTTCCAATAAAAACCATCATGAATTATCTACTTTGATCTAATTCATGATGGTTTTTAAAAGTGTTTTAATTCTTTCCTGCACCTATTTCTATATAAGAACCATTGCTTAATTTATATTCTTTTTTACAGCTACTACACTTAAAATGATTATATTTTCCCAACTCTCTTCTAGCCAATTGGCCACAATCACAAGCAACATAAGCAACTACATTTGTCTTATTCCACGTAGTAATTTCTATTCCCCAGTGATCATATTTTTTTCGAACAACCATCTTAAATCTCTCCGTTTCTAAAACTATATCTTACAACCATTTCTCTATATTCTTGTTTTGTTTTAGGTCGCACTCGTAATACTTCTTCGGCCAACTCTAATAATAGTTTTTCCACTTTTACTGACATCGTATCAAAAATAACCATTGGCTTTTTTTCTTTTTCGACGCGTTTTTTGTATCTTTGATAATTTGCAGAATAGAGTCGACCATTTGACATTTTTTCTATTCCATATCCTGAAATCAAAGGATTTTCCAACAATTGAATGATTTTCTTTCTATTCTCCATAATATCTGAAAAACTAGTGAACATTTGTTTTTCCATTTTTTTCCTCCATTTTATCTAAATAGCGATAAATCGTTGTTCGAGAAACATTCCAACGTTCGGCAATGGTTTTTATCGGTGTTCCACTATCAACTAGAGTCTTTAGTAATTCTAAGTCTTGTGCTTTTAATTTTTCAGGACGACCTCCAAATCGCCCTCTTGCTCTAGCTGCCGCTCGTCCTGCCGCAGATCTTTCTAAAATTAGATTTCGTTCAAATTCCGCAAATGCTGCAAACAAATGGAACATAAGCTGTCCAGTAGAACTTGATTTATCCATTGTTATATTTTCTTGAACACTATGAAAACTAACACCTCGTTCATTCAAGCGATTGACGATTGAAATCAAGTCTTCCATATTTCTGCCTAGACGATCTAAACGCCAAACGACAAGTGTATCTCCAGATCGTACAAAATCAATGGCTGTTTCTAATCCTGGCCGATTACTTTTTGCACCACTCATATGATCTGAAAAAATTTTTTCGCATCCGAATTTATTTAAGCTATCTTCTTGTAAATCCAAATTTTGTAAACCAGTAGACACCCGGGCGTATCCTATTTTCAAAAAAATCACTCCTTTACAAAATCTATTGTAACATAACTTTAATCAACTAGTATATTTGAACATAGATTTTGATATGAGTTTATGAACACGAAAAGGAGTTAAAAATTTAAAAACTAGATAAAAAAATACTGTGTACAGAAACGCTGATTTTATGAACATTTTCTGCTTGATTATTTTTCATAAGAACAACTACATAAATGAATACATTGTATTTACTTGCAACTTATATTATAATAGTAATAAATTAAATAGAGGAGTTTTTTCATGAAAACTAGACGACAAGGAAATGCAATTGTTTTAACTGTTCCAACTAAGTTCGGAATTAATGAAAATGTTGACTACTTGGCTGTTAAAGGAGACGATGATTCAATCACGTTTATCAAAAAACGAGCAAATATTTTTGATGCAGCAGCTGCTGCAGGTAAAAAAATCGATGCAAGTTCAGGATTCCCAGATGATAAACCCATTGGAAAGGAAATTCTTTAAAAATGGATAAACCTAAAGAATTTCCTAAACAAGGGGATATTATAACTATAAATTTCAACCCTAGTGCAGGACGAGAAATTCAAAAAAGACGACCAGCTCTAGTTGTAAGCACCGATAACTATAATCTAGTTACTGGATTAGTAGCTGTTTGCTCAATCACAAGCACAAAAAAAGAACATTTTATTCCACTAAATGAAAATCATCAGATAAAAGGTTATGTCAACTCTTTACAATTAAAAACTTTAGACTATAAAGCACGTCACTGGAAAAAAATAGAAAAAGCAACATTATCAGAACTTGGACAGGTAGCACAAACAATAAACATGATTTTTAGCTTTGATACTTTATTGGGAGAATAAAAAGCTCATCCTGCTACATAGAGTGTGTTTTTCTCATTACTTATTTATCGCAAAAAAGATTAGATATATTTTCACTTAAATATCATAGATTATGTCAAATAAAATAAAAATTTATTCCATTTAAAAAGAAAAATGACAAAACAACAAAAAAAGAGTACACAGAAAATCATCTACTTTCTGTGTACTTTTTTTATTTTTACATATATTGTTCTACCTGATCAATTTCTTTTTGTAATTTTTTTTATCGTACTTGTCATACTTACCAGCTTCATGTACAATCTTTTTAATTTCATGCATCGCTCTTTTTTCAACCAACCATTTTTTCATGCTATGTTTTTTGCCATCTTCATTTAAAGAATCTAATTCTTCTAAATTTGAATCCAATTTATTCAAAACCTCTACAATTTTCACCAATGCTTTTGCTTCTTTTTCTTCATAGTTTGCCATAATAAATAACACTACTTAAGTATTAATACTTTAAGTTTACTCTTCAAATAGTTTATTTTCAAATAAAAACACCTCTACTCAAATGACTTCATAACATGTTTCTATAAATGTTTTAAGGCTATCAGCATCCATTATATAATCCTATAATTAGTTATAAAAAAATAAAATAGAATAACAAATATTAATTATGTAAATGGCCAAATAAAAATGTAGGTTTATGCGTCATCTGGTACGCTTTCCTTGTGTTATTTTATTCAAGGAGGAAAGTGTATTGAGAAAAGATATTTATGAAAGAGTGTTACCTTTCATTATGACTCATACGAAACCTAATTATGCTGCTAGCTAAACAATACAATTGCGATTATCGTACAGTAAAACGTTATTATGAAGCTGGAATAAGCAATAAATTACCTTTACTTGCTCAAAAGAATAAAAACAAAAAAACTTTGGTTAGTGATTTTGAAGATATTATCGCTGACAAATTAGCTTTAGGTTGTTCTTCTTCTGCTATTTATCATTTTATTTCTAAACGTGGCTATCGTGGAAGTGCACGAACACTGAGAAGATATTGTCGCAATATCGAAGCAGATAAAATACAAAAAGCAACGATTCGTGTTGAAACAACTCCTGGTTTATCTGCTCAAGTTGATTGGAAAGAAGACCACAAATTAGTCAATAAATTCGGCGAAGTTATTTCTTGTAATATCTTCCTTTACGTTTTAGGATATTCCAGAATTAAGTATTTAGAACTAACTTTTGATCGTTCTCAAACTACTTTATTTCGTTGCTTAACCAATGCTTTTCAATACACCGGAGGTGTTCCTACAGAAATATGGTTTGATAATATGAAAACTGTTGTTGACCGTAGTCGTAGTCAATTTTCTAAAGTTGTTTTTAATGAGCGGTTCCGACAATACGCGATGGATACAAATAATAATATATTGTTTATTGGAAATAGCGGAGTGGGGAAAACTCACTTAGCTATTTCCATTACACTAGAAGCTATAACCAAAGGTTATTCTTGCCATTTTGCTTTAAGCAATGAATTAGTCAATCGACTAAATCTTGCAAATCAACGTGGAAATTTAGATCGATTGTTAAAAAAATATGCTTCTTACGATTTACTAATTATTGATGAAATTGGTTATTTGCCTTTTACCCCTGACGGGGCAAAGTTGTTCTTTCAATTAATTAATCTACGCTATGAAAAAAATCAACCATTATTACAACGAATATTCCTTTGTCTCAATGGGCTGAAACTTTTCAAGATAAAAAATTAACAAATGCACTAATCGATCGATTAGTGCACCACGCTAAGATTATTCAAATTACTGGAAAGTCTTATCGAATTAAAGATTATAAAGAAAAAAAGTTGTCGTATAAGTAACCTTGTTATTTATGGGCCAAAAACCTACATTTTTGAATGGCCATTGACATTAATTATTCAAAAATAAAACAAACTTTACTTTTACAACAAAATTTTTAATCCCGTATGTTTGTGAAATGGCCTACTAAGTAAAGTTGAATTTTTTAAAGAAAGTACTATAATAAAATTATGGTTTATTACTCACTCGTTGTTATCATGTTAATCTTATAGCCAAATAAGATTATTACTCGTCGTTTTTTATTAATTACCCATTGATTTCTTAGTAGTAGTTATTACAAATTATCCACATTCTCATGCTAGTTACCTCACTTTTAGCTTGATTTTTGTTACAACTTTTACTAAGAACTCAACTAGAAGCTTAACTACTAAACAGAGTAGTTAAGTTTCTTTTTTTATTTCATCAAAAAACAACAAAAAATTCTTATAAATTGAGGATCGTGGAGTGTAACTGTAAAGAATTTTTTGTTGCTATACATTTATTAAAAAGTTGTCTTTAGAAATCTTTGATTTCTAAAGACAGGTGGTAAAACTGTTGATTATCCTCTAGATTTAGTGATGGTAAAGAATTAAAAGACGAGTTAATTGAGTTATTCGACTCATCAACCGAGGTCATTAACAGATCGGAAGAAGTGAATAGACGTGAGATGAGAGAAGACACTATTCAAGAATATTTATATGAAAAATTAAAAAACACTTCTGTTACTATAGTTATCTTAACCCCAGAAGCTGTAGACTATAGAAAAAACTTATGTGTGGAATACGACGACTGGTTATATGATGAATTAAGATACACACTAGAAGATAGAATTAGTAATAGAACTAATGGTGTTATTGCGCTCTACACTAATGATAGTAAGTCCTTAATTTTGAAGAGTAGTTCTCATACTTGTAACAAGTGCAATGAAACCAGAACTTGTCGAACCTTGCTAAATTTTGACAATTTAGCAAGGAAAAATATGTTGAATGTAAAAGAGAAGTACAAAGCAAATAAATGTGATAATTTTTATGATGACGATAAAGATTCTTATGTTTCGTTAGTTCATTTTGATGATTTTAAAAAAGAGTATGAAAGTATATCAATTTAGCAAAAGAAAAAAGAGATCGTAAAGAAGAATTTAAACTTGTTAAACGGATGTAAATTATAAAAATTTTGATAACATATAGAAATAATAAAGGTATATTCAACTAGCATCAATACTGGTTCAAATTGGGGCAAGTACCATCAGTAAACATCTAATTTTTTTCATTTCAATCCATATCATAAACAACTATAATAATATGGATTGAAATGTGCTTAATTGATAGTAATTTATGTTTTTAAATATTAGGTTGGATTTCTTAGCTCAGAACGATGTAAACAAGATCAGTGAATTAGATATTGTATAAATGTTCATTCAACCTAGCAAACGAACAAAACTCACAAAAATATGTATACTTGTTAAGTATAATCTTAACATTCGTATTTTCTCACCCACTTTGCATAAATTTATTTTATGTTAGTTGGATTATTTTTTGTAATAAAACATTCCATCCTTCTACTTCCGAAAATTATTTATATTGCTACATGAAATAACATCGTATTTTCTTTATCAAAATATTTATACATTAATTGTTATGTTAGTCACATTATAAATTTGTTTTCTACATACATAGTAAGACATGTGGTTAGCTATTGGTAATGGTTTCTTTGCATTGAGACATCTTTGTATCTCATTTAGCAGTTCTTTTTCTGCAAGATCTAAACATGTTGAAACTAACTCAGTTTTTATAAGAATATTACTTATATTAGGAAAAAAGCCGTACACTAAATCATCATCAAATACTATAATAAATGGATATTTTTTTATCATTGAAACTCCTTTATATACATTCATAATTGCTAAAATTGTCAATATTTTAATAGTTATTCCCATATATTTTTATTTAAAATGTAATTTCTTTTTTTTGACGCCAGCTATTCAAATAAGAAACGGAAACACCATAATAATCCGCAATCTCATTTAGAGTAAATCCTACTTTACGTAAGCGCATATACTCTTCTTGGCTCATCCTACGAATTTTTCGTTTATCGGAAGTTAATTTTCTTAATTCTTCACTACAAATCATAATTTTGTTATACAATTCACTGGTTTCATCTCTATGCCATTCATCATCTAATGCCATCAAATACAATAATTCTGTTCGTTTTTCTTTTATTTTCTTCTTATCTTGCATAATTTTTTCATCTTGTATTTTTTGACCATTAATCATGATACTATTTCACTCCAAACTATAATATTTCACTTTCTATTTTATCAAATACACAAAAACATGATTCTATTAAATTACTAATACTTATATAAAGCTAAACAAAAAATATATCTATTATTTAACTAATTTATTATCAGTTACCTATCTTTTTTATATAAAAAACTCCCTCAAAAATTCATTTCTTTTTGAGGGAGCTAATAATTATAGAGTATTTGCTAAATTCCATTCGACATAACCTTCATACCTTCCTGGTTGAATCATTCTTGCCTCAGGAATTTCTAATGAAACATCTCCTAGATTATAGTTATACACGGCATTGTGCGAAACATTGTTCGCAGTCATAATTAGCGTTGGAACATTGGTGATGGTTACATCTGTTTCACCTTGTACTTCATTATTACTACCTATTAAATCCGTGTCTGGATTAAATAGGTCGGTTCCGTTATTAATGTTCTTCATCACAACACCTGTTTTATTCGTGGTTTTGATTGAACTTCCTGGAAGCTCTTTTCCTACATTCCACACAAGTTGTGCATTTAACGTCCATTGATTCTCTTTATTCCGTAAATCCCGAACCCCTACATCAAAGCGATCGGTTTTATTCACTGGAATACTTTGCGGACCTGCATCATTCAATACAGTACTTTCTGTTTGAAATTGTTTTGGTAAATACGCAATGCCATAGTTAGATAACTCCTCCGGCGTTGTTGGTTTGGTATTATCTTCTCCTTCAGACGGAATGTGTATGTCTAATGGTTTATAAGTTAGGGTAATTTCTTTCGCTTCCTCGGTGAATGTTCCTTTTATTCCTTCTGGAATTTTACTCTCATCTAGTTTATACCCAGGAATAGGCGTTTCCATTATCTCTGTTAAATCATACGCTTGATCTTTATAACCTTTAATTATTTGAGGATTTTTGATTGGCTTACCACTTTCATCAACAAAGTTCACTGTAATTTTCGATGTTATATTAGTAAATACAACGTGATCTATTGAATTTGCATACGATGAAGGAGCTGTACCACTACCAGAACGAATCGTCCTCATTTGAAACCTTGTCATTGTTTGTCCCTCAGGGACTTTGTACAATCCGCTATATTTTTTCCAAGCTGTTTTAGGTGTAGTCATTTGTTGTTGCACTGCTAATTGGCCATCAGGCTTTCCTATTTCTACTGCAGCAGTATCTGTCCCATCCGTTCCACGATGATAGACTTCCCAATATAAGGTATCTCCAGGTGTTGTTTTTATATCCTGGTACAATGCAGCATCTCTATCATAATTGAGTTCTGTCCATTGGTTTCCATCTACTGCTGGAATTGGCCAACTTGGCCCTGCTTTTTGTAATTCAATATAAGAACCGGTTGTCTTCCATCCCGGAATACTTGAAAATCCTTGCCAATAATAGCCTCTAGGAGAAAGGTTAGGACTTGAAATTACAGGATCTTCAAAGCTACCATTCACTAGCGAAAGTGGCGCAGCTTTATAATAATAAACAATTTCCTGTGGTTCTTTTGTAAAAGTCCCTGTCGCATTTTCTGGCAAGCGACTTTCGTCTAAAACATAACCGTCTATATTTAATTTATATTCTGGTGTAGTTGCATCATACGATTCGCCAGTATTTCCAAGAATTTCTTTTTCCTCATGAATTTCTTTTCCAGTATCTTCAAATACATATTTCACTTTAACAGAAGCGTCTGACCATTGTGCTTGATATTTTACACTAAATAAATCAGGAACTACATTTGTTGCATCAGTATCACTTCCTTCGCTTACCTTCCAGCCTAAAAATTTACTTCCTTCTTTTGTAGGTATATTTTCTTTTTTAAATTGCTCAAGATTGGATAATTCATTTAGTTTATTAAATTCTTCTGGTGTATAAACAAACTTAGTAAAATATCTTTTTACAGTGCTGTTATCTTCAAATTTACCGCCATTAGCATCTAAACTAGGATTATACCATTTAGATTTATCAAACGCCCAATTGCTTGCTGAAAAAAATTGAGGATCTGTTGCTATTACTAATCCGTAAGGATAACCAGAACTAAAAAAACTAGAGTTATATAAAGAACAAGAAGATAAGTCAAAATCTCGAACATCTAAATAATATAGTGAATTCAGACCATAAAACATCTTATACATGTCTGTTACTTTACTTGTATCAAAACCTCTTAGATTTATACTTCTTGTTGCAACACAACCATTAAACATCTCTCGCATATTTGTTACATTACTCGTATCTAACCCTGATAAATCAATTGTCTTAAGTGAGGGTTTAGCATAAAAAGCTTGAGACAAATTCGTAGATTCCACGCCTACTTTTGTTCCATCTTCTCTTGGTAATACCTTAAAACTCTGCATCACTTTATATCTATCAGGAAAGACCGTTGAATCAATATCCTTTAATTTAGTTGGTTTCCCATCAATTTCATTTGGAACGACAACATGAGCAATATCTCCAGTATATTTTGTAAGCAATACATAGCTTCCTCTATCTTCTGTTTCCCAATCCGCAAGTCGCACTTCTTGATTAGTGGTTGTTCCCGCATCTGTTTCCACTTCCGCATTAGTAGCTCCTTCTGGAGCTTCTTCTTCATTTTCTACAACCGGTGTTTCCTCTAGTGTTACAGGAGTTTCTTCTTTGGGTTGTCCTCCTTCTACTTTTTCACCATTGGTTGCTGGCACCTTTTGCGGTTGTTCTTGTTTTACTTCAGTTGAGTTTGACGGTTCTTCTTGCTTCTCTGCTTTTTCAGCCACTTCTGGCGATGAATTTTCTTGCATCGTTTCGGCAATCACCGTCATAGGCGTCGTTGCTGCATTGGCCAATAAAACTGTTGTCGCGAATAAATACGCATACTTCTTCCTTTTCATCTAAGTTTCTACCTCCTTAACTAGTTAGTTTTCCCAAACAAGCTCTTGCTTTGAAAGTTGCTTCACTAGTTTTTTACATAATAGCGCTGAACAAGTATATATCTATTTCTTCCTACCCGCTCTTTAGCTCAATTGACTATTAATCATAAAGATATACACCGTACTTAACACAATCACTCCTACAGAAGAAAGAAGGACAATGCCATTGACGTATAACCGACTTTTTTTCATAGATTTTGTTAATGTTGCTTTGTAGTCGTTGAAAAAAAGTAAACTATTTACTATCAGTAAAAGGATGCCCACAACCAGTAAACAAATAGGTAAGCTATACATTATTCTTCCACTTCCTTTTCTTTATTTTTTCTAATTATCAATAAACACAAACTACAGCCAAGGAACACGCCACCTAAAATGGAATACATCAGATTTTTTTCTCCATTCGTATGAGGCAAACGTCCAGTTGATGAGCCACCAATAGCTATATTCATTTGTGCATTAGCGTTTGCGTTACTATTAGTATTAGTATGAATCGTCGAATTCGAGCCACCAGTTCCACCTGAAGACTCTCCTCCTGGCAATTTATCTGGCCCAATAGGACGAGCTAATTGAACCGTTACGCCCGTTTGGGCGACATCCGTACTTGGTTGTTCTGCCGCATACACTACGCTTCCCATCAGTAACGTGCTACATAACAATCCTCCGATTAGCCATTTCTTCATGCTTATTCCGCCTCTCTTTGTTTTCTTCGTACAACGATATAAATTGTGCCTCCAACACTAATAATGACTAAAGCATATACGCCATAAGTAACCCATTTTGGAATATAGACTTTAAAGACCGATTTAGTATTGATTTCTTTGGCTTTCTCATCGGTAATTTCAAATTCTCTTTCAAATTTCCAGGTTTTTCCTCCGGCATCCACACTCCCTACAAAGACATATTTTCCTGGTTTTAACTCTTCTTTTTTCCAGTCAAATTGGAACGGATACACAGAGTATGGCGCAATATTCACATTTTTCTTTTCTTCTTTTTTGATGACTTCTCCTGAAGCTTTCGGTTTAATTTCTCCTTTGACCGTCGCATCAGGGAAAATATACGGATTCGGGTTTAAAATGTCCGCTTGGACAATCTTTTTCCCATCGGATAATTTCGCTCCTACGGTATCTAGTTCTACCGAATTATTTTTCTTTGGTTCTACCGTATCTTCATTGGTTAACACTAACCCAATCGTATACGTATAGATATTGCCTAAGCTAAGTGCCTGTTTCTCCTTTTCCACCGTTTGTTTTTCTGAAACGACAATACCACCAACAACGACACCTGACATTGTCTTTTCCGGCATTTGAATATCAATCGCTGTTTCTACACTACTTTTTGCAGGCACTTGGACTTCTTTTTGGCTAACCTTGGCCATAGAAGTCAAGGGATCTTTTAAAGACGCATGGTCTTTGATTTTCCCCGTATAATCAACGGCACCATTGGAATTAGTATTCGCATTGGTTAGCTTTACTTCGAGTGTTTTTTCTTTATCCGAATCATTGGTTAGTTTTACCTTTACTTGATCTTTTTCACCTGGATTCTCTTTTAAGTAGAAATAACTCACCGTTTTATCCAGTTGATGATCACTCGGGATTCCTTCAATCGTATAGCCGCCGGCTAATTGACTGGAATCTGATTCTTCTGCTTGTGCATGATAGCCTCCTGCGAATAAACTTAAAATACACATACTATATAGTGCCCATTTTTTCACGTTCGCTCTTCCTTTCTTTTTTATTTATCTATATCAACTAAAAGGAAGAAACAAATTGTTCTATCCTTTCAGAGAAAAACTTTGTCAAGGGTATTTTATAAGAAAATACACGGTAAAGATTCTAATAAAAACGACATCTTTATATGGTTATTTCTAAAAAAAGAAATTGACAAAATGATACCAAGATGTAAAATATATAGTTTAAGCTAAAAAACTCATACAATACTCAAAAAAATAAAATCCTTTCAATCATATGACAACTTGCGCATTGATTAGAATCGGATTTTCCTTCTCACCACACTCCATTCATTCAATTATTTCTATGTAAACCAAAAGGAAAGATAATTCTTACCTTTCCTTTTGATAAAAACAACGGATTATTCCACTACATTAGACAATGTCCAGTTGATATTTCCTGAATATGTTCCTGCAGCTACATTTTCAGAAGTTGGAATTACTAATTTAGGATCTTTGAATTGGTAGTTGTACACACCATTCACTGTTTTTCCTTTTTGTGCAGTCAAAATAGTCGTAGGAGCATCTTTTTGAATAGTTAGAGAAGCTGCAGTTGTTGTAACTTCTCCCTCTGTAATTTCGCTAAGATTTCCTTTTCCATCGTTCAATTTTGCATTACCTTCAGAAGCGGTGATTGTTGCACCTTCCATATAACCTTGTGTGTCACCTGTCCACTCTAATTGTGCAGATAATGTCCAGTTACGATCTTTGGCACGTGTTTTATCTTGGACACCTACGTTGTATTTATTGTTTGTATTAGTCGCAGAATTATTAGTTAAAGATACTTCTGTTTGCCCTTTTTCTTGTAATTCAGCTGTACCACTTAATGCTTTTGGCGCATAAGCAATACCGAATAATCCTGTAATTTCTGTCCCTTCATCTGTACCACCTTCATCTGGACCTTTTGGCGGTTCTGGTTTAGTTGGTGTTTGATTCACTGTTAATTCTGCGCTAATTGGTGTTTGTGCAGTTTTTGGATCTCCTTCTGCTGGTTGTGACACCTCCGCAAAGGCACTTGCCGCTCCTAATAAGGTAGTTGAAGCTAACAATGTCGCTCCTAGTAATCGAATGCTTTTCATTTTCTATCCTTCTTCCTTTCAAATAAAATATTTTTTAGGCAAGTGATTTTTATCACTTAACCTTACGGTCATATCTTATACGAAAATAAACAAGTACGATTCTAAACAAAAACATATCCTTATATAAATTTTCACAAAAATAAATATTGACAAAACTCACAAAAAGAGTAAAATGTTTGATTTTATAACCAAGAAAACAATGAAAAATCCACTAAAAAAGCAAAAAAAGAACCCAAAATAAAAAGAACGATAGTTATTTTTACAAAAATCTACAAACTTATTTGTTTTCGTTTTTATTTTTTGTTTCTTTTTCTCTTGCTATTTTTTCAAATTTTAAAATATAGACAAAAATTCTATCTCTTTATCAAATAATATCGGCAAAGTAAAAGAAAAAACACTCTAGCTTTTTTATTTAATTTATAAAGCATATCTTTCCTTAGTTAGATGAATTCTAAATTATATAACTTCAAGAAAACCATAATTATTCCGCTTTAACACTTCATTATTTGGATACTCCAATCAACTATCCAAATAAGAACAAGCCAAAACATGGTGGAATCTGTTTTTAATATTTTTTAGGATTGTAAGGCTGCGTTAATAAGTTCCCTATATAATTTCTTTCTAAACCCTAATAATTTTAATTATTATACAGAATTTCGAGATACCGCTTTTGTGAATCAAAAAGCAACTCTAAAAAATATAAAGCCCGAATTCCTATAATAGAAATTCGGACTCTATATTCTATTACTTAACAGGACCAGAAATATCTTCTCCTTCAAGGTTTGTTACTGAAGATTCTTTTATCCCACTAACCAAATACCAACTGGTACCTCCCCACACATATCTTGATCTTTGTTGGCTATATTCTTGCATATAATTTTTAGCCTGCTGATAAGTTACAAATTTCTGGGGTGAGACTACTTCAATAGTCCCTCCTCCTATTTTTCTAATAAATACTATTCTGTACTTATATTTAAAATAACCTTCAGGAATATCTAATGCTTCATGTTCAGAATTAGTTACCATACTTTCTGGTCCAGGCACTGTATCCAAAGCTCCAAAATGTTCCATCACGTATTGATGTCTAGCCTCTTCTGCTTCTTCATATGAAGAAAATGTCTGAGGAGATAAATATTCATTTACCTTAAAACTATATTGTTTTTCTTCAGAAGGAGCCTCTCCTTCAAGTACATTGGATAAGTTCCAAACTATATTCCCAGTATAAGAGCCTGTAGCTACTCTCTCAGAATTTGGAATTACTAATTTAGGATCTTTGAATTGGTAGTTGTACACACCGTTCACTGTTTTTCCTGTATTAGCTTTCATGATTTCAACTTGAGAATCTTTTGAAATAGTTAAAGTCGCTGCGCTACCTCCAATAGTAACCGCATCTTCAGGAACCGCAGATAAGTTCCCTTTTCCATCGTTTAATTGCACTTTTCCTTCAGTTGCAGTAATTGTCGCTCCATCCATATAACCTTGGTCGTCGCCAGTCCATTCTAACTGCGCTTTAAGTGACCAGTTACGATCTTTTGCACGTGTTTTATCTTGGACACCAACATTATGTTTGTTGGTAGAATTAGAACCAGTATTATTTGCTAAATCAACCGTAGTTATTCCTGTTTCAGACAATTGTTTTTGTCCACTTAACGCTCCTGGCGCATACGCAATACCAAACAATCCTTCAATTTCTGTCCCTTCATCTGTACCACCATCTGGTTCTTTTGGCGGTTCTGGTTTGTCTGGCGTTTGATTGACTGTTAACTTGGTGCTAATTGGTGTTTGATCAGTGTTTGGATTTCCTTCTGTTGGTTGTGACACCTCCGCAAAAGTACTTACTGCTCCTAATAAGGTTGTGGAAGCTAATAATGTCGCTCCTAGTAATCGAATGCTTTTCATTTTCCTTCTTCCTTCTTCCTTTCCAATTAAATTATTTTTTAGATCAAACGATCCTATCATTTAACCTTACAGTCATATCTTATACAAAAACAAACAAGAACAATTCTAAATAAAAATACATCCTTATATCTATTTTCAAAAAAATAAATATTGACAAAACTAATAAAAAGAGTAAAATTTAAATTTCATAACAAAGAAACTACCTAAAAATCCGTCAAAAAGTTCAAAAAGAAACAAATAAAATAAGAACAATAGTTATTTTTCCCTAACTATTCTTTCAAAGCTAAGAATTAATTTATATTTTTTCAATGATTAACATTCATAGCATATTATAAAGTACTAGCTTTTCATCAACACAATCAAAAAGCAGACAATTAATTTTGCCTGCCTTTTTGTCTTTATTTAGGAGTAATATAACTTAATAAACTAGTTTGATTCGCTGAGATTGTACGTGTAGATACAATATTAAGACCTTGCACATTCATTTCTGAAATGAAAATAGAACCATCTTGATTCACTTTCTCCACAAATGCTACATGTCCATATAATGGGTCTGCCCCTAATACTCCTGCAGGAAAAGAAACGGCTGTTCCTGCTTGTGGGGTGCGACTTACTTCATATCCTCGTGCCTGTCCTGTAGATCCCCAATCTTTTCCATTTCCCATTGTCAAATCAATATGTTTTCCTAATTGGGTAATTCGATTGTAAACATATTGCGTACAATTTCCCCAAGCATAACTATTAAACGTGTCATAATTTTCACCATTATATGCTGGGAAATCAGAGTTAGACATTTCTACCGTTGCTTTTGGACGATCATACATCGTCAATTCATAAGTTTCAATCAAACCATTTAATTTTTTGTCATATTGACTATCAGTTGCATAACGTCCTGTTAAATAATGGGTTGCCTCTTGATAAGTTTTGGCATTATTTTTCCATACACCTTCATAAAAATTAGCATTTCCTGATATTCCTTCTTTTAAAAGTTTTGCATAATCTTTTAAACTTTCATCATAGTTCGGATATTGTTTAAAAGTAGCTTGAGTTGCATAATACAGGCCATTACCTAGATCCTCTTGTGTTGCAAAAAAAATCCCTCTACCGTTGTATGTGCCTTTAATCCCAAATAAATTATAATTTGGAGCTTTTGATAATAAACTTTGCCCACTAGCAGATTCTAAAATTGCCTGTGCAATCATGACAGAAGCATACAAATCATTTTCCTGACCAACTTTTCTAGCTGCTTCCCCAATCTTTTGAATAAATTGTTCCACACTTTTGTCTTTTTCAAAATAAAAATCACCGTCATAAGTAACATCACTTGCTGGGACTAATTCCTGAATCGGCGCTGATGGGGCTTGATGATATTCTTTTACTTTCTCTGTTTCTACAGGCACTTCTACTTGAGTTACTGAGCTTGGTTCTTTGTTAGACTGGGATCCTGGTTGTACTTCTGTTGAATCTTGAGAATTTTCTATAGGCTTAGAATCATTTGGTTTTGATTCTAAATCTGTTTGAGTTTCATCCGGCTTTTGTTCAGGTATTACAGGTACAGTCTCAGATGTTCCTGAATCTGAAATCTCTGGATCTTCTGATTCTACAGGTTTCTCTCCATCTGAGGAATCCCCAGTAGATGAAGAGTCTTCAGATGGAACTTCAGGAGTTGATTCTGGAATAGAATCTGTTGTTTCTTCAGTTAAATTCTCATTTTCCTCTTTTATTACAATAGATTCTGTAGAAAGAGGAGGTATAGTGCCTTCTTTCGCAAAAACAGCAGGTGTATATCCAAATACTTGACTGACTACTAATAATGTTGATAACATTTTGCTTGATTTTTTCACGTTTTCTTCCTCCATTACCTTATTTTTTATACTTGCTAATTTTTTACTACAAGATTTCCATGTATATTTAATTTTATGTAATCATACACTTCGTTCCTATTTTCTTTTAATTACATATCAACACAAAATAAGAATCATTTTTATTTATGCTTTATAGGATTTTTAATAACTCCTTTATTTTCTGTTATACTGATAAATTAATAAAGAAATCAATATTCCCAATGACAAGAAACCGACAACTTTTAAAATTAAAAAAAAGATATTTAAACAACTTACTAACACTAATAGCCTCCCCTTTTTTTTAAATTTTAAACTTAAAACTTCTATCGTTATTCTAACAACGTTATGTATGTAATAACTCTTAATAATATTTATATACATCAAAATTTATTTCAAAAAAAAATATTGACTTTATGTAACAGATGCTATATTCTCTTTACTTTCTATATTAAAAAATTACTGTATACTATTTTATTTAAAGAAAAATATTCATAAACAAAGTTAAATAAAAATAAGATCCACTTTCTTTCATAAGATTTTAAAATAGTTATTGAAATTTTTTTATTTATTATAAAAAATTTTCTCAATAACTTACACAAAAAATAAAATATCTTGATATTGATTCCTAACTAAGTTCATGATATAAACAAATTGATAGGAAGCACAATAACTTCTTTACAAATCTATCTCTTTAGTCAGTCGGCGGAAAACGGCTGACTATTTTTATTATGGATCCTATCGTAGCTGTTTACATCCTTGATTTTACTGAAACATTGATATACTCTGTACTTATTTTTTTAGTTTTGTTAATCTTAATTAATAAAATTAAACAATATATAAATTCAACGGAGGAATAGACATTATGTGTACAGGATTGAGTATCACAAATAAAGAGTTCTACTTTGGAAGAAACTTAGACTTAGAATATCATTTTGATGAACGAGTTGTTATTACACCTCGTAACTACCTTTTAACTTATAAAGCCGAACCAGAACAAGCACAGCACTTTGCTATGATTGGCATGGCTACTATAATAGATGACTATCCACTTTACGCTGACGCTATGAATGAGCATGGCTTGGGAATGGCTGGATTAAATTTTCCAGGATATGCACAGTATAATTCTAAAACTAAACGAAATAAATTTAATGTAACACCTTATGAACTCATTCCATGGACCCTTGCCCAATTTAAAACAGTTTCTGAAGTAAAACAAACCTATAATAATTTAAATTTAGTTTCTATTGACTTTAAAAAAGGAATTTCTGTAGCACCTTTGCATTGGATTATATCGGATAAAAAAGAATCTATTGTATTAGAAATGACTTCTGAAGGAATAAAAGTCTTTGATAATCCAATAGGAGTCTTAACAAATAATCCAACCTTTGATTACCATTTAACAAATCTTCAAAATTATATGGGAATTTCTGCTAAACAACCGTCAAATAACTTTTCTACGAATTTCGCTTTAAATCCTTTAGGTCAAGGTATGGGTGGGATTGGCCTTCCAGGAGATTCATCTCCTACCTCTAGGTTCATTAAAGCTTCTTTTTTAAAAGAAAATTCTTCCTGCACAACAGATGAAAAATCTAATGTTTCTCAATTTTTCCATATATTGGATGCTGTAGCATTTGTTCAAGGATCTGTAATCACTCCCGAAGAAAAAAATGATATCACTATATATTCTTGCTGCATAAATGGTGATTCAGGTGACTACTATTACAAAACATACAATAATAATCAGATATCAGTGGTTTCAATGAAAAAAGAAAATTTAGATACCTCCAAATTAATTCAATATGAATTAGTTACTGAACAAAATATTTATGAAGTAAACTAAAAAACACATACACTATTATGAAAAAAATAGTGTATGTGTTTTTTAGTTAGCATAGAGCTTCTTGAATAATTAATCCGGAAATAAAGAAATGATCTATCCTTGGCAAAAAAACAATTAAAGAAAAAATAATCACATGTTTCCCTATAAAAAAGTAATTTAGTTCTTTCAAAAATATGATTGTTAATTTGCTAAAAATCTAATACTCTTAAGTATTTTTTTCATCTTTAACACAGTTTTCATAAGGAAATCGCAGGATACCTAATCAGCCTGAGGTTTGGATTATAAATTGTTCAGCATATTAAAACCATTGATAAAGTTTCTTTATCATAAATTATTTGTTTTTTGCTAGTTAAAATATATCATTAACTGTCCATCTAAATTTTCAACTTTAAAATTTTTCTTACTAAATCTTGAATTCTAGGTGTATTTAGTGGATACCTTAAATTTCTTTTTGGTACATCTGGATAATTATTTCTTATAATAAATGGACTTCTATTAATGGACCACCCCCAAGCATGAATAATTGCACCATTACATCTAATCCAATTTTCCCTTAAATGCGTACGCTCACAAAGCATGCACCATTGAATCTCTTCTTTAGAAAGCAATTGATCACAAATTTTTTCTTTTACTACTTGAGAAAGCATATTTAAAACTTCTCCTTTATTTTTTGACAAGCCATTTTTATTTTCTTTTACATTACCTTCACTTGCTTTAATTGTTGTTCCTTGCACCTATCCTGACTTATCGTTCCCCCAAGATAAGTGCTTTAAAAAAGGCCAATTACGATATTTAGCACATGTTTTATCTTCGACACTTACGTTATATTTTACTTTATTATCATTGGCTAACTCTTTTTAAGCTACTAATTCTTCATTAACACTTAACATTTTTAATGCATCTGTACCTTGGTTGCCATTGACTTCACCTGGTTCATTTTTGAGAGGTGGTTTCTCTGCGTTTAATTAACCATTAATTTGCAGTAATTAGCGTTCTACCAATGTTTAGAGTTCCTTCTGTTGGTTATGAAACCTCCGCAAAGTCAGCACTTGCACTCCTAATAATATAGTTGAAGCTAATAATGTTGCTCCTACTAATCGAAGATTTTTTATGATAAATCTTCTCTTTCTTATTTTATTCATCGAAGAAATAGTTATTCAATATTTCGTATGTATCATAAGACAAAAAAGAAACCTGTGCTTCTAAAAAAACAGTCTTTTGTATATTTCTCTTAAAAAAAATAAGTATTGACAACCTACCCATAAATGAATAGAATTATTTACTTTAAGTGAAAAAAGAACCCCAAGCCTGTCCAGAGGCTTGGGGTTTTATGGTGTCAGTCAGCGTGACTTAATCGCTTTTCGCACCTTTATTATAGCAAATGACTATATAAAAATCAAAAGAGAAAGAATACTAGAAATTTAATATTTTTTACATACATTGTTCTACCTGATTAATTTCTTTTTCTTCATAATTTGGCATAATAGATAACACTTCTTACGTATTGATATTTTAAGTTTGCTTTTTCAAATAAAAATAAAAGCTCTTGCATGATATTAACTCTTATAAATCTATCATAAGTCTTACGTGATTATTGATTGAAAAATCATATACTTGGTTATTAAAAAACAAATAAAAGAACAATCACCATTACTAGATAATATAAAAAAATTTAGCAATGATTTTATTAGTTAAATAAATGACTCCTTGTTATAAAAGATTTGTTACTTTTGATTTGTTAATAGTGATCTTTTACAGAATAAATGAATATTGTTTCATTTTCAACTTTATATATCAGTCTATGCTCATCTGTAATTCTTCTAGACCATTTTCCAGATAAATCATGCTTTAAAGGTTCGGGTTTTCCTAATCCAGAAAAGGGCGAACGATCTATATCTTTTATTAACTTATTAATTTTTTTTATGTTGCTTTTGTTTCCTTGCTCGTGCCAATAAAGATAGTCATCCCAAGCATCATCAGACCAAGCCTTAATCATCAGATTCAACCTCGATTAAGTCATGTGTCTTAAATAAACCTTTGGAAAACTGCTCATCTCCTCGACGAATTTTTTCCATAACATAATTATTACTAAGTGTTCTCAAAGTTTCTTGCATAGAATCATAATCTCTTTTTGATAACACAACAACTGTGTCTTCTACATCTTTACTTGTTACAATAAGCGTTTCAGCGTCTTCATTAACTTGTTTCATATAACTACGTAGATTTTGGCGGAAATTTGAATAAGCTACTGCTTCCATTTTATTCACCTCTCATTTATTACTTCGAATCTATTGTACACTATATTGTACAACGAATCAAATGATTATAGTTATTGGATAATTCTACTTGTGTCATATTGTTTTTTTTTCGCCTTAAAAATAGCTTTAAAACCAATAATAAGTTACTTCTTTTAATTTAGGCCTAAATCATTTTATTATTAAAGTCTTAATTCCCTTACCTTACTGGTTATAATCTCTCTAAAAAAACTACTTTTTTCATTGTGCTTGTCAATGGCCATTGACAATTTATGCTTAAAAATAAAAACAAGAAACAAGTCTAATTTCATTAATGAAAGATATACTGAAAAAACTCAGTTAAGTCTGGGGTGATTGAAATCAAAGAAATAGGAAATGTCTTTGTTTGTCGTACTTTTTCATCCATTACATTCATTAAAGACCTCTCACAAATAATTATACTATTTTCTGTATTTATATATATTGGTAATTCTTCTAATGAGTAATACAAAACATTATCCACCACAATATATGTTGTATTTACATTTCGTTGTAACCACTCCCTATAGGCCATATGTGTGAATTCATCACTTGCTACAAAAAAAACATGCCATTTTTTCGTTCGATTATTTAATAATAAATCCGCTACTTGTAAACAAAATTGATCTGTTGCTTTTTTTGAGATAGAAATATCATACGCATAGTAAGCTACCCACTCTTCCATTATGGTTTCTATTTCCTTACTAAGCTTCCTTTGTTTCTGATTAAGAAAATAATGTTTTTCAACCAAAAAAATTTGACGATCAATACAAGTTAAAAGAATATATCGAAGAAATGGCTTTTCAAATAGAATATCCTTTAAAAGCTCTCTATCAAATTTCCTTTCAAAACGATGTATGAGATCTTCTAATTCTAAAATATTCTCTAAATAAGGCTTTCTGAAAGTTTCATGATCCATTATTAAATATTGATAATTCGTTAAATTTTTATTTAACAAACGATGCATAAGCGTAATATAAATAATCTCTTCTTCATTTAGACGATAATCTAATAATAAATTTTTTATTCTACCATAAAAAAAACCTTGTTGAATATAGCCTATCTCTCGTTTTGGAATAAACAAATCTTTATTTTTTCTTTTCAAAGAAAGATAAATTGCTAATTTAAGAAAATGTAATTCTCTATCACTACAATTATTAGAGAATTCTTTCGTAAAGCGACGAACTATTTTTTCAGATTCTTGAAAAAGAAACATATCCAAATGATTTTCTTCTATGTCAATACGCATCCATACCGTTAAAACTATTAAACGTTTGGTAAATTCATTATTTAATAATTCTTTTGTTCCATTCATAATTTCTGCCTCCATAAAAAATTGTTCTGCTTGTCTTTTTAATCCAAATGCTTTGGCTACAGAAATATGTTCTCTTTCAACAATTTTCATATAATTGGTTTCTCCCAATAAATAATAAGCACATACTCTTAAAAACTGAGATTGGCTATAAAGTTTTTTGATTAATTGATATCGAGTAACTGTGGCATGAAATTGAACATTTAATGTGGAGGCAGTGTTCTCAATGACTATAATATCAGGCATTAAAAAGAGTATTCGTTCAACATCTCGTTTAATTGTTCCTCTACTTACTTCTAAAAAATCTGCGATTTCTTGAATATGAATTTTTTTCATTTCAAATAAATATTCCACTATCTTAATTTGACGCATAATGTCTTTTTCAATATATTCTTCAATCAATCTGACCACTCCATTCTCATAGTATATATCTTAATAATACCTTACTACTACCAAAATGAATATCTTTATCCTCAATCTAACCAAAACTTCTTAAGCTATAAACTTATACGGAAGATATAGTTTTGTCTGATCATTCTGGATATACAAAAAAAACAGTACCTTATTATTGTTTAAGGTACTGTTCTTTACTAATAATTAATGAACCGAAATAAACTTTTTATTCTACTACCAACCATTATAAAACATTACTTAAATTCCATTCAACATATCCTTCATAGCTGCCTGGTTGAACCGTTCTTGCTTCAGGAATTTCTAACGACACATCCCCTAGATTATAGTTATACACGGCATTGTGCGAAACATTGTTCGCAGTCATAATTAGCGTTGGAACATTGGTGATGGTTACATCTGTTTCACCTTGTACTTCATTATTACTACCTATTAAATCCGTGTCTGGATTAAATAGGTCGGTTCCGTTATTAATGTTCTTCATCACAACACCTGTTTTATTCGTGGTTTTGATTGAACTTCCTGGAAGCTCTTTTCCTACATTCCACACAAGTTGTGCATTTAACGTCCATTGATTCTCTTTATTCCGTAAATCCCGAACCCCTACATCAAAGCGATCGGTTTTATTCACTGGAATACTTTGCGGACCTGCATCATTCAATACAGTACTTTCTGTTTGAAATTGTTTTGGTAAATACGCAATGCCATAGTTAGATAACTCCTCCGGCGTTGTTGGTTTGGTATTATCTTCTCCTTCAGACGGAATGTGTATGTCTAATGGTTTATAAGTTAGGGTAATTTCTTTCGCTTCCTCGGTGAATGTTCCTTTTATTCCTTCTGGAATTTTACTCTCATCTAGTTTATACCCAGGAATAGGTGTTTCCACAATATCTGTTAAATCATACGCTTGATCTTTATAGCCTGTAATTATTTGTGGTTCTTTAATAGACTTACCACTTTGATCGACAAAATTCACTTTAACTGTTGATTTTATATTGGTAAAAATCACCTTATCAAAGAAATTCCCATGATCAGACTCCCATGGTTGTACCACTCTTATAGATTTCAATTGAAATCTAGTGGTTGTCTGTCCTTCTGGTACAGTATAATACCCACTATAGGTTTTCCATTCGGTATGTGGTGACGTTACTTGCTTTTGTTCAACTAATTCACCGTCTGGTGCACCAATTTGAATAGCTGCAGTATCTTCTCCATATACTCCTCTTTGAGAAACCTCCCAATATAACGTTTCTCCTGGTGTTGTTTTTACATCTTGATAAATACCAAAATCAGAAGTAAACGCTACTGTTTGAAGTTCTACCCATTGTTTTCCATCGATTGCTGGAACTGCTCCAGGACGTTGTTGATTTAATCTAAAAACTCTATCATGAAGGGATTTCCAACCTGGAATTGCTTGAAAGAATTGTTCATAATTTCCAGCATCTATTACTGGATCTTCAAAACTTCCATTAACGATAGATGTTTGCAACGCTTTATAGTAATAAACGACTTCCTTCGCTTCTTTTGAAAAGGTTCCTTTTGCGTTATCTGGCAAGCGACTTTCATCCAAGACATAGCCATCTATGTTTAATTTATATTCTGGTGTGGTCGCATCGTAAGACTCGCCTACTTCCCCTTCAATTGTCTTAGAGCTTGCAATTTCTTTTCCTGTATCTTCAAATACATATTTCACCTTCACAGAAGTGTTTGCCCATTGTGCTTGATATTTTGTTCCTATCAAATCAGGGACTACATTAGTTGCATTAGAATCATCACCTTCAACTAACTTCCATCCCAAAAATTTCCTTCCTTTTTTTGTAGGTATATTTTCTTTTTTGAACTGTTCAAAAGTAACTAAGTCATTTTCTTCTGGTGTAATAACAAATCTCCCTGTTATATAACGTAATTCATCGGCAGAGTTGTTAAAGCTTCCACCATTCGCATCTAGTATTGGAAATCTAGAAAGCGCCGCTCTATATTGTGCCCAAATACTTGAAGAAAAAAACTTAGGGTCAGTTGCTATTACTACAGAGCCTACAGGACGGTGCGGCAAGGGCAGACTGCTAATATCAAATATAGAAAAAAAATTAGAACTATTAAGATTAGTTGAAGATAAATCAAAACTTGATACATCTAAAACGACTATTTTGGGCATATTTGCAAACATACATTCTATATTGGTTACATTTTTTGTATTAAAATTTGATACATTTATCTCGGCTATATTCTCACAATAATAAAACATGTACTCCATATTTGTCACATTACTTGTGTCAAAACTACTTACGTCTAGTTCTGGCAAGCTTCGCATACGAGCAAATGTATACCCCATGTTTGTAACATTACTTGTATTCCAGCCACGTACATTTAACGTTGTTAACGTATTACAATTATAAAACATATACGCCATATTTGTGACATTGCTTGTATCTAATCCTGATAAATCAATTGTCTTAAGTGAAGTCTTGTCTTTAAAAGCATTTGACAAGTCCGTAGACTCCACACCTACTTTTGTTCCATCTTCTCTTGGTAGTACTTTAAAACTTGTTGCTAAAGATAAATTTGGAAAGACTGTTGAATCAATATCCTTTAATTTTGTTGGTTTCCCATCAATTTCATTTGGTACAACAATCTCTGTGCTACTTCCTGTATATTTTGTAATCAGTACATAGCTCCCTTTATCTTCCGTTTCCCAGTCCGCGAGACGCACTTCTTGATGAGTGGTTGTTCCCGCATCTGTTTCCACTTCCGCATTAGTAGCTCCTTCTGGAGCTTTTTCTTCGTTTTCTACAGCTGATGTTTCTTCACTAGACAATGTTATTTCTGGTGTTACCGGAATTTCAGACGAGACAGTTGCTTCCTTTGAGGCCTCTGAAGAACTTTCTGTTGTTGCTTCTTTCTTTTCTCTCTCAGTTTCATTTTTATAATTTTTTTCTTGCTTTTCTTCTTTTTCAATCACTTCAGAAGAAGGCATTGCGGAATTATTTTCCGCAATCGCTGCTATCGGTAATAACACTGAGTTGGCCAAAAGTAACGTCGCCGCAAACATTTGTTTATTCCATTTCATTGTTTATCCCTCCATTTGATGTTCTTCTCGTTTCTTTTTAACTAGCCTAAACCACAGACTACAACTCACCAATACGCCTCCTAGAACTGAATAAAACAATGTTTGTTGTTCATTCGTTTTAGGCAACAGTTTTCTCATTTGATTGGTCGATTGAGCCATAACTTCTGGCTGCTTCTTCTTATTTCCTTCATCAGATTCAGAAGGAACGCCAGGCAATTGTCCTGAATGAATTGGGCGGGTCAACTGAACGGTT
Organism: Enterococcus sp. AZ129; assembly: GCF_051714505.1. Lineage (NCBI taxonomy): Bacteria > Bacillati > Bacillota > Bacilli > Lactobacillales > Enterococcaceae > Enterococcus > Enterococcus sp. AZ129. The sequence continues at coordinate 56,166 of NZ_JBIORY010000002.1, read as the reverse complement.
GTTTCTGTTTGAATCCCCGTATTCTCTTGCTGGGCTTGTACTGGTACGTTGCCCCAAACAAATGCCCCACATAACAAAGAACCAATCATCCATTTTTTCATCAAACTTCTTCCTTTCTGTTTATCCAAGAGTACTTTATCAAATTTTAGAGCGGGTGTATTCTCATAAAAATAATAAACTTATATATGTGTTTTCTAAAAATTATATTGCATCCCAACAACAAATATTCTATAATATTTGTTTAATTAAAATAACATAACAAACAAAAACAATTAAAGCGCTATTTGGGACAAGATTCCCCTTCTAGCCTACAAAAATAGCGTGAAAACAAGAAAAAAGAAGTGTTTCCTTTTCTTATTCGACGAAAGAAAAATAGTTCTTCCTGTTAATAAGGAAGAAACTTTTCTACTTTTTGTTTTTAAACTACTATTTTTTTACACAAAAATTAAAATTCCCTTGTTATTTTCGACTCTTTACAAGAAAAGAAATACATGTTTCATAATAAAAAAGGACAATTACTCACCTTTAAGTAGTTGTCCTTTTTTATTTAAATTTCTTTCCAAACAGTCAAAAATATCTTATAAAAACAGTGATGAATCAAAATTTTCAGATTATTATTTATGCATAATTCCAAAGAATAGGGTTGTATGAAAAAATTCTACTTGTCTTTATTATTTTTTTAGAAGTACTAACAAATCTTTTTGTATTAGCTTCACAAATGTATATTCATTCTCTAGAAACAGTAATAGGACTAATCTTAGAAATTATTGGTTTTGCTTTAGCTATTTTTTTACACTTGGTTAAGTTAATCAATTATAAAAAAATTACGAAAGTCATTGTCTCTCGGTACTCTCAATAAATTGTTAATAACAAAAAAACTGAGATCTTAATCCGCTTCATTTTATCTCAGTTTTTTACTTTTAGTAATTGATTACTTAAAATGTAACACATACTTTTTGAAACAGATAAAAAATCAGAAGAATAAACAATAATTTTGCCTGTTCCTCTGATTTTTATCCATTTTACTTATAGATAAGATTAATTTTCGCTAAGCATTCTTCGAGTACTTCTTCAGGAGCTTCCTCAACGAAGTCAAATCCTCTTGAAACAATATCAATACTTCTATGATGTTCTAGCAATATTTCACCTGTTATTTTCATATTTTGAGTAAGAGGTATATGCAAGGGGAACGTTTTTCTTTTACTTGTGATAGGCGCAACAGAGACCATATTTTTGAGATATGGGAGTCGCTTTCCTAGAATAATACATGGTCGCTTTCCCTGCTGTTCATGTCCTTTAGTTGGATTTAAATTAATATATACAATATCGCCTTGTTTTAATTCATCTACACTTTTTTTCATAATAATTCTTCTCCTACAGGACTGCCCCAATCATACTCAGTTTCATTTAATTCTCCACCTTTATAATCTGAAAATAGTTCTTCCAACGTATTAGGAAATGTCGTTTTTGGTGTAAGAATAATTTGACCTTGTCTAATAACCATGTCAAATTTGGCTGTTTGGCCCTTGACACCTACCTCTGCTAATTCTTCTTTGGATAATCGAATACCATTAGAATTTCCCCACTTTTTTAGCTCAATTTCTTTGACTAACATAAATATCTCACACCTCTCGTAATATATATTTTGAAGAAATTTTCATTTCTTCAATCACCCTTATGGGCTATTCTTAAATGTTTTTCATAAAATAACGATCCTCCTTGGATACTGAGGGATATTCCTAAATAATAAGTTCTGGAAAGAACTTACGGGAAAACACTATCACCTTTTGCAGTTTAATTACACTATTAAATCTGTAATCCGAACCGATGATATAACCTCCAACACACTACCTGAGTCCATTGACCTCTATCAATCCTAGTAGGAATTTAATGAGTAAACTTCTATTAAGTGAGACTGTCGTTAGATCAACATGATTCTAGAATATCCAACAGTACCCCAGCAAATTTCGAATAAATGATGAAAGGAGATCCTTTCACGTAAAATTAGTTATCAATTTAGACATTAATTCCGAAAATTTAGATGTTTGCTTTGTTTCTTGTATGCATTCCCTATTATACCACAAATGTATAAACAAGTATATCCTTTCGTGATATTATTATTACTAGATGTGACTGATTTTTTATCCTACTTGCTGTCTGAAGTTAGTTCAACTGGAATATTAGCCAAGTTACCGACTATTAAATTAATACTTTATTTTCAATACCACTTATCGGTATTTTGACTACTGCAATTTTTTCTGTAGGAGTAGCTGATTGCTTAGAAATAAGATATTTCTTGGTTATCACGAGAAGTGAAACTTTTTTAGTTAGAAGAAATCCTTTTATACTGTGTTATTGCCGAATTTCTATATAATAAGCATGCATACTAGATACCGAAAATAGTGTAACATAGCAATTTTTTCAATCCTAATTAATTTTTTGAAATTAGTATAGTTAAAAAGTTCAATTGAAAACAAGAATAATTTACTAATGAAATAGCAAAATCCAATGACACATATTATTATGGTTTCATTCCTGAGAAAAGTTCTAAAGATAGGTTAGTTCACTTAGAAAGAGAAAAATATACGTACTCAGCAACAAAAAAGGACAATCACTCGCTTTTGAGTAGTTGTCCTTTTTCTCTTTAAATTTCTTCCCAAGCAGTAGAAAATTCGCTTTCCGCAAACAAGGAGGCAAGGCCACTCACTTGTTTTAATCGAAGCAATTCATCCTTATCCATGCCAATATTTTTCATAATCCATTGATCACTTAGCCCTGATTCTACCAATTTTTGGACAATTTCCACCATGCAATCGATGGAATGGGTTCCTCTAGCACGATTGTGACGAATCGTACTAGCAATTCGTTCATTGATTGGCTTATCTATCACCGCTACGGGTAAATGATACCCTTCTCTTTGGGCGATTTCCTCTGATTGCGTCATCACTAAATAGCGATGATACCCATCCACTATCTCATAATAATCCGCCTCTTTTACATAATAACAAACAATTGGCATTGTATACCCATCCGCTAAAATGGACCGTTCCAATAATTTTAATTCTGCAGGCGCCACTTTATTAGGATTATAATCATTGGTACGAATCTTCTCAAGAGGAATTCGGTGAATGCTATACACCGGACTCACGTAGGTAGATTGTTCTCCCATAACGCCATGGCCTCCTTTTTCTTTTGTAGTTCGTCTTTTGTTTGGGCAAATCCCATATAACGACAAGACGTATCATTTTTCAAAATCGTAATACACATCCGTTTATAGGAAGGAACTAATCGGGTTTGCTTAATTGGCACTTCATCTGGATATTCTGGAAATCGAATCCAACGATACGCCGTTTTATACTTCCGATTATTTTGTGGTTCTCCTAAATCAATAAACGACACGCCAGCTTCCCTTAATTGTTCTACCAGGTCAACGGATAATGCCCCACCTTTTTCTATCCAATATTCTTTGGAACGGTTAAACTTTTTCACATAGATGGCTCGCGTTTCTTCGGGAAGCGTTTGTAATAAAAAGTTCACATATTGTTTCCACGTCTGTCCCTTTGGTAACGTCACTTGCCGATATCCTATCGCTTTTGATTGCCCATATATCGCCCCAAAATTAACGCCATTTACTCGGCCAAGCATTTTCCCCCACGTTTCTGGTTCAATGGCTTTATATAGTTTTAACGCATGAATCCCACAATCATGGAAAGGATTCGCCACTCGCATATCTCCCAAAGGAACACCTGCTTGATAATAAAGATCATACAATTTGTTATAATCCCACCCAAAGGTGCCATACGCTTTCCATATGTCTTTCACGTCCCAGTCATACAGTGGATAAAAATTGAAAATATTGTGATATACTCTAAAACTATAGCGAATTCTTCCAAACATGGTCACGGTATTCTCTCGGGTCACTGTTGCGTAACGATTGAGACTTTCTTGTGCACGAATACCAACCAATACTGCGGTTCGCTTTGCTTGTTCTTTTTGGTGCAGCCAACGGCTAAGCTTTTTCTGAAAAAGATAATCTTTCATACCGATGTCAAAAAAATCAAAAGGATGATTCTCCAACGTAATCGCTTGTTCAGGTGGTTGATTCAACCAAATCTCTTTTTTCTCTGGATCCCAAGGCAACCAAGTGGATTGATACATAGAAATCCCACAAGAAGCAGAAATTGGCAAACAAATATGATAATACGTAAACTCTGGATACTTCCCCATACATCGTTTGACATAGTCTAATGTATGAGCATATCCTCCTTCATAGTCTAAATGATACACCGATACTTTAACTTCTGTTTGACAAGATTTATAGTAGTGATACACCATTTCTAATAAGACACCTGAATCTTTCCCACCAGAGAAGGCCACCACTACATGGTCAAACTTGGAAAAAATGTACGCTAAACGTTGTTTTATTGCTTCATAGACATTCTCTTTTAAATAGTGTTTCAACTGCTTGTTCTCCTTTTTTCTTTTTTTGAAAGAAAAGACGTGTATTACCCAAGGCCAATGAGTAAAAATAAAAACCAGATAAGCGTCCATCCATTAAGAGCCATCCCTAAAGCCAACGCTATTTTTTGCCTTCTTTTCGTCATTTCTTTCCAAAAAAACAAGGCAAGGCCGATAGTAAATATTCCTAATAAAAACGCAATAAGTAATTGCCATTGATGGATATAAACCGTTGGAAAAGATAGAATATTTACTACTATCCCACTTAAAATAACCCATAAAAAAACATATTTTTTCATTCGTTTTACTCCTATTTCTTCCATTGTCAAACATTAAATCACAGAAAAGTATAAGGTATGTTCTAATAACTCTGTTGAGCTATTGTCACATAGCTCTTTCATAAATATCGGATAATCTTCTTGTGCGCACTGAACAATCATTTCTTCGGACACTTCTTCATTGTCCACTAGGTCCGTTAAAGACATAAGGATGTGTAGTTGGGCATCCAATCCCAAGGTTTCCGCATGCACTTTAAAAAAGTGCATCGGAGAACTTGTATCAATCGTTTCCTTCATTTTCTCACATAATTCTTTCATCCTTTCTGAAATCAACGGATACTTCTCTTGAAAAACAGGATCTGTATATTTTCTTTCAAAATACTGAAAATAGGTTTCCTCATCTAAATAATTCAACGTTCTCTTCATTTTTCTCGCTCCTTTTTTTATTTTTTCCTTTAATATTGATTAAATACATACATAAAAAATTGTTGTAAGTCTTCATTTACCGAACACAATGACACAGGGAACAATTTGGTTTCTTGATAGGTGTCAAAGGGAACATTGGTTAAGCTACGTTCACAAAGAATCACACTATTTTCTGTATCTAAATACACAGGCAATGTCTCTAAATTATAATAGAGTTCATTATCAATTACTATTTGCGTCGTATTCAACCGTCGTTGAATCCATTCTCGATAAATGACATGAGAAAATTCATTTTCGGCAACAATAAACACATGCCATACTTTGCCTATTTCTTGATGAATCAATACATCGCTGACTTTTAAACAAAAACTTTCTATTGCACGCTCTTCAAGATAGACTTTATACCCATATTCTTGACTCCACTCACTCATCAATTGTTTTACTTGTACACATAATTGTTTTTGCGAGGCTTCAATAAAATGATTCTTTTCTACCAAATACATCGGACGATGATAGAAAATATCGACTAAGAATCGTAAAAGTGCGCGTTCAAAAAGATACTCTTTCATGAGTTCTCGCTGAAACGTCTGCTCAAAACGATACACCAAGGCTAAAATCTCTGGTCTCTTATAAAAGTGACTCTTCTTCATTTGATAATAGTCCATTTGGAGATAATGATAATTGTTTAAATTATGATTTAACAATCGATATATAATGGTTAAATAGTCACTCTCATTTTTTGGCAATTGATAGGGACGGACAATGGTTTCAATTTTTTCAAACTCCAATTCTTTATAAAGATACTCCATGCCTTGCTTTGGATTTTTTATCCCTGTATGTTTTCTTTGTAAGGAAAGGTAGACATTTAATGTAAAAAAATACTTTTCTCGTTCATTCAACTCGTTGGAAAAAATTTGGCTAATTTGAGCAACAATTTGTTGAGCCTCTCGATAAATTCGTGGATCCATCTCTATCTCCATTGGATCTACTCTCATCCATATCGTAAGCAGCAACAATCGGTAATGAAATTCATCCGTAATAAACGTGCCTTCTTCCGTCATCCCTCCTGTCTTTTTAAAGAATTCTTCTACTTTCTTTTTTAGCGAAAAAACTTTGGCCACAGAAATATGTTCTTGTTCCGAAATTTTTATATAGTTCCGTTCTCCTTGTAAATATAAGAGACAGATCTTTAAAAAATAAGATTGACTATATAAGTTTCGTATCAGCTCATACCTTGTCATACCGGCTTGAAAATACATCGTCACATGGGTTGGTTTTTCTTCGACTAATTGGATACGAGAATCTAACAATAAAATCTTTTCAATGTCTCGTTTAATCGTCATTCGACTGACATTTAATAATTCCGCTACTTTTGGAATATTCAATTGTTTCAATTCAAACAAGTATTCCGTTACTTTAATTTGTCTCAGGATATCTTTTTCAATATACTCATCAATCACGATTTTTCACCTTTTTAATGGGTTGCCTCCTTGCCATTGGATTTTCTTATAAAAAAGCTCCTCAAAAAAGAGACTTATAACCAGCAATCTTTTTGAGGAGCTTAACTAATTGTTTCGTTTGAAGCATTCATTCTTCCCTTTTTCAAACGTCGTTCATCACTTGCTAGGTAAAAGTAGCTTAAAACAAACACTAACGGTACATGTAATTTTTTCAACTCTTGCAATTTCTATTCTATAGGTCCAGAGATATCTTCCCCTTGAAGATTTGTTACTGAAGATTCTTTCACCGAAGAAACCTCCACATAAACACCTAGTGATGGCACATATAGTAAGTTGGTTCTTTGGATATATTCCTCTAAATAATTTTCTGCCTGTTGATAAGTTACAAACTTTTCATCTGAGATTACTTCAGAATTAATCATACCTTCATGCACCATAACATTAAATATTACTCTATACTTATATTTAAAATACTCTTCAGGTATATCCAAATTTCCATGTTCAGAATTAGTTACCATGCTTGTCGGCTCTGTACTACCACGTTTAAAATTCTCCATTACATAGTTATGTCTTGCTTCTTCTGCTTCTTCATACGAATTAAAACGCTGAGGAGAAAGATACTCATTTACCTTAAAACTAAATTGTTCTTCTACAGGAGGAGTTGTTTCATTTCCTAGGACATTTTCTAAACTCCAAACTACATTTCCACTGTAGCTTCCTAGTTCTACCATCCCTGCATCAGGAATTTCCAACGATACATCCCCTAAATTATAGTTGTACACGGCATTATATTTTCCCATGTTTGCGGTCATGATTGCTGTTGGAACCTCCGTAATTTCTACGTTCGTTCCTCCTTGCACGCCATCATTACTATCTGTTAAGTCCGTAGTTGGATTAAATGGATTCGTTCCATTATTAATATTCTTCATCACAACACCTGTTTTATTCGTGGTTTTGATTGAACTTCCTGGAAGCTCTTTTCCTACATTCCACACAAGTTGTGCATTTAACGTCCATTGATTCTCTTTATTCCGTAAATCCCGAACCCCTACATCAAAGCGATCGGTTTTATTCACTGGAATACTTTGCGGACCTGCATCATTCAATACAGTACTTTCTGTTTGAAATTGTTTTGGTAAATACGCAATGCCATAGTTAGATAACTCCTCCGGCGTTGTTGGTTTGGTGTTATCTTCCCCTTCAGACGGAATGTGTATGTCTAATGGGTTATAAGTTAACGTAATTTCTTTCGCTTCCTCTGTAAATGTTCCTTTTATTCCTTCTGGCATTTTACTCTCATCTAGTTTATACCCAGGAATAGGTGTTTCCACAATATCTGTTAAATCATACGCTTGATCTTTATAGCCTGTAATTATTTGTGGTTCTTTAATAGACTTACCACTTTGATCGACAAAATTCACTTTAACTGTTGATTTTATATTGGTAAAAATCACCTTATCAAAGAAATTCCCATGATCAGACTCCCATGGTTGTACCACTCTTATAGATTTCAATTGAAATCTAGTGGTTGTCTGTCCTTCTGGTACAGTATAATACCCACTATAGGTTTTCCATTCGGTATGTGGTGACGTTACTTGCTTTTGTTCAACTAATTCACCGTCTGGTGCACCAATTTGAATAGCTGCAGTATCTTCTCCATATACTCCTCTTTGAGAAACCTCCCAATATAACGTTTCTCCTGGTGTTGTTTTTACATCTTGATAAATACCAAAATCAGAAGTAAACGCTACTGTTTGAAGTTCTACCCATTGTTTTCCATCGATTGCTGGAACTGCTCCAGGACGTTGTTGATTTAATCTAAAAACTCTATCATGAAGGGATTTCCAACCTGGAATTGCTTGAAAGAATTGTTCATAATTTCCAGCATCTATTACTGGATCTTCAAAACTTCCATTAACGATAGATGTTTGCAACGCTTTATAGTAATAAACGACTTCCTTCGCTTCTTTTGAAAAGGTTCCTTTTGCGTTATCTGGCAAGCGACTTTCATCCAAGACATAGCCATCTATGTTTAATTTATATTCTGGTGTGGTCGCATCGTAATACTCGCCTACTTCCCCTTCAATGGTCTTAGAGCTTGCAATTTCTTTTCCTGTATCTTCAAATACATATTTCACCTTCACAGAAGCGTTTACCCATTGTGCTTGATATTTCGCTCCGTATAGATCAGGATAAACATTTTGAGCGCCAGAAGCAGTTCCTTCTGTTAATTTCCAGCCTCGGAATTCTGCTCCTGCTTTTGTTGGAACATTATCTTTTTGGAATTGTTCAAAAGTAGTTACTTTGTTTATTGTTTCAAATTCTTCTGGTGTATAGGCTACTTTAGTGAAGTATTGTTTTGTATTTGTTTGATCTTTGAATTGACCACCGTTTGCATTTAATTGAGGCATAGCTACAGGATCAACTAAATCAGAAGCATAATTATAATCTAATAATTTAGAATCTGTAGCTAAGATTACCGCACTTCTATTAACATAACTATAGTGTTGAGCAAACATACCAGATATATTTGTTTCTGCATTAATAACAAAATTACGTAAATCTAGTTTCGAAGATCCTCGAAAATAATTTTTGGAAAACATATTTGCAAACATTCGACTCATATTTCTCACACAGCTAGTGTTGAAGCTCCTTAGATCTAGGTTTACTAGTTCTTCACAAGCTTCAAACATAGATTCCATATTCTTCACTCGGCTTGTATTAAAACGACTTAAGTCTAGACTCTTTAATTTTAAGGAAGAGTGGAACATATGTGCCATATTAGTAACATTACTTGTATCAAAGTTGCTCAAATCTAGAGTTTCCCCGCCATATTGACCAAACATGTAGCTCATATCCGTTACTTTGGCTGTATTAAAATGACTAACATCTAAATTTTCGTTTCCAGAAAAATAAAACATTCCAGACATATCTGTTACATTACTTGTATCAAAATTACTTACATCTATAAGTAGCTGATTATCAGTACCTATAGTATAAAACATATCTGACATATTTATTACATTACTCGTGTTTAAGCCATTTAAATTAATTTCTTCAACATTCTTAGCATACTTAAACATTCCAGACATATTTGTTACATTGCTTGTATCTAATCCTGATAAATCAATTGTCTTAAGTGAAAACTTGTATACAAAAGCATTTGACAAATCCGTAGATTCTACACCTACTTTTGTTCCATCTTCTCTTGGTAGTACTTTAAAACTTGTTACTGAAGATAAATTTGGAAAGACTATGTCATCAATATCCTTTAATTTTGTTGGTTTCCCATCAATTTCATTTGGTACAACAATCTCTGTGCTACTTCCTGTATATTTTGTAATCAGTACATAGCTCCCTTTATCTTCCGTTTTCCAGTCCGCGAGACGCACTTCTTGATGAGTGGTTGTTCCCGCATCTGTTTCCACTTCCGCATTAGTAGCTCCTTCTGGAGCTTCTTCTTCGTTCTCTACAACCGGTGTTTCCCCTGGTGTTGTAGAAGGTTCTTCTTTAGATTGTCCTTCTTCTACTTTTTCACCATTGGTTGCTGGCACCTTTTGCGGTTGTTCTTGTTTTACTTCAGTTGAGTTTGACGGTTCTTCTTGCTTCTCTGCTTTTTCAGCCACTTCTGGCGATGAATTTTCTTGCATCGTTTCGGCAATCACCGTCATAGGCGTCGTTGCTGCATTGGCCAATAAAACTGTTGTCGCGAATAAATACGCATACTTCTTCCTTTTCATCTAAGTTTCTACCTCCTTAACTAGTTAGTTTTCCCAAACAAGCTCTTGCTTTGAAAGTTGCTTCACTAGTTTTTTACATAATAGCGCTGAACAAGTATATATCTATTTCTTCCTACCCGCTCTTTAGCTCAATTGACTATTAATCATAAAGATATACACCGTACTTAACACAATCACTCCTACAGAAGAAAGAAGGACAATGCCATTGACGTATAACCGACTTTTTTTCATAGATTTTGTTAATGTTGCTTTGTAGTCGTTGAAAAAAAGTAAACTATTTACTATCAGTAAAAGGATGCCCACAACCAGTAAACAAATAGGTAAGCTATACATTATTCTTCCACTTCCTTTTCTTTATTTTTTCTAATTATCAATAAACACAAACTACAGCCAAGGAACACGCCACCTAAAATGGAATACATCAGATTTTTTTCTCCATTCGTATGAGGCAAACGTCCAGTTGATGAGCCACCAATAGCTATATTCATTTGTGCATTAGCGTTTGCGTTACTATTAGTATTAGTATGAATCGTCGAATTCGAGCCACCAGTTCCACCTGAAGACTCTCCTCCTGGCAATTTATCTGGCCCAATAGGACGAGCTAATTGAACCGTTACGCCCGTTTGGGCGACATCCGTACTTGGTTGTTCTGCCGCATACACTACGCTTCCCATCAGTAACGTGCTACATAACAATCCTCCGATTAGCCATTTCTTCATGCTTATTCCGCCTCTCTTTGTTTTCTTCGTACAACGATATAAATTGTGCCTCCAACACTAATAATGACTAAAGCATATACGCCATAAGTAACCCATTTTGGAATATAGACTTTAAAGACCGATTTAGTATTGATTTCTTTGGCTTTCTCATCGGTAATTTCAAATTCTCTTTCAAATTTCCAGGTTTTTCCTCCGGCATCCACACTCCCTACAAAGACATATTTTCCTGGTTTTAACTCTTCTTTTTTCCAGTCAAATTGGAACGGATACACAGAGTATGGCGCAATATTCACATTTTTCTTTTCTTCTTTTTTGATGACTTCTCCTGAAGCTTTCGGTTTAATTTCTCCTTTGACCGTCGCATCAGGGAAAATATACGGATTCGGGTTTAAAATGTCCGCTTGGACAATCTTTTTCCCATCGGATAATTTCGCTCCTACGGTATCTAGTTCTACCGAATTATTTTTCTTTGGTTCTACCGTATCTTCATTGGTTAACACTAACCCAATCGTATACGTATAGATATTGCCTAAGCTAAGTGCCTGTTTCTCCTTTTCCACCGTTTGTTTTTCTGAAACGACAATACCACCAACAACGACACCTGACATTGTCTTTTCCGGCATTTGAATATCAATCGCTGTTTCTACACTACTTTTTGCAGGCACTTGGACTTCTTTTTGGCTAACCTTGGCCATAGAAGTCAAAGGATCTTTTAAAGACGCATGGTCTTTGATTTTCCCCGTATAATCAACGGCACCATTGGAATTAGTATTCGCATTGGTTAGCTTTACTTCGAGTGTTTTTTCTTTATCCGAATCATTGGTTAGTTTTACCTTTACTTGATCTTTTTCACCTGGATTCTCTTTTAAGTAGAAATAACTCACCGTTTTATCCAGTTGATGATCACTCGGGATTCCTTCAATCGTATAGCCGCCGGCTAATTGACTGGAATCTGATTCTTCTGCTTGTGCATGATAGCCTCCTGCGAATAAACTTAAAATACACATACTATATAGTGCCCATTTTTTCACGTTCGCTCTTCCTTTCTTTTTTATTTATCTATATCAACTAAAAGGAAGAAACAAATTGTTCTATCCTTTCAGAGAAAAACTTTGTCAAGGGTATTTTATAAGAAAATACACGGTAAAGATTCTAATAAAAACGACATCTTTATATGGTTATTTCTAAAAAAAGAAATTGACAAAATGATACCAAGATGTAAAATATATAGTTTAAGCTAAAAAACTCATACAATACTCAAAAAAATAAAATCCTTTCAATCATATGACAACTTGCGCATTGATTAGAATCGGATTTTCCTTCTCACCACACTCCATTCATTCAATTATTTCTATGTAAACCAAAAGGAAAGATAATTCTTACCTTTCCTTTTGATAAAAACAACGGATTATTCCACTACATTAGACAATGTCCAGTTGATATTTCCTGAATATGTTCCTGCAGCTACATTTTCAGAAGTTGGAATTACTAATTTAGGATCTTTGAATTGGTAGTTGTACACACCATTCACTGTTTTTCCTTTTTGTGCAGTCAAAATAGTCGTAGGAGCATCTTTTTGAATAGTTAGAGAAGCTGCAGTTGTTGTAACTTCTCCCTCTGTAATTTCGCTAAGATTTCCTTTTCCATCGTTCAATTTTGCATTACCTTCAGAAGCGGTGATTGTTGCACCTTCCATATAACCTTGTGTGTCACCTGTCCACTCTAATTGTGCAGATAATGTCCAGTTACGATCTTTGGCACGTGTTTTATCTTGGACACCTACGTTGTATTTATTGTTTGTATTAGTCGCAGAATTATTAGTTAAAGATACTTCTGTTTGCCCTTTTTCTTGTAATTCAGCTGTACCACTTAATGCTTTTGGCGCATAAGCAATACCGAATAATCCTGTAATTTCTGTCCCTTCATCTGTACCACCTTCATCTGGACCTTTTGGCGGTTCTGGTTTAGTTGGTGTTTGATTCACTGTTAATTCTGCGCTAATTGGTGTTTGTGCAGTTTTTGGATCTCCTTCTGCTGGTTGTGACACCTCCGCAAAGGCACTTGCCGCTCCTAATAAGGTAGTTGAAGCTAACAATGTCGCTCCTAGTAATCGAATGCTTTTCATTTTCTATCCTTCTTCCTTTCAAATAAAATATTTTTTAGGCAAGTGATTTTTATCACTTAACCTTACGGTCATATCTTATACGAAAATAAACAAGTACGATTCTAAACAAAAACATATCCTTATATAAATTTTCACAAAAATAAATATTGACAAAACTCACAAAAAGAGTAAAATGTTTGATTTTATAACCAAGAAAACAATGAAAAATCCACTAAAAAAGCAAAAAAAGAACCCAAAATAAAAAGAACGATAGTTATTTTTACAAAAATCTACAAACTTATTTGTTTTCGTTTTTATTTTTTGTTTCTTTTTCTCTTGCTATTTTTTCAAATTTTAAAATTAAGAATAGTTTAAGTACTCAAAAAAGCCACCATAAAAAAGTAACTTTTTATGGTGGCTTTCTTCCTATTCTTCTATGCTTGAAAGTTTAAATGCATCTATTAAGTTACCAAAAGAATCGTTATAACCTGAAGGAATGTATCCAGAAATCGCTCTGAGCTGTACTCGAGTAGTCGTTTGCCCTTCTGGCACCTTATAAGTTCCAGAATATTTAACCCATTTTTCAGTTCCTGTAACCATTTCACATTGTTGAATCAATGGTTCTTGAGGTGCACCGATTTCTACAACAGCAGTATTCGTTCCAAATACCGCTCGATGATAAACTTCCCATTGAAGTGTTTCTCCAGGAATAGTTTTCAAATCTTGATAATAAGCTTTGTTCACATTTAATTTAGTAAATTGTTCGCCATCAACAGGACCAACTTTATCAGCCGCTGGATATTTTCTTAATAGAGTTATTACATCCCATGGACCACCTGCCGTTCCTGACACCTTACCATCATTAGTCCATCCAGGCACTCGATCAGAAGTAAAATTTTGCTCCTTATACATATTTCCCCAAGCCGTACTAAGGTTAGTAGTTACCGGATCCTCAAATCCCCCGTTCATAGCTTCAAGCGGTTCATAGTCATAATAATAAGTAACAATTGGATTTTTATCACTTTCGAAATTTCCAACTGCATTTTCTGGTAATTTTTCATTATTCAATACATATCGTTTATTCTCTAAATTCAATTTATAAGAAGAAGTACTAACATCATATTTTGCTCCTACACTACCAGAAATAGTTTGAGCAGGGTGGATTTCTTTACCTGTTTTACTTGAAATATATCTAACTGTAACTGTTCTTTGTTCACCACCTAATGCATCTGTTAAATTCCAATTAATATTTCCAGAATAATTTCCTGTGGTTACTTTATCAGGGTGTGGAATCACTAATTCTGGATTTGAAAATTGATAATTGTAGACACCATTTAATGTTTTTCCGTTAGTAGCCATCATAATATCAACCGGTACATCTTGTTTAATCGTTAAATCACTAACATTGGTCGTAACCTCTTTATCTGATAACTCTTCTAAAATACCTTTTTTATTTTCTTTCACATTTCCATTAGTGGCTGAAATCATTGTGCCTACCATATATCCTTGAGGATCGTTTTCCCAACTTAATTGAGCAGTAAGTCTCCAATTACGATCTTTGCCACGAGTCTTATCTTGTACTCCAACATTATATTTCTTGACGTTTTCTCTTGTCAAAGAAATTCGTTGTTCATCACCAGAGGCATTTAACTCACCTTGCGCACTTAAAGCATTTGGGGCATAGGCAATTCCAAATAAACCTGTAATCCCTGTTGGTTTATCTCCCCCACCTTCTTCTCCTGTTGGCGGTTGTGGAGACTCTGGGGTTTTAAGCGTTAATTCTGTATTAACTGGAGTCTGTATCTTACCTGGAACTGGTGTTACTGGTTGTGATTCTTCTGCTAAAACATTTCCTGTTCCTAATAAAGAGGTAAAACCTAATAAAGTAACTCCTAATAAATGAACAGTTTTCATTAATCTCTTCCTTTCTTCTGTTAATTTATTTTCAATAAACTATGAAACTTCTTCTATAGTTTATAGAAGTTTATAGAAAAAATAAAGGTATGATTCTACGTAATATGATATCTTTATTAACCATATCTCCAAAATAAATATTGACAACAAATAACAAAGGAAGTTTGATTTTAAATCAAACTTAGATACATTGTTTAAGACTTTTTAACATTTTGAGGATATTTTCTAATAAAAAGAAAATAATCGTTCAAGAAATCAGGTATGCATTTTTCTTTACAACTTACATACGAGAATAAAAACATATAACTAACGAGAACAGGCATTTTTGTATATGTTAGTTATATGTTTTTTATTAAAAAAATAATATTTCTTCAAAAGTATCTTTTCTCAATATGATTTATTATTTAAAGCAAGATACACAATGAAGTTGTATCAAATAACTCAAAATCTATATTTAACATAGACATGTATAATATTTCAAACACTTATTTAAATCAAATATCTTTTTTATAGATTCCTTTAAACAGATAATGAATATTTTTCGTATTCTAATACTTGCCCATCTTTCAAAAAATACGGCCCTAATAACTGATCTTCTAT
Organism: Enterococcus sp. AZ129; assembly: GCF_051714505.1. Lineage (NCBI taxonomy): Bacteria > Bacillati > Bacillota > Bacilli > Lactobacillales > Enterococcaceae > Enterococcus > Enterococcus sp. AZ129. The sequence continues at coordinate 40,467 of NZ_JBIORY010000002.1, read as the reverse complement.
ATGAATTTTATTATTTGGTGAGAAGCTCACACTGTCAATTCGTAATTGTTCTTCTCGAGGAAATAACAATTCTAGTTCTTGAGGATAGTAACTCATTCCAGGATATCCTATATAGGTTGCATTTTTTTATCGTCTGACTTTTATTCTCAATTCATTGGTCTATGTGTAAATACAGAGTTTTTTACCAAAGTAGTAGATAAAAAAACTGGTTCCTGAAAAATTTTCCCAACAGCTCCGGTATTCTGAATAGACTCTATTGCTGTAGGTAATACTGTTTGAAAATAATTTCCCACAATGTTCTTTTCTATTTCTTTTTTTTAGTAGTCTATGCGTTCTAAAAAATCTATATTAGCATACCTATAAACAATTATATTTTCTGTTACAAGAAGATATACTACCGCTTTATCTAATGTTAAAATACACTTCTGTTCTTCTATACTTAACTCTGAAAATGGAATTCCTTTTCTTAAATTACTATTAAATGGTTGAGAATTGTAGCTATAACCCTTAAATAATTGTCTTTGTTCTGTTGAAAATAAATAATTTCCTGATTACCTTTTTCCCCATTCAATTGCTTCTTGTGCATTTGTAAATTCTTTATACTAATCATTTGCATAAGCATTATAATTAGGTGCCCACGTAAAAAAAATAATGAATAAAATAATATATTTTTATATGTTTTCATTCTTCAATTCATTGCTCACTCATCCAATCATTTAAGCTATCAATATAGTAAATAACAATTGACATTCAAGTTTTACGCTTCAATCCAAAATTAAACACCGTTTATTAAAAGAATTCCTCTCCTCATTTTTCTAATTAAACAAAATAGGTTACCTACATAAAAAAATAGCAAAAGAACGAAGAGTTAATTCCTTCGTTCTTTTGCTATTTTTGAAAGGATTTCTTTTTGATGAATCATACAAAGGGAATTTCCTATTTTTGAATCAAAAATGAATAAGTTGTGGTAAAGAACTTTTGACATATATTAAAAGTTGAATTCAACTTTTTTTGACTAATTTTTCTATATTTTATGTAGATAAACCCAACTTTTTATCACACATCCCCCGAAATGTCAAGAAAAAAAAAAAAAAAAAAACAGCGATTTTTCTGAATTTTTTTAGAAAATATCCCTCGTTTTTCTTGTTATAATCCAATTGTTCTAAAAAATAAATTTTAAAAGGAGCGAATTTAGAATGAAAAGTATTCGATTACTTGGAGCTACTTTATTAGCTTCCACAACCTTATTAGGAGCAGCAGGGGTTTTCGCCTCAGAACCAACTGATCCAAATCCAGCAAGTGCAAAAACACCAATTACTGCAGAATTAACAGTAAACCAAACACCAGAGAAACCAACACCTCCAACTGAACCAGGTGAAGGTGGAGGCGACCAAGGTACAGATATTGAGGGCTTATTCGGTATTGCTTATGCACCAAAAGCATTATCTGGACAAGGTGAACTAAAAGAAAACGGAAAATCAACAATTGATTTATCAAACAACGAAAGTACTCAAGGTAAATACAACGTAGGGGTACAAGATAAAACACGTGCCAAAGATCGTGCTTGGACTTTAAAAGCTCAATTAGTTTGGGACGGCGACGACAATGGCTACATGGCTGGTTCAACAATCACTGCTACTGAAGGAAATGTAAAATTAAACACTAAAGGTGCATTAACTCCAGTGACTGAAGATGAAGTTACTATCGGAGATTCTGCAACTAACTTAACAATTGAGCAAGGTTCTCAAGTAGAATTGATGAAAGCTAATGCTGGTAAAACAGTTAACGGTGTCTACAACTATCAATTCAAAGCACCTAAATTAGTAATTCCAAACTCTGAAAATGTAGCTGCTGGCACATACTCAGGAAACATTGTTTGGAACTTATCTAACGCTTTAGGCGCATAATTTCTCTTACAATTTTTGTTTCATAAAAAAACATGTCCCCGCTTCCAAGAAGTTAATATTCTTTTTATCGAACTTTTCATTTTCTATCCAATTCACATAAATGGAATGTTAGCTTCTTAGGAGCGGGGACATATTCATCAGATAAAGGAGTGCTTACTTTCAAGTGCTCCTTTATTTTTGTCTACAGAATAAAAAAGCACTAGTTTTTTATTTCCCTAGTGCTTTTTTTCGTTATTTATAGCGTATTGTTTAAGAACCATTGAACGTTTCCGTGATACGCGGTAGGTTCAATTTGTCTTGTTTCGGGAATACGTAAGGCAACATTTCCTAAATCATAGTCATAAACCGCATTATGTGTACCCGATGGTGCCATCAAAATAGGCGTAGGCGAAGTACTTTGTATAATGACATTCCTTTGCCCAATTACTTCGCTAGTTGGACATTCCGTAAAATCTTTGTTGGCGTCAAAATCGTCCACACCATTGTTATTATTCTTTTTAACAATACCTGTAGCATTAGTAGTGACTATTTCTGCTCCAGGAAGTGTTTGCCCTGTCCACTCTAATTGAGCACTTACCGTCCAAGAACTTTCGGTATTTCGAACATCTCTTATTCCAATATGGAAACTCTCTATTTTTGTAAATGGGATTATTTGTTCCCTATTATCCTTAAGTGAAGTCGAAGCAAAAGTAAATTGTTTTGGTACATAAGCAATCCCATAAGCAGTTAAAGGACGTGTAACAACATTATCTTGATCCTGAGAAGGAATGTTTGAATCAATTATCGAATCGTCTTGTCAAATAGCTGTATACGTTGTATTAAGCAATTCTTCTAAGTTTGTAGGATCTTTGGGCCTTACTTTCCATTGTTTAAAGCGATAGTTTTCTTTTGTAGGTTTATTTATATTCAAAAAATCTTGCACCTTTTCTAATGAACAATACTCTGGTGTGTTTGCGACTTTAGTAAAATAGTTTTTGGTAGGTTGAGAATCTTCAAAAAGACCTCCGTTAGCATCTAAATAAGGCTTAGAAACAGGTACTCGATTGTCAGTAGAATAATCATAACTATTTAGTAATTGAGAATCTTTGGTAATTACTAATAACGGAGTAGAATATGGCACAGAAAACAGATTTGATACTTTCTTTTTATTTACATTGAATTTTTCTCCTAAGTTTAAACTCATTAAACTTGTACATAAATTAAACTTGTACATAAATTAAACATTTCAAGCATACTAGTTACTTGACTCGTATCAAATTTATTCCCTAAGTCTAATTTTTTTTAAGACATACAACCACCAAACATAACTTCCATATTGGTTACATTGCTTGTATCTAAACCGCTTAAATTAATTGTTTTAAATCTTTTTTTATGGTCAGAAGTACTCATAAAAGCACCACTAAGATCAGTTGATTCTAATCCTACTTTTTGTCCTTTTTGATTCGGTTGTACAATAAAACTTTCTAAATTGCTCATATTAGGAATCACATTCTCATCGATATCAAGCAATTTAGTCGACTTTTCATTAATCTCATTTGGAACAACTAAATCTGTAGCTGATCCAGTATATCTTTTCAATAAAATATATGTCCCCTTATCTTCTGTTTCCCAATTCACTGCTTTTTCGCTATTTGTGTTAATTTCTTTAGAAACGCTCTCTTCATTCACCGTACTAGAAGTAGTTTCTGATTGAATCGTTCCAGTATCCGTTGTTTGTTCCGTTTCTATACTTTCTTCGCTTGAAAATACATCTAACTGTTTGTCAAACTCAGAAGAATTAGTTGAAGGAGTAGTGAGTATTTCTGTACTCGATAAAATAGGCGCTGAATCTAAATTAACTATTGGATTTTGGTTATCTGAAAAATCAATAGACGACGTTTCATTTTCAATAGCCCTTACAGATACTGAAAATATCGTATTTACAGCAATAAGACTGATTAATAAAAAATAGTTTGTTCGTTTCATAAAACACAAACTCCTTTGCTAATTTGTTCAATTAAATAATACAAAAAATGCTTCAGGTTCGATTATAATATTATCATTAGAAAATGATTCAAAAAAATTGGAGTTTCCTAAAAAACATTTTTTCTCTGTTTCTCCTTCACTAACATTTAAACACAAAAAAGAGCTAAGAATATCTGATAAATTCTAGCTCTTTTTGTGTTATAAATTATTTGTGAGTAGTTGTTTCATTTTTTAGAAAGAACTAAGGTTAAAGGAGTTAAAAAATTTTACTTTTTCAACTATTTTTTGAAAAAATCCGTTGATTTTTCCTAAAAAAATTTTTATACTCATTTTAGTATGTAAATGTAAAATTTATTTTTACTTTCATAGCGAATTCGTGTCTCCGAGAGCGAATTCGCTCTTTTTTCGTCAAAATCCCAAATAATCTCCTACTAAACTAGAATTGTTTTGATATCTTACATTATAAATAATAAGAGGTTCCCGCACCTGGGAAGTCAATATTCTAAACATTTTCTTCTTTATTAGAATTGGATAGATATGAAAAGCTTGATAATAGAATATTAACCTCTCAGGTACGGGCCCCCCTTTTTTACCTCTCTCTTACATCATTACATTAGATAATGTCCATGTAATATTTCCTGAATAATTTCCTGCAGGTACTTTACTTGGATTTGGAATCACTAATTTTGGATGCTTAAATTGATAGTTATAAACACCATTCACTGTTTTACCAGCGTTAGCTTTCATCAAGTGTACTGAAGAATCTTGACCAATTGTTACGTTATCTGCGCCACTTTCAATAGTAACTTCTTGACCATCTACTTCCGTTAACTTTCCTGAAGTATTTAGTTTTACATTACCTTCACTTGCTGTAATGGTTGTACCTACCATGTAATTTTGTGTATCTCCCTCCCAAGATAGTTGAGCTGATAAAGTCCAGTTGCGATCTTTCGCACGAGTTTTATCTTGCACACCTACGTTATACGCTGTTTTGTTATCATGAGACAAATCTAATTCTTGCGCACTTGTTTGATCGGCTAATTCCTCCGAAACACTTAATGCTTTTGGTGCATAAGCAATACCGAATAAGCCCTCAATATCTGTTTCTTGATCCCCACCACCTTGATCAGGTTCAGTTGGAGGTACTGGTTTTTCTGGTGTTTGATTGACTGTTAATTTTGCAATAATTGGTGTTTGAACAGTTGCTGGTTCTGGAGTAATTGGTTCTGAGGCAAAAGCGCCTGTTGCTCCTAATAAAGTAGTGGAAGCTAAGAAAGTAGCTCCAAGTAATCGAATACTTTTCATAATAATTCTCCTTTTTCTTATTTTTATTCATCAAATAAATAGTTATTCGATGTTTCGTCTGTATCTTAAACCAAGAAAACAACCTGTGATTCTAAAAAGGTAGTCTTTTGTATACTTCTTTTTTAAAAAATAAGCGTTGACAACCTACTCATAAATGAATAAAATTATTTACTTCATTTTAAATCAAGCGACATAACTAAGAAAAAGAGGAAACTATTTTTTTAATAGTTCCCTCTTTTCATATCTATCACTTACCCCCTGCTACCCTCCACATAATCCTTATATCCGATATTTGTTCCTCTTTTTCTAATTTTTGTTACTTTTTAAATTTTTCATTCACTTATTTTATAATAGTATTTCAACTACATGGCCACACGTTTTTGAGCCTATTTAAATAAAAAAATAAACATAAGAATCGAATAAGACACAATCAGTTGTGTCTTATTCGTTATATAAAGAAAAATTAGATGGCTCTAAGGAGCAAGTCGCTTTTTGTTGGAGCCGTTTATTTATAGTTTATTTGAATATGACTTAATAAATAATATAAAGGTGACGTGACAAGGCATAAGTGCTTTAGGGTGGAAAATTGTTGAATCGATTCGCAAAAAAGAATCAGATTCACACGGTTAAGTGATTGCAAAAAAAGATAAGAGACGAAATAAAAAAAGAACGGAAAGTACAATTCGATATTTATAGCGAGTTAGTTAAGAAAACAGATTTTGGAATATGTAAATAATAATTGTTCATAGTAAATAGTCAACGTTTAATTCAGAATTCTTTGGTTTCTCCTAAGTGATGCCGCAAACACTATTGGATTTAGGGTATGGTAGCAATTATAGGAATATAAAACCTATTGGAATCATTTAGGAATTTCTAAGTCACTTGTTCAAAAGAAGAAGGTGTAACAAATTTTATAAGAATTTTATTAAAAAAAGTAGTTTTTAGTGTCTCACAGGACAATTATAAGGTTTTGTTTGAAGTTTACAGAACTATCGTTATCGAGAAATGCTCAAAAAGCTCTCCTTTTTCTTTAATGTACAATAATTACTAATATAGTAGGATTGATTTATAAGGAGGCAGTAATATGAAAAAAATAAATATAAATGAAGAGGTTTTAATTAATGATTCTTTTTTCTCTATTTACGATAGTGAAGATTTTTTCTTAAAAGAAAGAAAAATTTCTTCTGAAATTATTGAGAGACAAGATATAGAACACCCGATTATTGAATCTTGTTTATTTACTAATGTTATATTTTCAGAGAATAAATTTCAAAGAATGGAATTCGTTGATTGTAAATTCATAAACTGTGATTTTTCAAATGAAGATTTAGCAGACTGTATTATCTATAGGTGTGAATTTATTGGTTGTAAAATGATAGGTACAAATTTAATAAAGAGTCGTTTTTCAGATGTTTTATTTTCTGAATGTTTACTTACTTTTTCTAACTTTAGTGAATCAAAGCTAAGTAAGATAATATTTGACAACTGTAATTTAGATAGTTTTGATATGGTTGAAAGTAATATCAAGCAGTTGAAATTTCAACACTGTCATTTAGATAATGCTAATTTAATTCATACAAATTGTAAAAAAATAAATTTTAGTACATGCCAATTTGACAATGTTGATGTATTACAAGAGAATATTTCAGGGTGTAAGTTTAATCAATATCAAATATTATATTTAGCAAAAAAATTTTTAAATATTGATTTAGCGTGAAGATATCAATATCTAAAATTAAAAAATTTTATTAGTTTATTAGATTGTATCCTTATAAAAAGTCATTAGCTAATGGATCGAATATCTCATAAATTACAGTGAAGTATTTCAAAGCTATGTTCAGATAAAAATAGGAGCCAATGAATTTTAGAACAAATTATTTAACAGTTCAAAAACTTTTAAGTTTCTGAACCTAACAAATTAATTCTAAAATATCTAATTTTGACTATTTAATTAAATCACACTAAGTTAACTAAATGTAGTATATAATCATTTGAAACTATTTAATTATTTAGTGTAATAAAAGACAAGAGATGATTGTATGTTAACCACAAAATCTAGAAAACAAGGAAGTTCTGTAGTATTGACATTACCATCTAATAACGGACAGAAACCAAAGGCAGACCAAGAATATATAGTGATGTATTCTGATGATGGGACAATTACGCTAGTCCCTAAATTACAAGATCCATTTAGTGGTGGATTAGAAGGGGAGTACTACGAAAAAGACGAATGGTTCAATAGTCCTTCTTTTTTCGGACATAGTCTACTATTGAAAGGTGCATTTTACCAACACTCCTATTGCTATAAATAAAAAAATGTCGTAAGTATACATACTGTAGTCCATTACTTCTGGTTTTTTAAGTGTTGATTGAAATCAAAGTCTTGCAACCATTTTCACTAATAAAAAAATTATTTTTTTTATTCTTCTTTCAATAACTGTTTCTTAAGTTAAACAGTCTCTATATCTTTTGAATCTAATAAATAGTTAGTTAAAGATAATTCTTGACGAATGCCTCATTCTAAATGTTTGGGAAACAATTCTTAATGTTATATTTTATCTAAGAAGGCAATCATCACTATATTACAAGTTATCTTTTCAGTGTAATTCTTTATATGATAAATACATCAAATAATTAGTCTTTTCTATAAATTGATAGATTGCTAAGTTTAATTCAGAGTTTACACTAGCAGTTGTATTGATAACTTCATCTATTTCTTCTTTGTTATATACAAACGAGTTATTCTTCCACACTAACATTATTACCAATTCTACTTCACAAAAGCTCACAAAATAAGTAGAACCATAGGAATTTCCTCTTTCATGTGCATAGATTAACATGCCAAGTATTCTCCTTATTTTTTAAATAAATTACATGATTCATATCTAAATATCATTACTTTGTATCTTTCAGTTCACTTTATCCCTTTTGAGTATTTATTATATAAATATTTTGTAATACAGCTCTGTCACAAGACTTTGAAACCATTAATTTTAAGATTTATTAGGCTGAAAGACTACCTAATCCTAAAGCAACGAAGATGTATCATTCATTTTAAAGTAACAATTTAAAAAAAGTATTCTATTTAACATGGAAGAAAAGAAATAGGCGGTCATTCTATTCCTAGAAATGGATGTCCCCTGTATTGAAATCAAAGGAAAGTTGATATTATATTTATTAGAATATCTATGTGAATAGATCTGATATTTGATATTTAGTTACGTTAGAAAAGATATAAATAAAAAACTAATGTATTTAAAAAAATTGTAAAAACCGTTAGGGCAATCAAAATTTCTAGTAAAGATACGGAATCTATCCATAAAATGTATAAGAAAAGCAAAAAAAGTGAGAATCTTTTTGGCTTTTCAGTCTGCACTTAATTGAATATTTATTGTAAATGCTAGTTAATTAAGAATAAAAATAAAATTTAAGTTTTTAGTGCTTCCAGCATTTTTTATAAAGAAGTAACTATCTTCGGAATATCTTTTACAAACCAATGCAAATAAAATCCTTTGAGTAAACCAGTCCAAGCTAACTCTGGTAAAATATTCTTTCCACCAGGCATATTAAAGTCTCCTGTTTTGAATATAAAATGTTTAAGATGGTCATTTAAAATATCTTTGATAACAACGTTAAATTCAGATACGTCTTTCAGACGTATATTTGGATTGTTCGACCTAACATCTCCATACTCAATCGTATATACAAACTATTACAATTTTTCTAAAGCTTCTCCAATGGGTACTTCCCCATCTGCCATAGTAATAACTTTTTTAAAAGTATTTTTCTTGTCCAATAATTCAGAAAGGACTGTAGCCACATTATCTATGGAGTTTTCTCTTTGCTCTTGAGTCATCAATGTAACTTTCCCACTCCCCGTAGTTTCGGTTAAAGTTCCTGGTTGAAGAATAGTATAATTTAAATGTGTATGATTAATTAACCACATATCTGAAAAAAAATTACTGATAAAATAGTCTGTTAACTCCGAACTCCACTTTTCAGGATTTAGAGAAAATATCCCACTCAATTGAATGTATCGTCTAATACCTTTCTGCTCAGCTGCATTCATTAATTTTACAGCACCATATAAATCAGTTTGTAACAGATCTTTTCCTTGTGAACCTGCAACAAAATAGACTACCTGAGCATCTTTTAGTATTTCTTTAAGTTCAGACATGTTTGAATGCAAATCCATATAAACATATTTAACTTGTTCAAGGTTATCATACTTAAATTCTTTTCTACTACCAGCATAAATGAAATGACCTCTGTTAACTAATTTATTTATTAATGATCTTCCCACGCGGCCTGTTGCTCCAGCTACAAATATTTTCATCTTTTTCGTATCCCTTCTTATGATTTTTCCTATCCCTAGAGTTACAAATTTTATTCAATCTTAATTTTACGCTTTAATTTAGCTTAAAATAAGTAGAGGGCAGGCATAATTATAAATAATAATTTAAGGGTAAAAAATACGAATATATAATCATTATTGAATTTTAGGGTTATATCATCATTTTGGATTAAGCTATGGTGCTTGTTCTAAAATTAGTAAATGTAGAAACAAATAAGTACAGAAAGAATGACTTATAACCTTTTCCAAGCTGATTTAACGTATAATTTAATAATGCTCAAAAAGCATTATTAAACGGTCATTTATGGAACTTTTTAATAGTTAATAATATGTTACTTTTGGATTTTAATAGCCTATATTCTATAGAATAAAACTATCGATAAACATTTTGTTAAACCTGAAGGATCTCTCCATATTTTAGTATATAATTAAATTCCTTGTAATATAAACTGAGAAAGCGCACCAGGATTTGCAATTTCATGAATATCTGATAAAGCTGGAATTCCCCATCTTTTTGCGTGTACTTCTGAATTTGGAAAAATAGAGGTAAATTGTACTTGATCTTTGATACCAAAGATTCTATTCCATAAACTCCCTGAAAACCATGTACAAGTAGTCAAGGGTGTGAATGTCCCATTGCCAACTATGTCTTCTTTCGATCCAATTATGTTTCCTATTTCATTACTTTCTGCTATCAATTTAGGAATTATATTATTTTCAATTTGGTTTGTATCCATATTACTTGGCAACTTTACGGCCTTTTGTGCAATGAAAGGTCGATCAGGTAAATCATAATAATCTTGTACTTTTGGGTTATGATTAGATACGTAACCAATCCCTGCACCAAATGAATAGCTTGCATAATCATTTGGTTTATCACTATTAAAAATAATTACCCATGCATGTCCTAAGCTACCACTACCTATTATAGTATTTAAATAGGATATAACTGCACGAGCACGCTCTTCATCAGTGCTAAATTGAGCGGCCACTTCATCACATTTGTTTGCAAGTTCTTCAAAATCTAAAGGTTGCGGTTTAGCATTTGTTCGGATACAAACTTGTGGATACCCAACATTTTTGTCTCCAGTAGGCTGGACTATATCATTTGATGAATTACCTTGATAATTTTTATCTAGTTCTTCGGCATGTGTATCCAATTTCATTGAAAAAAATAGAGTACATAAATTAACAAAAATAATAACATATATCGCTTTTTTTAACATATTTCCATTCTCCTCTTTTCTAATCATAGTTATTATTCAACCTATAATATATTTTAAAAGCAACCTCATTCCTTCAATAGTCCTTTTTCCAGTTGTTATAAGTTCCCAGCTTTAAATAACTACTTACGGAAAGAGATTCCTGAATAATAAATAGTGGAAAAAACTCTTTTATAATACCTTACAACTAACTTATGAAAAAAATATATAAAACAATCATTATGTATAATTTCTTGCATACTAGATAAGTTTTTGACTTCTATCGTTCTTGATAAAGATTGAACGGCTTACAAATATAAAATCCAGATGCTGCTACCATTTTGTTGCTAGATATTGACTAAAACTGGATAAATGAAACAAATTTTCTGATGAAATCAAACCAACTAAATATACTATACTATGCTATTGACAGATTTAACCTGGAAAATTCAAATATGAAAAAACATTCCTAACTAACCGTAGTAATGGCTATTACCGGTAATATTTAGTTAAAATCAACTACTATGTATGATGGTTTGAAACCGAATAAAATATATCTTATAAGACAAAATATACATCTGGTGAAACTCTACTAATCACCAACTACACAACCCAAAAGATGATAACAAATGAATAATAGTTTGTTATTTAGGATAATCCTTAATTCTTAATTAAATAATATTTTACCATAACTATAATAAAATATTGTAGTTATACATGGATATCATTGCATATCCTTATCAATATACTATAATTTATTATACACAAATTGTGAGCTTACTAACACTATACGCCCCACCACGATTTATTGTTGAAATAGGCTGTATAAAAAAGTGACTTATCATTTGTGAAAAACTCAATGATGTAGAAATCTATTTAAGTCTTTACGCATTGATGAAAAGTACATCAAATTAAAAGGCAAAGACCGTTACCTATAACATACCTGTGATGCCCATGGAAACACATCGGATATGTGATTACACAATCACCCCGACACAGCTTTCAAAAACTTTGTTTAGTGATTCATTCGTGGTTATGGTAACCACATTCGATTACGCTGGATAAGTATTGCTCTTTCTTTCAAAACAATTAAAGTTTCAGCTTCGTATAAAGAAAGTCGAAGAGAAATCCCTCTCTTCGACTTTTCCCCGTAGTAAAAAATTGGAGATTTGTCTAAACTAGCATAGTTTTTATATAAGAAATTGGCCCAGTTTAATACTATTTAAAAGTTTATAAAAAAATCCAAAATTTATTCTTAAATTTTAACAATTATCGAAAATAGATTTTTAAATATTTGCTTTATTGTTTGATCTAAAGATATATATTTGCTAGAAGCAATTAATTTTATGTGTTCATCAGTTATATTAAATGGGGTCACTGGAACATCCATACAGAAAATAGCGGTAGAAAACCGAACAACTACTGGGCAATTAAGTTAGTTGTTCGGTTCTTTTGTTTAGCTTTCTCAATTTTAGTCGATTAATTTCACGATAAAAGGTTCCTGTAGATATCTGATTTGTTTCAATGATTTCTTTGACAGAATAATCGCCACTTTTGTACATTCGAACTGCAATATCTAACTTCTCCTGCGGAACTTTAGGACGGCCAATCGCTACACCTCGTTTTTTGCTAGCTTCGATTCCTTCGCGGACTCGATCAGCTAAAAGGTTGCGTTCCAACTCAGCGATTACACTCATCATTTGTAACATGGCCTTCCCCGTGGGTGTTGAAGTATTCATATTCTCTTTTAAAGAAACAAATTGAATTTGCTTTTGATCCAATTCCTGAATTAAGTTTAAAATGTCCAAAGTGTTCCTTCCAAGTCTAGAAATACTTTCTACTACAACAATGTCTCCTTTTCGAATCGTTTGAAGAAGCTGCTCAATTCCTGGGCGGTTTCTTTTTGTACCTGTATATTTTTCTTGAATAATCTTCTCTGCGCCAAAATTTTTTAACTGATCAATTTGACGACCTAAATTTTGATCGTCTTTTGATACACGAGCATAGCCAATAATCATTGCAAGAACCTCCAGTTTTATTTCTTCTTTATTATGAAGAATATTCTTTCTTTTGGTAATGGTTTATTATAATGAGTTTTTGAAAACTTAAAACATTGATAGACAAAGGAGTCAAAAACTAGAAATAAGATTCTAAAAAACTAATGTTTTTTAGAATTTATGCTACTTTCCTTACCGCTAATTTCTGTTTGAATGTTCCAGAAGTATTTTTTGTTCTTACATCTTTAGAATTCTATAAACCGCTTTAAATCAACGTTTTATGGATTTGGAACTAACCACTACCGCTATTTTCTGTACGGATGTTCCAGTGACCCCTAGCTCACCATTTAATCATGTAATAACGAACGTTAAACCTCTTTAGTGTATAATTGCCAATCAATATTTTTGAAAATGGCTTAGAATTGCTCTCTCAAATTAACCGTATAGTTAAATTCAACCTATATCTTAAAATTCTAGTCAAAAAACAACTAAAAAACTCACTGCTCTAATCAACAGTGAGTTTTTGTATAATACATACTAGCTTATATTTAATTAAAATCCTGACCATCCTTTAGGTGTTTGTATCAAAGTTAATAATTCTAACAGTTCACTAGGCGTTTGGAAATTATTTCTTAACGTAAATCCACTAATTGTTGGTTGTAATTCTTTTTTTAAATCATAGAATACTTTACCTGATAAAGCTTTGTTTCTTATTCTTAATAAAAGGTCATTTAAGTTTTTATCTGAAGAAATTTGCGGATTCGCTATTGCATTATTTGTTAATTGAATAATCTTTTCCAGTACTTCTTCTTTTTTATTAACCATCAGCTACTTCTCCTATCTGCCCATGCTAGCTAAACCTGAAGCCCATCCTCCAATAACAATTCCTGCAATTTGTTGCTTAGCTTCATTCCAATTCACCCAACATTTTTGTTTATTGCAATAGACACCATTTCCATATGATCTAGTTGCAGCTTCTGCATTTGTTCCTAATGCTGTAAAACCAATCCCTATCATGCCACAAATAACTAAACCTTTAACTAATTTCTTTTTCATTAATGTTCACCTCGAAAAATAAAAATTAGAAAACGTCTTCTATATAGAAATTATAGAACTATTGGTATAGTTTTGTAAATGATACAATAAAAGGTTTTTTCTAACATTTTTGTAAGGAGGTATATATAATTAAAAAGAATCTACCTACTTACCTTTTTTGCCTCTTCAACTAAAAATGCTTGTAAAAGCCGTATGTCCAAATAACAATATTCAAGCCTACTAAAAACCAAAAAATTTTAATCATAAATGCTACAGTATGTTCTTCTTTTCTTTGTAAATACTCTTCTCTCCATTTAGGATCATGTTTTCTTTTTTTCAAAAATTCATATGTATGATAAGAAGGACTTTCTTTCTCTTTCACTAGCTATCACCTCAATTTTTTACTTCTATATATTGTCCACCAAATGCAAGCTTATACTGTTTACCACAACTTTTACATTTGTATTCTGTTCGTTTCCAACGAATACGTTCCGCTAACATGCCACAATCACAAGAAATATACTCAACCAAAACACCTTCAGCTCTGTTAGCTACTTCTATTTTCTGATAATCATACTCTTTTCTCATAACTAGTCACCTTAAATAATAACTACCACAATTTATTTATCAGGAAGGCAACAACTAAAAATTAAGGAATAAATTTATGCACTTTAATTGACACTATTATATTAACATTGAGGAATTAGTTGTTGCCTATTACTATTTTATCAAGATTTCCCCTTTTTTCAAATTTTTTCTGGGCTTATTTCTACGCAAATCCCCTTACTTAATTTGTATTCTTTTTTACAATTACTATACTTAAAATGATTATATTTTCCCAACTCTCTTCTAGCCAATTGGCCACAATCACAATCAACATAAGCAACTACATTTGTCTTATTCCACGTAGTAATTTCTATTCCCCAATGATCATATTGTTTTCGAACAACCATCTTAATTCTCTCCATTTCTAAAGCTATATCTTGCAACCATTTCTCTAAATTCTTTTTTTGTTTTAGGACGAACTCGCAATACTTCTTCGGCCAACTCTAATAATAGTTTTTCTACTTTTACTGACATCGTATCAAAAATAACCATTGGCTTATTTTCTTTTTCGACGCGTTTTTTGTATCTTTGATAATTCGCAGAATAGAGTCGACCATTTGACATTTTTTCTATTCCGTATCCTGAAATCAAAGGATTTTCCAACATCTGAATAATCTTCTCTCTATTTTCCATAATAACTACTCCTTTTCTATTTTTTACGCAACAATCCATCGTATTTCTTTTATGATTCATTAAGAATCTACTTGATTTGACTCATAGTCTTTTTTTATCCTGTAAACTGTTTGCCGAGTGATTCCATACTCTTTTGCAATCTTTGAAATAGCAGTGCCTTTTTGTAACTCTTCGATAATATTTCTATAGACAGCTCTTTTTTGGGGATCTTTTGCTGTTGGACTATATAATTTAGGCCGCCCTTGATAAATACCGTTCATTTTTGCAATTTCAATCCCTTGTGCTTGTCTTCGCTTAGATTCTGTTCTTTCTTGTTCTGCAATCATTGCTAAAATCTGGACAATTAAATCTTTAATAAAACGATCGAGCAACGGATTTCCAATTGCTTCTGCCATAATAGGAAGACTTGTAATAATCAGCTGAACATTTTTATTTTTCAATAAATTAACCGTTTGAATAATTTCATCGTAATTTCTACCTAATCGATCAATAGCTTCTACCATAAAAATATCTGATTCTCTTACAAAATCCAATGCTTCTGTAAAAACAGGACGCTGCTCAATAGTTGCGCCAGATTTTTTCTCGACAAATATTTTTTCAGCTCCCAATTTTTTGAATTCTTGAATTTGTCGATCTAAGTTTTGATCTATGGATGAAACTCTTGCATATGCAACTTTCAAAATCCCACCTCTTTTCTACTTCATTATCACACACCCTAATCATACACTCAAAAAACAACTGTCATTTTTAGATTTAAATGGCACTATTCTTATTAGATATATGGCATATATATCTAATCTACATCTTTTATTAAACTGAAGGTTTATTTTAATTATTTGTATATACGAGATTTTCTTCTACTAATGTGATTCTAAGAGCGTGATAGGTAATTATATTGATAAGAACTACGTATCTAGTTTCATTTGTTATTTTATGCGGTAAAGCGAATTTGTGAAAAAACTAGAATTCCGAATGGTTCTCTTATAAAAAAATTAACCTAAAGAAAAAAACTTTACAATAACTGAATGTTCGTTTATTATTGGTTTATGAGAAAAAAAGACCTTAATAAAGAAGAATGCATCTTACAGTCTTCTCTAACCCTAATTACTACGCAAGGTTTATCGAATTTATCGATGTCTAAAATAGCTAAGGCATCCAATGTATCACCCGCTACTATTTATATTTATTTCAAAAACAAGGAGGATTTAATAAACAAACTTTACCTCAAAACAAAAGAAAAAATGAGCGAATCAATATTTACTACTGTACACTCCCAACAAAATTTGAAAGAACAGTATAGACAGATTGTGACGAATTTTATTCATTTTAACATGGAAAATGAAAATGAATTTTTATTTTTAGAACAAATTCAAAATTCGCCAGTTCTTGATAGTGAAACACTAAAAGAATCAGATGAAATGTTTTCTATATTATTTAATTTATACACAGTAGGTAAACAAAAAAAAATATTAAAAAATAGTGATTCCAGGTTACTTTCAATTATGACATCTAGTCCAACTATGGAGTATGTAAAATTATTTCATAAAAAACAAGTTGAGGGGTCTCCAGAAGAAATTAAGGATTTAATCAATATGTGTTGGGATGCTATTGCAAAAAATAAATGAACGAATGTTCATTCACTAGAAAGAAGGAGTTTTAAATGTCAAAATTAAGCAAATCAGTAATTCTAAATAATGGAGTGAAATTAAAAAATAGTGTTGTAATGGCACCTATGACCACATGGTCGAGTAACGATGATTATACTGTTTCTGATGAAGAGTTAATCTATTATAAATATAGAAATAGCGGAGCAGGTATGATTATCACAGGATGCACTCATATTCAAGAAAATGGGATTGGTTTTACAAATGAATTTGCGGCTTACAATGATACTTTTATACCAGGATTAAAGAAACTTGCAACTGTTATAAAAGAAAACGGAGCTAAAGCTATTTTGCAGATTAATCATGCTGGAAACAAAGCATTACCCAATTTGATTAAGGGTGAGGTTGTGAGTTCTAGCTCAGTAGAGACAGTAGCGACTGATTTTGCTCCTGCTCTGACACCTAAAGAACTATCTGAAAAAGAAATTGAAGTCATTATCCGTGACTTTGGAGAAACAACTCGTCGAGCAATAGAAGCCGGCTTTGATGGTGTTGAAATTCATGGGGCACATGGATTTTTACTACAAAATTTCGTATCGCCCTTTTTCAATAAACGTAAGGATCAGTGGGGAGGAACGTTGGAAAAGCGTTTAGCTTTTCCTATTGCAGTAGTTACAGAAATTAAGAGAGTCATCAATCAATATGCCCAGAAAGAATTTATTTTGGGTTATAGAATTTCTCCTGACGAACCTATGGAAGGAGCCTTAAGAATAAAAGATACATTTTCTTTAATAGATAAATTAATCGAACTAAATGTAAGTTATATCCATGCTTCGCTACCAGATGCTTTACAATCAAAGGCTGTTGATGCTACTAATGAGAAAACCTATTTAGATGAGCTAAGTCAGTATATCAATAAAAGAGTATTATTTGTTGCAGCAGGAACTATCCAAACGCCTGAACAAGCAGAATTAGTTATTGAAAATGGAGCATTACCAGCAATTGGGCATGCATTTATAACTGATCCTTTGTGGATGCAAAAAGCAGAAAATGGGGAGTCGGAGAATATTTATTTAACAATAAAAAAAGATAGTGTTGAAGAGTTAAAATTACCAAAAAAATTATGGTCAGCTATTCAAAATTCAGGTTCATGGTTTACGATAGAATAATGAATTCCAAGTAGTTAACTTCTTAAAATAAGAGTGTCCAGAAAACGACCCCGTTTCTGTACACAGTGTTTTTTTATCTATTTTTTAAATTTTTAACTTCTTTTTGTGTCCATAAACTCATATCAAAATCTATGTTCAATTATACTGGTTGTTTAAAGTTATGTTACAATAGATTTTGTAAAGGAGTGATTTTTTTGAAACCAGGATACGCCCGGGTCTCTACTGGTTTACAAAATTTGGATTTGCAAGAAGATAGCTTAAATAAATTCGGCTGCGAAAAAATTTTTTCAGATCATATGAGTGGTGCAAAAAGTAATCGGCCAGGATTAGAAACAGCCATTGATTTTGTTCGATCTGGAGATACACTTGTCGTTTGGCGTTTAGATCGTCTAGGCAGAAATATGGAAGACTTGATTTCAATCGTCAATCGCTTGAATGAACGAGGTGTTAGTTTTCATAGTCTTCAAGAAAATATAACAATGGATAAATCAAGTTCTACTGGACAGCTTATGTTCCATTTGTTTGCAGCATTTGCGGAATTTGAACGAAATCTAATTTTAGAAAGATCTGCGGCAGGACGAGCGGCAGCTCGAGCAAGAGGACGATTTGGAGGCCGTCCTGAAAAATTAAAAGCACAAGACTTAGAATTATTAAAGACTCTAATTGATAGTGGAACACCGATTAAAACCATTGCCGAACGTTGGAATGTTTCTCGAACAACGATTTATCGCTATTTAGATAAAATGGAGGAAAAAAATGGAAAAACAAATGCTCACTAGTTTTTCAGACCATCAAAGAACAGATGCGATGAAAAAATATAAAATTATTGAGCCTTATCTTAATAAACAAGAAACGATAAAAGAAATATCTATTAAAAATAAAATACCTATTCGTACACTTGAGGACTTAATCGCACGAATATAGACTGGAAATATTTTATCGAATCAAAACGATAAGATCCGCTTTGATTCGATATGATTTTTTCAATTGCATTAACTGCAAAATCACCTTGGGTTACCTGCGCCCATGAAATACTTGACATTCTTCCTGCATCATAAAACCATTGGGCAGCTAATTGAATTAGCTCCATTTCTTCCAAAGAATATATTGATTTTCCAAAAATATTGAATTTCAAATCCATAAATCCACTCCTCTTTTATAAAAATATACTATTTTTATAATTAACTTTGTAGATTCATTACTGTAAGTTTATCAATAAACGTATTTTTCAACAACTGTGAATATCTTATAATCTTTAAAAAAATGATAAACTTTATTACCATAAAAACACTCACCGTTTCAAAATTTTATTGCCCAATCCTATTGCCCCTTTACAAATTTAGTTTGTGCACAATCAAGAACAAGAGCCAACAACGTATACCCTATTGGCACTTGTTAAATCTATTTTAATGAATTAGTTGTCTATTAAATCATTAAATGATATAAAAGAATTATAGGAAGCACAAATCATTTCTTTACAAATCTATCTTTTTGGTCAGTCGACGGAAAACGGCTGGCCTTTGTTTCTTTCAAATCTTGCTTTTTTTGGTCTAAAAAAGGCACACGTCTATAATAGATCGTTGCGCCCTGCTCATTTAGTAGTATTTTTTTTTAGAATATGCTATACTATAAACGAAAAGAGAGCTGTGCTCTAACACAACTCTCTAGTGTAGAACCGTTTAAGACGGTAGCAAGATTTACTAATTAAAAAGTAACCAGTTAACTCGCCAAAGTTAATGACTGGTTACTTTTTTTTGTCATTGTTTAGCAACTTCACAACCAATCCAATCAATGCAATGGTAAAAGTACCAAAAGCAAAAATTGTCTGGATTGTTTCATATGCAGACAAAAAGGCATTTCCTTTCTAAAGATTTTAGCACTTACATTCATAAGCACCACCACCTCTCAAAGATAGCCACCGTCATAACTTTTCTACTTTTTCATTATAGCATAATAAGCATAGAAAACCTAGCTACGATAAGCTTTCAAGAATATTCTTATTCTTCTTTATTGAACCATTTTTCAGTTATATAACTTGGTATGTCCTTCATAAAAAACTTTCTTTTTAAAGTCGGTGTTGTTCTCCGACTATCTCTAACTAGAGAATACCTCACAATAAAAAAAGCTCTCTATCAACTAGAGAGCATCGTCAAAATTGAGAAATATAATGACCTTCTTAATGAAAATCTCTTATTATTTTATACTATATTTTTCCCAAATTCAATCTCTCATAATTACTTTTTCTTTGTAGGAAAGAAAAAATAATTGATTTGTTTTTTCAATATATTGATAGATTGCTACCTTCAATGTGTCTGTTAGCCCTAGTATCTGATCAATTATTTCTTTCACTTCTTTTTCATTGTATTCAAAAAAATCTCCCTTCCATATCAACGTTACTGTTAATTCTACGTTCCGAATTTGCAAAAAATACGTACAAC
The DNA here is from genome assembly GCF_051714505.1 of Enterococcus sp. AZ129. Lineage (NCBI taxonomy): Bacteria > Bacillati > Bacillota > Bacilli > Lactobacillales > Enterococcaceae > Enterococcus > Enterococcus sp. AZ129. The sequence continues at coordinate 20,252 of NZ_JBIORY010000002.1, read as the reverse complement.
AAAACGTATTGCCACACTCACGGCCGTAAATAAACATGTTACTCTCACTCTTTCCTTATACTAATCTTTTTTCTCTTTGACTAATTTGTTTCCCTTTTTTGCACAATCTCCTGAAATACTTTTAATTAATTATTTCAAAAATACAATTCATCTTCTTTTATCTCAAGTTTCCGTTCTTTTCTTTTAACAACTACTACAGCTACTACAAATAGAAAAGTAACAAATAATACATAGAACCCACATACAATGATTACTAGCCAAAGAAACTTTCAATGATAAAGTAACTGCAATGTCAATGAAATGATTAAACCAAAAACTGCATATAAAAATGATGGCACAATTTTTATAAACGCTTCAGCCATTTTTTGTTTTTCTTTGATTAGTTTTTGTTTTTCCATTCTTTTCCCTTCCTCTTGTTCCAAACGCCTTCATTATTTGATAATCTGCTCGAATCATTAATTATTTTTGAACATTTTGTAACCTATTTTCTCTTACAGTCCTTCTTACTGAACATTGATATTTATACTCATCCCAAGTAGTAAACAAATAGATAAATAACAAAAAGAAAATAACTAATTTAATCAACAACGGTAAAAATTGCATTAACATACCACATAAAATCATTGCGACCACCAATCGTTTATTCATCTTGTATTCACGTCCTTTTTTCAGTAAAATATAGTTAGCTTTTTTATTTTGATCTCTTTGTTTTCGGTACTTGTTCATTTATGACAAGTACCGTTTTTTCTTTAAATCCAATCTATTAGCACTAGTTACTCCATATGCCTAAGTGCTGTTGCTGCGCTAATACTTGTTTTTCTTCTAACTGTTCTAAGTATTTTGCTTCTTTATTTTTCACGTAAGCGACTTTTGCTAAACCTTCACTTACTAAGGTTTCCTGCAACAATTGACCATCTACAAACACATACGCCAATAATCGACCATAACGATCTATTTTATTGGCTTCATCAAATTCTAGTTGGATTTCTTTCGCATTACTCAACAATGTTTTTGTTCTGTTACTTGCTTCTTTACCAAATGGTTGAACAGGTGTATTCGGTTTGATCGTTTCGGGGGTATCTATCAATAAATACCTCACTTTTTGTTCCTTGCCATTTACACGAAACACGCTTGTATCACCGTCTACATGTCGAACAAAGTCTACAGCTACTCTTTCTGAAGAAGCTTGTTTTTGCTCAATTTGTTGTATTGATTGGTGTAGTTCTTGCGTTAATCCACCGATTATTTCTTGTGTGCTACAGCCCGTCAATAAAAGAAAGCTAAGACAAGAAACAAAAAAGAAGCCTATTTTATTTAGTCGTTTCCTCATTTCTTCTTCCCTCTATAATTTCTTGCTCCATGCCTGCGTAGCATAGAGCAAGACTATTTATATTTTCATAAAACATTACTTAACAAAGCTCTCAGAACGGCAAGTCATCATCTGAAATATTTATTGGATTTCCATCAAATGGATCATCATTTGGCATTGGATTATCTGCTGAAGAATGATTGCCTATATTGTCTACAGTATTAGATGGGTTCTGATTCGTTGACGTCCTTTGTTCTCTTTCTTCTGCTTGAGAACGTGATTCTAACAACTGAAAACTTTCCACGATTACTTCTGTTACATAAACACGCTGCCCTTGTTGGTTTTCATAAAATCGAGTTTGAATTCTTCCTACTATTCCAACCAACGTTCCTTTTCTAACATAGTTCGCAAACGTCTCCGCCGGCTTACGCCAAATCACACAGTTGATAAAGTCTGCTTCACGATCACCATTTTGGTTTTTATAATTCCGATTTACAGCTAAAGTAAACGTTGCAACAGCTATTCCACTAGCTGTATAGCGTAAATCAGGCTCTTTTGTTGCTCTACCAATTAATGTCACATTATTTATCATTTATAGTTCCTTCTTTCCTATTTTTTGATTATTTAGCCATATTTTGTCTAATCTTAGTTTCAGCCATAGCTATTCCTATTTCTTCTTGTAAGTAAATAAATTCTTCTTGTTGCCGTTCATAAGCCTCCCACATTTCATTTTCTATTGCTATTAATCTTTTTGCTTCTTCCTCTTCTTCAATCAGCCGTTGCTTTGTTTCTTCTTGAGCTTTTTTTATGTCTTCAATCTTTGTAAAGTCATATTTTGACTGTAATTCTTCATCATCCAATTCCATAATATTTTCTTCTAATTCTATATAAGCTTGCCTCAATCGTTTTTCTTCCAACCAGGAATTTGCTTTAGTATCTGTTTGTAATAACATATAATTCACACCTTTATTTTATTCTTGTTTTTTCTAACTATTTTTAAACACTGCTTTTTAATCATTAAATACACAATTACTATTGCTGCTATTGTAAGTAATCCTTTCATCAATACAGATAGGAGAGGCACGAAAAAAATAAGTATAGGCACAAAATATACCCAAAAATAATAAAATGCCGTCAAAAAAAGCGCACATAGGCTAATAAACGCCAGAAAATAACAAATTCTTTCTAATCCATGCGTTTGACTAAGCCCTTTCATCACATGTAGTATTGGCCAACCAATCATACGAATAACCAACGACAACAGAAAATCAATCCCTACACTAATCAAATCATATAGATTCTCAAAAAATAAACGGATTATTTCCATAGAAATTCCTCCTCTCACTGGCACCTTTTATCATTGGAAAGCAGCTACGCTGCCCACTGTTCCAATCGTTCAATTGCTTTTTTATCATGTTCAAGGTCGGTTGTAGTGTACCATTCAGGTAATTCCTTCTCAGAGAATAGACTATAGAGAAATGTTAATATTTCCATACTTTCTTTAGCTTTACTGACAGATCCGCATTGATTCACGTAAAATCGAACTTCTTGTCTTAACCTATCAACATAAGCATAATGAAAGGTTTTATTTTCTTTTACCATGTTTTTGAGTTTGTTTTTTTCTTCTTTTGTAAGCATTTTTTCGTTCTCTCCTCTGTTTTCTTTATGATTGTATTATACCAGTACTTGTATATAAGTACAAGTAAAATATTGATTTTTTTTATTTTTTTGATATACTTTTCTTAATAACAAAAGGAGGTTTCTCCATGAATATCGACTTATCTACTAAAGAGCAGAAAAAAGAATTCTCGGATTGGTTAGCGTATCATTTAGTTAGCAAAGAAATTGGTGCACAAATAACTGGTCAAACACCAAACGCTTTCAACCAGTCTGTTAAACTAGGACACATCCTTCCTTTTTATGAAACTGAAGGAAAAGGTCCTGCTAAAGTAAAGTTATATTTACGTGAAGAACTTGAAGAATATAGCAAAAAGAAACGCATATATAATAAAAAGAACGACTCACTTCATTGAAAGTAAGTCGTTCTTTTGCAATATATTATAACTATTTAAATTCTAAATGTAATTCTTTTCCTACGCCATGTGCAATTTCATAAAGAACTTTAAAGCTAACATTCAGTGTTCCATTTTCAATTCTAGCAATAGTACTTTGTGGTTTGCCAACTTTTTCAGCAAGTTCCCTCTGAGAAAAGCCTAGCTCTTTGCGCAATTGAGCTAACGCAACTGCTACTTCTAGTCTTTGAGACTCTAACTCAAACTCTTTAGCGAAAGAGCTACTGCTTTTTTTCTTTTGTTCAATTAGTTGATTAATGGTTGTCATAGTAGTTCCCCCTTTTCATAAAGTTTTTTTACATTTTTAGCATGCTCGATTTCGCTTTTAGGAGTCTTCTGGGACTTCTTAGTAAATCCATGAGTAATCAAAAATTTATTTTCTATCTTTTGAAAATAAATTGCTCGTTGTATATTACTTCCAACTTTTGATCGAAGTTCATACAAATCTGAATCAATTTTTTTAACCCATTCCATTCGTTGCGCAATTAAGAATCCATGTTCTTCTGTTTTCTTAATTGTTGCCAATAACTTAGCTGCATCTTTTTCGGGAATAGAATTAATAAACTCAACGAATTCACTTGACCCATCTTTTCTTTTTACAAATTCAAATTGTGGTTTCTTCATATAATTATGATAGCATATCCGCTATCACGCGTCAATGAATTATCTTTCGATTCTGCGGTCGTTCGTCGCTGCCAACGGAATTTTTTTAAGTCTACACTGGATTCTCATTGGTTAGAAAAGAAAAAAGAAAGAACCTTTATATGATAAAGGTTCCTCACTAGTATTTATCCTATAGATATGCTAAAATAAGTATGAAAAGAGAGCTGTGCGCTAACACAACTCTCTAGTGTAGAACCGTTAAAAAGACGGTGGCTTATCATTAAATGTTTTTAACCATCTAATTACTCGCCAAAGTGGATTAGATGGTTATTTTTTTGTGTTCGTATGATCTATAATCAGCAAAACTAACGTTGCGAATGCAATCATTAGCGATAATGCTTCAAATACAGACATGCTTACTCCCTTCTAGGGATAAAGCTATGAACCATAGGTCACCCCTTTATTCAAGAGATTAGCCACCATCTTTTCACTTTTCTACTAAGCTAGTATACCATATCTTTTTTAGTCTATATCAAGTTTTACCGTGGTTAGATAAAAAAGCCCCCAAAACCTGATCAGAGTTTTTTTTGGGGGTGTGGTATTATCGTAAAGATTTACTTAACTATTTTAGTAATTCATACTCAAATAATTTACTTTCCAATTCATCCGAGTAATAGTTAGCCAATCTAACTTTTAATTCTTTAAGTTTGGTATTAACCTTTTCATTGTTATAAATTTTTTTGTCGTTCGCATCTTTATAGGAGGTATTAATATCTTCTTCAATCTGATATGTTCCATAATTATAACAAGGATTGTATTCTTGAGTATCTTTAACAAGATCCAACAATTCATCAAAAACACCTAATAACATGAGATCTGCTCTATCAAGTTTTCCATATTTCTCTTGTTCAACCAACTCTTTACGTACTAAAGAATTTTCGTCTAAACACATTTCATTATTGTAAAAACGGCCATCTGTACCATAAAAACTTATACAATGATTTTTATGAGAAATGCATGTCCATAAAGTAGCCTTTCTTAAAAAATCAATATCTTTTTTGTACATTTCTCCTTTATCGGCCGTTGTATAATAAATGTCCTTTTCAAACCAGTTTTTTTGAGGATATTGTTTAGCTACAAACAAAGCTGTTTGTTCAGCATAATTAGAGATTCTCACTTGACTTCCATATCCATGATAGGTGGAAATCCTTGTCATACGAACATCTTGAGCAGTCAACCCAAATCCACTAGCTTCAAGATGGGCTAAAATATCTTCATTATACACCGGTTTAAATTTTTTATTATTTCTTATATACGTTTCTCGGCCGTCATATCCTACAACAGAAGTAGCAGCTTTATCAGTAGATAATTTTTTTGAATAGAGTTTAGAAAGCGTTGTATGAACTTTTTTGATAGTCACAAGTGCTACGTCTTTAAGAATGGCATCTTCAGGAACATCAATTACAGCAATTCCTTTTCCGGTTCCCCATTTTTTGTTGTCTTTCCAGATTTCTTTAGCCACAACAGAAATACTTTCTGTTGAAGTATCCTTTTCGTTTTTCCACAAAGCAACCAATAAAGAACTTTCTTGTGCTTTGAAATTTCCTCTATTAGCTAAAAAACCATCAACAAACACTTTAGACATTAACCCTACAGATTTCCAATATTTTACTGGTGCAAACAATACATATTGATCATTAGGATCCCGCATAAAATATTGTTCAAATGACCAGACAAACTGGTTAAGTAGATCCTTCGCATGATTACTATCTCCTGCAAATTCAGCAGACATTAATCTGCGAATATAGCTAAATTTATCTTTCGTTTTAACATTTCCTTCTTGTGCACGTGCCAATTCACTAGAATATGGCGGATTTTCTAAACCAATAATAATTACATCGTTATCATCAATGATTTCTTGTAGTGTCGCATGTTTTCCATCAGTTTCCATAGGAATGGTTAGAAACTCTTCTGCTAAAGCATCTCCACTTGCCACTAAATTTCCTTGATTCGACCGTACAACTGCTAGTGGGGGAATAATTGCTCTTACTTTCCCAATATATTTATTATACAAAACCAGCCATTCTTTTATTTCATAAGTATTCAAAATAACATGACTTAATTCCTCATCCGTTAAATAATGTTCTAATGCTCCAGTACCTGCGCATCGATCCAATATAACGTAATCCTTACCCTTTGGAACATTATTAATTGCTTTCCTAACAAGTTTAGTAGCTTCTTTTACGTAAGGTAATGGTGTATAAAATGCGCCCAAATCTTTTCTATTCGTCGGATCATTTAAAACATCCATAACCGTATCAAAATCAGTTTCATTTCCATTCCAAGGTAAAATATAATTTTCAACTATAGAACTTTGAGGATTTCTTAGCATGTTAAACATTTGCGATTTTGTAACAGTTCTATCACGATGATAAATATAATTTGCCCAACCCAAAATATTCGGAAAATTAATAGCAAACTTTTGATAACTATAATTTTCAAAAAGTGCCAATAGTTCTTTATTTTTAGGGCTATTAGGTTGAAATACTGTAAAATCAAATTCATTTTCAGGCTTAGTTGAATTTTTTAATGTTAATTTTTTTACATCTTTTGAAGCACTATTAACATAATTTGTTTCTATTTCAGAACGATATTGTATTGCATCGTAAACATATGCATGGTCTTTACTAATATCTACAAGGACAAGTTTACTAGGGATTGGAATGCCACCTTTATTTCTCAATTTCGAAAGATAGTGGATTGCTTGAACAAGTACAGCATTTAGATCCGCTATATTATTTTTGAATTCAAATAACGTACCATTCACAAGCCCATCAGTATTTTCAATTAAGACATCTTTTTCGTTAAAACCAAATGCCCTCCAAAAAAACAGATTATCTGCTCTTTCATTTCCAGATTGCCAACTTCTGTCTATTGAGAGAGGTGACACTATGCCACCTCTTCTCTTTTAGCCACCAAAAATAGACATCTTTGAGGAACAAAGACGTCTATTTTGCTGGCTATTTTTATTTTAATGTACGACAAATAAGCACGTGTATTTAAATTAACGTGCTGTGCTGTGCTGTGCTGTGCTGTGCTGTGCTGTGCTGTGCTGTGCTGTGCTGTGCTTAAGTATAGCATTTGTTTCTCCTCTGTCAAGTTTTTTCAAAAAAAATTTTACATGATGAGTACTAAAAATACAATATTTTTTCAATTCAAAAATTCCTCCAAAAATATATTTACAACTAATCAATAAAAAAATAAAGAACCTTTATATGAATAAAGGTTCTTTACTAGTATTTATCCTATAGATATGCTAAAATATGCATGAAAAGAGAGCTGTGCGCTAACACAACTCTCTAGTGTAGAACCGTTAAAAAGACGGTGACTCAAATAAATGTTTTAACCATCTATCCTCTGTCAAAGTGTTAGATGGTTATTTTTTTGTGTTCGTATGATCTATAATCAGCAAAACTAACGTTGCGAATGCAATCATTAGCGATAATGCTTCAAATACAGACATGCTTACTCCCTTCTAGGGATAAAGCTATGAACCATAGGCATCACCCCTTTATTCAAGAGATTAGCCACCATCTTTTCACTTTTCTACTAAGCTAGTATACCATATCTTTTTTAGTCTATATCAAGTTTTACCGTATTCATCACTTGCACAAGTAAATATCTTAATGTTTCTATATGTTTTTCTAATTGATAAATAGAATATACTGTAAGCATTGGAATTTTGATTGAGTAACTAACCCAGCCTACACCACGTTTTTCTAATTTTATTGAAAAAGGAGAACCATAGCCAATTGATATAATTTTTTGCAAATTTTCTAATCCTGAAACATTATATATGCTATGACACACCCCAATCTCAAATTGATCATCGTCAAGAACGTTTATATCAATTACAATATTTCTACTACCTACCGTATAACTACCATCTTTATTCAGCGTAAAATCATTGTATCCATTGTACTCTAAATTCGGAGTGTTCAAATTCAATAGAAATCTATAATCTTTCTCATCTGCTTCTGGATCTAACCAAAGAAAAGTACCTAATTTTTTCAATCTTTCCATCAACTCTTCATCACTAATTCTGTTGCTCATAATTGCTATTCCTTTCTATGTTTAATCGTAAAACAGAAAATAACCCTTTAAAGCTACTGGACACTTACAAGACTAATTCAATGAACAAACGTACTTTTACACGCGAGCCATTTCTTTTGCTTTCGCATATTTTCTTTGGTCTTGTTTATCTACTGCTTGATATCCGTAATTTTTAATTAAGAAGGCCATTTCATGCGCTGACTCTGCCTCATAAAATCCAACGGTCTGTTCAAACCGTTTGCGGGTTGCCACAACCGTCTGTTTCCCTTCTTTTTGCTGCATCGTTACTTCTAAGTGTTCCCCGTCTTTTCGCTCATAACTTTCTTCCAGTAATTTTTGTTCAACACTCCGTGCTGTTCGAACTTTTAAAATATCATTCCAGTCCTTATAAATGACATCCATCGGCTTGTAACGTTCTTCTTTATATTGTTTATGATACGTGGTTATTTTCGATTCTAGACGCCGTAACGCTTCGTCTGTTATTTCTAGTTGTGGCTTTCTTAAAAAGGCTTGAAGGTCGATATAGCCTGTGTTTGGATTACGAGACTCATTCAACGCCTTTGCCACCTGTATAGAAGTTGCACGCACGTCTATCTCATGATCATTTCTTTTTTCTGGGTCTTTTGCCGCGTAATAGCCATGATAGTTCCAGCCATTGCCCACTGTCGTTTTATTAGACATATTCGTCAATGCCTTATGAACCCCTGCAATCAATTCCCACTCTACCGCACCATTTACGGCAGCTGAAGCCGCTTGGTAATGTTGAATGTTTTCTTTTAATATCCAATGGTCTAAAGGAATAAGAGAATGAAAATGTTCATAGTGACTCATTCGATCCCAAAACTCATGACCTGTTGGATCATTATCCAGACCAAAACAAACACCTGCCGTCGGTCGCGTTCCTTTGGTTTCTTTCATGTATTTCATCGCAGATACAACCGTTTCAATATTCATGCCGTGCCGACCGTCTAAACAGAACAACATACAATCTTTTAATCGGTCTTTATTTAACGACCAATACGACAAAGCATCGATAGGCGCTTCAAAAAATAAAATCCTATCTGGGTTCTTACCAATCGTCACATTAAAGCCAAAGTGTTTTTGCGAATTTTTAGCAATTTTCTTTACTACGCCTCGTGGCTCATTCTTATCTGGTGCAATGCCTTGAACGGTGGCACCTACCCGTCTTCCTGCATCATTCCAAACAAAAATGGCTTGGCCTAACACATCTTGTTGAATCATTCCTTTTTTTATTAGTCCCCGGACAATCTCTTCATCCAATCCCCGCTTGTTGATTAAATAGTTCTCTACTTGTTCTGTTGATGGTGCGTGTTTGAAATAATAACGAAACGGTTCTTTTTTCTCTTCTTTGATAGTGGCTTTTGGAAATTCTGTTTGTGTTAATAGCGCCACACACTCTTTAAACGAACCTAACTGTAAATAATGTTGCGCAAAAGAAATCGTATCTCCGCCCAGCGTCTTACCGTCTGAATTGACCACTGAATTTTGCCACCACTGATTGGTGAACTTATTAATACGTAAGCTATCATGTGCAGCGTCCGTTGCCCACTTGTTCCCTAAGTCAATAATTTCTACTCCTTGAGCTCGGGCAAAGTCGACAATCGACACTTGTTTCGCTTTTTCCTTCAATTCCGTAAATGTTTGCATCGGTCTTCCTCCTTTAATTTTCATACACAAAAAGCACAACGTATATACCTTACGCTGTGCTTTTTATCGACTATTTTCTTGTTCTTGCTCACGGAGTAATTGTTGATAGATTCGTTGGTTCCGGGCATGTTCAACCTGCCTATCCAATCCCCGCTTAATTTTGTTTAGTTGCTTCTGACTCACTAACGGTTTTTGCTTAGTGGTCTTCTCCCACTCCTCTTGATTCGTTTCATACTGACGAGGGGCACGCTTCTTTCGTTCCTGGTCTTGTTCCTTCATATCTCGCAATAAGGAATTTCCTAACCGCGTATACAACTCATGGTATTTATTTTTCCGATAATCAAGAATTCGTTTGTACTCTATATCCCCTGTTCCGTATGCTCGTTCCCGAACATCCATTTCTTCTTGTAACTGCTGGTCTAATTGCGAAACTAAATAAGGTTGATACTCCGACAAGTACCGCTCAATGTATTGATCAATGAACGGACGTGCTTCTCGTAATACGTGATTGTTATACTTCCATAAACGTCGATCGTTTGGCAAGCGATCATAAATTTGTGTGTACAATTGCCGGTACGGTTCTTCTCGTAACGCTGCTTTCCACGAATAACCAGGACCTGTAATTTCTTTCCGTATTAAAGTAGAAATTTTCGCTAACGATTGATCACGGTCTAAGAGATTACTCACCATACGACTTCGCACATGGTCCAAGGTCTTTTTGTGCCAGCTCCCCTTTCTAGCCTGATACGTTTCTCCTGTTTTTCGATTCGTATAAATCCCATAGGGGCGTGTTGGTTCTGGTTCTACAATCGCAAAATGGATATGAATGTTATCCGTATTATAGTGAATGGAAGCCGCCCAATTAGCCGAGTCTGCTAGCTGTTCTTCCACTAACGTTTCTTTCATCATATGACGAAATGCATTTTTTATATCGTCTGCTTGTAACTGCTTCGTCCGAGGATTCCAAAAACCATAATGGGCTAACCAGTCATTGTCAAACGACACCACCCCTTGCCACATAACCGAGTCTTGTTCTTGTGCCTGTTGAAAGACTTCTTTAATCAATCGCCGTTCTTTGGTAGTTAATTGATCTTTATTCGCAGTGAACAGACCATCGCTTTTTTCAGGGTTGCCCATGTATTCTAAGTACCCATCTTTGTCTTTGGTTGCGGCATTGAATTTCTCAAAGTGTTCATTACGAACTGCCTCGTCTCGGTCCAAATAATCCACATACGTTTTAAAGGTTTCTGCTTTTCCTGTGACATATTGAAACGCAAAGACCACACCAGGTCGTTTCTTCTCGGTCATTCATTCCCCTCCTGTGGTCCCTTGTATCGTTCACGGTTTAACTTCTTCGTTCGATACGCGGCAATCTCATCACTCACTCGTTGGATTGCCTGCTTCATTGGCTTAGCTACCAAGTCACTCATACCACCTAGAGAAGAAATTCCCTCTTTGATTAACCGACCATTCTCGATCTCCATCAGCACACGCGTATTTTTATCGATGTATCCTGTCCGAATACGTATCGGGTCCAGCTCTTTTTTTACGTCTTCGAGGAGTTCTTTTTTTAATTGTTGTAAGGTCTCAAGCTCTTCTTTCATTCGTGCATGTTCTTCAAAAATCATCGTAAGTAGTTCGGCGTTTTTCTTCCCTGGGTATTGTTCCGCATAACGTTCAATATAGGCTATCCCAAACGGACTATCCTCATTCGTGAACCTTGCTTCAAATCGTTGGACAGAATCCATTTACACACCCTCCCCAAATTCTTTGAGGAAGCGATCAATGACCGCATCCTGTTGTTGAATGATACGCAACGCTTCAGACAAAACCCGCTCGTGGTTTTTGACCAGCGCCTCCCACTCCAAACGTTCGCCGGTGAACTCAGCGCCTGCCACGTGAGAGGCAAGCACAGTCTTTGCGTAGGCTTCTCGACTGACGCCTTTTTTTGTCGCTAGGTCGTCCAGCCCCGCCACCGTTTTTTTGGAGAGCTTCCTTAATAAAATATCTGCCATAACTGTCTTCCTTTCGTTCAAAATATCAAGATAAGCACGATAGAGGAAGCGAAGCTTCCTGCTATCGCGTTACAGAGAGTCTGTGGGCTTGGCCACAAGTGCACAGACTCTTTGTAAGAGCATAAGGGGAACCTGATATCAAAATTGATATAAACCGCAGTGCGGTTTGGTTTTAGCGTGATATCACTTTTTTTGTGAATACCGGTAAAATTGCCTGTTTTACCGGTACTTTCTTAACGGTAAAACTATGGTTTTTAACGGTAAAATCATTTTTACCGTTAAAAACACCCAAATTACCGGTAAAAAACCTCAATTTTCCTCTAATTTTTTAGCTAATTTTTGGTACTGAACCATCATTTTTTCCTGTTCCTCCACTCGTTTTTGCTCTTCCTCTATGCTCTGAGTCAATGAGCGAATCTTGGATTGGTTCTGAGAAATTTTCCCTTCGTCCGTTGTCCGTTGCTCACTTGTTTTGAGGGAGAGGTGCTCTTTTATTTCTTGATTGGCTACTTCTAAAATTTTAATATCTTGCCTTGCTTTTCGGATCGTCGCTTCCGATTTTTTAGCTTCTTTCTGTGCTTCTTTTTCTAGAAAAACATACAAGGTTTTCAAGTAAGCCTCTTCTGTTTTTGGCTGGAATTTCTTCTGATGGTTCGCCCTTTTTACAGAGACTGGGAAGAGCTCAGAGCCACTAATCAAACTCTTCTGTTCACTCTTTGTATACATCACCGCAAGGACAAAATCTCTATCTTTTTTTACGGATTTTACAAACAGTTGATAGTAATCGTCTGTGATTTTTTCCACCTTGACGTCTAGCTTACTCAACATGTTTTTAGTCTTTTGGACGACGGGTTGAATAGGGTCTAGCGGGTCAATTTTGTTGACCTTGAAATACACGCCTAGCTGTAAAAGCTCTTGGTCTTCGTAGTAGTTGGCTTCCACTAACTGGACCACATTTTGCCCTTGCTCAATGTCCTCTCCAATCTTTACTCCTTTGTCTTTTTCATTGCCTGAATAGAAAAATAAACTACCAAACAAAACAAAGAAAATCGTTAAAAGGACTCCACCCATTCGCCGATATTTCTTCACACGTCCATCCTTTAATGACAGTTCTGGAATCATGGTTTCTCCTCCTCTCACTCATTATTTTTTACGCACCAGACTCGTTACAATCGGGTATTCTTTTCCCCAATGACGCGTATATTTTGCCGCTACACGACCCTGCTCTGCGTTCTGTTCATAGGTGGTAAATTGACCGTTTCCGTCAACGCTGGCTACCACACCGGTATGGCCATAAACTTGGGGGGCATACCCACCTTGACCAAAATTAATAACGTCTCCGGCACGCACATCATTGTAGCTAGGATTCAAGATAACTTCCCACCCATAGGCAGCCCAATCATAGTCTGTTCCTATCTGTGAGGCATACCATTTATTGGATCCCATCAATTGCGGACCACCTAATTGTGTGACATAGTAAGCCGTGAGCCCGTAACACTCTCCATTGTTCAAAGTTTGACCTAAAACACCATCAAGCGTATTAATCGCACCTGTACTTCCTTCTTGTTGTTGCGACGTCACATAACGTTTTACCTTGTCACAATAAAAGAAGTTCCCGCCATTCAAATAAAGGTACCCGCCATTGTACGCAACAGCGATTGGATCATTGTAGGTGTATCGTGCTCCAGTGGTATTTCCTAAAGACGGCGCTACCACCGTTAACGAATATTTATCCGCCAATTCTGTCGAGTGCTTCTTGCCATTTTGAGAAACAAACACATTGTAATTACTCCCGAAGTTATACGATTAGACAGCCGTCCAACGGTCATTGCCTAACGCTCGCGCTTGGTTCAAGCACTGCTTGTAATACCGAACCCCTTGGCGTATCGACGACTCAGAATCTGCCAACGCAAACTGAGGCAAGCCTGCCGACTCACTACTCTGCATAGGGTCAGGTTCTTTCCCTCCAGACTCCACCATCATGATGGCCAATAAGACGGGGACTTCTTCAGAAATGTTTTCCTCTTTGGCGTATTTTTCAACGATGGCTTTTTTTGCCAACACTTCTGGACTAAGGTTTTGATTCCCCAAAACCCCTGAAACATTTCCTCCTTGTCCGCTACTTGCACTGTCTGCTTGCGCTAAAAACAAAGCACCTGTCGCAAGAAGTATCACCGTGAAAAAAATAGCGATCGTGAGAAAAAAACTACCAGGAAGAAGCCAACATAATAACTTATGCTTTAGGAGTTTTTTCACTAGGCATTACCTCTTTTCTTCAAAAGAAACCTCTTCGATTTTCCAGTCATTCCCACTTTGGCCAAACAATAATTTTCCAGTCATTAATACGCCTCGATTCTGTTTATCTACACTCATAAAGGAGTAAATCAATTGCTCTTTTGCCCCATAATGAACCACTTCTTCCTTCTCTATGTTTTGAATAAACTGATAAAGAGGAATCTGTCCAGAAGCCAATTGTTTCTGAACAGATTCGCTTGTGATGGCTTTAATTGCTGGGTCTTTTTTCACGTCTGGGTTCATTAATGAAACGATAAATTGCGTGCCTAGCGCTTCTAATTTACTAATCGTATCCAAAGACGACGCATTCCAATTGGCTTGGTCTACAGCACGTTTAGAAGGCTCTTTTTCTACTGAGGAGGACGACGTTTCCATTGACTCAGACGAACGGTTAATCGTTGAAGCATCTTCTTTCATGGTGGAAGAAAGAACATATTCTTCAACGTCGCCTTTTCCTTCATTACGGAAGAAAAGCGAAACCATGCCTATAAGTAAAAACACGACAAAAAAGCACGCAATAAACACCCGAAATTCTTTTGGCTGTTTCATTACGCACCACCTCCAAAGAGAAGTATTTCTTCTTGCGTACGTTCAGTCGTCATTAATAAATTTTCTGCGCCATCAATACAGAGAAGTCCTTGTCCAACCTTTAAATTCGGCAACAACTCATATTGAAGTTCGGAAATACTATCTCCAAACAATTCTCGAATAATCTTTAAAGAAACTTGACTATGTTTCAATAAGAAACGATACTGACACAACCCATACAATTGCGAAATATCATTCGCAGCTTCTGCCATGTCTTTGTCTGACACCTGATCCATATTTGGAAACATTCGCTCCAAGCGTTGGGTCGCTAACCAAATGCCTCCAAACAACTTCCGTGCTTCAGACATCATGGTCATAAAGAACCGTGTAACATAGGACTTCGTTGTATTGATCCAATTGTGGCACTCGTCTACCGCTATCACAAAATGCCGAGCCAAATCAAGGGCTTCTTCTGAATTCATTGTTTTTATCCGTTCGTTATACAAATCAAATTCTTTCAACCCTTGACGCATACACGCTTCATGCGTTTGGTCAATGGCATTGTACATTTGTAAATCTTGAATTTCTCCTGAAAGCTGTCCCAAAGTATTCGTGTTATAACAAACAACCTGCACATTGCTTAAATCTTTAAACGTCGTATGACCATTAAACATGTTGCCATACTGCTTTCTTAATTTGGTTAACGAAAGAAGAATACTTGAATAATAGCTTTGATACTCTGGATCACTTTCTTCTTCCTTTCGTTTTTCAAAATAAGCGATCACGTCACTTAAAATAGGATATTCTTCCACTGGAAGCGACGTGACAGGTTGTGTTTGTCGTTCTCCAATCAACCCAATGTCTTCATAAAAATCATGGAGAGTATTCGTATAAAGGGTTACTACGTCCTCTTTCGCTTCTTTGTTAAACATACGATACTTAATTCCTGCTTTTGAAATATGTTGCTGGAAAGACGCTTTTTCGTCCACCGTACCGTCCTCACGGACTACTGTTGGAAATACTTGATACATATTAATCATGCCGTCTGTCCCATCTAAATTAACGACTGATCCCTGAAACAAGCGAACCAACGCATTGGCTTCCTTCGTTGTACCAAAAATACGAATCAAGTCACCACGCGTTGCTCGATCAAACAACATTGCTTTTAGTAGTGTCGATTTCCCTGCCCCCATATCTCCAGATAAAAACACATTATAGTAAGTGCGTTTTTCTGTTTTCGCAAAGAAATCAATGTACACCGTTCCACCAGAAAACGTCGTACCATAATAGCGCCCACGTCGATCATTTAACTAGCCATAGCCGTACTTACCAACAAAAAGAAACGTTCATAAAACGCGTCTTTTTGTTTCAGCTCTCCTTCATCCATAAACAACACATGACGTGTCAATTCTCGTAACAGCGTTAATACCGTAGCTTCAGGAGACTGCGTAAGAGTAAACAATTCAATTTTTCGGTCATTCGGTACATATTGGCCCTGCTTACTTTTTAATTCCTTTGGGACAATAGAAACAGTAAAATTCAAATAAGGCGTTGCGTCCTCATACGTATTGGTTAATACCGTACACAACAAATGATGCAAGGTTTGTTCTTCTCCAACCATTTCTTTCACCTCCTCTCAAAGCAACAAAAAAAACAAGTAAAAACTACTTGCTTCAAAAATTGCTTTATGTTATATAATAAATAGAAGGACAATAATCCTTTAATAATCCCTGTGACTAAGTCACAAAACAAAAAATACTCCTTTGGTGTCCAGTACCGCAACTACTGGACATTCTTTTTTTCTTGAAAAAAAGACAGCATTTGTGGTATAAAAAACAAAGAACAGTGTTGTTTTCTGTTCTTTGTCACACTCAAGCGTCCGTTAGCGGATACTAACGGGCGTTTCTTTTCTGGATCAATAGTCTACCAACAACATTTTCTAAAAACAGTTAATCAGTGGTCGATTGACTGTTTTTATCATAAAATTGACATCTTTTTCATTTGTTTTATAATGAAAGGTGTATAAACACTCCATCACAATCTATCTTGAAAGGCTTCGCATATTTTGTCGAGCCTTTTTATTTTTTATTGAAAAATTTTTTGATCTGTGATATAAAATAAACAAATGAGCAATTCAAACATAGTGTGAATCCTTAGTAAATTCGACGCAGTGAATTTACGGATACCAGTCTTTTAGACTGGTATTTTTTATTGATTTTTTCTGAAAAATATGTTATATAAATAACATACTTACCTCAAAAAAAAAAAATTAGAAACTATTTTCTAAAACGCTGTTGAAGCAATCAGGTGTGATTGCTTCTCTTTTTTTATTTCCTTTACTCAGAAGCTTCTTGTTTTAGAAACTATTAGCTTTCCACTTTTTAAGTACCTCTTTTCTTTTTATTCTCATTCACTAGCTTCTTCTAAAGTGAATGATGAATCAGTCTCAAGCACACATTCTTGCACCGATAAACTTTTCGGTTCGATAATTGACCACTTCAATTTCACAGTAGTAAATGTTTCTTTTAGATATTTTCCTATATAAATATGAGAAGATTGTCCTTCTATATAGGCAGGTTGGATTTCATTCTCATGTTCAACTATTTTAAAACCAATTGGAACAAAAATCTGCCCAGCGTAATCAAATAAAATAACTTGATCTTGAATACGTTTAGGAATAGAACTAGCCTCTCTTTTTTCTCTATAATCTGTAATAACAGCTAAATGGTTCCTTGCTCTTTGCCAAAAAAGATAAATTGCAAGGCTACTTAAAAGAAACGTTACTAAATTGGAAAGGAATGTAACATCAAATTCCCTTGGAATATCATCCAATGTTTGGATATTTGGAATTTGTCCTTGCCATGTGGAATTAACTCTCAATACACACCAATAGACAATGCAAGATTTTACAAAACGGCATAACCCTCTCTTTTAAAGTCTGATAGTCCCAAAAACATAAATTGAACAAAAACCACAAAAAGTAAAACATTACTTATTGTGTCTGCTACGCTTGTAAACAGCTGTTGTTTAGATAATCCAAGACTTTTGTCTAATTCATAACAAAGTAGAATAAAATTCAAAGCATACAATAGACAAACTATCATTGCACGATATCTAATAAAATAAATAAGATTCATCAATTGCACGCGATAAAATGCAGAACTTGTTAGGGTTGCTACACATTTATTTTTCGTTTCTTTCATTTCCCTTTTTAACTCGTTGAACATTTTTTTAACATCATTTTTCATTTGTTAACCTTCTTCCTTTATACTTTCTACCTACGTTAATTCTACGCACTTAATAAGATCTAACATATCCTTCGGTGCATAAATCACATAAATCGTTCTTGATATATCAAACTTTTTACGTTTTTCTTCTAATACCTTATCTTTAAATTTCGCTTCCTTCACTTCAATAAATGGCTGTTTTTCTTCCGTTGCTTTATAAAAAACATTGTTTTTCTTTTTATCAACCTTTATCGTATCTGACAAATGATGTTTTACTAATCCAAAATCAGATTTCGTAAAATAATATAAATCACTACTTGTTTGAGTTTCTCCATTTTTTGTTACTCCTGAACTAAATATGAAAAAATTTCCTAATAATAAAGGAGAATTCCCTTTCGACCCAAAGATATTTAGTTCTTTATCAACTGATGACAATTCCTCAAATTTTTCTTTTTTCACAAGTTCATAGTTCACTGCTGTATCATCATAAATCTTTTCCTCCAACTTATTTGATTCTATCTTTATGTAACCAAACACTACATATAAAAAAATAACTGAAGTTAGAATAACAAATAAAACTACGGCTTTTGTATTCACCATTTTTCAAAATCCTTTCTCGTATAAACAAAAGAAAAGCAGACACATTGTCTGCTTTTCTCTGTTTCTTTATTTGGGCATGATATAACTCAACATACTTGTTTGAGTTGCTGCAATTGTACGAGTAGATACGACGTTTAAGCCTTGTACATTCATTTCTGAAATGTAAATTGAACCGTCTTGATTCACTTTTTCTACAAATGCGACATGACCATAAACTGGGTCTGCACCTAACACGCCTGCAGGAAAGGAAACAGCTGTTCCAGCTTGTGGTGTGCGACTCACTTCATAACCTCGAGCTTGGCCAGTCACGCCCCAATCTTTTCCATTTCCCATGGTTAAATCAATGTGTTTGCCTAATTGCGTGATTCGATTATAGACATATTGCGTACAATTTCCCCACGCGTAACTATTAGACGTATCATAGTTTTCCCCGTTATACGCTGGAAAATCAGATCCTGTCATTTCTACTGTTGCTTTCGGATGATCATACATGGTTAAGTCGTAGGTTTCAATTAAGCCGTTTAATTTCTGATTGTACTGACTATCTGTCGCATAACGTCCTGTCAAATACTGAGTTGCTTCTTGATAGGTTTTCGCTTTACTTTTCCAGACACCTTCATAAAAAGAAGCGTTCCCTGCCAAGCCTTCTTTTAACAGTTTCGCATAATCTTTTAGGCTCTCCTCGTAGCTCTGATATTGTCTAAAGGTTGCTTGGGTAGTATAAAGTGTTCCATTGCCTAAATCCTCTTGTGTCGCAAAAGAGACCCCTTTTCCGTTATGTGTGCCTTTAATGCCAAATAAATTATAGTTTGGTGCTTTTGATAGTAAACTTTGACCACTAGCAGATTCTAAAATCGCCTGTGCAATCATAACAGAAGCATACAAATCATTTTCTTGCCCCACTTTTCTAGCTGCTTCTCCAATTTTTTGAATAAATTGTTCTACACTTTCATTTTTTTCAAAGTGAATTGTTCCATCTGAAGAAAGCGTACTTTCTGGCACTAACTCTTGAATAGGCGCTGATGGAGCTTGGTGGTATTCTTTGACTTCGTCTACAACAGGTGCTGCTGTTTCTTGATTTGTGGTGCTTGTTTCTGTATTAGTAGAAACATCAGATTGAGTGGACACATTTGGCTGATTTGTCGGCGTTTCTGTAGGATTTTGTGGTGTTTGTGTCGTTGAAGAATCCGTTGGTTTGGACTCTTCTACAGGCTGATTTTCTTCTGGTTTTTGTTCTGGTTCTACGGGTGTCGTTTCTGGTTTGCTTGAATCTGGCACCGTGGGTGTTTCTGGTTCCACTGGTTGCTCAGGTGTAGTTGGTGGTTCTTCCGTGGAAGAATCTGTTGGTGGTACTTCTGGCGTTGTTTCTGGTGTAGAATCAACGGTTTCTTCTGTTTGTCCTCCAGTACTTCCTTCTTGAACCGTCGCAGATTCTGAAGAAAGTGTCGGCGACGTAGGTTCTTCATTTGCAAAAACTGCTGGTGTATAGCCAAATACTTGGCTAACAACTAATAATGCAGACAATAGTTTACTTGTTTTCTTCATGACTTTTCCTCCATTTATTTCATTTTTTCTTACCAAACAGAAGTATATACACCTGTTTGTGAAAACTTTTTTAACACATTATAAAATTTTTTCAAAATTCTATTTAAAGCAAATTATTTATTTGTGTTATATACTTGGTTAACTGCGGCACTTTCTTAAAAAAGTTTACCAATGTCTGTTTTGAAAAAGTAGGTTTAAAGTAGAATGCAAAAGGGTGATTCTCCTTGATAGGTATCAAAACATCAAAGGAATAAACGTCCATTGCTTGATCTTTCAC
>NZ_JBIORY010000001.1:2782500-2831513 GCF_051714505.1 Enterococcus sp. AZ129 | reverse complement strand
ACAGTGACCTCCTATATGTTTAAATTTTGGTTATCTAAAAAATGTGGATAACTTAAAAGAATGAGCATAGTCGATTTTAGCATTTTTTCAAAACTTTTTCCACAAGCAATTGTTCAATGTGGAAAAAAAGTACACAAGGGTGAAAAAAGTTTTCCACAGGGTGTCGACACTTGCGGAAGAAAGTGGTTGTTGAATGAGTTATCCACAAAAAGTTGAGAATAATTAAGCTTGACACAATCATGTTTCAAGAACTTATCAACAGCTGAAAAAACACCTGTGTAAAACTTTTTAACAGGCTGTTTTTTTGTGTAAAACTAGTGGGAAAATGGCTGTGAACAGAAAAAAATGTGGAAAACTATCCACAAGCTACTCACAGGAAAATTTAATTTGTGGATAATTGAAACGAATCTTTCTCAGGAAATATTTCTTAAATTTTATTGACAAAAGACCCTATTACTCGTTATACTATCAAAGTATGTCTATATATTGATGGATAGTTACAATTTCAGGAGGTGTAATTGCATGAAAAGAACGTATCAACCAAACAAACGTAAACGCCAAAAAGTTCACGGATTCCGTAAACGTATGAGCACTAAAAATGGCCGTCGCGTATTAGCAAGCCGTCGTCGTAAAGGTAGAAAAGTTATTTCTGCTTAATGATGGTCTGGTCTTTTAAACAGTCAATTTCTAAGAACCCTTAGTTATCTCCATAATTTTTTGGAAGATGTGAAGATAACTAAGGGTTCTTTTTCTGTTTTCAATAAAAGAAAGCAGGATTCTATAGAAAAGGCTACTAAAAAAGAGCGGAAATATGCTATTATTATTAAGAAGTAAAAAAATATAGAAACAAAGGGATGCCGATGAAAAAGTCCTACCGTGTCAAGAAAGAAAAAGAATTTCAACAGGTGTTTAATAAAAAACAATCTTGTGCAAATCGTCGTTTCGTGGTGTACGTTTTAGAAAAACCACAACAAGCCCATTTTCGAGTGGGGATTTCTGTTGGGAAGAAAATTGGAAACGCGGTCACAAGAAATGCTGTGAAGCGGAAAATCCGCGCGAGTTTATTTCAATTAAAAGACCGTATCTCTCCAGAAATTGATTTTATCGTGATTGCACGTCCAGGATTGGAAAAATTATCGTCTGAAGAAGTGAAAGCTAATTTAACACATGTGTTAAATTTAGCTAAAATATTAGATGTAAGAGAGGGAATTGAGTAGTGAAGAAGTATAAGCGCTTATTATTAATGGCTGGGTTAGTGACCTTAGTCTTTGTTTTATCCGCCTGCGGAACCGCGCCCGTAAGTGAAAGTAGTACAGGAATTTGGGATCGATACATTGTTTATTATTTTGCCCAAGCGATTAAGTTCCTATCATTAGGCGGCAGTGTCGGAATTGGGATTATCCTATTTACGTTAGTCATCCGGATTATTTTATTGCCGTTGATGCATTTCCAAACGAAGAGTATGCGTAAAACACAAGAGTTGCAACCGCAATTAAAGGCCTTGCAACAAAAATATTCTTCAAAAGATCCTGAAACACAACGCTTATTCCGAGAAGAACAGCAACGTTTGTATGCAGAGAATAATGTGAATCCTTACATTGGCTGTTTACCACTGTTGGTTCAACTACCAATCATGATGGCTTTGTATCAAGCCATTTCACGCGTGCCTGAGTTAAAAGAAGGAACGTTCTTGTGGTTAAGCCTCGATAAGCCGGATCCGTATTTAATTTTACCGATTTTAGCGGCCGTCTTTACGTTTGCTAGTACGTATCTTTCAAGTATGAGCCAACTAGAAACAAATGCCTCACTGAAAATTATGAATTACGTTATGCCAGCGATGATCTTCTTTATGGGGATTTCATTAGCCAGCAGTTTATCTCTTTACTGGGTGGTCTCAAATGCCTTCCAAACAGGGCAAACATTGTTATTAAACAATCCATTCAAAATCCGTAAAGAGCGGGAGGAAGCAGCACGTCAAGCCAAAGCACGGGAGCGAGCGCTTGAACGAGCAAAAAGTCCTAAGAAAAAAGGGAAGAAAAAATAAAGGAGGTCGTTCAGATGCCGATTTATGAAGGAAATACAATCGAAGAAGCAACGCAGAAAGGCTTACAAGCACTTGGTTTAACCAAAGAGGATGTTACAATTGATGTGTTAGACGAAGGAAAAAAAGGATTTTTAGGTCTAGGAAAAAAACTTGCCCAAATTTCAATGGAACCAACGATTAGTGAGCAAGTCACAGAAGCGGTCGAAGAAACAGTGGAAGATATTGTTGTTGCCGATGAAGCAACAGCAGTGGAAGAAGCAGTTGAGGAATTAACCGAAGCAATTCCTAGTCTCTCAGAGGAATCAACACATTCTTTAGAAAATCTGGAAGATGAAGCTGCTATTACTGAATTAGCGATGTATTTAACGAATATTTCAAATGAACTGAACGCCCCTGCCATGGTTCGCATAGCGCGCGAGAATGGCAATATTATCTTCCATTTAGAAACAGAAAAACAAGGTATCTTAATTGGAAAACACGGAAAAGTGTTAAATGCGTTACAGTATTTAGCGCAAGTCTTTATTCACCGCATTGCAAGCAATAAGCTATCGATTGTTGTGAATGTCGGAAATTATCGTGAAAAACGTCATGAAATTTTGGAACGTTTAGCGAAACGCACTGCGGAAAAAGCCAAACGCACTGGGCGGCCAGTCTTCTTGGAACCAATGCCGGCTTTTGAAAGAAAACAAATTCATCACACGCTAAGTAAAGATGAGCAAATCAAAACCCATTCTGAAGGGGATGAACCTTATCGGTATTTAGTGGTTGAACCAGTTAAGAAGTATTTTTAAACAAACAAAGAAACGTTGGCAACTCTCAGCAGGGACTGAATAGTTGCCAACGTTTCTTTGTTAAATGATTTTTTAGCCGTCTCCGTTTCTTTTTTTATGTTATGATAATCAGTAATTACTCCAGTAGTAAATTCAAATGAAAAAGTTTTGTAAAGAGACGTAGGGGGAGCAACAGGTATGCGTACGGAGAAAATACTGGTTGTAGATGATGATGCAGCAGTTCGTCGCTTGATTTGGAAAGCATTACAATCAACAGGTATTCTTATTTACCAAAGTGAATCAATTGAAAAAACAAAAGATATCGTGTCCAGAGTTACCTTTGATTTGTTCATTTTAGATGATAACTTGGAACATGACAGCGATGGTTACTACTTAGTCCAAATGATTAGAGAGAAATATCCACTAGTGCCAATTATCTTTTTTAGTAGCAAAAAAGAAGAAGAGGATATCATTGCAGCCTTGGAAATGGGCGTGGATAGTTATATAACGAAACCTTTTTCCTTGAATGTTTTTAAGGCTCAGGTGATTGCTTCGCTGAATCGAGCTCGAATGATTCGAAAACAATTGAATATTTATAAAAAAGAAGAACTACAGGTAGGCGATTTCCGTTTTGATTATGGTCGTTATCAACTATTTAAAAAGGATTTACCTATTTCATTGTCTTCGAAAGAAGTTCAATTAATTCAATTTTTTCTGGAGAATCCCGAGCAAGTATTCTCTAAAGAACAAATTTACAGCAGTGTTTGGGGTACTGGGGATGTCGATGCGAATACGATTATGGTTTTTATTAATCGTTTACGAAGTAAATTAGAAGAAAACCCGAAAGAACCTTGTTACCTTCGGACCGTTTGGGGCATTGGTTATACCTTTACGCCAGATGGTTGCGTACAAAAAAAATGAAAAAAGGCCCGCAGTTGCACGAGCGACTGCGGGTCTTTTTTGATTATTCAATTTGCCGACGTTCCATTTCTTTCAAAATAAATTGAAGCGAACGATTTAGATGTTCATGGGTTAAAAGTGTGATCTGGTCAATATTCTTTGTTTTCATTCCGCGGAAAATTAACCAATGTTCTTCTAGGGCAATACTACGACGTTCTGAGGCACGAATCGCAATATCTCTGAAATAGATTAAGTAAGCATGGAGATCAGTCACAATTTTTTTTAAACGTAGCATCTGACTCTTAGTATAAATAAAGGAATTAAAATCTGAAAAGTTCTGTAGTAAGTCATCTACTTGGTTATTTTTATTGTATTGTTCTCCTTCGAGAAGTAAGGCTTCCAATTCATCAAAATCTTCTGGTGTCATGAGTTCCATGGCTTTAATGGTTGCTAAAGTATCCAAAGATTTACGAATATCATAAATTTCATAAGCATCTTTCATACTAATCCCTTTAACCACGATACCCACCATAGGTATATGTTCCACCAATTGTTCTTTGACCAATTCTTGTAAAGCAAAGCGAATGGGCGTCCGACTAATGTTTAATTGCTCGGAAAATTCTTTTTCGTT
Source organism: Enterococcus sp. AZ129 (assembly GCF_051714505.1). Lineage (NCBI taxonomy): Bacteria > Bacillati > Bacillota > Bacilli > Lactobacillales > Enterococcaceae > Enterococcus > Enterococcus sp. AZ129. Next base: position 2,827,168 of record NZ_JBIORY010000001.1, on the reverse strand, counting down.
AATCCGTTCACCTGCAGGAATATCCCCTAAAATAATGGTTTTTTTAAAGGCTTCGTAGGTACAAATTTTTAGAGGTTTACTGCTGGTTAAATCTAAGTTCCGTTTTACTGCTTCAACCGTTGGATTCATATGAGGCACCTCCCTATAGGTTATTTTTATAGATAATAAATATAATATTAAAAATGAAAATATAACGCAAGAAAAGACAAAATGAAAAGAAAACCGAGGAGAAAAGGCACTCCTACGGTTTCAGCGACGACGTTTAATTTTGTGGAATAAATAAAGGCATGTGACCTAAAGCAACAATTGTAACAACGAAAATAACGAAAATTCCTAAGGCATATTTTGCCGATTCTTTTTGCCATTGGCCCATATCTAAACCAGTTAAACGTAATAGCAAGTAAATAAATGCCACTAATGGACTTAATAAGTGGAACGCTTGCCCCATTAAGGAAGCTAAAGCCATAGACATATTGTCAAATCCATAAGAACGTCCAGCTTCTGCTAGGACTGGTAAGACACCGAAATAGAAACCGTCGTTTGAAATAAAGAATGTTCCTGGTGCTGAAATGAACGCAATCACTAAGCCCCAAGCGCCGGCTAATTGTTTTGGAATAATATTAACAAAGCTATTTGCTAAGGCATTGGCCATACCAGAACCTTGGAATAAGCCCATGAAGACGCCAGCAGCAAAAACTAAGATAACTACTTGCACAGCATCACCAGCATTTGCACTGATGCGGCTGCTTTGATCTTTTAATTTTGGATAGTTGATCATTAAAGCGATACAAGTACCAACTAGGAATAATAATAACGGTGGCATTTCAATCCACGAAGGCAAACCTAATTGACCAACGAATGAACTTAGGACTAACCAACCGATTAAGACAATCGTTAAAATACCATTGAACGCAAAATTCTTTGGACGACGAATTTCTAATAACTCAGGATCGTTAACAATAGTCATTTCTTCCAATTCTTTATCAGTAAGCGTTGTCACGCCTAAGCGAGCACGTTCTTTTTTCCCCATGCGATAAGCAACAAAGAAGATAACATACAATACAGATAAAATCATACCAGGTGCTAAATAAGAAAGAATGTCGGCATCAACTTCTAGTACGGCCATGGCACGAGCTGTTGGACCGCCCCAAGGTAATAAGTTCATAATGGTGTTTTGTAAGATAACAAGCACACCTAAATTCATCAATTTCATATTAAGTTTTTTGTAGATGGGAATAAACGCAGAACAGCAAATCAAGGTCGTGGTTGTTCCATCTCCGTTTAAGGAAACAGCAGCAGCAACTACCGCAGTAGCCATCAAGACTTTCATTGGATCGCCTTTAGCAAAGTAAATCATTTTTTTAGTGATTGGGTCAAACAAACCAGCATCCAACATAATAGAGAAGTAAAGAATGGCAAATAATAACATAATACCAGTTTTTGAAGTAGTTGAAATCCCATCTAAGACGAAATTCCCAATGTTGACTTCAGGGACAACACCGTCAGCACCAGGTGGCGGACTCGCTACTCCAGTTGCAATTGCAATCAAAGTAAAAATAAGAGGAATAATTACTAAAGATGTAAACGGTGACAATTTCTTTTTCATGATTACATACATAAAGATGATAATCATACCATAAGCTAAAATAGTGAGTAACATGTTTTTCTTCCTTTCTTTTTTTAGAACTTTTTTGTAAGCGTTAACAACCGGTGTTAATAAAAAAGAATAGCCATGAGAAATGTTTCACAGTATTCTGGTTTACAACAAAAAATATTTTTTGTGTTTGTCTATAGTGTGAGAATATACAAACTTTCGCAGAGAATAAATAGCCTAAAACAAAAAGAACATCAAAAAAACAATTCAACAATCAAATTCTTATTAATAACTTAATATAATATTAATAGAATCTTAACGGCTGATAAATGCTTATATACCAATGTTTACAGAGTTTTTTTCACAAAATAAACAATAAAAGAACAATCTGAGCTAGTGTTTTCACTAGGTTTTTTAACGGTTTTTTCTATAATGAACGTATACCAAGAATTAGTGAAAGGAGAGACAATATGGGCCTATTTAAGTCCTTATTCAAGAAAGAGCAACACACGCAGGATACCGAGATTAATGAAAGCGTTATCCAACGTGAAGCGGATAACTTTGAAAAGCGATGGATAGATATACCAGCATATATTCCTGCTGAGCCAAAAGAATATCAATTGGTAAGTATTGTGGCCACTGCCATCGCAGCAGGAGAGTTTCCAGAAAGTCGTTTTGTTATCAAAAAAATCGCAAAACGAAATCCAGAAGCAAAAGAAGTTGCTATTATTGCAGCCAGTATAGCTGCAGAGCTTTCAGAAGAGTCTCAGCTAGTTGTCAAAAGAATTTCAAAACAAAACCTTGAGGAGGATCATTATGTTACGCAAATTTAAAATTTCAATTGATGGGAAAGAATATTTAGTCGAGATGGAAGAAATCGGTGGCGTCCCACAACCAGCACCTGTTGCGCCACAACCAACAGCGCCAGTTGCTACGACAGAAACACCAGCCCCTGCTGTTGAAGAAGCCCCAGCGCCAGCAGCGCAGCCAGCCGCCCCAGCAGGAGCAGATGCAATGCCTGCGCCAATGCCAGGAACTGTGTTAAAAGTATTAGTCAATGTTGGTGATACGGTGTCTGAGAACCAACCATTGTTAATTTTAGAAGCAATGAAGATGGAAAATGAAATCGTTGCAGGAAAAGCAGGTACGGTAACAGGAATTCATGTTACCCAAGGCCAAATTGTGAACCCAGGGGAACCATTAATAACAATTAACTAGAATTAATTTAAGAAGAGGAAGTGATTTGTGTGGAGACACTGATTCAAGGTGTTATAGGAATGGGCCAAGAACCAGGACGCATTGTGATGATGCTGATTGGTGGACTATTAATGTATTTAGGAATAAAAAAAGAGTATGAACCAACACTTTTAGTGCCGATGGGTTTAGGAACGATTTTAGTGAACTTTCCTAATTCCGGCGTATTGAGCGCTGGCGGCGAGCCAGGTCCGTTTAATGTTCTTTTTGATTTTGGAATAAAAACAGAATTATTCCCGTTATTATTATTTATTGGGATTGGGGCAATGATTGATTTCGGGCCATTGTTACAAAATCCGTTTATGTTGATGTTTGGTGCCGCTGCACAGTTTGGGATTTTCTTTACAGTTATTATGGCTGTTTTATTAGGTTTTGATTTAAACGATGCTGCTTCGATTGGGATTATTGGTGCCGCTGATGGTCCAACGTCTATTTTCGTAGCAAATACCTTACATTCAAAATACATGGGGGCCATAATGGTTGCCGCTTACTCCTACATGGCGTTAGTTCCGATTATTCAACCAGTAGCGATTAAAGCAGTGACGACGAAAGCCGAACGTCGGATCCGTATGACTTATCGGGCCGGTGAAGTTTCTCAAACAGCGAAAATTCTTTTCCCGGTTGTTATTACGATTGTCGCAGGGTTAATTGCGCCGGTGTCATTACCATTAGTTGGTTTCTTAATGTTTGGGAACTTATTAAGAGAATGTGGCGTTTTGGATCGTTTATCCATTACAGCTCAAAATGAATTGGTGAATATTATTAGTATCTTGCTAGGACTATCTATTTCCGTTAGCATGAACTATGCAGAGTTCTTAAAAGTCGATACGTTGATGGTTATTGGCTTAGGGTTAGTCGCCTTTATTATGGACTCAGTCGGCGGCGTGCTTTTTGCTAAATTCTTGAATTTATTTAGAAAAGAAAAAATTAATCCCATGATTGGTGCTGCGGGTATTTCCGCTTTCCCAATGTCTAGTCGGGTTATTCAAAAAATGGCTACGGATGAAGACCCACAAAACTTTATTTTAATGCATGCTGCTGGTGCCAACGTTTCAGGACAAATCGCTTCTGTAATTGCTGGTGGCTTACTATTAGCCTTTTTAACATAGGACGGAAAGGAGAACGAATACATGTCTGTTAACATGGAAGATTTAAAAATTGCTTTTGAACTGTTAGGTTTTGGTTGGGGCGGCGTTTTCGTTGTTTTATTTATCATTTATCTAGCGTCTAAATTACTAACAAAATTATTTCCAATTAAAAAATAAAGGAGGTTATTGCTGTGAGCAGCGTATATACAATGAAAAGAATCTGGTTGCAAAAAGATAAAAAAGCTTATCAAGCTTGGCGCGAATTAATGGAAAACGCCGAATTGCAAACGACAGAAGCACTTGATTACACCGTTGGCATATATGATGACACAGCATTAATCGCCTCTGGCTCGCTTTCAGGCAAAACGATTAAGTGCGTGGCCGTTTGTAAAAAATATCAATCTGAAAATTTGTTAACCCAATTGGTGGTTCATCTACTTGAAAAACTGAGAGAAGAAAACCAATTACACAGTTTTTTGTATACAAAACCAAAAAATGAACAAATTTTTCAGTCGCTAGGCTTTCAAAAAGTGGTTGCGAATCAAGAGGTGCTATTTATGGAGCAAGGCAAACCAGATTTTGCCGATTATCTTGGTTACCTGACACAGCATAAAAAAGCAGGGCCAGCCAGTAGCATTGTCATGAATGCAAATCCTTTTACGAAAGGCCATCAGTACTTAGTCGAAAAAGCAGCCCAAGAAAGTCCACACGTTTATGTGTTTGTTTTATCTGAAGATAAATCGCTATTTTCAAAAGAAGCACGTTTCGCAATGGTGCAAAAAGGGGTAGCCCATTTACCCAATGTGACAGTCCTATCTACAGAAGATTACTTAGTTTCGTCTGCGACTTTTCCTACCTATTTTTTGAAAGAAAAAGCGCCATTAGAGGTAGCTGCAATTCAAGCAACGCTTGATGCAACGTTATTTAAAGAAAGAATTGCGCCAATACTTGAAATTCAGCAACGTTATGTGGGAGAAGAGCCTTATTCAGAAGTGACCGCTGTCTACAATCAAGCAATGCAACTAGTTTTCGGACAAACGATAACGTTAACCATTGTCCCGCGATTAGCGATTGATGGAGAGCTGATTAGTGCGACGAAAGTTCGCAAAGCGATGGCTGAAGGCGACAAAGAGACACTCAAGAAGTTTTTACCAGCAACAAGTTATCAATACTTAGTAGAACACAAGAAACTAATGAGGTGAAGAAAGTGAAGATTATCAAAAATGCTACTGCAGGGACAGTAGAATCAAGTGATATTATGATTACCGTCCAACCCATTGAATCAACAGAAAATACCATTGAATTAGAAAGTAGTGTCGAAAAACAATTTGGCAATCAAATTCGTCAGATGATTACGACAACTTTGGAACATTTAGATGTCCAAGGCGTTGCGGTCAAGGCGATTGATAAAGGGGCATTAGATTGTACGATCAAAGCTCGGATGATTACAGTTTTACATCGAGGCGCTGAAAAAGAAACGTATGATTGGAAGGAGTTGGACTCATGGAACGTTTAAGAAGAACAATGATGTTTGTCCCTGGAGCGAACGCAGCAATGCTAAGAGATGCACCTTTGTATGGGGCAGATTCAATCATGTTTGATTTAGAAGATGCAGTTTCATTAAAAGAAAAAGACTCTGCCCGTGTTTTAGTCCATTCTGCTTTGAAAACTTTCGATTATGGCAATATTGAAATTGTTGTTCGAATCAATGCTTTAGATGCCGGTGGTGCAGAAGATATTGAAGCAATGGTCTTAGCTGGTGTCGATGTGATTCGTTTACCAAAAACAGAAACAGCCCAAGATATCATTGATGTCGAGGCAGTCATTACAGAAGTAGAACAGCAAAATGACATTCCCGTAGGAACAACGAAAATGATGGCTGCCATCGAATCGGCCGAAGGTGTTCTAAATGCGCCCGCGATTGCCAAAAGTTCAACTCGCTTGATTGGCATCGCGTTAGGCGCCGAAGACTATGTTACCAATATGAAAACACGGCGCCATCCAGATGGCCAAGAACTATTCTTTGCTCGTAGCATGATTTTACATGCCGCTCGAGCAGCTGGGATTGCAGCTATTGATACGGTCTATTCAGATGTAGACAATACGGAAGGCTTTGAAGCCGAAGTTCGTTTGATTAAACAGCTAGGTTTCGATGGGAAATCGGTGATTAACCCTCGTCAAATCCCATTAGTTAATACTATTTATGCGCCAACAGAAAAAGAAATCCAGAATGCTAAGGAAGTAATCTGGGGCATTCGGGAAGCCGAAGCAAAAGGTTCCGGTGTTATCTCCGTAAATGGAAAAATGGTTGATAAACCAATTGTTGAACGAGCTGAACGGGTCATTGCGTTAGCATTGGCGGCTAAATTAATTACCGAGGAGGAAATATAGACATGGTAGTAAATAAAGTAGGCAAAGACATTCCTCAATCTTATGCAGAGCAATACGGCATTTATGAAGGAGAATTAGCACACATTGGTGCTTATCAAGAAGCGAGCCGAGCAATTAAACCAGTGAAACCTCGGGAGACAAAACTTTTAGGAAGTATTCGTGAAGCAATTGAAAAAACAGGGTTGAAAGATGGCATGACCATCTCTTTCCATCACCATTTCCGTGAAGGAGACTATGTGATGAATTTAGTTTTAGCCGAGATTGCCGCCATGGGGCTGAAAAACATTTCGATTGCACCTAGTTCAATTGCAAATGTTCATGAACCTCTGATTGAACACATTAAAAATGGAGTAGTCACCAACATTACTTCTTCTGGTTTGAGAGATAAAGTAGGAGCCGCTATTTCAGCAGGTATCATGGAAAATCCTGTGGTGATTCGTTCACATGGTGGCCGGGCACGGGCAGTAGCAGCAGGCGATATCCATATTGATGTAGCTTTCTTAGGTGCACCAAGTTCAGACGCTTATGGAAATGCGAATGGAACCAAAGGAAAAGCCACCTGTGGTTCTCTTGGATATGCGATGGTCGATGCAAAATATGCGGATCAAGTGGTCATCATTACTGACACATTAGTACCATATCCTAATACCCCTATTAGTATTCCACAAACAGATGTTGATTATGTGGTAGAAATTGATGCAATTGGTGATCCAGATGGAATTGCCAAAGGCGCGACACGTTTTACAAAGAATCCTAAAGAATTATTGATTGCTGAATATGCCGCAAAAATAATTACACATTCTCCTTACTACAAAGAAGGCTTCTCATTCCAAACAGGAACAGGTGGCTCTTCACTAGCAGTTACGCGGTTCATGAGAGAACAAATGCTTAAAGATGGCATTAAAGCAAGTTTCGCTTTAGGCGGAATTACGAATGCAATGGTGGAACTTTTGGAAGAAGGCTTAGTAGAAAAAATTATTGACGTCCAAGACTTTGATCATCCATCAGCTATTTCTTTAGGGGAAAATGCCAATCATTATGAAATTGATGCCAATATGTATGCTTCACCGCTTAGCAAAGGGGCGGTTATTAATCAATTAGACACAGCTATTTTATCTGCTTTAGAAGTGGACACAGATTTTAATGTAAATGTCATTACTGGTTCAGATGGTGTCATCCGTGGTGCTTCTGGCGGACATTCCGATACAAGTATGGCTTGTAAAATGAGTCTAGTGATTGCACCACTTGTTCGTGGACGGATTCCAACAATCGTTGAGCAAGTAAATACAGTCGTTACACCAGGTACGAGTGTCGATGTCGTAGTAACAGAAGTCGGCATTGCAATCAATCCAAAAAGAACAGACTTAATTGATTGTTTTAAAACCTTAGATGTTCCTCAGTTTACGTTAGAAGAGTTGAAAGACAAAGCCTACAACATTGTTGGCACCCCGGAACCAATTAAATATGGAGACAAAGTTGTTGCGTTAATTGAATACCGAGATGGTAGTCTAATTGATGTGGTACGCAATGTTTAATGGGGAAAAAGTAACACTTTTAGAGATGTTGGATGCTCGCGAACAAAGAGCTGCCACACAGAAGGAGTTGTTAGAAACAGCACCAGAAGCTAGTCTCTTATCTGCCACAATGAATATTCCTGGAGAAGTAAAAAATTCGCCCACCTTAACGGCTGTTTTTTTAGAAGTAATTGACGAAGTCGAGCAACAATTGCTGGATCAAGTACCGATTGTTAATTTTTACCGGAATGAAAAGACAGGGCCTGAATATTATTTGGCGGTTTCGTTAGCCCCGCAAGAGTTAAAACAAAGAATGGTCAAAATTGAAGAAACACATCCTTATGGTCGTTTAGTGGACCTAGATGTTTTATGGGGAAATGAGGAACTAAAAAGCCTTCATCGAGGAGATTTAGGCTTGCCACCACGGCGCTGTTTTATTTGCCAAGAAGAGGCGAAAGTCTGTGGACGAAATCGACGTCACAGTCTTGAAGCAATGCAAGAAAAAATAACAGAAATAATTTTGACACGAAAGGAGCAGCCAAGTGAGTAAAAAAATTCGTTTTACAGAAACGGTGCTACGGGATGGACAACAAAGTTTAATTGCAACACGGATGCCAACCTCAGATATGCTGCCGATTATTAAAACAATGGACGAGGCAGGATTTCATGCATTAGAAATGTGGGGCGGGGCAACGTTTGATTCCTGTGTCCGCTATTTAAACGAGGATCCTTGGGAACGTCTTCGCCAAATTCGCAAAGAAGTTAAAAATACCAAACTTCAAATGTTATTACGAGGACAAAATTTACTAGGATATCGTCATTACGCTGATGATGTGGTGCGGGCCTTTGTCGAAAAATCAGTTGAAAATGGGATTGATATTATTCGTATTTTCGATGCCTTGAATGATGTCCGTAATTTACAAACAGCAATTCAAACAACAAAAGAAGCTGGCGGACACTGTCAAGCAGCGATTTCTTATACTACGAGTGAAATTCATACCATCGATTACTTTGTAAAATTAGCCAAAGAATTAAGTCAAACAGGAGCGGATTCCATTTGTATTAAGGATATGGCAGGCGTTTTGACGCCACAAACTGGTTTTGAATTAGTGAGCAAAATGAAAGATGCCATTGATTTACCTTTAGAGGTGCATACGCATGCGACTAGTGGTATTTCTGAGATGACCTATTTAAAAGTTGCTGAAGCAGGTGCGGATATCATCGATACAGCTATCTCTTCTTTCGCTGGCGGTACGAGTCAACCAGCCACAGAATCTGTAGCCATCGCGTTAGAAGATTTAGGCTTTGAAACAGGTTTAAATATGGAAAAAGTAACAGAGATTGCTGACTATTTCAATCCGATTCGTGATCGCTTTAGAAGTGAAGGCATTTTAAACCCTAAAGTTAAAGATACGGAACCGAAAACCTTGATTTATCAAGTACCTGGTGGTATGTTATCAAACTTATTAAGTCAATTAACGGAGCAAGGCTTACAAGACAAATATGAAGAAGTTTTAGCTGAAGTACCTAAAGTAAGAGCAGATCTAGGGTATCCACCACTAGTTACGCCGCTTTCACAAATGGTTGGAACACAAGCCTTAATGAATGTGATTTCTGGGGAAAGATATTCCTTAATACCGAATGAAATCAAAGATTATGTGCGCGGAGAATACGGCAAATCACCAGCACCTATCGCAGAAGAGATTAAGCAAAAAATCATTGGGGATGAAGAGGTAATCACTTGTCGACCAGCGGATTTATTGAAACCAGAGTTGCATAGTTTAGAAAAGGAAATCCAACAATACGCAAAATCTGAAGAGGATGTCCTATTATATGCGATGTTCCCGCAACAAGGAAAAGACTTTTTAGGACGTCGCGAAGATCCTTTTTACGATGTACCGTTACAGAAAGTGACAGTCAAACTTGACTTGCCAGAATAGAACGGGCAAGTGCTCCGCAAATGTATAAAGAAGCAAGGGTTTGAGCGACGATAACGGTTGTTCAAACCCTTGCTTCATCAAATAGAAAAAAGGCAGCCCGTGAAAGGAAGTGACAATGTGTTAGAAGAAGTTCTAGCAATTCATCAAAAAAATATTGGTGTACTAAGTCTTGAAGCAACAGAAGCGGTGTTAAACCATCATGATTTAGCCAAAATGTATACACCTGGTGTCGCAGAATTGAGTTTAATGATTGCCCAAAATCATGAATTAGCGCGCGAGTGGACCATTAGTGGTAAGTTAATTGCGGTTATTACAGATGGATCAGCTGTTCTGGGTCTTGGCAATATGGGCACGCAAGCGGGCTTGCCAATTGTTGAAGGCAAAGCTTTACTTTATAAAAATTTGGCGGGGGTCGATGCTATTCCTTTAGCACTGGAACAAAAATCAGTGGACGAGATGGTTCAAACAATTGAAAATTTACAAAATAGTTTTGCAGGAATCCATTTAGAAGATATTTCTGCACCAAAATGTTTTGAAATTGAAGAAAAACTTCAACAACGTTTGAACATTCCTGTGTATCATGATGACCAAGAAGGCACAGCCATTGTCGTTTTAGCTGGGCTAATCAACGCAGCCAAAATTAAAGGAAAACCTTTAAATGAATTGCGTGTGGTGATTAACGGAGTTGGTGCTTCTGGTGTAGCGACCGCTAAGTTATGTATTCAAGCGGGAATTACGCATCTCACCTTAGTAGATCGCCAAGGTGTTTTAAGAGAAGAAGACCCGACATTGAATCCTTACCAACGTGCTTTGCTTCGACAGGTAATAAAACCATCAGTCGAAAACAAAGATTTAGCCACCGCTGTCGTCAATCAGGATGTTTTTTTAGGCTTATCAGAAGCGGATGTGCTAACGCCAGCCCTGATTGAATCAATGAACCAAGACCCAATTATCTTTGCTTTAGCAAATCCTAAACCAGAAATTGAACCAGCCCTCGCCCAAGCCAATGGTGTCCGTTTATTAGCAACTGGTTCTTCCAAATATCCGAATCAAGTGAACAACATTTTAGCTTTTCCAGGTCTTTTTAAAGGGTTATTGGCAGCGAAAGGCAGAAAAGTCGATGTCGGTTTGCAAATGACAGTAGCACGAAGCTTGGCCGCTATGATTTCAGAACCCACAGCAGAAAAATTCATACCTAATGTATTTGATGGCGGTGTAGTTGACACGGTTTTTAATGCTGTACTAGACTATATAAAACAAGAAAAGGCCACGGCAGAAGAAGGGACGTAAAAGGCAATGACAAAGCAAGCAAGGAGTAAATTAGCGCAGCAAGCACAATTGGCACTACTCTATGAAGTGACCTGTTTAAATAAACCAGGCTTGGTGGATCCAATCGATGCAGGCGCCCATCAAGATATGGATGTTTTCACTTTTTTAGAAAGTAGTGTGGTTTTGACTCCTTATTTTGAAACCTTCGTTCAAGCTGGGACAGAGCTACGTCATTTGCCGATTGAGGCAACATTTCGCGCGATTCGACAAGTTGGTTTAGAAGCAGAACGAGCGATGTTTGAGGCAACAGAAGGTATCAACACACATAAAGGAGCGATTTTTTCTCTAGGTATTTTTTTAGCTATCTGTGGTCGTCTAATGATTTGGGAGACCCCTTGCACCTTACAATTGTTTCAACAAACGCTTCAAACAATGACGCAAGACTTATTGGCTGACTTTGAAAACCTCGCTACGAATGAGCTAGAAAAACTAACTTGGGGTGAACGACTATTTGTTCAGCATGGCTTGACTGGAATCCGTGGTGAGGCGCAACAAGGTTATCCCGCTGTCTTTGAACAGGGAGTGCCTTATTATCAAAAACATCAAGGCACACAACAACAAAAACTCATTGATACGCTCCTTTATTTATCGCTCTATGTTGAGGATACGAATTTGATTAAACGAAGTCAGAATGTCCAAATTTTTGAAGTATATCAACCGTTAATCCAGGAATATTTTGCTTTAGGGGGGACACAAACGTTACGGGGAACCCTTTGCTTAGAAAGATTGAATCACTTATTCAAAGAAAAAAATTGGAGTATTGGTGGCAGTGCAGATGCTTTAATTTTGGTGGTGTTTTTAGATAAACTAATGAAATTAAATTGGCTGACGCCTTAATTAAAAAGATAGTTACAACGCTGATTTTGCCAGTTATTTTGACCTTATATGCTTATGGAAAGGTCTCAAGAGAATTCAAGAAAGCGATTGACAAATACCACGAAACACAGTATATTTTATTACGAAATCATTCTTATCAGAGTATACAAATACGATGATAAACAGTTGAAGCGAATCTTGATTTGCTTTTCCTAAACCTGATTCTTTTAGAATCAGGTTTTTGTTTGTCTAAAAGGCGGCATTCGTTCAAAAACGGCTGTCGCCTTTTTTTATGAAATTTTTTTAATATAAAAAATTTCATAAAAAAAATCTTAAAAACAGAAAAAATTGTTATAGATTAGAGTCATTTTTTTGATGTAAAGTTTTTATGACTTACAGCCATAAAATTGATAAAAACAGTCAAAGAAGCAGAAAAAATAATAGTGGAATTTCTCAAAAAAATAAAAAAATTTTTCGTTATTTAATTATCGATTTATCAAACGATAAGTTATAATAAAATAATTTATTTATCTTTAATGATTGGGGAGAAACGTATAAACTTCCTCATTTTCCTCTCATTGTATAATAACTCACTAATGAATTAGTGAGTTTTTTAACATATTCAGGATGTTTGTTATCAAATGAATTTTTATATAAAAATTCACAGCATTATATTTTGAAAAGCTGAGGAAATGTACTAAACTGCAGGTGTTAAATCCATTTAAATCGCTAAAGGGGGAGATGAACAACTAGGGGAAGCTAATGATCTTGGTATTTATCGTTTATTTTAAAGAAAAGAGGGACGATCAGATGAAAAAGAAAATTGTTGAGGATTTTAATCGGAAAAGTCAGCATAAAAAATGGACAAAACGCAAGATGCTTAATTTAGCAATATCAAGTGGTTTATTATTTACGTCATTAGCAATCCCTGTAAGTATAGCTGTTACCTCTGGCGCAATCAGTGCATCAGCAGCGGTCTTGGATATCGAACTATTATCAAATGTTACGTCAAATAATGACAGTGGCACTTCAACGAGTAATCGTTGGACAGCCGCAAACCAAAATCAACCAGTTAATTTCACTGTTTCTGGTGGTGCTTTAGCAGATGCTTCCGCTGTGTTTAGTGGACAAAAACAAGCGGTGTTAGTGGTTCCTCCTGAGTTAAGAGGAAATGTAGCTGCAGCAGGCAGCGCAGCAATCAATACCAACGTTACGATTGATCTTTCAAAAGTTACTTTTTTGACTGCCGTTTTGAATGCAGCCAATGATTTAACCAATGTCATTACTCAAATTACCAGTGGAGCGTTAGGGAATTTAACTGGTGTTGATATTGATTTGACGGAAGTGAATCGTCAATTGGAATTAGTGAATAACATTGAAAACTTAGGTGCTGCTTCATTTACAGCTCCGGAAACGTTAGCAGCTGACGGCTCATACATTAGCGCACCAATTAGTGATGGTTTAGGGTTAGTTTTAGCCCAAAATGTTTCAAACATCTTACAAGATTTGAATGCGGCAGTTCAAGCTTTGGAGGCAAAAGGAACCAGTATCCCAAGTAATCTTGTCGCCACAGCCATAAATGCAGCCTTGCTTCCTGTCAAAGGCACGGTAAACGTGGCTGTTTCAGGTGCTTTGCCTTTATTAGCGGTTGGTGGTTCAGGTGTGAATGAGTTAGTGGATGCTTCTTTACTAGGCGCAACTACGGTTACTTTACCAACTACCGTTTCAACACCTCAAAATTTATCCAATAATTTAGATGCTCGTTTTGTAGGAACAGTCGTTCAAACAGATCTTTTAGACGTTAATTTATTAGCAACAGCAGACGGTGTATCCAACATTTATTTTGCTGCAGGTACTACTAGTGAAGTAACCGCACCTACCGTAACAGGAGTAACAGGCAATTCAACGGCAGGTTACGAAGTTAAAGGAACTGCCGATGCCAATGCCACGGTTGAGATCCGAAATGCAGGAGGCACCGTAATAGGCACAGGTACCGCCGATGGGACAGGGGCATTTACAGTTACCGTTCCCGCAGGTGAAGCAGGCGCCAATGAAACGTTAACCGCCGTAGCGAAAAACGCCAGCGGTACAGAAAGTACGCCAACAACGTTCCAAACACCAGCGGATGAAGCAACCGTAACCGCACCAACAATCACAGGAGTGACAGGTAATTCAACGGCAGGTTACGAAGTTAAAGGAACTGCCGATGCCAATGCCACGGTTGAAATCCGAAATGCAGGAGGTGCCGTGATAGGTACAGGTACTGCTGATGGGACAGGGGCATTTACAGTTACCATTCCCGCAGGTGAAGCAGGTGCGAATGAAACGTTAACCGCCGTAGCGAAAAACGCCAGCGGCACAGAAAGCACGCCAACAACGTTCCAAACGCCAGCGGATGAAGCAACCGTAACCGCACCAACAATCACAGGAGTGACAGGTAATTCAACGGCAGGTTACGAAGTTAAAGGAACTGCCGACGCCAATGCAACGGTTGAAATCCTAAATGCAGGAGGCACCGTAATAGGTACAGGTACCGCCGATGGGACAGGGGCATTTACAGTTACCATTCCCGCAGGTGAAGCAGGTGCTAATGAAACGTTAACCGCCGTAGCGAAAAACGCCAGCGGCACAGAAAGTACGCCAACAACGTTCCAAACGCCAGCGGATCCTAATACACCCGTAGCGACGCCAATTGTTGAGACTGTAACAGGTAGTACAACAAAAGGCTATGAGGTCAAAGGGACTGCTGAAGTTGGCACCACCATTGAGGTTCGCGATGCAGCTGGCACGGTCCTTGGTACTGCAACAACTGGAACTGACGGAAAATATACAGTGACTTTAGATCCAGGAACAGCAACAGCAAATCAAACGCTGAGCGTTGTAGCGAAAAACGCTAGTGGCACGGAAAGTCAACCAGCAACGGCGACAACACCAGCTGATGTCACTGCACCAACAGTTGATAACATCACAGGCAACTCTGGTTCGGGTTATGAAATTACAGGAACAGCAGACCCTAACACAACAATCGAAGTTCGTGATCCATCTGGGGCAGTCATTGGTACAGGTACCTCTGATGCGAATGGTGATTTTACTGTAACGCTACCAACGGGAACGACCAATCCTGGGGATACGTTAACAGTGATTGGAAAGGATAACGCGGGAAATGAAAGTCAACCGACTGAAGTCCTTGTTCCTGCTGATGCCACGGTTACAGCACCAACTGTAACAGGAGTAACAGGTAATTCAGTTGCTGGTTATCAGGTGACAGGCACCGCTGATCCGAATGCTACCATCGAAATTCGTGATGCAGATGGGAACGTGATTGCAACAGGGACTGCCGATGGGACTGGTTCCTTTGCTGTGAACCTTCCAGCTGGGACGGCAAATGCGAATGAAACATTGACAGCGTTAGCCAAAGATCCTGCTGGCAATACAAGTACACCGACAACCTTCCAAACACCAGCAGATGAAGTAGTGGCACCGCCAAGTGTCGACAAAGTTACTGGGAATACAACACAAGGATATCAAGTGACAGGTACCGCTGAACTTGGCACCACCATTGAAGTTCGTGCAACAGACGGAACAGTTTTAGGCACCGCAACAACTGGACCGACTGGCCAATATACTGTGACGTTAGCTTCAGGAAAAGCAACAGCGAAACAAACAGTGAATGTAGTTGCTAAAAATGATACTGGACTTGAGAGTCAACCAACTACAGCTATGACACCCGCTGATGTTACCACACCAACAATTGGTGACATTACTGGAGATTCAACAACTGGTTATGAAATCACTGGGACGGCGGACCCTAATACCACCATTGAAGTACGGAACCCAGATGGAACAATTATTGGTACAACGACAACGGATGATCAAGGAAACTTTACTGTGGACCTTCCAGCGGGAGCCGCTAATCCTGGTGATACATTAACAGTTGTTGGAAAAGACGGTGACGGCAATGAAAGTCAACCAACGGAAGTGACGGTCCCTGAAGATGCAACCGTAGCAGCACCAACTGTGACGACTGTTACAGGAACAACTGCCACTGGGTATCAAGTAACCGGCACGGCAGAGCCAAATGTCACCATTGAGATTCACAATGAAGCAGGTTTAGTTATTGCTACGGGAACGACTGATGGTGCTGGCGCCTTTACAATCACTCTTCCGACGGGTACCGCAACAGCCAACGAAGCCTTAACTGCCATTGCGAAAGATGCTGCTGGGAAAGAAAGTAATCCGACTGCTTTCAAAACACCTGCTGATCCAGATGCACCAGTCGCGACACCTATTGTTGACAAAGTCACTGGTAGCACGACAAACGGCTATCAAGTAGTAGGAACAGCAGAAGTTGGTACAACAGTTGAGGTGCGTGACGCCGATGGCACAGTCCTTGGCATGGCAACTACTGGAACTGATGGCAAATACACAGTGACTTTAGAGCCAGGGAAGGCCTCAGCTAACGAAACAATAACTGTCGTAGCGAAAAATGCAACAGGGAAAGAAAGTCAGCCGGCTACAGCAACTACACCAGCCGACTTAGCCACACCAACCATCGATTCTATTACCGGAAATTCTAGTAAAGGTTACGAAATCACTGGAACGGCGGAGCCCAAAACCACTATTGATGTCCGTGACGCAGACGGAACCATCATTGCTGCTACAACTGCTAGCGAAACCGGCCAATATACGGTGACTCTACCAGCTGGCGTAGTGACACCAGGAGAAACGATTACGATTATTAGCAAAGATGGCGCTGGTAATGAAAGTCAACCAGCTACAGCCGTTATTCCAGCGGATGTCGTTTTAGCGGCGCCAACTATTACGAAGGTTGAAGGAAACAAAGCCAATGGCTATACAGTCACTGGAACTGCTGATCCAAATGTCACGGTTCAATTTTACAATAGCAGTGAACAATTATTGGCAAGTGGCAATACAACTACTGGAGGTACCTTCTCCGTTCATATTGCAGCAGGGTTAGCAACAGAAAAAGAAACATTAACCGCACTAACCACAGATACACAAGGAAATGTGAGTCCTAAAACCACATTTATGACGCCAGCCGATATTACGGGAGAACCAGAAATTAAAATTGCGGCACCAACTGTTTCTTCAGTTTTAGGAACGTCTAAAGCCGGCTACCTCATCAAAGGAACAGCTGAACCAAACCGAATCATTCAAATTAGTAACCGACTATTAAGAAGTGTGATTGCTGTAGGTGCCACCGATGCTGAAGGCAACTTCGCTATCCAATTAACAGCGGGACAAGCGACTGCTCAACAAAGTTTACTTGCGACAGCTACCGATGGCGCAGGACATTACAGTACGGCTACAACCTTCATGACACCAGCCGACCCAACGAATCCTGGAGGAGGCAATGGTAACACTGGCGGAAATAACGGCAATACAGGCGGCAATACAGGAAACAATGGCGCAACTGGCGGGAATAATGGGAATGGTTCAAACACAGGTTCAAATCCAAATGGAGGTTCTGGTTTAGGCACAACAGGTTCTGGCTTAGGTTCACTAGGCAATGGCCTCGGTACAAATGGTAGTGGCTACCACCCTAAACTAAGCACCATCAGTTATGGCACTGGAAATCACGGGAAAACAGGCTTCTTACCTAGCACAGGTGAAAAAGAGTCTTCAGCCGTGACAACAAGTTTGTTTGGCGCCTTTGTCGCACTCCTTGCGAGCATGGGAATCATCAAACGCAAACGTAAAAACTAGCTCTCTCCTTTAATTCCTATAGATGAGAAAACGTATTGTTGAGAATTCCCCACTCAATGATACGTTTTCTCGTTCCATTTAATGAAGAAAAATTGCCAAATAGAATAAAATGTGCTATTCTATTTTCAGAAAATCGAAGGAACAAGCAGTGAAAGTGCTAAATCCAACCTGAATTTTTTAATGCAGGAGGAGTGGGCGCTTTTTTTGTTGTTATGAAGAAAGGAAGCTAATTATGCAATCAGCTACAATGGAATTTGATACAATTGCGGCGATTTCTACGCCGCCAGGTGAAGGTGCGATTAGTATTGTTCGTTTAAGTGGCGAGCAAGCAGTTGCTATTGCAAACAAAGTTTATCGGTCAGGCACTAAAGATTTAGCTAAAGTCCCCACGCACACGATTCATTATGGTCATATTGTTGATCCGCAAAACGATCAATTGATTGATGAAGTCATGCTTTCTGTGATGCGGGCACCGAAAACATTTACACGAGAAGACGTGGTAGAAATTAACTGTCATGGCGGCATTGTCGTGGTGAACCAATTATTGCAATTACTGTTACGTGAAGGCGCACGAATGGCCGAACCTGGGGAATTTACAAAACGTGCTTTTCTAAATGGCCGAATGGATCTTTCACAAGCAGAAGCAGTGATGGACTTAATCCGTGCTAAAACGGATAAAGCGATGAATGTTGCATTGAACCAATTGGATGGTAACTTGTCGGCGTTAATTCGTTCATTAAGACAAGAAATTTTAAATACTTTAGCGCAAGTAGAAGTTAATATTGATTATCCAGAGTATGATGATGTCGAAGAATTAACCACGAAATTACTTTTAGAAAAAGCCGAATTTGTGAAAGCGCAGATTCAACAATTATTAACGACCGCTAAACAAGGAAAAATTTTGCGAGAAGGTCTAAGTACAGCAATTATTGGCCGACCAAATGTCGGGAAATCCAGTTTGTTAAACCATCTGTTACGAGAAGAAAAAGCTATCGTTACAGATATTGCTGGAACGACACGTGATGTCATTGAAGAATACGTTAACGTTCGCGGCGTTCCTTTAAAATTAATTGATACAGCGGGGATTCGCGAAACAGAAGACATTGTGGAACGAATTGGTGTCGAACGCAGCCGCAAAGCGTTAGCAGATTCGGATTTAATTTTGTTAGTCTTAAATCAAAGCGAAGAATTGACAGAGGAAGATCGTCAACTGTTGGAAGCAACGAAAGGCTTAAAACGCGTTATTCTTTTAAATAAAATGGACTTACCGACAAAACTAGATCCTAACGAATTACAAGAATTAGTCCCTGCAGAAGAAATTTTATCCGTTTCGGTGTTGTCAAACACAGGCTTAGACCAGTTAGAAGCGAAAATTGCTGATCTTTTCTTTGGCGGCCAAACAGGCGAAAAAGATGCTACCTATATTTCTAATACACGTCATATTGCTTTGCTGGATCAAGCAGCGCTTTCGTTACAAGAAGTGATTAACGGCATCGAAGCAGGTATGCCAGTCGATTTAGTTCAAATTGATATGACCCGTTGTTGGGATTATTTAGGGGAAATCGTCGGCGATAGTGTCCAAGATGAATTAATTACACAGTTATTTAGTCAATTTTGTTTAGGAAAATAAGACAAGAGAGGAATTTTTTATGAATCAATATCAAGCAGAATCATATGATGTTATTGTCGTCGGTGCTGGACATGCTGGCTCTGAAGCAGCCTTAGCAGCCGCACGAATGGGCGTTAAAACGTTACTTTTAACGATTAATTTAGATATGGTTGCTTTTATGCCATGTAACCCTTCTGTTGGTGGACCTGCCAAAGGAGTCGTTGTCCGAGAAATCGATGCATTAGGCGGCGAAATGGGTAAAAACATTGATAAAACCTACATCCAAATGCGGATGCTAAATACTGGTAAAGGTCCAGCAGTGCGTGCGTTGCGCGCGCAAGCTGACAAACATGCCTATGCGACAGAAATGAAACATACCATTGAAAAAGAAGAAAATTTAACCCTTCGTCAAGGGATTGTTGAAGAATTAATCGTGGAAGATGGCGTTTGTCGTGGTGTTGTAACTTCAACAGGTGCCGCATACCGTAGTCAAGCAGTGGTGATTACTGCCGGTACTGCCTTGCGTGGCGAAATTATTATTGGTGAATTAAAATATTCATCAGGACCAAACAATTCGCAACCTTCCGTTGGTTTAGCCAATCATTTAAAAGAATTAGGTTTAGAAATCGATCGCTTTAAAACAGGAACGCCGCCACGAGTAAAATCAAGTACGATTGATTATTCTGTGACAGAGGAACAACCAGGCGATAAAGAACCCAACCACTTTAGTTACAGCACGCCAGATAGTGCCTACAATCAAAACCAAGAACCTTGTTGGTTAACTTATACGAATGAAACAACGCATGAAATTATTCAAAAAAATCTACACCGCGCCCCAATGTTTACTGGGATTGTTGAAGGTGTGGGCGCTCGGTATTGCCCATCCATCGAGGACAAAATTGTTCGTTTTGCAGACAAACCAAGACACCAATTGTTCTTGGAACCAGAAGGGTTGAATACCGAAGAAGTTTACGTCCAAGGCTTATCTACTTCTTTACCAGAAGATGTCCAAACAGAAATGCTTCATTCTATTGAAGGATTAGAAAAAGTAGAAATGATGCGTACAGGTTACGCCATTGAATACGATGTGGTAGTCCCTCACCAATTACGCCCAACATTAGAAACAAAGGTCATTGAAAATCTTTATACAGCAGGTCAAACGAACGGAACTAGTGGCTACGAAGAAGCTGCTGGTCAAGGCTTGATGGCAGGAATTAATGCTGCATTGAAAATTCAAGGCAAAGAGCCTCTTGTTTTAAAACGTAGTGATGGCTATATTGGCGTCATGATTGACGATTTAGTTACAAAAGGCACTAACGAACCTTATCGTTTATTAACGTCACGTGCGGAGTATCGTTTGATTTTACGACATGACAATGCGGACTTACGTTTAACAGAAATGGGTCATGAAATTGGCTTAGTCAAAGAAGAACAATATGCCGCCTATCTAGTCAAAAAAGCGGCTGTTGAAGCGGAAATTGCCCGCTTAGGCAAACATCGGATTAAACCAACCAAAGAAGTGCAAGCATTTTTGGAAACCAAAGGCGCTGCTGGCTTAAAAGATGGTATTTTAGCTAGAGATTTTCTGAAACGCCCAGAAATCAGTTATCAAGAAGTCGCTCAATTTATTCCCGCACCTGAAGAGGCGCTCGATCCAAAAGTGATTGAACAAGTAGAAATTCAAATCAAGTACGAAGGCTACATTAAAAAAGCCATGGAAAAAGTTGAGAAACTAAAACGCATGGAAGCAAAACGCATTCCAGAAAACATCGATTACCAAGCGATTAACGGCTTGGCGACAGAAGCAAAACAAAAACTACAAAAAATCCAACCAGAAACGATTGCCCAAGCAAGCCGTATCAGCGGTGTGAACCCCGCTGACATTAGCATTTTGATGGTCTACATCGAACAAGGAAAAATCGCGAAAGTGCAAGGATAATAAAAATTTGAAGCAGTTGCTTCTTCACGGATGATTGATTGTGAAGAAGCAACTGCTTTTTTGTTTTGAATTAGTCTACTTTTTTTTCTAAACTGCAAAAAAAGACTGTCTTAAATAATTTCACAAACTGACCTATACTGAAAGCGCAAACAAATGATAGGAGTGGAACAAATGACAGATTGGTTAGGAATTAAAGGAAAAGTAGTGATTGTTACAGGAGGCTCATCTGGTATTGGTCGCAGCATTGTTGAAAGCTTGTTAGCGCAAGAGGTCTATGTCGCTAATTTTGATATTTCAGCACCAGAAATGCAACATGAGCATTTACTCTTTGTGAAAGTCGATGTAACTTCTCGA
Source organism: Enterococcus sp. AZ129 (assembly GCF_051714505.1). NCBI lineage: Bacteria > Bacillati > Bacillota > Bacilli > Lactobacillales > Enterococcaceae > Enterococcus > Enterococcus sp. AZ129. Next base: position 2,805,613 of record NZ_JBIORY010000001.1, on the reverse strand, counting down.
GCAGAAGTAGAAGCGGGTGTCGCTCAAGTGGTGGAAAAATTTGGAACCGTAGATGGCCTAGTAAATAATGCCGGAATCAATATTCCTCGTCTATTGGTGGATAAAAATCATCCTCATGGGCCTTATGAATTATCGGATGAGGTATTCGACAAAATTGTAGCCATCAATCAAAAAGGGCTCTACCTAATGAGCCAAGCAGTGGGCCGGATTCTTGTACAAAAACAAGCAGGTGTCATTATTAATATGTCTTCAGAAGCTGGATTAGAAGGCTCCGAAGGGCAAAGCGCCTACGCTGCAACGAAAGCAGCGGTCAGCAGTTATACACGTTCATGGGCTAAAGAGTTAGGAAAATCAAACGTCCGTGTCGTGGGGATTGCGCCAGGCATTATGGAAGAAACTGGTTTGCGCACTTTAGCATACGAAGAAGCATTGGCTTATACACGAAACATTTCTGTGGAGCAATTGCGAGCAGGTTATTCAAAAACAAGTACGATTCCATTAGGTCGTAGCGGAAAACTCCATGAAGTCGCTGACTTAGTATGCTATTATTTATCAGACCGTTCAAGCTATATTACAGGCATCACCACAAACGTAGCTGGAGGTAAAACAAGAGGATAGAGGTGGGAAAACTAAATGACGCTAGTAAATAGATGGTACCAAGTAATAAAATTACTAGTTGATCACAAAGGAATGAGCTTACAGGAATTGCAAGAGAAATTAGCCGCAAGTCCTCAAACAGTTCGTAAAAACATTGATACATTGAATGATGAATTAATCGGTATCGCCCAAATTATTCAGAAGGAAAATCTCTTTCAGTTAGAAATCAATAACTTTGAAGGTTTTGAAGAGGTTTTGTCTGGACGGCTAAAAAGGGAATCTGATTTTAATTCTTCAAGCAAGCGTGTTTCCTACATTATCAAACGATTAATAGAAGAAGATCAATTTATTTCAACTTATGATTTATCCGAAGAACTCGCCGTTAGTCGCGGCACAGTTAATAAAGACATTAAGCGCATGAAAGAGCTGATTGCTCCTTGGCAGGTTGCGGTTGTAGGTACGCCAAACCGTGGCATTCATTTAGAAGGAAAAGAGTTTGATTTACGCTTGCTTCATGTGAATTACGTCCAAGAATATTTTGAAGAACAGTTTCTTCATGAAACTACCAAACAAATGATACAAAAAATAATCAAAGAAACAAGACTAGCGAAACAAGATAGTTTTCTTTTACGAAGAGTGGTTTCAATTGTTTTGCAGCGTGTTTTAGCTGGAAAACTCATTACGGAACTACCACCAGAATATGTTGATTATGTTCGTCATAACGAGCAGATTGAAGAACTGATGTATCACTTGGAAATAACCTATAATGTAACGTTAAGCCAATGGGAACGTTCCTTTATCAGCTTTCCTTTTAACATCAACACAAACCATATTCGTAACTCTTTATTGACTGATGAAGGACTCTTAGCTGACTATTTTCAAAAAATGATGAAAAAAATTCATCATTCAGTTGTTGTTGAATTTGATGAGGACTTCTTGTTTTCAGAAATGAAAGATCATTTAAGAAACGTGATGAATCGACTCGTTTTTCATGTGGAATGTCACGATTTATTTTATGGAGAAATTGAACGACAATATCCTTTGGCCTATGAATTAGCCAAGATTGGCTTGCAAGAATTGGGCCGTTTGTTGAATCGTTGTGTGCCGACGGTTGAATTTGGGTATCTCGCTTTGTATTTTGAACTAGCATTGAGAGGGAACTATGAAGCGGGAGCCAAAAAAGAAATCGCTGTAATCTGCAGTACAGGTCATGGAACGGCCTTGATCATTCAGCGGCAATTGGAAAAAGTTTTGGGTCCAGACGTCCAGATTGCCCATTTCTCTGAAGAAGAGGCAGAGAGAAGAGAATTGAATCAATATTTTGCTATTTTTACAACCATTCCCTTAAAAAATATTCGACCACAAACACCGATGATCCATTTAACTAATTTATTTAACGATACTTGGCTCAGAAATGAGTGGCAGAGAGCAAAAGAAATTCGTTCCGTGGAATCTCAAAATATTCATATGACCTATCAATTATTAGAGAATACTCAAGGTTACCGAGCGAATATCCAGAAAATGATTGCTGATTTAGAAGCAGAAAAATTAGTAGATCCCCAATTTATCGAACGAATTTTTACTAGAGAAGATCAACAAACAACTATTTTTGAATCGGGGATTGCCTTTCCCCATACAATTAACCAAGCCTTATCAACGATTATTTTATCGATTGGGGTTTTTGAAGAATCACTGGTTACACCAGAAGGTAAAGTTGATGTTATTTTGCTGTTGGGTATTCCAGAAGAGCTGACTGCCACTGTTGAAGCAGAGTTACTACAACTATATGACCGCTTGTTTACAATCGCAGGAGACGAACGTTTACGTAATGAGTTACGGAAGCAACGAGATGTTTTAGCGGTTAAAGAGTGGATGCAAAGGAAGGGGATTATCATATGAGTTTTATCTACGTATTCGGGGCGCTTTTTTTAACAGCTTACTTCGTTCAGATAGCTATGGGAATGAAACAGATTAAACACTTTAATCAAAACTACCAAGAATTGCGACAATTAGGAAAAGTCGCGATTGGTCGACGTGCAGGGAAGTTAAAAGCAGGCACGATTATCTTGTTTGCTGTGGATTCGCAAGGGAAAATCTTAGCCGCTAGAAAGATGCAAGGTGTCACTGTTCTAGCTAAATTTCATCCCTTACCTCAGTACGTGAACGAGGATATTCATTATATGGATCATTACCATCCACTCGTACAAAAGGAAAATAAATTAACCCAACAAGCGATGGAAAATGCACGAGAAATTTACTTACGTGTTGAGCTTGGCAATTATCAAGAAACACAACCATTAACGCCGCTTAATGGAGCCAAAATTCAATGGCAATTATGGAAAAATAAAGTACAAACAAAATTGAAAGGAAGTGTCGAGTAATGTCTTATATTACAAAATTTGCGGAAGGATTTATGCACCTTTTCCAAACAGGAGCAGAAACATTTATTTCTTGGATGACAGGCATCGTACCTGTTGTTTTGATGTTAATGGTAGCTATGAATACTTTAATTGCTTTTCTAGGAGAAGAAAGAGTAACCAAAGTAGCCAAACTTTCTGCCAAAAATCCTGTTACGCGGTATTTAGTGTTGCCTTTTTTATCCGCTTTTATGTTAGGCAATCCAATGTCCTTTACGATGGCACGATTTTTACCAGAATACTATAAACCTAGCTATTATGCTGCACAAGCGCAATTTTGTCATACCAGTAATGGAGTTTTCCCTCATATTAATCCTGGTGAATTGTTCGTTTGGTTAGGGATTGCGCAAGGGATTGATACGTTAGGACTAAATTCGATGGACCTAGCGATTCGCTATATGTTTGTAGGGATATTAATGAATTTTATTGGCGGTTGGGTTACCGATTTCACTACCGCCTATGTTTGCAAACAACAAGGAATTACCCTTAGTAAAACAGTAGAGATTGCTGTGGATTAGAAAGGAGCAAGGTGAGATGACGTACAATAGTATTAAGGTAGTTAAAGGAAATGGCGGTTATGGTGGGCCCTTAGTGATTACACCGACAGAAGAAAAACATAAATTTATTTACATTACAGGTGGCGGCGAGAAACCCGCAATCGTTGATAAAATCGTAGAATTGACAGGAATGGAAGCGGTCAATGGTTTTAAGACATCGATTCCAGATGATGAAATCGCATTAGCCATTATTGATTGTGGAGGCACTCTTCGTTGCGGAATTTATCCTAAAAAAGGAATTCCTACTATTAACGTTGTTCCAACTGGCAAAAGTGGTCCCTTAGCACAATACATTAATGAGACAATTTATGTTTCCGCTGTAGGCCCGAAACAGATTACATTGACATCAGAAGAAGCTGCTGCTGATACAGAAAAGCCCACCTCGAAAAAAACAGAATTTAAATATGATACAAGTAAAAAAATTACTGAACAAAAAGCGGAACAACAAAGTTTTGTTGCGAAAATTGGTATGGGTGCAGGAAAAGTTGTAGCGACATTCAACCAATCAGCCCGTGAAGGCGTACAAACGATGATCAACACAGTGATTCCGTTTATGGCATTTGTTTCTTTATTAATTGGTGTGATTCAAGGTTCAGGAATTGGTGAATTTTTTGCCAATATCATGGCGCCATTGGCAGGAAACATTGTGGGGTTAACAATTATTGGTTTTATTTGTTCTCTGCCGTTTCTTTCTCCTTTATTAGGTCCTGGAGCAGTAATCAGCCAAGTAATTGGTACGTTAATTGGTGTGGAAATTGGGAAAGGCAACATTCCGCCACAACTAGCTTTACCAGCATTGTTTGCTATTAATACACAAAACGCGTGCGACTTTATTCCCGTGGGCTTAGGCTTGGAAGAAGCTGAAGCTGAAACCGTTGAAGTCGGGGTCCCTTCTGTTTTATATTCTCGTTTCTTAAATGGTGCCCCTCGAGTACTAGTTGCTTGGTTAGCAAGTTTTGGATTGTATAGTTAAAAATTTTTTTTGGAGGATGGGAAATGTCAGTATTTACAACAAAGGTTCAGTCTATTGGACCAGAAGCCGAATTATTTAAAGAAGAAAAAATGGTCATCTTATTTGGAAAAGATGCACCAGATGCTTTAGCAGATTATTGTTATAACATTGAGGTTCAGCCAGTCACAGAAGCGATTACGGACAAGCAAACGTTAGTGATTGATGAACAAACTTACCAGATTACCGCTGTAGGCGAGGTAGTATTAACTAATTTAGACACATTGGGTCACATTACTATTAAATTTGATGGCGCAACAACACCTGAATTACCAGGTACATTATATGTTGAAGAAAAAGCTATTCCTGAAATAACTGTTGGTACAACAATCACTATTCTATAATTATCGTTTAAGGGAGGAACGTAAAAGATGGAATTTATGCTAGATACAATTAATCTTGAGGCTATTCGAAAGTATCAGAAAATTTTACCACTGGCAGGCGTAACGTCTAATCCCAGTATTGTTAAGCAAGCAGGAAAAATTGACTTCTTTGCGCAGATGAAAGAAATCAAAAAAACGATTGGACAAGCGAGTTTGCACGTCCAAGTGGTCGGTCAAACGACAGAAGAGATGCTAGAAGATGCCCAAACCATTGTACAACAATTAGGCCAAGAAACATTCATTAAAATCCCAGTCAATGAAGCAGGCTTGGCAGCCATCAAACAACTTAAGCAGGCAAATTATCGGATAACAGCAACCGCTATTTATACAGAATTTCAAGGTTATCTAGCGATTGCGGCAGGTGCAGATTATTTAGCGCCGTATTATAATAGGATGGAGAATTTAACAATTGATTCTCAAAAGGTTATTGAGCATTTAGCTGCAGAAATTAAACGGACGAACGCAAAGAGTAAGATCTTAGCTGCTAGTTTTAAAAACGTGGCACAAGTTAATCAAGCCTGTCAAATGGGGGCGCAAGCGGTCACTATCGCACCAGAACTCGTGACACAAGGCTTGGCAATGCCCGCCATTCAAAAAGCAGTAACTGATTTTCAGGAAGATTGGGTTGCTGTTTTTGGAGTAGAAACGGTAAAAGAATTAACATAAAAAGAACGAGAAGAAAAAGCGGCCATTTTTCTTCTCGTTCTTTTTTTGTTTCACATGAAACATCTACGATTATTCACTTGCTCAAAAATTAGACAATTTCCTTTATTTGTCAAAGAATTTCTTAAAAAAAAGGGTTATCTTTTGGGTATTTTTTTTGGTAGCAGTATGATGAGGGTATCAAATGATAGGAGGAAACGAGAATGAGATACACAAATGGAAATTATGAAGCATTTGCTCGACCAAGAAAACCAAAAGGTGTAGATGACAAGAGTGCCTACATCGTTGGTGGTGGCCTAGCAGGTTTAGCAACGGCTGTTTTCTTAATTCGTGACGGTCAAATGAAGGGCGAAAATATTCACATTTTTGAAGAACTTACGCTGTCTGGCGGTTCTTTAGATGGTAAATTTATTCCCCATGATGGCTTTGTCACTCGCGGCGGACGCGAAATGGAAAACCATTTCGAGTGTTTGTGGGATCTATTTCGTTCGGTACCATCATTAGAAGTAGAAGATGCCTCTGTCCTAGATGAGTTTTACCGGTTAGATTTAGATGATCCGAATTCTTCCAATTGCCGCATTATTCATAACCGTGGCGAACGTGTCCCAGATGATGGACAATTTACTTTATCCAAAAAAGCACAAAAAGAAATCGTTGATTTATTTATGACTTCTGAAGATCAATTAATTGGCAAAAAAATTGAAGATGTTTTCGGCGAAGAATTTTTTGAATCCAACTTTTGGATCTATTGGTGTTCAATGTTTGCTTTTGAAAAATGGCACTCTGCCATTGAAATGCGCCGTTACATCATGCGCTTTATCCACCACATCAAAGGTTTGCCTGACTTTACAGCCTTGAAGTTTACCAAATACAATCAATACGAATCGTTAGTGAAACCATTACTAAGCTTTTTAACCAATCAAGGGGTAGACTTTCAATATGAAACAACAATCAATGATATCCAAGTCGACATCAAAGGAGCTACTAAAGTTGCTCGGCGATTATTGTTGACACAAGCGGGCAAAACCAAAGAAATTCCTTTAACTGAAAATGATTTAGTCTTCGTAACGAATGGCTCAATTACTGAAAGTTCGACGCAAGGAGATCATCATACACCAGCACCAATTACTCATGAACTAGGGGGAAGTTGGAATCTCTGGAAAAACTTAGCAAAACAATCCCCAGAATTTGGACACCCAGAAGTTTTCTGTGAAAATTTACCAGATGAAAGTTGGTTTGTCTCAGCAACGATTACGTGGGAAAATTTCGATATTGAACCGTATCTTTCTCGGTTAACACATCGTAAATTACGCACAGGAAAAATTGTCACAGGTGGTATTATTACTATCAAAGACTCTAATTGGATGATGAGTTTCGCTATGCATAGACAACCGCATTTTAAAGAACAAAATGATCAACAATCTATAACTTGGGTATATGGATTGCTTTCTAATAAACCAGGAAATTATATCAAAAAACCAATCGAACAATGTACAGGCCGAGAAATTACGCAAGAGTTACTTTATCATTTAGGGGTCCCAGAAGGGGAAATTGAACGTATTTCAGAAGAATCGGCTACCACTATTCCGGTGTATATGCCGTTTATCACTTCTTACTTTATGTTAAGAGAACCAGGCGATCGACCATTAGTTGTACCAAACGGCTCTAAAAATCTTGCTTTCATTGGGAACTTCGCAGATACTGAACGAGATACGGTGTTTACAACAGAGTATTCTGTACGGACAGCGATGGAAGCTGTTTATCAATTGCTAGAGGTTGAACGCGGAGTACCAGAAGTGTTTGCTTCTGCATACGACTTGCGTGTCTTAGCAAACTCTGTTTATTATTTATCTGACAAGAAAAAATTAACAGAAATGGATATGCCGTTCGTGGAACGCAAAATGGTTGAACACTTTGTGAAGAAATTTGAGGATACGTATATTGGTGATATTTTAAGAGAAAATCATTTAATTTAGTTGAAAAAGCGAGTGTAAATCACTCGCTTTTTTGGTTGTTTTATTAACCGTTGAATAAATATTCATTATTGTGTATATTTCTTTTGTGATTTTATGGATATTAAATATATAATATGCTGAATGGGAGTAGCCAGTGGGCAACTTCGCAAAAAAATCTTAATTTCTGAAGAGACTTTTTCAAAATTTTGTTGAAAAGAAGGCGCATTTTTACCATAGTTTCTTCACATTTAACGGCTATTATTTAAATATACCCGATAAACAAAACCCTAACAAAACACTTTTTCATTTTTTAACTCCTCCGCCCGCCCTTCCCCAAAGGGCGGGTTGTTTTTTTGCGTTAAAGCAGTTGGCATTTTGTGGGGAAAGGATTATCATTATAGAAGAAGTATATAGAAAAAGGCGGCGAGAAGATGGGACGTTGGCAAGAATTACAACAAGCAATGAGCGCTGGTGTAGAGGCGGCGATTGACGCTGGCTGGGACCGCCAAGCTGTTTATGGATTAGTGGAAAGCGCCATAAAAGACACGCGTTTCTTGCCACTTGAGCAAGCGAAAACAGCAGTCGCGGAACTGTTTTCTGAAGTGGAAGAAGTGGGCTCTTCAGCGTATGAGCGATTATTTCGCTTTTCGGCTTATCGTCCGCAAGAAAAGCTCTCGTTACTGTTATGGCAATTAGGTGCAGTGTTGGATCAGCATGGCATGTTGCAATTAGTAGGACCTTATCGTTTCTCGAAGACGATTGCACCGCATGCGACGTTTTGGCATTTGTTGGCAAAAACAGTTCAAAAAGCCTATCCGTTAGGTCTTCTTGGGAGCTTTAACCAAGAGAAAGCGAAAAAGATACATCAATTAAGAATGTATATTGATCGTCAAAATATCACGTATATCCGCGATTTTTTTAAACAAGAAGGGGACACCGATGAACAGGCATTAAAACGCTATGTTTTTGCGGCTAAGCCGCAAGGGATGGGCGGGCGGAAGCTGAAAAAAAGCTCTGCTCGTTTGCACAACAAATACCCTGAGGGGGCATGCTATTCTTTAATTAATAAGAAACGATTGACGCCTAATTTTCACAGTGAGTTTATTTTGAATGAAGAAGGGACCTTTGTAACCCAGTGGGATGTGTTAGTTGAAGACTGGCGAGGCAGATTAATTAGTAATCCAGCTTATTATCAAGCGGCCAAAAACAATGAATACCAGGAAAAAGTCTTGAATGGTGAATCGTTTAATTATGCAAATCGGAATAATCGTACCCATGAATTACTAGATAGTTCACCACCAGGGAGATTTGATCATCAATTACGAAAAACAGCCAAAAAAGGTTGGTTAAGTCCCCGTATCCAAGAATACGACTACCGCAGAGAACGACAAATAAAGTGCGATGATTATAGTAAGTAAAACAAGCCAATGTTTCACATGAAACATTGGCTTGTTTTACTCTTAGAGAAAGGCGGTTTTCGTTGCCGCCAATTGAACATTTTGGCCCGTGGCTAGAGACTTTTTACCACATAAAAAGGCGGATTTTTCTTTTATCATTCAGGCAAAAATCTTCCGAAAAGCATTGCAAGAAATTGCTATTTGCGTTAAAGTAGGAAAAGATGATTGTGAAACATTTTTCTGTTTCACAAAAAAGGAAGGAGTCTTTATGCTACCCGAAGAATTTAGACAACTATTAGCCGCAAAAGGCATTGAATTGACAGACCAACAGATGACACAATTTGACCAATATTTCCATTTACTAGTAGAATGGAATGAAAAAATGAATTTAACAGCCATTACAGAAGAAAAAGAAGTTTATTTGAAACATTTCTATGATTCTGTTTCGTTGGCATTCTTTGAAGACTTTGCCAGTGACAAAGCCATTTGTGATGTTGGCGCAGGCGCAGGATTTCCAAGTATTCCTTTGAAAATTGTTTTTCCTTCATTAAATGTCACAATTGTTGACTCTTTAAATAAACGAATTACTTTCCTAACAGAGTTGGTGAATCAACTAGGTTTGGCTAATGTTTCTTTGTATCATGATCGTGCAGAAACATTTGGTCAAAAAGCAGAATTTCGTGGCGCGTTTGATTACGTTACAGCGCGAGCAGTTGCACGATTAAATGTTTTAAGTGAACTGTGTTTACCCTTAGTTAAAAAAGAAGGCTATTTTTTAGCCTTAAAAGCATCGAAAAGTGAAGAAGAAATTAATGAAGCAAAACCTGCAATCGCTACATTAGGCGGTCAATTTCAAAAAGAAGTTGGTTTTACTTTGCCGATTACGGCAGACGAACGCCACATTGTCGTGATTCAAAAGAAAAAAGAAACCCCTAAAAAATATCCCAGAAAACCTGGATTACCAAATAAACAACCGATTAAATAAGATGGAGGCACACACATGACACGAATTATTTCTGTAGCGAACCAAAAAGGCGGCGTTGGTAAAACAACGACCACTGTAAATTTAGGCGCATGTTTAGCAAACTTAGGCAAAAAAGTCTTACTGATCGACATTGATGCACAAGGAAATGCTACCAGTGGCATGGGTGTCCCTAAACCAGATGTCGCACACGATGTGTATGATGTCCTTGTAAATGAAGAACCAATCACTAGCGTGGTTCAACATACCAGCCGTGAAAATTTAGATATTGTCCCTGCAACTATTCAATTAGCAGGCGCTGAAATTGAGTTAACTTCAATGATGGCTCGAGAATCGCGCTTGAAATTAGCAATTGATGAAGTAAGAGACATGTATGATTTCGTTTTAATTGATTGCCCGCCTTCTCTAGGGCATTTAACAATCAATGCTTTTACAGCAAGTGATTCGATTCTAATTCCTGTTCAATGTGAATATTACGCATTAGAAGGCTTGAGTCAATTGCTAAATACGATTCGCTTGGTTCAAAAACATTTTAACCCTGAATTGAAAATTGAAGGGGTCTTGTTAACCATGTACGATGCTCGGACCAATTTAGGTGCCGAAGTCGTTGAAGAAGTCCGTAAATATTTCCGTGAAAAAGTCTATGACACGATTATTCCAAGAAATGTCCGTTTATCCGAAGCACCAAGTCATGGTTTACCAATCATTGACTATGATATTCGCTCAAAAGGTGCCGAAGTGTATCAAGCACTAGCAAAGGAAGTGTTGGAGAATGAATAAAGGCAAAGGTTTAGGCAGAGGCATCGATGCCTTGTTTCAAGATATCGCAAAGCTAGAAGATGTCGACGTTAAGAACGAACAAGTGACAGAAATTCTATTAAACGAACTTCGTCCCAATCCTTACCAACCGCGGAAAACATTTGATGAAACCTCTTTACAAGAACTTGCAAACTCGATTCTACATTCCGGTGTGTTTCAACCGATTATTGTCCGTAAATCGGCAGTTAAAGGCTATGAAATTATTGCAGGTGAGCGTCGGTTCCGGGCTTCTAAATTAGCCGGCAAAGAAAAAATTCCCGCAATTATTCGCGAATTTGATGAAGAATCCATGATGCAAGTTGCTGTTTTGGAAAACTTACAAAGGGAAGATTTAAATCCGCTAGAAGAAGCAGAAGCCTATGAAATGTTAATGAAAAATTTGAAATTAACACAAGCGGAAGTCGCAGAACGTTTGGGCAAAAGTCGCCCGTATATTGCCAATTATTTACGGTTGCTAACCTTACCAGATGCGGTCAAAGCAATGGTTCAAAAACAAAGCATGTCAATGGGTCAAGCACGGACGTTATTAGGCTTGAAGAACAAAGAACAGCTATTGCCATTAGCTAATCGTTGTATTAAAGACAATTTAACGGTTCGACAATTAGAACAACTTGTCGCTGAATTAAACGAAACACAAGGCAAAAAGGGCAAAAAAGCGAAAAAAGCCATCAAAGAAAAACCCATTTATATTCGTGAAAGTGAAGACCGTCTAATGGATAAATTTGGGACAACTGTAGCAATTCAAGAAAAAGAAGGCAAAGGAAAAATTGAAATTGAGTACTTGTCCTCTTCGGATTTGGCTAGAATTTTAGATATTTTAGATATTCATTTTGACGAGGAATAAAAAGCAAAGTGAGAAAGTAAGACAGAAAGTCACAAATCCTTTTGCTAGTTTCGGTAAAAAATGGTATTGTAATCATGGTATTTTTATATAAGTAAGAGAAGAAAGAAGGCTTGGAACATGTATGATTTAGGCGATATTGTCGAAATGAAAAAGCCGCATGCTTGCCAAGCAAATCGTTGGCAAATCATTCGCATGGGCGCTGATATCAAAATCAAGTGCACGAATTGCGGGCATATTGTCATGATGCCGCGTCGTGATTTTACTAAAAAATTAAAAAAAGTAATCGAGAAAAAAGCAGACTAATGCTTTGATGCCTCTAATAGAAAAGAGAATAGACTGAGAGAAAGAGTGGAAAACAAATGGCACTAACAGCTGGAATTGTCGGCTTACCAAACGTTGGTAAATCGACCCTATTTAACGCAATTACAAAAGCAGGAGCAGAAGCTGCAAATTATCCCTTTGCAACGATTGATCCGAACGTCGGCATGGTTGAAGTACCAGATGCCCGTTTACAACGCTTGACAGAACTAGTAAAACCGAAAAAAACAGTTCCCACAACGTTTGAATTTACAGACATCGCCGGAATTGTTAAAGGTGCCAGCAAAGGAGAAGGGCTGGGAAATCAGTTTTTAAGTCACATTCGTCAAGTAGATGCAATCTGTCACGTGGTTCGTTGTTTTGATGACGAAAATATCATGCGTGAACAAAATCGAGATGCGGATTTCGTTGATCCTTTAGCAGACATTGATACAATTAATTTAGAGCTAATTTTAGCAGATTTAGATTCAATCAATAAGCGCTATACTCGCGTGGCTAAAATGGCGAAAGCAAAAGATAAAGAAGCGGTGGAAGAATTAGCTGTTTTAGACAAAATTAAACCAGTTTTAGAAGAAGGTTTATCTGCTCGTACGATTGAATTTACGCCAGAAGAAGAGAAAATTGTTAAATCTCTTTTCTTATTAACCACAAAGCCGGTCCTTTATGTAGCAAATGTTTCAGAAGATGAAGTGGCGGATCCAGACAACAATGAGTATGTACAACAAGTTCGTAATTTTGCAACCAGTGAAAATGCGGAAGTAATCGTAGTTAGTGCGCGAGCAGAAGAAGAAATTGCTGAATTGGATTCTGAAGAAGACAAGGCTGAATTTTTAGAAGCAATGGGCATTGAACAATCTGGCTTAGATCAATTGATTCGTGCGGCGTACGATTTGTTAGGCTTAGCTACCTACTTTACAGCTGGTGAACAAGAAGTTCGTGCGTGGACGTTCCGTAAGGGAATCAAGGCACCTCAAGCAGCTGGGATTATCCACAGTGACTTTGAACGAGGCTTCATTCGTGCGGAAACAGTTTCTTATGAAGACCTAGATAAATATGGCAATATGCAAGCTGCCAAAGAAGCGGGCCGTGTTCGTTTAGAAGGAAAAGACTACGTCGTTCAAGATGGCGATGTTATGTTGTTCCGTTTTAACGTTTAAAAAAAATGTGCCCAACAAGCAATTTGTTTTGGGGTAAGCCCACATATTTAAGGCCATTCAGCCGTTTAGAAAGAGGTTCCCTCTACATGAGGGTGAGGAGGATACAACTATGGAAGCAGAAGCATTACGAGCAATCGTGGCTGAGAATCGTCAATTAGAACAGAATTTGACTAAAAGAAATGAACAATACATTTTTGACTTAAAAAAATCATTAAAAGCGGCTAATTTATCTGAAGAAGAACTAGCATTGGCTCTACACGGTATTTTACCAGAATTAGTAGCCGGTCAAAAAACAGGCAAAACAGCCCGTCAGTTATTCGGCACTGTTTCAGAACGGACGGAATCAATTTTAAATAAACCAGCAGAAGTCAAAGAACCAGCGGGCTGGATGATTTGGCTCGACAATACCTTACTATTACTTGGTTTATTAACAATCATGTTAGCGGCGATGTCTCTATTTTCAAAAGGAACCGCACAACCTCTCGGATTAACCACATATATCTTAGGTGCGATGGCTGGGGGTTATGTTTTCTATCTAATGCACAAATATGTTTACCGTTTTGATCGTCAAGGTGGCGACAAAAGCAAACGTCCTGGTTGGTTAAAAACGACCGCCATTCTATTTGGTGGGATGTTCTTGTGGATTGCAGTTTTCGCTGGTTCAGCGATGCTGCCACCAGTGATCAATCCCATTTTAGATCCGATGATTGCTTTAGTAATCGGTGCGTTAGCCTTTGTAGCACGCTATTTCTTCAAGAAAAAATACAATATTCAAGGTAGTTTCATGACACGTCAATAAACGGCGCGCGCTCAATTGTGAATGCGCTCGGCTGACGCAGAAACTGCAACAAGCAAAGTCGCTCTCTCAATAGAGCGTTTTAACAGTTAAAGCCTGGGGGATTAGTCGAAAAAACTAGTGTCCCAGGCTTCTGTTTTCAGAAGTTTGCTAAAGAAAGGAGCCTCTTATGGGACAACAAGTGAAGTCTTGGTGCCGTCAACACGAGCGGCTACTCATTTTTATTAGTTTTCTCTTATTAAGTGGACTTTCTCTCTATTTTGTCTATTTTCAAGAGAATTTTTTACGAGCAAGTGATTTCCGCTTTCATCAAAATCGGGTGGAAGGTCTCGCATTAGCAATTAAAAACAACGACTGGTTTCCTAAAATCAATTATTTTTTCTTGGGAGGCTATGGCTATGCTTCTAGTTTGTTTTATCCAGATGCGTATCTTTATTTACCTGCGCTTTTGCGTGTTCTGGGGCTTTCCTTTGTCGCTAGTATGGCGATTTTTGTGTTTGCGGTAAACTTGGTAACATTTAGTCTTACTTATTATGCAGGCCGATTAATGGCGCTCTCTAAAAAAAGAAGCTATCTCTTTGCCATTTTGTATGGCTTATCTATTTACCGCATGCAAGACTTGTTTAATCGCCAAGCGTTAGGAGAATTTTTGGCGCTAAGTTTTTTTCCGTTGGTTTTAGCGAGCCTGTTTTTATTACGAAAGGGAACCACGAAATGTTGGCCGTTATTAACGCTGGCGATGACTGGGATTGGGTTGGCTCACTTTATTTCTATTGAAATGGTTTCTATTTGGATTGGGTTATACATTCTGTTTTATTGGCAGCAGTTTTTTAAAAAGGAGGTCCTGTGGGCATTAGCGAAGGCTGCAGGTCTGACACTGCTTTGGCTGGCCTTTTATCTTTTACCAGTTGCTGAACAAATGAAAAATCAAGTGTTTAAAGTTACGTCCAATCCACTCACTTATATTTCCGAAAGAAGTTATCCTATTGTTTCTCTTTTCATTAATAGTTTAAAGAGCAGTGTTTTTCACGCGAAAACAGCGAATCTAGGAACCCTTTTGTTTGTGGGGCTTGTTGTAGCAGTGGTTTCGCTTGCCAGCAAAAAAATTCAGAACAAACGGTTTATTGGTTTGATGCTGGTACTCTTATTGATGGTTACCACGCTTTTTCCTTGGCACTTGCTGAACCACACGCCTTTAAATACGATTCAGTTTCCTTGGCGGTTTTTAGGGATTCTTTCTGTAATGCTCGCTTTTTTCATTGCACAAGACGAATGGGGCGTTTTCCGTAAATCTTGGACCGTGGCTTTGTTGGTTTTCCTTGCCGTCAGCAATTTAGGCATTTATCAATATCAAAGTATTCAGTCACAACAAGGCCGCCTGTTAACAAAAGCTGAGTATGAGCAGCCAGCGCCTTTTTATATCGGTGCGGGCCATGAATATTTGCCAGATGAAATCAATTATCAGGAATTATTGAAACAGAAAAAACGACAACTTGATTATTCGGCAGAACAAGTAACCATTACAAATGTTAGAATGCCTTATGGGAAAATTTCATTTGACTACCAAGTGGTGAAGCAATCAGCGAAGGTGACCGTTCCTTTTATTTATTACTTAGGCTATCAAGCCACGATTCAAATGAAAAACCAAACGGGCGCTAAAAAAATGAGCCTAACCAATCAAGGAGGCTTAGCCGCTCTTTCTTTATCTGGTACAGGACATGTCGACATCCGTTACCAAAGAACAAAAGTGCAAAAAATAGGGACAATGATTACCTTGCTTTCTGTCGGTGGTTTTGGATTTAGCCGATTTTTACAACAAAAAAAGAAACACAAGATAAAAGAACAACGATGAAAGTAGGACCTTAATTAGGAAGAGTTGAATAGAGGACAAACCGATTTCGGCATTTTGTCCTTTATTCCTCATTGATTATTTAAACAAATCTAGTTGACTTCCTTAGTATTATCTGTTATTTTCATATATAAAATTAAGTTGAGGAGTGGACAAAAAAATGTCAAATTGGGAAACAAAATTTGCGAAAAAAGGTCTTACATTTGATGATGTGCTATTAATCCCTGCAGAAAGCCATGTCTTACCAAATGATGTAGACATGAGTGTACAATTAGCTAAAAATATCAAGTTAAATATTCCATTGATGAGTGCCAGTATGGATACTGTTACAGATAGTAATATGGCAATTGCGATGGCTCGTCAAGGTGGACTAGGTGTCGTACATAAAAATATGACTGTCGCCCAACAAGCAGACGAAGTACGTAAAGTCAAACGTTCTGAAAGCGGCGTTATCATTGATCCATTCTTTCTAACACCAACAAACTTAGTAGCGGATGCAGAAGAATTAATGAGTCGTTACCGTATTAGCGGTGTGCCAATTGTAGAAACAATGGAAAACCGTAAATTAGTCGGAATTATTACAAACCGTGATATGCGTTTTGTAACGGACTACCAAATCAAAATTGAAGAAGTCATGACAAAAGATCATTTAGTCACTGCGCCAGTTGGCACATCTTTAAAAGATGCAGAAAAAATCTTACAAAAACATAAAATCGAAAAATTACCAATCGTTGATGAAGCAGGTCGCTTAAGTGGCTTAATTACAATTAAAGATATTGAAAAAGTGATTGAATTCCCAAATGCTGCCAAAGACGAACACGGTCGTTTACTTGTGGCGGCAGCAGTCGGTGTCACTAGTGATACGTTCGAACGTGCGGAAGCATTATTAGAAGCAGGTGCCGATGCGATTGTTATCGATACTGCACATGGCCATAGTGCCGGCGTTATTCGCAAAATTAAAGAAATTCGTGAAACGTTCCCTGAAGCAACATTAATTGCTGGTAATGTTGCCACTGCTGAAGCAACCAAAGCATTGTATGATGTCGGCGTTGACGTTGTCAAAGTTGGTATTGGACCTGGTTCAATTTGTACAACACGTGTCGTTGCTGGTGTTGGTGTTCCTCAATTAACAGCGATTTATGATGCTGCTTCTGTAGCTAGAGAATATGGTAAAGCAATTATCGCTGATGGCGGTATTAAATATTCTGGTGATATCGTGAAAGCCTTAGCTGCTGGTGGACATGCTGTAATGCTAGGAAGTATGTTAGCAGGTACAGATGAATCTCCAGGCGAATTTGAAATTTATCAAGGTCGTCGTTTCAAAACTTACCGTGGCATGGGCTCATTGGGTGCAATGGAAAAAGGATCAAGTGATCGTTACTTCCAAGGAAGTGTCAATGAAGCAAACAAATTAGTGCCAGAAGGAATCGAAGGACGTGTCGCTTACAAAGGAAGCGTTTCTGATATTGTCTTCCAATTAATCGGTGGCTTGAAATCAGGGATGGGTTACGTCGGTGCAGCAGACCTGAAAGCGTTGCGTGAAGAAGCACAATTTGTTCAAATGAGCGGTAACGGATTGAAAGAATCACATCCACATGACGTTCAAATCACAAAAGAAGCACCAAACTATTCTGTTCAATAAAATAAAAACTGATTTTTTTGAAATTTAAAAGAGGCAGACGTCATTTCGACGTCTGCCTCTTTTTCTGTAGAATGAAGGAGTTGCTTCTGTTTCCGCCGTTTATCAGGCTCCTTTTCCTATAGAATAAAAGCCGTTATCTGATATCAGACAACGACCTTCATCTTCCCTTTATTTAATAACTGTTAGGTTACCCATGTAAGGAACTAGGACTTCTGGTACAGTCACAGAGCCATCTTCGTTTTGGTAGTTTTCTAAAATAGCAGCAACTGTCCGTCCCACGGCTAAACCAGAACCATTGAGTGTATGCGTATATTGGACTTTATCATTTTCATCACGGTAACGAATCATCGCACGGCGCGCTTGGAAATCTTCACAGTTTGAGCATGAACTGATTTCACGGTATGTCTCTTGAGCAGGAATCCAAACTTCCAAGTCATAAGTTTTCGCAGCTGAGAAGCCCATGTCACCTGTTGAAAGAGCCATGACACGGTAAGGTAATCCTAGTTTTTGTAGAATTTCTTCGGCATTATTCGTCATTTTTTCTAATTCCTCATAAGAATGCTCTGCATCACTAAATTTAACCATTTCGACTTTATTAAATTGGTGTAAACGAATTAACCCACGTGTGTCACGACCAGCGCTACCAGCTTCAGAACGGAAAGAAGGGCTCAAGGCCGTAAAGTAAATCGGTAAATCCTTGCCATCTAAAATTTCATTGTTGTAGTAATTAGTTAAAGGAACTTCCGCCGTTGGGATTAACGTTAAATCCGTATCTTGTAATTGGAAGACATCTTCTTTAAATTTAGGAAATTGGCCAGTCCCGAACATGGCGGTGTCATTAACGATATAAGGCGTAATCATTTCTGTATAGCCATGTTCATAAACATGTAAATCTAACATGAAGTTGTATAACGCACGTTCTAAGCGAGCACCTAAGCCTTTGTAATAAACAAAACGGCTACCAGCTACTTTGGCACCACGTTCAAAATCTAGAATGCCTAAGTTTTCAGCGACTTCCCAGTGTGGTTTTGGTTCAAAAGCAAAAGTTCTTGGTTCACTCCAACGACGTACTTCTACATTTTCTTCTTCACCAGCACCAACAGGCACAGAATCATCTGGCAAGTTCGGTAAAGTAGTTGTGATCCCACGTAGCTCTTCGTCAATAGCGTTAATTTCTGCATCTAACGCTTTAATATTGCCGCCGACTTCTTTCATTTCCGCGATTTTGGCCGTTGCATCTTCTTTGTTTCGTTTTAATTGAGCAATTTCAGCAGACACATCATTCCGGTATTTTTTCATTTCTTCGACTTTGACTAATAAATCACGGCGACTTTCATCTAAACGCAGAAATTCCACTAAGATTTCTTCTTTCACGCCACGTGTTTGTAGCTTTGCTTTTACTTCGTCAAAATTTTGACGCATCATTTTTACATCTAACATATTTTTTCCTCCTTAAAATTAGTACATAATCAATAATAACTGTTGTAGAAAACAACAAAAAAGCCATCTCACCCCAAAAATAAATATTCTTGGGACGAAATGACTGGAAATCTCGCGGTACCACCCAAGTTCAGTAATGTTACTGCCCTTGATTTGCAGATAACGGCTGCAGACCGTTCCAACTTATTTCGCTGGACACCTGGAAGAGACGGACTTCTTTATAGATGAATGTTTGCTCGCACCCCCGCAAACTCTCTGGAATTCAGTGCCATAAATACTTTTTCTCTTAGTTTTCTCTTTTCTATAGAATACCGAAAAAGTTCAGGGATGTCAATTAACTCTCTGATTTCTTGTTGGTACGCTGTAAGGGTAGATGAATAATAAAGGAAGTCCACTTTTGATCAGACTTCGCATAAATATATCCACCATGTAAAGCAACAATACTTTGTGCAATAGCCAGACCTAAACCAGTACCCCCCGTTTCTTGTGATCGGGATTCTTCGACACGATAGAAGCGGTCAAACAACTGATCTAAAGAATGTTTAGGAATAGCTGGTCCATCATTGCGAACAGCGATAATTGCTTCGGTGCCGACTTTGTCTACTTCCATCACAATATGATGGCCACCTTTGCCATATTTCAAAGCGTTTGAAAGAAGGTTGTTAAAGACTCGGACTAATTTTTCCGTATCGCCTTCCATCATTAAAGAAGCTGGATTGGCTTTTACTTGGATTTGCATATTAATCTTTTTCGCTTCCAATTCAAAATCGGCAGCAAGCTGTTCAATTAATTGTGCCATATCAAAAGTCGTCGTATGAATCGGTACACTTGGTTGACGGACTTTTGTATATTCAAAAAGATCATCAACTAATAATTTCATTTGTTTCGCTTTGACGTAAGCGGTATGCGTATATTTCAGTAAATCTTCTTGGCTATGAAATTGACGATCTTCAATCAATCCCAGATAACCAATAATAGAAGTTAACGGTGTCCGAATATCATGACTGACATTCGTAATTAATTCATCTTTTGATTTTTCAATTCGCCGTTCATCTTCAATGGCTGCGACAGTACTATCCACCAGACCGTTAATACTCGTCACGACTTTTGCTAAATCACCACTTAATTCAAACGGAATGCGGTGATTGTAATTACCATCAGCGATGTAATGTAACTCACTGATAATATGACGCAATTGCATTTGATGGTAGCGACGAATTAAGCGCCAATAGAGAACAGCTGCATCTACTAAAAAGAAAATGGGTAAGACAAATTTATTCCAGCTCCAAAACAAATCAGTATTTAATTCTTTAGCGACCGCATCCTTAGTGGCCCAGATGACACCAGCTAAGGGCGAGTTTTCACTAAGTAGTTGTCCTAAAAGGAACATAATTGAGACATTTAATAGTAGTAATAAAACAATTGTCACAATTGCTTCTGCTAATAACTCGCTGATTTCTTTAGAAGTTAAGGTAATTCGTTTTTGTTTTTCAATCTTTTTAGGTTTAACGAGCATCGATCTTATATCCAACTCCCCACACTGTTTGAATGACTTTTTCTCCACCAGTTGCTTCTTCAATTTTATCTCTTAAATGACTGACGTGAACCATCACGGTTTTAGCAGAAACAATACTTTCTTGTTGCCACACACGCTCAAAAATTTCATCCGCACTAAACACACGATTTGGATGACTAGCTAATAGATAGAGGATACCAAACTCAAGAGCGGTTAATTGAATTTCTTTTCCTTCTATTGTTTTGACTTCGTGAGAGTCCTTATTAATCATTAATGGGCCGACTTCTAATTCATCGGGTTCTTCTTTGGTTAATTGCATTTGGCTTCTACGTAAAATAGACTTTACCCGAGCCATTACTTCTAAAGGATTAAAAGGCTTGGTGACATAATCGTCTGCACCAGCAACTAAGCCTTTGATTTTATCCATATCGGTTGTTTTTGCTGTTAACATAATAATTGGAATTTGCGATTCTTTTCGAAGTTCTTTTACTACTTCCATTCCATCCATGATTGGCATCATAATGTCCAAGATTAATAAATCGATATCTGGTGTTGTGTGCAATTTGGATAATGCTTCTTTTCCATCATAAGCTTTCACGACTTCGTATCCTTCATTATGAATATAAATACTCAATAGTTCTACAATTTCTTTATCATCATCTGCAACTAAAATTTTCATAAGCGTTCATTTCCTCCATATATAAAAAATCTCTTTTCCATATTTTAACAAATAATTGCTAAAAAGGACAAAATCCTTGATATATTACGATAAATTTAGAAGATTTTGCTAAAAGTTAATAAACTATAGCCAAAAAAGGATGAAAGGGGGTAAAAAACGAACGAAAATACCTATACCAATCATAATAATCGGTATTGAAAAAAAGTTTAAAAAAAGTGAAAATAATGATTGACCAATGCTTGAAATCTTGGTATATTATTACATGTCGCAAGGCGAGTCACACATCTGAGCGATTCAGAAATCAATAATTAAATAACAATTCTTGATTTCAAATCTCTCGAAAAAAGTTTGAAAAAACAACAAAAAAGTTGTTGACAAATAACAAACGAGATGATAAGATATAGAAGTTGTCACAACAGACAACAACAACCGAGCAAAACAACTTAAAAAACTTTTTTAAAAAAGTTCTTGACATTCAAACGAAAGTTTGTTATGATATAAAAGTTGCTGCGAGGTAACGTAGACCTTTGAAAACTGAACAAAGAATAGACGAACCAAATGTGTAGGGCGTCTTGATTCAATTCAAGACAACAAACATTTTTAACAAGCAAGCAATATGCTAGCAAACAAATTGAGCTTAACAATCGCAAGATTGTTCTAACTTTTATTATGAGAGTTTGATCCTGGCTCAGGACGAACGCTGGCGGCGTGCCTAATACATGCAAGTCGAACGCTTCTTTCCTCCCGAGTGCTTGCACTCAATTGGAAAGAGGAGTGGCGGACGGGTGAGTAACACGTGGGTAACCTACCCATCAGAGGGGGATAACACTTGGAAACAGGTGCTAATACCGCATAACAGTTTATGCCGCATGGCATAAGAGTGAAAGGCGCTTTCGGGTGTCGCTGATGGATGGACCCGCGGTGCATTAGCTAGTTGGTGAGGTAACGGCTCACCAAGGCCACGATGCATAGCCGACCTGAGAGGGTGATCGGCCACACTGGGACTGAGACACGGCCCAGACTCCTACGGGAGGCAGCAGTAGGGAATCTTCGGCAATGGACGAAAGTCTGACCGAGCAACGCCGCGTGAGTGAAGAAGGTTTTCGGATCGTAAAACTCTGTTGTTAGAGAAGAACAAGGACGTTAGTAACTGAACGTCCCCTGACGGTATCTAACCAGAAAGCCACGGCTAACTACGTGCCAGCAGCCGCGGTAATACGTAGGTGGCAAGCGTTGTCCGGATTTATTGGGCGTAAAGCGAGCGCAGGCGGTTTCTTAAGTCTGATGTGAAAGCCCCCGGCTCAACCGGGGAGGGTCATTGGAAACTGGGAGACTTGAGTGCAGAAGAGGAGAGTGGAATTCCATGTGTAGCGGTGAAATGCGTAGATATATGGAGGAACACCAGTGGCGAAGGCGGCTCTCTGGTCTGTAACTGACGCTGAGGCTCGAAAGCGTGGGGAGCAAACAGGATTAGATACCCTGGTAGTCCACGCCGTAAACGATGAGTGCTAAGTGTTGGAGGGTTTCCGCCCTTCAGTGCTGCAGCAAACGCATTAAGCACTCCGCCTGGGGAGTACGACCGCAAGGTTGAAACTCAAAGGAATTGACGGGGGCCCGCACAAGCGGTGGAGCATGTGGTTTAATTCGAAGCAACGCGAAGAACCTTACCAGGTCTTGACATCCTTTGACCACTCTAGAGATAGAGCTTTCCCTTCGGGGACAAAGTGACAGGTGGTGCATGGTTGTCGTCAGCTCGTGTCGTGAGATGTTGGGTTAAGTCCCGCAACGAGCGCAACCCTTATTGTTAGTTGCCATCATTTAGTTGGGCACTCTAGCGAGACTGCCGGTGACAAACCGGAGGAAGGTGGGGATGACGTCAAATCATCATGCCCCTTATGACCTGGGCTACACACGTGCTACAATGGGAAGTACAACGAGTCGCTAGACCGCGAGGTCATGCAAATCTCTTAAAGCTTCTCTCAGTTCGGATTGCAGGCTGCAACTCGCCTGCATGAAGCCGGAATCGCTAGTAATCGCGGATCAGCACGCCGCGGTGAATACGTTCCCGGGCCTTGTACACACCGCCCGTCACA
>NZ_JBIORY010000001.1:2425000-2777500 GCF_051714505.1 Enterococcus sp. AZ129 | reverse complement strand
ACAATCGTGGAAGTTGAAGAGTTGGTGGCTTCTGCTAGTTCATAAATCGACATATGCAGGACTCGTTCAGTATGAGATAAAATAAAATCAATAATTAGCCCTTCGTTATATGTATAGCGTTCTTTTTGTTCTAAACATTCGATTAGATTCAATGGGTTCACCTCTCTGTGGTACTTTGTTTCGCTTTCAGTATACCTTAAGCGTATGAATTATGAAACATAGTTACAGAATCAGTTAGTCGTATTTACATCAGAAAGCGGTTTCTTTATGATGAGGATATCACAAAGGATTAAGGAGAGAAGTGAAATGGATAAGTTAACAAACTGGGTGGAGCAAACCGTAGTGCCTAAAGTTTCAAGGATTACAAGTTTACGTTATTTTCAAGCCTTAAGAAATGGTTTTTTTGCAATTATGCCGTTAACAATTATTGGGTCGATTTTTATGTTGATTACAGATTTTCCAGTAGCAGGGTATGGCGATTTTATGGCTGGAATTTTCGGTGCAGGTTGGGCGGATATGATTTCACCAGCTTATCGAGCAACTTTCAACATGATGGGAATTATTTTTGCCGGGACGATGTCCTATAAATTGGCGGAAAGTTACGAAATGGATCGTTTAACTTCATTAATTTTAGGAATTGTTGCTTACGTAGTCGTTTTACCGAAAACGGTGACTACTGAATCAGGCGAAGTTGTGACGAAAGTTTTATCGTTTGATTGGTTAGGAACGCAAGGGGTGATTACGGCCATTATTATGTCAATTCTTTCGGTTGAGTTGACTCGTTTCTGTATTAAGAAAAAATTAGTCATCAAAATGCCTGACAGCGTGCCTTCTATGGTGAGCCAAGCTTTTAGTGCATTGATTCCTGGGATTTTTGTGGTAGCGGTGGCTTTATTGATTAATGGGATTGGGCTTTCGTTTGCGGATTCCTTCCCGCAATTAATTTATGCGGTGATTCAAGCGCCACTGCAAGGTTTAATCGGAACCCCTTTTGCAATTATTATTGTGGCTGGCTTAAATGGACTGTTCTGGTGGTTCGGGATTCATCCAACTGTCATCAATTCCATGCTATATCCTATTTTATATGCGAATGCAGACAAAAACCAAAGCTTAGCGGAATTAGGACAATTAACTGCTCAAAGTGGCAACTTTGGCACGGTCCAAATGCTCGATCAATTTGCCACAATTGGAGGCGCTGGTTGCACGATTGGCTTGGCTATTGCAATGGCCATCGTCGGACATTCATCTAGAATGAAAGCCATGTCGAAAATTTCGTTTGTTCCAGCATTTTTCAACATTAATGAACCCTTGATTTTTGGACTCCCAGTTATTTTTAACCCTTTATTATTGATTCCGATTGCGGTCGCGCCGATTGTATCGGTCTTGATTGCCTTTCTGTCAATGAAAATTGGGTTCATGCCAATGTTTACAAACATTCAAGCACCATGGGCTACGCCCTTTCTGTTTTCGGGCTTTTTAGTGGGAAAATGGCAAGGTGCAGTGACGCAAGTTTTAGCTGTTGCCGCTAGTGTCGTTATTTATTATCCATTTGTAAAAGCCTTAGATCGACAATATCAAAAAGAAGAAGCCCATGAAGTACCAGAAACATTGTAGAGAAAGAGGAGTGAAGGAAATGCATGTTGAGAATGATAAAAATATTTGCTGTGAAGTGGAAAAAGGAATGGAAAAAATGTATCATCCGATGGTGCCCGAGTTGGTTCAAACCTCTTCCTTTTATTTTCCAACTTACGAAGAATTTATGGCAGCGAGTATAGATGAAAAAAATAATTATGTTTACACACGCGGCACCAACCCCACAACAGAAATTTTAGAGAAAAAAATTGCTCGTTTGGAACGTGGAGAAAAATGTAAAGTTTTTGCCTCAGGAATGGGCGCTATTTCGGCAACGCTGTTTACGTTGCTCCAACAAGGTGATCATGTTTTAATGGTCAACACAATTTATGGAGAATCTGTTTCGTTTATGCAATATTTAGAGAAATTTGGCGTATCCTTGACCAAAGTAGACGTTGCAGAAACAGAAGAACTTTTTCAATTTGTTCAGGAAAACACCAAAGTCATTTACTTTGAAAGTCCGTCCTCACAAAAGTTTGAACTGCTAGATTTAGAAAAAATAACTGCGTTAGCACAAAAAATCGGCGCATACACTGTCATTGATAACACGTGGGCGTCACCGTTATTTCAGCATCCTTTATGCCATAATGTGGACCTGGTGATTCATTCTTGTTCCAAATATATTGGTGGTCATTCGGACATTGTAGCAGGGGCTGTCATTGGCAAAGCAGCGCTTGTGGATCAAATTTTTGAACATGGTCATCAAGCTTTAGGAGCAGTCAATAGTCCCTTCAATTCTTGGTTAGCGTTACGTGGTATTCGTACCATGCCTGTTCGGTTGGCGCATCAGTCTCAAGCCATCCAAACGGTGCTGTCGGCTTTGCAAAAGGATCCGCGAATCAGTCGCTTATATCATCCTTTTGTAGGAAATCAACAACAACAAGCGTTAGCAGAAAAATATTTGACAGGTTATGGCTCATTGTTTGCGATTGATTTAAAAGATACCGATTTTGAACGTTTGAAAACATTTGTGAACGCATTGACGCTGGTCACAATTGGGGTCAGTTGGGGTGGCTTTGAAAGTTTGGCCTTGCCTGTATTCAAAGGTAATAACTTGGCGGCTGTTCAGAAAAGAGGCTTGTCGCCAGCGCACATTCGCATGTACGTTGGTTTGGAAGAGCCAACATCTATTATCGAAGATATTCAACAAGCCTTGGATCAAGCCTATGGCGAAGAATCGCTTTTGTGAGACATTAAGATAATCAGCTGAACAAAAGCAACTCCTTCGGAATTCGCAAGGATAAAACTGTGACGAGCCTTTGGCGAGAAAACAATAAGCCGAAATTCTTGGAGCTAAACACTTTTGTCTCAGCCTCTGTGATTCAATAACATATTTTCAATTTTAGGAGGGGAACTTAAGTCAGTTTGACTGAGGTTGCTCCTCCTGTTTTGCATTTTTTTATTAAAGTCAAAGCGTTCCTCTTTATTTAATAGGCAAAGTTCGATATAATAATGGTCAATATTAGTCAAGAGAGAAGAAGGATGGAAGACTATGAGTAATCAAAATACGTCAGATTTAATCGAGGCTTATTTAAAAAAGATTTTAGAAGAAAGTAATAAAATTGAAATCCGTCGGGCGGAAATGGCTAATTTATTTAATTGCGTTCCTTCACAAATTAACTATGTAATTAATACACGTTTTACCATCCAACGAGGCTACGCAGTTGAAAGTAAACGTGGTGGAGGCGGCTATATTCGCATTGTCAAAGTACAAATTTCAGATAACGATCAATTACTAAAACAAATGGATCAATTGATTGGCGCAACCTTAACAGAAAAAGATGCGCTAACATTTATTCAAACATTGTATGAAGAAGAAGTGATTACGAAAAAGGAAGGCAATTTAATGCTAGCTGCTTTAAGTAAAAGCACATTGAATGGTCTGGGGAATCACGAAGATTTTCTAAGAGCTCAAATAATGCGTTCATTTTTAGAGCGCTTGAGCTATGAGGAGGAATAACTATGGATGAACTATTTACAGAAAGTGCGAAAGCCGTACTGGCGATTGCCCAAGAAGAAGCGAAGTATTTTCGTCATCAATCCGTCGGTTCTGAGCATTTATTATTAGCACTCGTTTTAGAACCAAATGGGATTGCCGGAAAAACATTACGACAATTGAATACTGACACAGAAGACATCCGTGAAGAAATTGAGCATTTAAGTGGCTATGGCACCATGCAAAGTCCAATGGGGAATAACAACTTATACTTACCTTATTCACCAAGAGCCAAACAAATCTTTGCCTATGCGGGAGATGAAGCGAAGCGCTTAGGGGCTCAAAAGATTGGTACCGAGCATTTATTATTAGGCTTGTTAAGAGACGAAGAAATTTTAGCGTCTAGAATTTTAGTGAATTTAGGATTAAGCTTATCCAAAATGCGTCAATTATTATTGAAAAAAATGGGCGTTTCCGAACCCAATAGTGCACAACGTCGTCGGAATGGTCAAAGTAAAAATGCGCCACAAGGGACGCCAACATTGGATTCTTTAGCGAGGGATTTAACCAAATTAGCACGAGAACAAAGCTTGGATCCAGTAGTTGGTCGCGGGACCGAAGTCCGTCGTTTGATTCAAATTTTGAGTCGTCGTACCAAAAACAATCCTGTCCTAGTCGGTGAACCGGGTGTTGGGAAAACAGCGATAGCAGAAGGCTTAGCCCAGAAAATTGTCAACCGGGAAGTCCCTGAAGATATGCAAGGCAAACGTTTAATGATGCTAGACATGGGTGCCTTGGTTGCTGGAACCAAATATCGAGGTGAGTTCGAAGATCGCTTGAAAAAAGTTGTCGATGAAATTTATCAAGATGGACAAGTCATTTTATTTATTGACGAATTGCATACCTTGATCGGTGCTGGCGGTGCAGAAGGGGCGATCGATGCTTCAAATATTTTAAAACCTGCTTTAGCACGTGGCGAGTTGCAAACAATTGGTGCGACAACTCTGGATGAATACCAAAAATATATTGAAAAAGATGCCGCTTTGGAACGTCGTTTTGCCCGTATTCAAGTAGCAGAACCAACGCCAGAAGAAGCAGAAGAAATTCTAAAAGGCTTGCGTTCACGCTATGAAAAACATCATGGCGTAGAAATTACAGATGAAGCTCTACATGCAGCGGTTCAATTATCGATTCGCTATTTAAATGACCGCCAATTACCAGATAAAGCAATTGATTTAATGGACGAATCTGCAGCAAAAGTTCGTTTAGATAAGGCAGATCAACCTTCAGAAATTAATGAATTGCGTACCGAAATTTCTCAATTAATTACGGAAAAAGAAGAGGCCATTCAAAATCAATCATTTGAAAGTGCTGCTCGGATTCGTCAAAAAGAAAAACAAGTGATGGAAAAACTAGAAGAATTGATTGCAGTGAAAGAAAAAAGTCTGTCTGGTTACAGTACGCAAGTAACAGAAGAAGACGTGGCTGGAGTCGTTTCACAATGGACAGGCGTTCCTTTGCAGCAGCTAGAGAAGAAAGAAAGCGAACGATTGATGGAATTAGAAACCATTTTACATCAACGGGTCGTTGGCCAAAATGAAGCAGTTGAAGCTGTTTCACGCGCTATCCGTCGTGCGCGTAGTGGCTTGAAAGACCCAGCAAGACCGATTGGTTCCTTCATGTTCTTAGGGCCAACAGGGGTTGGGAAAACAGAACTTGCCAAAGCCTTAGCCGAAGCGATGTTTGGCAGCGAAGAAGCTTTGATTCGCGTGGACATGTCTGAGTTTATGGAAAAATACAGCACTAGCCGTTTAATCGGTTCTCCTCCAGGTTATGTCGGCTACGAAGAAGGCGGCCAACTAACTGAAAAAATTCGTCAACGTCCTTATTCCGTTATTTTGCTAGATGAAGTAGAAAAAGCCCATCCAGATGTCTTTAATATTTTATTACAAGTCTTAGATGATGGCCATTTAACGGATGCCAAAGGACGAAAAGTCGATTTCCGTAACACGATTTTAATCATGACCTCCAACTTAGGAGCAACAGCGATTCGTGAAGAAAAACATGTCGGCTTCAATGTGAAAGACATTTCTAAAAATCATGAATTAATGCAAAAACGAATCATGGAAGAATTGAAAAAAGCCTTCCGTCCAGAATTCTTAAACCGAATTGATGAAACGGTTGTCTTCCATTCCTTGAAACAAGAGGAAATTCATGAAATCGTAAAAATTATGAGTCAATCTGTCGTAAAACGGATGGCCGAACAAGAGGTTAAAGTGAAAATCACACCAGCTGCAATTGAAGTTATTGGTAAAGTCGGGTTTGATCCAGAATATGGCGCACGTCCAATTCGTCGGGCCTTGCAAAAAGAAGTGGAAGATCGTTTAAGTGAAGCCCTTCTTTCTGGTCAAATTCAGTTAGGGGATAAAGTAACTTTAGGCGCTAGCAAAGGCAAAATTACGTTAAATGTGCGGGCACCAAAAGCACCAAAGACAGAAGCGAAAGAATTACAAACTGTATAGATGAGATGCAAAGGAGGTCGGGACAGAAGTGTTTAACTCCGAGAAATAAGAAGGAATTTCCGAAAATTGTTCTTTAATTTTTGGAGAATTTCGGCTTATTTCCGAAGGGGTTGCTTCTGTTCCCGCCGTTTATCAGTTTTTGAGCGTGGGACAAAAATCCAAAGTGATTTTTGTCCCACGCTCCTTTTTCTATTTTCCAGTGGCGATTTCTTTTTGAGAATTGCCAGATTGATTTTTCTGTGCTACGTTAATAAGGAGGGGTGATGGAATGGAACAATCTTTTTTTCGAGAATTACTACATTATCAACGTCCAAAGGATAATCCTTTTCGACTAGTGTTTGCTGGCTTGGTTATGTTCAGCATTCTTTTTTTGGGCTATATCAATCATCAATTATTGATTTCAAGCTTTGGCTCGTTAGGTATTTTTACTTTTTTATATTATCAGCCGTTACCATTAAAACAGTTAATGACTCGTTTATCTGTGGTCGGTAGTTACCTTTTTTTAGGAAATTTGTTAGGCATGTTATCGACCCATATTGCATGGCTCATTCCCATTGTTGTTGCACTGGTTGGTTTTGGCGGCCGCTTTTTCTTTGAAGTCTACGATATTTCAAAACCAGGGGCCTTCTTTGGTGTGATGGTGACAGCGATGGGTGCCAGTACGAGTATTCCGTTAGCAAAAATTCCGTTCATGAGTGGCTGTATGTTATTAGGTATTGGCTTTTCTATTTTGTTTGCACTAGTGTTGCATTTTACAGAGAAGGAAATCAGTGCCCCGCTAGCTAAGCGATCATTACGGGAACGAATTTATCGGCATCCAGAAGCGCCATTAGATAGCATATATTATAGCTTTGTCTTATTTTTTGCTGTATATATCAGCGAAAGTTTACATTTACAAAATCCGTATTGGTTAGTCGTTTCCTGTGCATCCATTTTACAAGGAGACAATTTACGTGCGATTAAGCAGCGAAATATTCAGCGAATTTTTGGCACAACGATTGGTTTGGTTATTTCCGCTTTTCTGCTTAATTTAGCTTTGACAACTTTTGAATCGATTGTCGTGATTACAATCTTATTTGTGACCGTTGAGTATTTTATTCGTCGTAATTATGGATTGGCGCAATTTTTCACAACGCCTATGGCTCTGATGCTTTCATTGCTCGTTCGTCAGCAGTACGTGATAACGTTGATTCAATTCCGCTTTTTAGGGATTGTTTTAGGCAGCTTGTTAGGCTTAGCAGCAGCGTGGCTATTCACCGTTGTAGTAACGTTTTATGAACGAAAATATCACTTGAACGAGTGACCAAAGAACAGATGACCAGTAATTAAAAAAAGAGCATTTGGTAGGTAAGCGGTTGGCGCTTTTCTACCAAAATTTTTTCGGAAACATTGTGAAAAATGTACGTTTAATACAGATAGGCTCTTTTAAAGTTTGTGAACGTATGATACTATTAAACGGTCATAAAGAAGGAGGCTATATTTATGATTGAACTGATTGCAACTGCAGAATCTGTTGAGCAGGCTGTAGAATTACTCGCAACAGGTGTGGATACATTATATATTGGAGAAGAAACATTCGGGTTGCGTTTGCCCGTATCTTTTACACGAGATGAACAACGCGAGATTGTGAAACGTGCACATGAAATGGGCAAACAAGTGCTAGTTGCAGTAAATGGCATTATGCACCCTGAAAAAATGAAATTAGTCCCAGAGTATCTGACATTTTTAAAAGAAATCAACGTCGATAAAATTACTTTGGGTGATCCAGGTATTGTGTTTATTATGCAACGAGATGGATTAGAAATTCCTTACGTTTATGATGGCGAAACCTTAGTAACGAGCTCACGTCAAATCAATTTTTGGAGTAAACGAGGAGCCATCGGAGCTGTCCTAGCTCGGGAAGTACCTTTTGAAGAAATGGTCGCAATGGAAGAAAACTTAGCAGTTCCAGCTGAAATTCTTGTCTATGGGGCGACGTGTATTCATCAATCGAAACGCCCATTAATTCAAAATTACTACAATTACACAAAGAACGACAAAGGGGTTACGAAAGACGAAGGGCTGTTTATTTCTGAACCCAAAAAACCAGAAACCCACTATTCCATTTATGAAGATAGTCATGGTACGCATATTTTTGCCAATAACGATGTGAACTTGATGAATGAGTTAACAAACTTGTATGACCATCACTATCGTACATGGAAGCTCGATGGCCTTTACACGCCAGGTGAAAATTTTGTCGCGATTGCTCGCTTATTTGCTGAAGCGAAAGCAGCACTTAAAGCGGGAACTTGGTCAGAAGATCAAGCAGCTCATGCAACAGCTGAAATTGAAAAATTACATCCAACAGGTCGTGGCTTAGACAATGGTTTCTTTGATTTAAGTGCCGATGCAATAAAATAAATTGATTCATTTAAGGGGAAGAAGAACATGAAAGTAATGACAGAACGAACATTGAAGCGTCCCGAGGTGTTGGCTCCAGCCGGGACGCTAGAAAAACTAAAAGTCGCAATTCGTTACGGTGCCGATGCCGTTTATATCGGAGGGAATGCCTACGGTCTGCGTAGCCGCGCAGGAAATTTCACGCCAGAAGAAATGGCGGAAGGCGTATCCTTTGCCCGCGAACATAATGCGAAAGTTTATGTCGCTGCCAATATGGTCACTCATGAAGGAAACCAGGAAGGGGCAGGAGCGTTTTTCAGAGAATTGCGAGACATCGGAATTTCAGCTGTGATTGTTTCCGATCCAGCTTTAATCGAAATTTGTGCGACAGAAGCACCAGGTTTACCCATCCATTTATCGACACAAGCTTCAGCAACCAACTATGAAACATTAGAATTTTGGAAAAATGAAGGCTTAGAACGTGTGGTTTTAGCGCGCGAAGTTTCAATGGAGGAAGTTGCAGCGATTCGTGAAAATACGGACATTGAAATTGAAGCCTTTATTCATGGAGCAATGTGTATTTCATATTCAGGACGTTGTACTTTATCCAACCATATGTCGATGCGGGATGCCAATCGTGGCGGTTGCTCTCAATCTTGTCGTTGGAAATACGAGTTATTTGATATGCCTTTTGGGACAGAACGTCGGAGCAAAACCAGCGAAGGGGAAGTTGAAGAAGAGTTTTCAATGAGCGCCGTAGATATGTCTATGATTGAACATATTCCAGAATTAATTGAAAATGGTGTCGATAGTTTTAAAATTGAAGGCCGCATGAAATCCATTCACTATGTTTCGACAGTCGCTAATGTGTATAAAAAAGCCGTCGATTCTTACATGGAAGACCCTGAAAACTATGTCTGCCAACAAGAGTGGATTGATGAATTATGGAAAGTAGCACAACGTGAATTAGCAACTGGATTTTATTACAATACACCAAGTGAAAATGAACAATTATTCGGCGAACGTCGTAAAATTCCGCAATATAAATTTGTTGGCGAAGTGATTGCGTACAACGAAAAGACGCAAGTCGCAACGATTCGTCAACGGAACCTTTTCAGTGTCGGCGATGAAATTGAATTTTATGGTCCTGGGTTTACCCATTTCCACCAAACCGTTAAAGAGATGTATAATGAAGACGGTGAAGCGATCGATCGGGCACCTAATCCCATGATGTTATTAACAATGGAAGTGACGCAACCTGTTGCAGTCGGCGATATGATTCGTAAGAAAAAATAAACCAGCCAAAAGGAGGAGTAAATATGAGTGTCCGCGTGAATGATTTATTAAAATTACCGTCTTTGCGAGAAGCAACGGTACTTTCTGGTAAAAACCAATTGGACACATCTGTTGCTTCTCTTTCTTTTTTAGAAGTCTCTGATATGTCTTTGTTTTCGGAAAAACTTCACAAAACAAATGAATACCATGCTGGCGAAATTTTGATTGGTTCATTTTGTGCCATTCGTCATGATGTGGTGAAGCAATGCGAAACGATTCGGCATCTCCATGAATTAGGCGAAGTAGGCCTAATCTTGTACTACGTTGGGATTATCGTACCGAAAGTTGCAGAGGAAGTGATTCAATTAGCGGATTCTTTAGGTTTTATTTTAATCCAAATGCCTAAAAACGATCCCACATTACGCTATAACGAAGTCATTTATGAAGTCATGAAATTGTTAGTCAATAAAAATAAAATGACTTCTTTTGCAACGGACCTCTTGGAAAAAGTTTCCCTTTTGCCTGAACAAAACCGCAGTGTGGAAATGACCTTGAAAATCCTATCCGATTTTTTAAAAGTCAACATTGCGTTAACCACCTATACCAATGAAATCATCAGCACCATCAATTGGCCGCGAAGCACGAAATTACCCTTAACCAAGTTACTTTATCAATCACAAGAGAAAGTAGCGCTGGGAGAAACGACCTACTTCATTACCTCGCAAAAACTTCCTCAGAAAGATGGACAAACATTGAAGCTTTACTTCATTCGAGAAGAAGAGCAGTTAACCTCTTTTGAGATGAATCAAGCGGTGGAAGTCGTTCAGATGGCTCTGAATTTATGGGGGA
Source organism: Enterococcus sp. AZ129 (assembly GCF_051714505.1). Lineage (NCBI taxonomy): Bacteria > Bacillati > Bacillota > Bacilli > Lactobacillales > Enterococcaceae > Enterococcus > Enterococcus sp. AZ129. The sequence goes on along the minus strand of NZ_JBIORY010000001.1, from coordinate 2,766,904 downwards.
AAAACTATGACGAAGTCAGTGAGTATGCCTTAGTCCAAGCAATCATTAACGACGAAAGTGATAAGATGTACCAATTAGCCAAAAAATTAATGATTGATATTTCTTCTGTCGAAACGATGTGGCTTTTGCCTATTTGGCAACAAGGACAAGAAATCCACGCTATTCAGCAAGATTTGAAAGATTTCCTACGTTACTATTACCAAACAACGATTGTCCAGCAAACAGAAAATTACCTGATTGTTCTCTTAGGTAATTATTTACACAAGCAGCCTGAAGCCACGATTAGTAAAGAATACTTGCAAGCCACAGACTATCAGGACTATTTAGGTGAAATCATCCTTTGTCCGAAAGTTCGTAACACGACTGAAGTGCGTGTCAGCTACCAAACCGCTAATCAAGTCGCGCCGTTTTTAAAGCGCGTCTATCCACAAAGAAAAGTGTTATCAATCGCGGAAATTCGTACAGTTCAACAAATGATGACGTGTCTCCAAGCAGGAGAAGAAGCAATCCAACAACGCTTAGCAGTTATCCAACCTCTCTTAAAAGAATCAGAGCAGTTAATGACATTAGGAACGTTTTTACTAGATGCAAGTAGTGATTTTAAAGAATGCGGCGAACGCCTATTTGTTCATAAAAATACGGTCAAATATCGTATCAGTAAAATTAATGAAGCGCTCGGCTATGATATGACCAACGCCGCCGAAGCCTATGAAGTCTATTTGGCGATGATCTTATATCGCTTGGTCACGAATGAATGAAAAAAGCAGACAATCGGCAGTAGCCGATTTGTCTGCTTTTTTATTTTTAGCCAAAACTTCCTCGATATTTTTTTCAATTTGAAAAAGACCTATGACTGATTTTTCGTTATAATTGAAAAAATAATTAAGGAGGAATGAGAATGAAATTAAAAAACGAGCAACAACAATCGTGGCTTAGCTTAGCATTTGTTTGGGCGGGCGCAATGATTAGCGTGCCAGGATTAATTATTGGAGGAACGTTAGTTGCAGGCATGCCTTTATGGGAAGCTTTGTTAACAGGATTTATTGGTTACGGTATTATTGTTATTTTAATGATTTTACAAGGAATTCAAAGTTCCGACTTACAAGAACCTTCTGTCAAAGTCGCTTCTCAAGTGTTTGGCATTCAAGGTTCGCAAAAGATTATTTCCATTATTCTAGCGATTGCTTGCTTAGGTTGGTTTGGTTTGCAAGCCAATGTCAGCGGTGGCGCCTTCACGAACTTTTTAAAAATTTACGGCATTGATTTACCTGTGTCGCTTTCTTCCTTAATCTGGGGAATTATCATGCTTATTTCGGCTCTTTATGGCATAAAAATATTGAAAATTCTGAATTATTTTGCGGTTCCTGTGTTAGTTCTGGTTTGTATTTATGGCTTGGTGGCTTCGTTAAGAAACAACGGTTGGGAAGCTGTTAGTCAATATACACCTCAAACAGCAGGAAGCTTTATGTCGGGTCTTTCAATGACTGTCGGTTCTTTTGCATTAGGCGCAGTAATTGCCGGAGATTACTCTCAGTATGTTTCTTCTCGTAAAGATGTGGTTAAAGCGGCCACCTTAGGGATTTTACCGACAGGCTTGTTGATGATTGGCGTTGGTGCGGTCTTGACCATTGCTTCGAACACCGCAGATATCACGGAAGTTTTTATGAATCTCGGTTTTCCAGTTTTAGGAATTATTGCGCTAATTTTAGCAACTTGGACCACGAATGCCGTGAATGCTTTTTCTGGCGGACTGGCCTTGATTAATGTCTTTGATATTCCAAAAGAAAAAGAAAAAGTCGCTGTCGGTGCGGCCGGCGCCATTGGAACCTTATTAGCAGTTGTGGGGATTTTAAATTACTTTACGCCGATTATGTCTGTCCTTTCTGCGATGGTTCCACCAGTGGCTGGTGTAATGATTGCTGCCTATTGGCTGATTAACAAAGGCGATCGAACCAAATGGCAGCCAACGCCTGGCGTGAATAAATTAGGTGTTTTTTCATGGCTAATTGGTGCTGCAGTGGGGGGCATTCCGGTGATTATGAGTTTCTTTCCCAATGCCCCTCAATTGCCTAACCAACCGCTAATTGGCATTGTTTTATCGTTTGTTATTTATTATTTCGGTGCAAAACGTCAACAGATGAACACCGAATCATTAGAAATGGAATGAAGAAGAGGAGTGTCGGAGAATGCGTTATTTAGATGCAGAAGCAATTGAGAATATAGCCACAGGAGCAGCTTTTTTAGGGACAGGAGGTGGCGGTGATCCCTACATTGGTAAAATGATGGCTTTGTCCGCCATCGAAGAAAACGGACCTGTCAAACTGGTTTCTCCAGAAGAAATTGCCGCGGAGGATTTTTTCCTACCCGCCGCAATGATGGGTGCCCCATCTGTCGCAATTGAAAAATTTCCCAAAGGCGACGAATTCGTCCGTGTCTTTGAGAAGTTAGGAAAATATTTAGACCAAGAAACGATTGCGGGAACCTTTCCAATGGAAGCTGGGGGCGTCAATTCAATGATTCCAATTGTTGTTGCAGCGAAGCTAGGCATTCCCTTGGTGGATTGTGATGGTATGGGTCGGGCCTTTCCAGAATTGCCTATGGTAACGTTCCATTTGAATGGGATGTCAGCGACCCCTATGGCAATTACCGATGAAAAAGGAAATATTGGCATTATGGAAACGATTGATAATACTTGGACAGAACGTCTTGCTCGTGTTCAAACGGTTGAAATGGGCGCCAGTGCTTTAGTGAGCATTTATCCCGCGACAGGCAAACAATTACAAGACTATGGTATTCACAACATCGTAACATTATCAGAAGAAATTGGCAAAGTGATTCGAGGTACCTATGCAGATGAACAAGAAAAACGCCAAGCATTAGTAGAAGTTACGGATGGGTTTGAATTGTTCCAAGGAAAAATTCTAGATGTAGAACGAGAAGTAAAAGGTGGCTTCAATTTGGGACGTGTCAAATTGAGTGGCTTAAACAGTGATGCTGGTTCAGAAGCAGTCGTCCATTTTCAAAATGAAAATTTAATTGCCGAGAAAGATGGTCAGGTGATTGCGATGACGCCTGATTTGATTTGTATGGTAGATTTAGAAACTTTAACGCCTGTGACAACAGAAAGCTTGAAATACGGCAAACGTGTCCAAGTAATGGGCTTGAAAGCGAATGCCGCTTGGCGAACGAAAAAAGGTATCGAAACAGTGGGTCCTCGGTATTTCGGCTACGAAATGGATTATCAACCACTAGAAAACTTAGTAGCGAAGGAGGACAAATAAATGTATAAAATCGGTATCGATGTCGGCGGCACAAATACAGATGCTGTTATTTTAGATCATCAATTAAACTTGATTCATTCAGTGAAAGTTCCAACAACCGATGATATTCAAACAGGGATTGCCGGTGCCTTAAATAAAGTCTTGGCAGAATCAGCAGTGGACCCAACTAAAGTCACACATGCAATGTTGGGCACGACCCAATGTACGAATGCCATTGTTGAGCGAAAAAAATTAGCAAAAGTTGGGGTCCTTCGTTTGGGCTATCCAGCAACCGCTTCGGTCTTGCCTTACACAGCTTGGCCCAAGGATTTAGTGGTCACTCTTTCAGAAACGTATGCTTTAGCACATGGCGGCTACGAATATGATGGACAACCATTGACTGCACTGGACGAAGAAGAATTACGTGGGATTTTGGCCTCTTGGCGAGGAGAAGTAGAGGCAATCGCAGTAATTGGCGTTTTTTCTTCTTTAAAAAATGACCAAGAATTGTTTGTTCAAGCACTTGCGAAGGAAGTGTTAGGGGCAGATGTTCCTGTATCTTGCTCCTCAATGATTGGGTCTGTCGGTTTAATTGAACGGGAAAATGCGACAATTTTGAATGCTGCGTTGCACAAAGTAATTAAAGTGACCAGCGAAGGCTTTGAACAAGCCTTAGAACAAGAAAAAATTCATCACGCCCAAGTGTACTTATGTCAAAATGATGGTACGTTAATGTCGTTAACGTATGCCAAACAGTTTCCTATTTTAACCATTGCTTGTGGACCAACAAATAGTATTCGTGGCGCTTCTTACTTAGCTGGTTTGAAAGATGCGGTTGTTTTAGATGTTGGTGGCACAACGTCCGACATTGGCGTGTTAGTGGATGGCTTTCCAAGAGAATCTTCACTGGCCGTTGATGTTGGCGGAGTACGGACCAATTTTAGAATGCCAGATATCGTGTCAATCGGTGTCGGCGGCGGCAGTCTAGTGCGTGAACAACCAGATGGTTCTGTGACAGTTGGCCCCGATAGTGTCGGCTACCGTATTACACAAGAGGCCCTTGTTTTTGGCGGCACACAATTAACGACCACTGATATTGCGGTTCGCTTAGGTCATGCCCAAGTCGGTGATCCTAGCAAAGTGGCTCATTTAGACCAAACGTTTGCGGAAAAAGTGTACCAAAAAATTGGCGAATTGGTCAGTGAAGCGATTGATCGCATGAAAACCAGTTCCGCAGACGTGACGGTCGTTTTAGTTGGTGGTGGGAGTATTATCATCCCCGAAGAATTGACAGGCGTTAAAGCGCTAATTCGCAACGAAAACGGAGCAGTGGCGAATGCCATCGGTGCCTCTATCGCTCAGATTAGCGGACAATACGAACAAATTTATGTCTATTCAAAAATCCAACGGGACGCGGCGTTGGCCGATGCCCAAGAAAAAGCCGTCCAACAAGCCGAACTTGCGGGTGCAGTCCCTGGCACAATCGAGTTAGTCGAGGTGGAAGAAACACCACTCGCCTATCATCCAGAAAATGCAACCCGCTTACGAGTAAAAGTGGTTGGGAATATGTATTAAAAGAAAGGAAATCCTCTGGCATATGAGGGTTTCCTTTTTGTGCTATAGTAAAAGAAAAAGAAGGAGGAATAACTATGGCTAAATTATTCGCCTACCAAATTGGTCAAAACCCATGTATTCAAACGGACCTTTTGGTAGATCCTCAGCTGTTTGAAGATGAGCATGGCTGTGCGGGGGGTGTGGGCTTCGGGTTAGCAGATTGTGTTCAAACTGGAATGTTTACAGATATTGAAGTGATAAAACGGTATCTTCACGAAGCAACCTACGTTTTTATTAATGGTGACTTTGACCGACTAAGTTATTTAGACATTGGGATTGCACTTTCCGTAGGCAAAACACTTTACGTCATTTCAATGAATCCAAACGTAACGAAAGAAGATTTAGGAATTCCTTTCCCCAAATGCTATTACAGAACGAATCAACGAAACAGAAACAGCAGAAAACTAAACAAAAGTAAGTAATACGACTGTCTTTTTTTGCTATTTTTTGCGATAATAAAGGAGAAAGTTCAAATTGAAAGGGAGCCAGAATAAATGAAAACCTATGATTATATTGTTATTGGTGGCGGTAGTGGCGGGATTGCTTCTGCTAACCGCGCAGGAATGCACGGAGCCAACGTCCTTTTAATTGAGGGCAACGAAATTGGTGGGACCTGTGTCAACGTTGGTTGTGTGCCTAAAAAAGTCATGTGGCAAGCCAGCAGCATGATGGAAATGATGGAAAGAGACACAGCAGGCTATGGGTTTGATGTTGAAATCAAAAATTTTAGCTTTAAACAATTAGTTGAAAATCGTGAAAAATATATCGACTTCTTACATGGTGCGTATAATCGTGGTTTAGACAGTAACAACATTGAACGTATCCATGGTTACGCTACGTTTACTGGGGAGCAAACAATTGAAGTCAATGGGACAGAATATACGGCGCCGCACATTTTAATCGCGACAGGTGGTCGTCCGAAAAAACTAGGTATTCCAGGAGAAGAATATGCCTTAGATTCAAACGGCTTCTTTGCATTAGAAGAAATGCCAAAACGTGTGGTCTTTGTCGGTGCGGGTTACATCGCAGCCGAATTAGCAGGAACCTTACATGGCTTAGGCGCAGAAACACATTGGGCCTTCCGTCACGAACGACCATTACGAAGCTTTGATGACATGCTTTCTGAAAAAGTCGTAGAACACTATCAAGAAATGGGCATGCAAATTCATCCGAATGCAACACCAGCTAAAATTGAAAAAACGGCGCAGAATGAGTACGTTATTACATTTGAAAATGGTGAATCAATCACGACAGATGCCGTGATTTTCGGGACAGGCCGTCAGCCGAACACGGATCAATTAGGCTTAGAAAATACGAAAGTAGCTCTTGATGAAAAAGGCTACGTCAAAGTAGATAAATTCCAAAATACCACGCAAAATGGCATCTACGCAGTCGGCGATGTCATTGGGAAAATCGACTTAACGCCAGTCGCGATTGCCGCTGGTCGGCGCCTGTCTGAACGTTTATTTAACGGACAAACCGATTTATATTTGGATTATAACTTGGTACCAACGGTGGTCTTTACCCATCCACCAGTTGCGACAATTGGCTTGACGGAAAAAGCAGCGCTTGAAGAATATGGTGAAGACCAAGTGAAAATCTATCGCTCTAGCTTTACGCCAATGTATTTCGCTTTAGGAGAATACCGTCAAAAATGCGACATGAAATTAATCTGTGTCGGCAAAGAAGAAAAAATTGTCGGTTTGCATGGCATCGGCATCGGTGTTGACGAAATGCTACAAGGCTTTGCAGTCGCTATTAAAATGGGCGCGACCAAAGCAGATTTTGATAATACTGTTGCGATTCATCCAACAGGCTCAGAAGAATTTGTAACAATGCGATAAAAGGCTAATAAACCCCAAAAAAGAGCGTTGCATCAGCAACGCTCTTTTTTGAATACACGAGTTATACTATTTGATTCGTAAAAAGTAATTTTTTATATCATACCAATAACCACTTTTCCATCTTTTAACTACTGACTTTTCCAAGAAATATGCTATGATTAAAAAAATTAGCAAAACAGAGGGTAGGGAGTTAGAAGATGGATAAAATTAGAATTAACAACTTGAAATTTTTCACAAAAAATGGTGTTTTGGAAGAAGAAAAACGTCTAGGACAGCAATTAGAAATCGACCTTGAAATGCAGTTGTCACTAGCCGAGGCGGGGCGAACAGATGATGTCACCCAAACCGTCAATTATGCCGAAGTGAATGAATTGATTGCCCAACGAGTAAACAATCACTCGTACGATTTAATCGAAGGTTTAGCGAGTGCTATTTTAGATGATATTTCCGCAGATTATCAAGAACAATTGAACAAAATTATCATTAAAATTAGAAAATATAGTGTGCCGATGCCCGGCCTTTTTGACAATATTGAAATTGAAATGGAGCGAGAAGTATAGATGATTGGCTATGTAGCATTAGGTAGTAACGTCGGCGATCCATACGCAAATTTAGTGAAAGCCCGCAATTATTTAAACGAAGACCCGCAGATTCAGGTCGTGGCTTCTTCAAAACTTTATGAAACGGATCCTTACGGCTATACAGACCAAGATGATTTTTTGAACGCTGTATTGAAAATTGATACTAGCTATACCGCTGAAGAATTACTGGCTGTTACCCAAGGGATTGAGCAAGCAATGAAACGTAAAAAATTAATTCACTGGGGTCCGCGGATTATTGATATTGATATTTTATTATTAGGGGAGCAGTCAGTCACGTTGCCTCACCTACAAGTTCCTCATCAAGAATTAACAAAACGGTCATTTGTTTTGATTCCCTTAAGTGATGTTTACGCAGAGGAACAACTATTGGGCGCGCCAATAGCTACGTGGATTCAGCGCAGTGGCAATCAAGAAGAAGTGCGAGTAAGCGAAAAGGAATGGTAGAGATGGAACAGGAAAAACAAGCGCAAATTGAGCAGGCAGTTACCACAATCTTAGAAGCAGTGGGGGAAGATATTCAAAGGTCAGGACTCATTGATACACCCAAACGCGTAGCTAAAATGTATGCAGAAGTTTTTAGTGGATTAACCGAACCTGAATTTGACGATTATAAATTATTTGATAGCTTAAATGAAGGCGAAATGGTTCTAGTAAAAGATATTGCCTTTTATTCAATGTGTGAACACCATTTATTGCCATTTTATGGAAAAGTACATGTCGCTTATCTGCCAGAAGGTGGCAAAGTATTGGGACTAAGCAAGTTACCAAGATTAGTAGAACATTGTGCCAAACGTCCCACAGTTCAAGAAGATTTAACAGTGACAATTGCCCGCAAACTCCAAGAAAATATTCCCGTCAAAGGCATTGCAGTAGCCATTGAAGCGGAACATATGTGTATGACGATGCGCGGCGTGAAAACACCACAAAGTAGCACCAAAACATTTCAATTTACCGGACTATTTAAAGAACAAGAGTGGAAAAATCAATTTTTAATGGAGATACGTTAGAAAATGGAAATCATTGTTGGCACGAATAACCAAGGTAAGTTAAAAGAAATGCAATCAGGACTTAAGGACCCAACTATTCAACTTGTCTCTTATCGAAAGTATACCACCAGTCAAGAACAACCTGCAGAAACTGGCACTACGTATGCTGAAAATGCTTATCTAAAAGCACGCTTTTTCCAACAATTAATTGGACGCCCAGTGTTAGGTGATGATGGCGGCTTAACGTTAACTGCTTTTCCTGATTTATTAGGTATTTATACAAGCCGCTTTTTCCATTCAGCTAATCCGGAAGAACAGAACCGCGAACTGTTGCACTTATTTGAAGGGCAACAGTCGACTCGCGAGTTAACCTTATCAGCCACGTTGGTCTATGCACTCGATGACGACAAACTGTTGCAAACGGAAGCCACTTTGACTGGTGAATTAGTTGAACCGCGCGGTACAGGCGGTTATGGCTTTGATCCGATTATTTATTTACCAGACCGAGGCAAAACCTTAGCGGAGTTGTCCATGAGTGAACGAATGAAGATAAGTCCTAGGATGCGGGCTTTACGAAAGATGATTCAGCAGATAAAGGAGCAATGTGACAATGATTGATTTAAAAAAGAATTACCAAATTATGGGGATTGTCAACACGACCCCCGACTCTTTTTCTGATGGCGGTAGCTACACAACGGTCGACGTGGCCTATCAACATGCGCTTCATCTACTAGAAGCGGGGGCTGATATTTTAGACATTGGCGGCCAATCCACACGTCCTGGCTACGAAGAAGTTTCTCCACAAGTTGAGGCAGACCGAGTATTACCGTTAATTAAAAAAATACGTGAGACTTCTCTAGCGCCGATTTCTGTGGACACCTACTATCCCGAAGTAGCAGAAGCCGCGATCCAAGCTGGCGCCACAATGATTAATGACATTAAAGGATTAGACACTCCGGGGATGGCAGAAGTCCTCGCACAATATCCTGAAGTCCAAGTTGTGATTATGCATTCTAGAAAACGCCAATCCCTTTCTTTAAAAGAAGAGTTGCACCAATTTTATACAGAAAAAATTGAACAATGCCAAAAATATGGGCTTTCCTTAGAAAAAATTTGTTTCGATCCAGGGATTGGCTTTCATAAAACTGTTGCAGAAAACCTTCAACTGTTAAAAGATCCTAACGCCTTTCGCTACCAAGATTATCCGTTACTGTACGGCGTTTCTCGCAAACGAACCATCGGCGCTTTAACGAACGAACCAGAACCAGCCAACCGTGATTTTGGCTCAGCCGCTGCTTCCTTGTATGCAGCACAACAAGGCGTAGAAATTTTACGTGTTCATAATGTCCAAGGCTTAAAACAAACATTTGATGTCTGGCGAGCATTGTCGGAGAAGGAGTAAAGGCGGAGCAATAGACTAAACAGACCGACCATCTTTTTTGATGGTCGGTCTGTTTAGTCTATTGCTAAAATCAGTAATAAAAAATAAATCTGTCATAACTTTTACCGAAGGTTGATTATAATTAAAGATGACGTCTTAAACGTTCGCAACCTAATAAACGGCAGAAACAGAACCAACGCCTTCGGAACTAATTGGTTCTGTCCTGACCTCTTCATGTTTATCGTGTTTATTATGCTAAGTTGAAACGGGAAAGTCGATTGTTAAATAAGCTTTCGTTTTTTAGGTATTTTTAAGAAATATTTTAGAGTAGATACAGCATAGAAATTCTATTACAATTGTCTTTGGATCTTCAAATAATATCAATTGTTATTTAATATTTATTTTATTTTTTACAAGTAAAAGTAAGGAGGTTGTAATCTCAATTGAAAAAACATAACTATTTATTGATTTTATTGTGGATAGTTGGAGGGATCTTTTTAGGAGTTGAAAAAGTAGAGGCTGCTCCTAGACCATTAACAGAACTGGGCTATTTCCATTGGGCAAATCAATCGATTACACCAGCGGCAAACACATTTATTATGCATTACGGCGAAAATACATCCGTCGAACCAATTGAAGGCGAAGTGTATTCAAACTACATGGCAGTTAGTCGAACGACAAATAAAAGTAAAGCATTAGTAAAAAATGTGGGGTTCTATGAAGGAAAAGCAGTTAATTTATTAGTTACATTACAACGGAATAAAAGTAATTTGGATGGAGGATCAATTAGTTTTACTGAAAGCTATTTTTTAGGAATTACGATTAAAGGCGAAATGCTGGTTACCTATGATTTTGTTGATAATTATGGTCAGCCCTTAACGATAAAAACAACGTTTAATTACTATGGGTTAAATTCAAACAAATATGTTGGCTATAAAAACCCTGGAACGATAATTGATGCCTTATATGCGGAAAATCCTACACATATTCTTTACGATACGTGGGATGGCGGAGACGATGATTATTGGTTATATCTAAAAAACGTTACTGCAGGGGTACCTTGGCGGGACCCTCGCCAGCGTTTTGAAATGACGACCAAAAGTATTTCTACTGTTACGTTTGTAGTCCACAACAATGACACAACGCCGTCATCCATTGTTTACTTTACGGATTTTTTGGCAAAACCAGAATTTCCACCAGCCTACGCAATGGATACTTATTTTGAAAATGCAGAGACGGCTGTTTGTTTAAATGTGCAACAGACCATTCCCAATATTGATCAGTGGACAAAACCTAGTCAAATGGTTGTAAACGTTAACCTGAACCAAGTAAATCAAACAAAGCAATATCAATTTGACAAAGTCTTAGTTACAGACTTTAAAGGAGAAGATTTAACGGATTTATTTACTAGCCAAACAGATGGTGAAAATGTCCAAATTATGACAGAAAATCTGTCAGATAGTCGTCTCTACGATACCGTATTACAATATAAAGTTTACTTGAAATGGCAAGGGACTCAAAATCCAGTCGATACGGCGCTCATTTCAAGTGGAAAATTAGACTTGCCGTTTAGTGCAAGAACTCTTTTAGATGGAGAAAATTTAGAGGAAACGACTGCTACATCCAGTGTGAATTATGTGGGGAAAGCAACGGCTGTGTTTTTAAATGAACAAGATAATGCTATTCATGAACCAGTCACAAAAGAAGGGATTTTAACCACGCCTTTTGACTTGTCTAATCAGTATCCCAAAATAGCTGGCTATGAACCAATTAAGACCCAACAAGATCAAGGAATGTTTCTTCCAGAGGAGCAAACAATTATTCATCGTTATCGTGAAAAGAAGTTATTACAATTCAAATTGATGGATGAAGAAAATCCGCTATTGGTCTCACGTTTTACAAATCAGCGAGAAGTTACTTTTTCATTTTCTCATGATCCATCAACCAATATAACTTTAATAGCGAAGTGTGGCACGGAAGAAAAAGAATTAAAAAAATATGTAGATGCGCCAGAATCGGTTGTTGATAAAGTTACGTATACTTTTCCTGAACATTGGTTGAATCGAGAGGTTTTCTTTTATATAAAAGATGAGAACAATCAAGAGTCAGAAAAAGACAGTCGGACTCTTCAAAAAGAAGCTGGGCCCAAGCTCATTTTACCTGATACAATCAATTTTGGTGTGAATGAAATTCCCGCAACAGAGACAATGATTTCTTCTATTACAAATAAAGAAATCCGCATTGAAGATACAAGCAAACTTGATAAAAGTCGGTGGACAATTAAAGTAAAAGAAGAACAACCGTTAAAGAACGAAAGCGGTGAGTTACTCGACAAAAGAATAAGTTATGGTGAGAAGAATCAGCGTGTTCTAATTAATGCAGATAGCCAACCTATTTTGCAAGGAAGCGGCAACGCTACCGCTAATTTGACCAAACAACTTCAGTTGACGATTTTTCCTTCTGATCCAGTCGGAAGGTATAGTGGAGTATTGCGATGGTCTCTGGAAGATGCGCCAGAATAAAACCTTTGTTTAATAAGAAAAAAGTGTCCAAAGATCTATTAATAGATAATTGGACACTTTTTTATAGATCTCTCTGGGGCTCCTACTTTTTTAAAGAGAGCGCCTTCTAACAAAGTGCAAATGTGTTATACTACACAAGTAGGAAGTTTATGACGGTGGCAATTTCTCAAAAAAGGGGGACTGCCAATGTTTTTGCTTGTTTGCTCTTTCCCTAGAAAGGAATAGCAGTGACTGTCTTTGAAGCATTGATGCTTGCGATTGCTTTCGCAACATTAATTGTCAAAATCAGTAATAAAAACGACAAAAAATAAACCCGTCATAACTTTTAGCGAAGATTGACGGGTTTATTTATCCACAATTAAAGCTACCGTCTTAAACGGTCTACCCGAGAGCGTATATCTAGTACGCTCTCTTCGTGTTTATTATAGCAAGTTGAAACGGAAAAGTCGAATAGTAAATAAAAAAGAAAGCGTATTCTAGGAAGGCACAAATGTGTTATACTACACAAGTAGGAAGTTTATGACGGTGGCAATTTCTCAAAAAAGGGGGACTGCCAATGTTTTTGCTTGTTTGCTCTTTCCCTAGAAAGGAATAGTAGTGACTGTCTTTGAAGCATTGATGCTTGCGATTGCTTTCGCAACATTAATTGTCAAAATCAGTAATAAAAACAACAAAAAATAAACCCGTCATAACCTTTAGCGAAGATTGACGGGTTTATTTCCGTATTAAAATCAAGCTACCGTCTTAAACGGTCTACCCGAGAGCGTATGTCTAGTACGCTCTCTTCGTGTTTATTATACCAAGGTATCACCTAAAAAGCTAGCCGCTAAATCCTCAATAGGATCCAGCGGCTTTTTTAATTTTCTCTTGTCAAAATCGTTTGTGTAATTTCATACAATTGTTCTTTCGCTTGGGCCTTTGTTTCAGGAAGTTTGCTGATTTCTTTCAGCGCTTTTTCTGTGTAATGAGTGGCTAATTGTTGGGCCTTTTCTACGCCACCTAGTTCATGGACAAGACGATAAATTTCCTGTGTTTCTTCATCGGTCAAGGCTTCTTTTTTCATTAAAAGTGGCAACAAGACTTCACGATTGGCTTCAAGTGCATAAATCAAGGGTAAAGAATACACGCCTTGACGTACGTCTTCTAAGACGGGTTTGCCGATAGCGTCAGCAGTTTGTGTATAGTCCAAAATATCATCAATAATTTGAAAAGCCAGTCCGATATTTTCGCCGATTTCACCACAACGTTTGGCAAAACGTTGGGAGGTGCCACTTTCATAGGCACCGACAAAACAACTTAGCGCAAACAATTCCGCTGTTTTCCCGGAAATATTTTTTAAATATTGGTCAATCGTTACCTCGAAATTATAGCGATTGTCCATTTGACCAAGCTCACCAGTCAGGACTTTTTCCATACTGCGCGAATTTAATTGAATGCTTTTTAATGAAGAAGAATAATCAGATAAGAGCTTGAAACAGCAAACAAAAAGATAATCGCCTGTATACACGGCTGTGCTATTTCCAAAGCGCGAACGCAATGTTGGCAAGCCGCGACGCGTATCAGCTTCATCGACAATATCGTCGTGAACTAACGTGGCGGTATGCAGTAATTCAATGGAAGCCGCTAACGCTGTCGCCTTTTTAGGGTCCCGCTGTTCACCAAAATAAGAGAACAACAGTTGGTAGGCTGGACGTAGCAATTTGCCGCCAGAATGAATCATGTCATGGACAGCAGCTTGAATCTCTTGATTATCGATTTGAACCGCTTGTTCCATCAAGCGAAGAGTAGTTGTTAATTCTTTTGATAACGTAGGATAGGTATTCCACATAGGATGTATATTCATAAGATGACTCCTTTAATTGTGGCGGACAGGTTTTCAATTAGAAAAATTGACTCCACTTATGTTTCGTTGTTTGTTCATAATTCAGTTGGAATTTTCGTAACGTCTGGACATGTTGTAGTAAATAATTAGCGGCAATCCCAATGGCAATCCCTGAGAGTAACCCAAACAGAGATAAAAATGGTAAGTACAGCATCGGCGCCCACGAATGAGCAAAGAAAGAGGTCGTTAGCAACTGACCAACGTTGTGTAAGAAACCACCAACGGCACTAATCCCAATAATGCTGACCCGTTTTGGCCCCAGCTGCTTGACAAGCAACATGCCGAAATAACTTAATAAGGCACCACTGGCACTATAGAAAAAGGTCGAAAGTGTACCGCCCAGTAATGTCGTTAAAATCAAACGTAAACAGACTAGGAAAAAACTATCACGCTTACGCATGGTGAAAATCGCAATAATGGTAATTAAATTTGCTAGACCGAGCTTTGCCCCAGGAGCAAATGCGAAAGGGTAAGGAATCATATTTTCGATTAAGCCAATAATGACCCCTTGGGCAACGAGCATAGCAATATAAATATTCTTGTGTAATTTGCTCATAGTTGTCGTGCTTAATAAATTAAGCTACCGTCTTCACTCCCATCAGAAGCTTCCACGGTGATAAACAAATTGTGGGGTAGACAGGCAATCGGGGTTTCACCAGGTTTGGAAATCCAGCCTCGCCGAACATCCACTAAGTCAGCACAGTTGGCTTCCTTCACGCGGATACGATCACCATCTACTTCAATCAGGTTGTAATCACCGTCTTTTGCTTCGTATTTATATGTATAATGCGGGCCGTCCTTTTTTAAGTCAAAGACTTTGATTACTTTGTTGTCTACTTTCAAGACTGCTTGATACGTAGCCGCTTCTTGACCACGGTTTTGCATGGCAAAAACAACAAGGGGCAGAAAAGAACCAAGAACTAAAACAGCAATAATAATAACGTCCCATGTTTTCAAGCGACTTTTCTTAATGAATTCTTTGATCGTCATTTTCTTCTCTCTCCTTTGGTGTTTTTTTCTTGTCTATCATAACACAGTGAACGGAAAAGAAGTATTCTTTTCCAGTTGAGCCACCATATTATATAAAAGAAAATATGTGGGACAAAAGTCATGCTTGACTGCTGTCCCACATACTAAATCCTATGATAGTCAGCTGGAGACATGTGTCTCAGCTTTTGCTCGTAGTTGTCAATCGATTATCGATTGCTTACTTACCGCCGTATCTAGCTTTCGGTGTACCATACCACGCTTTACCAAGTTTGCGTTGAATCCATGGAATTACCCAGCGGTCTAAACCGACAGCACGGCCTGAACCGTTCATCAAAGCAAAAGCGACAAAGATAAACCAGATATTTACCCAATAGAACATGCCAGATAAACAGAAGGCAATTGTTAAACCAATTGTAGCAGCACTTGATAACCAAGTGAATAAACCAGCAATCAATGCTAAAGCAATACATACTTCAACGATTGTCATGAATTTTTGCATGAACAAAGCAACTTCTTGGTTTGGCATCATAAATTTCATTACGCTTTCGAACCATTTAGGCATGTGATCAAACACTTGCATTGGTGTTTCGCCGTAAGCGTAGCTTAACCCAAAGTGCGCTGCTTGTGTTGCCGCATCGGCACCACCGCTTGCCGCTGCATCTGCCGCACCACTTGCAGCAGTTGTTGCTGTTTCAGTTGCTTGAGAAGCACCTGTTGTTACTTGTTCTTGTAACCAAGGGAATGGGAAAACGACTTTATCTGTGAACCAAGAACCGTCACCAAACCAAGTGCTTGGTTTCAAGTAATCGCCGTTGCCGACAATTTTCTTCATTGATTCGACTAACCAAACCATACCATAGAAGACACGTAGCGGAACACTCCACAAGACATTGCCGTAACGAGACGTATGTCCGCGAGCAACAGAACGATCATCTTTAATATGGAAGATTTCGTGCATAATGTATTGGAACATGTAGTAACCAGAACGAATATCAAAGAAGTATTTCAAGTTAACGATATGTTTCATAATGATGGCTAAGAAACCACTCAAATGAATTTTATCGAATAAGTTGGCAACGCCCCATTTCGCGCCGATGGAAACCATGAATCCTTGGTAGTTTCCTTTAAAGGCGTGTTTTTCGCCGCCTTTAATATCTGCAACGATGTTGGCAGCCGCAGTATGACCTGTTTGTTCAGCTGCTTGAACGATTTGAGGAGTTGGTGTATTTGGTGTTTCTTCGTAATAAACCAAGTCACCAATGATATAAATGTTTTTGTCTTCGTAGCCTTTAGCTTGCATGTATTCATTAGCAACTAAACGACTACCACGTGCTGCTTCTAAACCAAAGTCAGCGGCATCAGAAGTTGCTTTCACACCAGCTGTCCAGATTAACGTATGCGTTGGTACTTCAGAACCATCTTTTAATTTAATGTGATCTGCTGCAACTTCAACGATTGGTGAGTTCAATAATAATTGAACATTTTTCTTTTCTAGATAACGTTCTGCTTTGGCAGCATCGTTACGAGATAACATGTTTAAGATGGTTGGCATTGCTTCAACAACCATTAATGTAATTTCGTCTGGATCAATTTTGGCATCTTTCGCTAAACGATCTTTCCAGTCGATTAATTCGCCGACCATTTCGATCCCAGTAAAACCAGAACCACAGACAACGAATGTTAACATTGCTTTGCGTACTTCAGCATCTGGTTCGATGGCTGCTTTAGCAACGGTTGCTTCAATGTGATGACGAATTTTCACTGCATCATCAAATGACCATAAGGTGAAACCATTTTCTTTCACGCCTGGTGTTCCAAAGTCGTTTGGTTCGCCACCCATACCCAGAATTAACTGGTCAAATGGATAAGAACCTGCTAAAGTTTTCACAACTTTGTTTTCTTTGTCGATCCCAGTAACAGTATCTGTTACCAATTTTACGTTTTTCTTGCGTGAGAACAAACGTTGTAAGTCGTATTGAATTGCTTCTGGTTCAACACGTCCGCCTGCTACTTCATGCAATTCGGTCATCATAGTGTGGTAAGAATGGCGATCAATCAATGTGATTGTTACGTCCGTATCTTTTTTAAATTTCTTTGCTAGAAATTTAGTAGCTGAAACGCCAGCATACCCAGCACCTACAACGACAATATTTTGCTTTGTCATTGACAATCCGCTCCTTAATATTGTAAGTAGTAAAATAGTGATAATGATTAATAAGTACACAATCGACTAACATTATATAAGTATTTCACGAATTTGTCTAATATAAATTTTAATTGTCAACAAATTTACTCCAACGATGAGTTTTTGATGAAAAAAAGACCGAAATGTAAATATTTTTAGGGGATGGTCTTGACAACGTTTTTAAAACCATTATAATGTGTAATGTATCACAAACTTTTAATGTTTGTGAAAATCATGAAAGAAAAGGTGACTATCAATGAAAGTGAATAAATTTGTTAAAGGTTTTGCGGCAATTGCATTATTTAGTTTAGTATTAGCAGGCTGTGGCGCAGACAAGAAAGACAACACAACGAACTCTTCTAGCGCAGCATCTTCAGAAACGAAAAAATCAACGGAATCATCAGCACCAGCGAAAAAAGTTGCCGGTGGCGATTTAAAAGATGGTACGTATAAATTAGAAGAAAAAAATGAAAAAAATGGTTACCGTGCAGTCTTTGAAATGACTGTAAAAGACGGCAAAATCACTGAATCTAAATATGACAACATCAATGCTGACGGCAAATCTAAAACAGAAGACACTAAGTATGAAGAAAGCATGAAAGCAAAATCTGGTGTTGGACCAAAAGAATACATCAAACAATTAAACGATTCTTTTGTTAAAGCACAAAGCGCAAGCGGTGTGGAAGTAGTAACTGGTGCGACTCATTCATCTGAATCATTCCAAAACTACGCACAACAATTAATCCAAGCAGCACAAGCTGGTAACACAGACACAATCGAAATCGATAATGGGGCAACATTGAAAGATGGTACGTACTCATTGAAAGAAAAAAATGACTCAAACGGCTACCACACAACATTCTCAATGACTGTGAAAGATGGTAAAGTGACTGAATCTAACTACGATAACGTGAACGCTGACGGCAAATCTAAAAAAGATGACACTGAATACGAAAGCAAAATGAAAGACGTTACTGGCGTTGGACCAAAAGAATATATCGAAACATTAAACAAAGAATTTGTTAAAGCAATGGGCGAAGAAGACGGCTCACCTGCAGGTGTTGAAGTGGTAACTGGTGCAACACACAGCACACATTCATTCATCAACTACGCACAACAATTAGTGAACGCTGCTGAAAAAGGCGACACAACTGAAATCGTTGTTGACAACATCGTAACAAAATAAGTAATAATAAATGAATCGTGAAGTAGTTCCTGAAATGCTTTTCAGCAATTACTTGACACCATTGAGGGGTTGGGAAAAAGTCGGTTGGCTGACTTTCCCGCCCCTTTTTCTTCGCTAGTTCTGTCCATCATTTCACAAATTTTTTCACAGAAATTTGTGAATTTCCAAGAGAAAGACTTTTCATTTTTTCCAAAAAAGGCTACTATGCAAGAGAACTTATTTTTTAATTAAAGAAGGAAAGAAGAGGGAATCCTATGAAAAAGAAACTTCTGCTCATGGTGAGTGTTCTAGCAGTGCTGTTTGTGGCAGCTGCTTGTTCCTCAAAACCAGAAGCGAAAATTAATACAGAACCATACTCTGACCGTCAAACAATGCTTGGTACCTACGTTCAAATTCGCATCTACGATGATGGCAAAGAAGACGTCTTACCGAAAGCCTTTGCCCGTGTCAAAGAACTAGGCGATAAAATCACCGTCAACCAACCAGGTTCAGAAATTGATGAAATCAACCAAGAAGCAGGCGTAAAACCAGTCAAAGTCTCAGATGACCTGTACCCTTTGTTGAAAAAAGCCTATGAATACAGCAAAGACTCCCGCGGCGGCTTCGACATGGCAATTGGCCCAATCACTTCTATGTGGCACATTGGCTTCGATGATGCCCGCAAACCAAGCCAAGCCGAAATTGATCAAGCCTTGAAACTTGTCGATTACACGAAAGTCAAATTCAACGACAAAGAGCAAACCGTTTACCTTGAAGAAAAAGGCATGCAATTGGATTTAGGCGCAATTGCCAAAGGCTTCATCACCGACGAAGTCGTGAAAGTCCTCAAAGACAACGGCGTTACCACTGCTATCGTCGATTTAGGCGGGAATGTTTACGTCTTAGGACACAGCCCACGTGGCAAAGACATGGACTGGACAGTTGGGATTCAAGATCCGAATAAAGCCCGCAACACAGTCTTAGGTCAAGTCAAAGAAAGCAACAAAACCTTAGTCACATCAGGAATTTATGAACGCTACTTAAAAGTCGATGGCAAAACGTACCACCATCTCTTCGATCGTGAAACTGGCTATCCGTTTGATAACGACATCGCGGGTGTCACCATTATCACCGACAAATCCATCGATGGTGATGGTCTCTCAACAGCCGTCTTCTCAATGGGCGTCAAAAAAGGACTAGAATATGTCGAAAGTCTGAAAGGAACCGATGCCATTTTCGTCACAAAAGACGACAAAGTCTACATCAGCAAAGATATCGAAGGCAACTTTGAAATCGGCAAAGACTCTGGCTATACGATGGGGAATCGGGCCGATTTGAAATAAGGAGCGACCAAAAATGTCTTTAAATGTGTTTTTAAAAGTAGTGGAAATTCAGACGAAGCTTGCCAGTCTCTTTCCCTTCATTATCGGGGTCTTGTTTTCAATGACCTATTTTGGGGAAGTTCAGTGGGGCAACACGCTGGTTTTCTTCATTGGCATGGTGGTCTTTGATATGGCCACCACCGCCATTAATAATTACATGGACTTCAAAAAAGCCAAATCGGACGTCTACAAATATGAAGAAAATATTATCGGACAATCAGGCGTTTCACCACAACTAGTCCGCAACATGATTTTCGCCATGATTGCCTTCACTGCCGTTGTGGGTGCGTACTTAACGGTTCAAACCGGTTGGCTCTTCCTTGTGTTAGGGGGGATTTGCTGCTTCATCGGGATTTTCTACACGTATGGACCGATTCCGTTATCCCGCATGCCCTTAGGGGAAATTTTCAGTGGCTTCACGATGGGCTTAGGCATCTTCGTCTTAACCGTTTACTTGAATGTCGTCACCAATCCGCCTTTTTACTTAACGGTTGATTTTGCTAGCGGCGCCTTTCGCTTAGACGGCAATCTCTGGGCGGTGCTTGCGATTGTCGTGGCGTCCTTGCCCTTGGTCTGTTCGATTGCTAACATCATGCTCGCCAACAATTTACGGGACTTAGATACGGATATTGAGAACCACCGTTATACGTTAGTCTATTATATCGGGCGCCCAGCAGGGATTGTGCTGTTTCAAGTGTTAGCGCTAGCTGGGTATCTGGTGATTTTATTCGGCTTCATTAGTGGTATTTATCAATGGCCGGTGTTAATTACGTTTGCCACTCTGCCAGTCATTTGGAAAAATATTCAAACGTTTAAACAAGAATTGCCGCAGCCGAAAAGTTTCCGTCATTCCATTAAAAACTTACTGGTTTTCAATGGGACCTATGCTTTAGGGTTATTAATCAGTGCCTTGCTTGGTTAGAACCTAAAAAAGTGCGAGGAATGCGAAAAAAATCTTGTTTTTTTTAAAAAGAACGCGTCGGAATAATTAAGAAAAGCTCAAAATGTTAGTCTTTAACGCTAACATTTTGAGCTTTTCTCGTTAAAAAGAGTAAAAACTTAAACTTTGAACGCGTGGTTTCGAGGGAAAACAAGCGTAAAATAACATTTTTGTTCGTCGATAATTAAATAACAAGCTTGTAAACGCTGTTCTATCAATGTATTTCAAAAAATTCGCATAGGGTGCGTAAAAATCGTCAACTTCTACAGGGGTTTCTTTGTTATCATAGAGGTATTAAAAAAGGTTGTTTGAGCAGTAATTGTACAGAAGCTCAAATCTGTTGTTGAATTAAAAGGAGGTTTTTAAATGAAAAAAAAGCGTTATTTAATGATTGTGTGTCTACTATCTTCTCCTAGTTTTTTTATAAATGTTGAAGCATCTGATGGTGGTTCTAGTTCGGTGGGGATTGAATTTTACCAAAATCCGACAACACCCGCTCCTAAAGATGCCCCGCCGAAAACAGATGCGCCAGCTGCTGATCCCAAGGGACCAGCTGGTCCTCCGCAAGGAGATCAACGAAGTGGTGGTTCGACACAGACCACCACGACTGGCTCGAAGCTCCCTAGCACAGGGAGCAAGAGTCAAGCAAATCTTAGCATTCTCGGCTTAGCCTTAATTGGCTTGGTGGGAATCGTACATAGAAAGAAGGAACAGCATGAAACAGATCAAATTTAAACAGTTAGCAACATTTGGCTTATGTTGTTCATTATTAGTCAATTCATTGACAGGCGTCACAGCGATTGCGGAAACTGTGACGATTGAAAGTAGCCCGACAGCAGAGTCTACGAAAGAAAGTACAGAGAAAAGCACTAAGGAAAGTACAAGAGAAACAGAATTACAGACAAATAAAACAGAAGAAGAGACTTCAAAAGTAGAAGTCACCAAGGAAGAAACTACTTCAGAAAAGCAAGAGACCACGGAAACGGTTGAAGAAGGAAACTCAAAGGCTACGGAAGAGTTTAACGACTGGGGGAGTCTGTTACAACCAAAGCAAATTTCTCCTAAAGAAGCTTTTAGCTTCCCAGAAGAAACCTTTCAATTTGGCTTTGTGAATGAAGCAGGACAATTAGTGCAGCCAACGGATATTAACATTACCTATGATTACAAAAGTATCGCTTATAGAAGCGATACTTCTGGAACAAATGCTACTGTTTCATTTGGGACTATTGCGACCAATCAAAGTGCTACAACAGTGGGTAACTTAAAAAACGTGACCTTTCCTGCAAAATCTATAGCTCGCCCTACTGAAGGAGGCTGGAACGGAGAGGCGTATTCTAATTTCTCAATCAAACTTCCAAGATATTATCAATCTCTCAATCTTTATGACAAAACAGACAAAATCAATCCCAAGTATCCCTTGCCATTAAGGACTACAAATTATAGTGTTACGGATAATCAAGAGGAATCTGAAGCAGTGGTGATTAGTGCTTTAGCATTAACACAGAGAACAGATCAGAGTTACACACCACGCGAGACCTATATAGGAGTTGATTCTAGTGTTAAGTATCCGACTTTTTTAAGGAGAAGTATTTATAGTGCTGACAGAGGCTTTGGAAATGCAGTCTATACTTCTTTCAGTGGCCCAGTTTATTATCACTTAACCAATCGCAAGGTCACTGAGAACTTCGTCGATGCCAGCGGAGCTAAAATCACGCCACCCACTGGTTTCACACAAGGAAAACAAACTGTGATTGATAGTGACCCGTACACTTTTAAACAAAGCGGTACATTACCAGAAGCTTATACAAGTGGTGGTAAAACTTATAAATTCACAGGCTGGTACAAAGGCAAAACGAAACCAGGCACATTAGAAATGAGCAAAACACCAAGCTACAAGGTAACCTATGACGACAACGATGATTTGAATGTGGTCTATGAGGAAGTAAACTTTCCAGAAGAAACCTTTCAATTTGGCTTTGTGAATGAAGCAGGACAATTAGTGCAGCCAACGGATATTAACATTACCTATGATTACAAAAGTATCGCTTATAGAAGAGCAACTGAAGGAGCAGATGCTACTGTTTCTTTTGGGACAATTGCGACCAATCAAAGTGCTACAACAGTGGGTAACTTAAAAAATGTTACACTACCTGCAACGTATATAGCTCGTCCTACTGAATCTGGCTGGAATGGAGATGCATATTCTAATTTCTCAATTAAACTTCCACGGTACTATCAATCGTTAAATCTTTACGATAAAACAGGCAAAATCAATCCAAACTATCCATTGCCAGTATATACAAGGAAATATAGTGTCCACTATGATGATCAGATTCTCCCAGAAGCATCGGTAATTGCTTTTTTAAGATTGACACAGAAATCAGATCAGAGTTATGCGCCATATGAGTCATATTCAGTGGTGGATCCTAGTGTAAAATATCCGGAATTTTTACAGAGAGTAATTTACAGTACTGACCAGGTCTCTGGATATGCAAAATATACAACTTTCAGTAGTCCAGTTTATTATCACTTAACTAATCGTAAGGCCACCGAAAACTTTGTTGACGCTACTGGCGCCAAAATCACGCCACCAACTGGTTTCACCCAAGGCAAACAAACTGTGATTGATAGTGACAACTTCACGTATACAAGCGCAAAAGCCTTGCCAGCTAGCTACACTGCAGATGGTAAATCCTACGTTCTCCAAGGCTGGTACAAGGGAACTGAAAAACCAACAACCTTGGAAACGAGTACCACACCAAGCTATTCAGTCACCTATAATGATCAAGATGATTTGACCGTGGTCTACAAAGAAGGAACAATCAGCGCAGACTTAACGATGCGTGGCGCAGTCGATGTCATTGACAATGGGGCATCTATGGAATATTGGGAAGTCCTCTTGAAAAATACTGGCGAAGTACCATTAACATCAATCAAAATCAAACCAACGACAGATTGGATGTCTGGGATTAGTACGCCTACTGAACTGTTTATTTTAGGTACGGGTCAAAATGCGAAAGCTCGACCAATTACGAAAGAACAGTGGGAAGCCGGTTTTGAGATTCCTTTAGACAGCAGTCTTCCTGTTGGTGGTCAACTAACGATTAATCTAATTGGAACAAAAGTCACAGGGCAACCAGGCCAAGTGTTAGAAGCCGCTGTGGAAGTCACGGGGAACTTTGGTAACTTAAAGGCTTCAGACACTGTTCGGATTAAAGATTTAGATCAAGAAATAAAGGAACCGACGGGCGAAGGGTTTATCAGCGTACCAACTTTCGATTTTGGTCAAGTTAGGGTAGCGAGCGCTACGAAGCAACATGGGTTGAAGAAAGCCGCTGATTACTATGGCAACGGCACTCGTAATCCGTATGTACGAATTAGCAAAACCCAACCGAATTGGAGTTTAACGGCACAACTGTCCCAACCAAAATCAGCTACAGACAGCTTGCCAACAGCAACTCGCTTATTATTAGGTGCGGCTCCTGTTTCAAGTTTCTCCAATTACAATCAACCAACGGAGTTAAAAAATGCCATTGGCACCACGAATGCCATTCACTTAACGGCAAATAATGCGGCGACCAGCATTATTGCCAACCAACAATTCACTGGTAGTGATGTCTATCAATTGGACTTTACGTTTGATAATATCAAACTAGAAGTACCAGCCAATCAAGGAACGGCTGGTCAACAATACCAAGCCGCCGTCACTTGGAATTTAGTGACTGGCCCATAAAATAAAGATGCCCGAGCCTCTTATTTTTCTAAGGCTCGGGCATTTTTATTGATGGTCTTTTGAGGGTCGTTGTGCTATAATGGTAATGAAAAGAGAGATATGCTGTA
Organism: Enterococcus sp. AZ129; assembly: GCF_051714505.1. Classification (NCBI taxonomy): domain Bacteria; kingdom Bacillati; phylum Bacillota; class Bacilli; order Lactobacillales; family Enterococcaceae; genus Enterococcus; species Enterococcus sp. AZ129. The sequence goes on along the minus strand of NZ_JBIORY010000001.1, from coordinate 2,742,311 downwards.
ACATACCTCTCTAATGTAGAGCCGTTACTAACGGTGACAAAAATTAATATTTTTGAAATGTCCGTCTAACTAGGCAAAGTTAAGCAGCGCCCCTTTCATTAAGGGGCGCTGCTTTTTAGTCGTTATTGTGATTGTTCAGTGTCTTTCGTAGAGAGGTTCATTTGTTCTTTGATGGCATTTTCGACACGTTGGCGTTCGCTCTCTTCAACCAGCTGATAAGAAATACCTTCAATTCCTGTCACGCCATCGCCAGTATAATCGTAGCCTTTCAATTGATCGGTTTCAATCGTTTTTAGTGCGGGGGTGTATTTTTTTAGCATTGCCATCATTTGGTCAAAGGACAAGTCGGTTTCGCCATGTTCGCCGATTACGTCCAGAATTTCTTGATATTTTAGCAAGCTGTTAAAAGAAAGTAGCTTGTTGGTTAATTCGATTAAAACTTCTCGTTGGCGGCGTTGACGACCATAGTCGCCTTCGGGGTCTTCGTAACGCATGCGCGCGTATTGTAAAGCTTCCCAGCCCCCTAAGTGCTGTTTGCCTTTCGGATAATGAATCCCTTCAGCGTCAAAAGCAAAGGCATTGTCAACAGTGACGCCGCCCACCGCATCGCCAAGGTCCTTCATAGCATCCATATCAATTGAAAAGTAATGATTGATTGGGATGTGCAAGACATTTTCAACCGTTTTAATTTGCATATCGGCACCACCGAAAACGTGGGCCGCATTGATTTTATTGTATTCGCCATTGGTGCCAGCCATTTCCACATAGTAGTCACGCGGGATGCTGGTGATGGTAGTTTTTTGTAATTGATTATTCACTGTAACCACCATTAAGGCGTTGGAGCGGTAATCGGTTTTGCGTTTTGAGTCATTCGCAATTCCCATAATTAAGAAACTAACCAGTTCTCCTTTGGTTAAATCGGGACTCTTCGTGGAAGATTTTCTTGGTTTATACATGGTGTTCGCCGTTTTTTGCAAATTGCGATACATGCTGACGCCGTAAGCTGAAACAGAAAGTGTGCCTAAAAATAAAAGGGTTAAACTGAAGACCACGAATAAGCTTTTTCTTTTACGAGAATGGCGGCGCCGGCGTTGTGTCGGTACTTCTGCTTCCTCTGGTTCAGGTGCCGGCAAATAACGTTGAACAATTTGAAATGAAAAGTTGATCCAGCTATAACTTAGGAGCATCCCAGCGATGACATCACTAGGATAATGAACGCGTAAGATTAAGCGACCTAACACAATCAAAACTAAATAAGTGAGTAAGAAAATTTTGATGCCTTTGGTTTTTTCGACATGAAGATAGGCCAAAATGATCAAAATCGTACAGACTAGCGCCATTGCTAATAATGAATGTCCGCTGGGAAAGCTAGCAGAGCTCCGGTCAGCTAAAGCGCCTAGGTTTGGTCGAGCCCGACCCACCACATGTTTAAAAACGCTCCCTAAAAAGCCGACAGCTAATAGGTTACTGACAGCCCAAAAGGCTAGGATTTTTTCTTTTTTGCGTAAAAGGTATACCATCAATAATAAGAAGAATAGCAGCATTGGTCCAATCGTGGCTGTTTTTGCTAACAGATTGACCGCTGTTAAAAGTGGGGCATTTAATTGCCATTTGATGTGATAAATAGCTTCGTCCATTTGTTGAAACCAATTTGGACTAGCCGCCACTAACAAAGTGAGGAAAGTAAAACCAAGCGTTGTTAGGGCATAAAGTGGAAATTTTTTATTCGATGTTTGCATGAGAATCCCTTTCTTTTTCCCTTGAAAGAGTAGACTAAGCCAGCATCGATCGTAAATAAGCGCTTGCGACTAAACAGGACACAGCAAGCCAATCGGTTCTCATCGTCTGAGCTTTAGCACTATCCAACGTAAAGATTTCTCTTAGCTATTTTTAGAAGAGCCTTAATTCGACCATTCCTGTTTTACACATTGGTGTCTTTCGACATTTCTGCGCAATAGCCTATGTTTGGATAGGAGCCTCACCTAACAAGGTTATTTTATCTAACGCTAGAAGTATAGAATTTATGCAGCGGTTCTCACAATGAAGTTTAAGAAAATTTATTGTTTTTTAAATAAATTTAAAGGTGTGGGGAAGTGAAGCAGTTAAAAAAACAGTACTTGAGCATTCTAAAAAAAGAGTGGGCAAGGCTGTTCTCGGTTAATCGCTATAAATAGTTGGTGTTCAATAGTGATAAATTAAAAAACAAACATTTTTTATAAGAGTGCTATAAGTTTTTCTCAGTAAAAAAGGCGGACAGTTGCTATTGAATTGCTAGTTCATTTAAAATAAATATGTCGACAATAATTGTGCACAAAGTTGATGGTCGCTATCGAAAAAGTAAAAATGATGTTGTGGAGATTTTACGTTTCAGTTGATTAAGATTACATGTTTTTTGAAGGGTTTTGCTTATAAGGGAGCGATATACATGAAAAAAATGATGTTATTCATAATTGCAGTAGGCGCAACGATGATCAGTGTTTTTGCTTTAGGAGATGCACAGCAGAGTTATGCACACGGCTATGTTGATAGCCCAGTCAGTCGAGTCAAAAATGCGGAAGCAAACGGATTTGGATGGGGACCTGGTCAAGACAGCTCACAGCCAGAAATTATCACGACACCCCAAGGAATTGAAGCGCCAACTAAATTATTAGACACGGGTCAATTAAATGGAAGGTTGCCTTCAGCTGGATTAGCAATCTATTCCAAACTAGATGAACAAACAGCCACTCGTTGGGTAAAAAGTAATATAACAACAGGAGAGAATAATTTTAAATGGGTGATGACGGCAAAACATAAGACCAATCGTTTTAGATACTATATGACGAAACCTGGATGGAATCCTAATGCACCATTAACGATGGACGAAATGGAACTGATTGGCATAGTAGGGCAACCAATCGGTCAAGATTTACCTCCTGGTCAAGGATTTATGGTCAATGATACAGAAACACACAGAATAAATATTCCCGCTGATAGGAAAGGATACCATGTTATTTATGCCGTTTGGGATATCAATGACACGATTAATTCATTTTATCAAGCGATAGATGTTAATGTTCAATAATCAGGTATCAAGATAATGCGGCTGAGACAAAAGTGCTTAGCACCAAGAACCAAGTAGGTTCTGTTCAACACTTCCAAAGGCTCAAATACATCGAGTAATCGCAGATGTCATCTATTTACTTTGCAAATAGTATTTCTCAACACTTAAGAAGGCTAAACTGCGACGAATGCTCACATGAGAAAGCCAATAAGAAGAAATTTCCGAAGGGGCTGCTTTTGTTCAGCTGATTATCTTCAGAAGTAGCAAGTGGGACATCAGTCAAAACGACTGATGTCCCACTTGCTTTTTTCTAAACTTCCCCACTTATCCTCGACGCCATTCACCAATCTGGTCCAAACTAATTTCTCCAGAAGACAACGTTTTGGCCGTGCCATCAGGCAACTGGACAATCAATTCTCCATTTCCATTAATGGTTGTCGCAACGCCGCGGAAGTCTTGCCCGTTTTGGGTAAAAGCGACGTCTTTGCCAATCACAAAGGAGCGTTGTCGGTATTCTTCTAAAAAGTCTTTCGTTGAACGTTCGTCTAAAATTTGGTAAAAATGATTCCAAATGTTGGCGACTAATTCATTTCGCGTCGCCGTCGGTTCACCATCTGGGAAAAGGGAAGTCACTTTCTGTCGAATGTCCTCAGGAAATTCGGTTTCTGTAATTGAAAAATTAATCCCCATGCCGATGATGACATTGGAAATCTGCCCTGTTTCCACATTGCTCATGGCTTCCGACAAAATCCCGCAAACTTTTTTGCCATTTAAATAAAGGTCGTTGACCCATTTAATTTCTGTGTGAACGCCTGCCAGAGCATCCATTGCTCGAGCGACCGCTACGGCCATAATCACAGTATATTGGGCGATTTCTTCAAAATTTTGGTTCGGTTGAAGCACCATGCTCATGTAAATCCCTTTACCTGGCGTAGCGAAAAATGGTCGGCCGAACCTGCCCCGCGGCATTTCTTGCATGTCAGCAACAATCAAAGTATTGTCGGGCGTCTGGTCTAAAATCGCCCGCTTAGCATCAGTCATGGTAGATTCAGATGTTTCTAGGACGGTAATTGTTAAAGGCGGCGTTTGGGGCCATAATGCCAACTGAATGCCTTCTGCAGAAAGGACATCTGATTTTTCAAGGCGATACCCCTTATTTTGCACGCTAGTAATTTGATAGCCATCTTTTTTCAATTCATTAATTGCTTTCCAAATAGCTGTGCGAGATAAGGACAGACGTTGTGCCATCTCTTCGCCCGAAAGGAATGCGGGCGTTTGTTTCATCAATAAAGTTAGGACTTGGCTTTTTGTCGACATATTTTTTCCTCCGATTCGTTATGCTTATTGTAGCGGAAAGGAAAAGGCTTGGTCAACTAGTGAAAAAATCCATCTTAGGATGGAGGAAAATGAAGCAGGCGTTTGCTATACTTATTTTATTGAGAAGGAGTGAGGGGAATGGAAAAGCAACAATATGTTTGTGAGAAATGTGGCAACATGCACTATGTGTCGGACCAATTTCAAGCAACAGGTGGGAACTTTGCGAAAATTTTTGATGTTCAAAATAAAAAATTTATTACAATTAGCTGTACCCAATGCGGCTACACCGAACTTTACCGCAGCCAAACAAGCGGCGGCATGAATGTCCTAGACTTTTTATTAGGTGGCGGTTAGTCAAAAACGAATGCATCTTTGCATTCGTTTTTTTGTGTGAATGGAAGATAGGGGAAAATGCGTAATTATTTATTACACATTATATAGTAAACTCAGTCACATTAAGTGTGATTTAAAATTCTTTCCATCATTGCAAAGGCATAGTATAATGAAGCGAAGGGAGTGATTTCATGCTAACAACTAAATCAAGAAGACAAGGAAACTCGGTCGTCTTAACTTTACCCACTGATAATGGTAAAAAACCAAAAGTCGACCAAGAATATATTGTGATGTATTCTGACGACGGTACAATTACATTAGTCCCTAAAATTCAGGATCCATTTAGTGAAGGTCCAGAAGGTGAGTATTATGAAAAAGATGAGTGGCATGATCTTGCACCTGAGGGGAGAGAACTTTTTTAATGAATGTTGAAAAGAAGTACATTCCCAAAAAAGGAGATATTGTATGGATTGATTTTGATCCTGCTGCAGGCAAAGAGATTCAGAAGAGACGGCCTGGTTTAGTCGTGTCAAGATATGAATTTAATCGGAAAACCATGTTTGCTGTGATTTGCCCGATTACTTCCACCATTAAAAATATTCCCACTCGATATACGTTGCCCGATGACATAGAAACCCATGGGCAAGTAGTGATCTCACAACTGAAATCTTTGGACTTCACTGAAAGAAAATTAAGTCAAATTGAGCATTTGCCATTAAAAGATATGGCGAAAATTGACCAAATAATTGAATATATTTTCTAGTTGTTGAAAAAATGCGTAATTATTTATTACGCATTTTTTCATTTAAACCCTTTACAAAAAAACTCCTTTTTATGAAAAAGAAAACCTTAAAGAAACCCTTGACTTTTCTAGACAAAGGTAGTAGAATCTATAGAGCAAAAACTATCTGAAAGTGACGAAGCAGGAGCGAAATATTGTCCGTTCCGGTTTTTTATAGGAAAACAAAAGTAGAAACGCCAGAAAATTTTTCGGAAGCATGTTCTATTTTTGGTTTTTTTTTGCTTAAAAACTGCAAAAAATGCTTTTTGTTACATATATTTAATATATGTAACGTAAATGTAATTTTTCGGATCGGTGTTTTGATAGACTTATAACTAGAGGGGTGAAGAGCTTGGCTGGACACGTAGTAAAATACGGAAAGCATCGCGAACGTAGAAGTTTCGCACGTATCAGTGAAGTATTGGAATTACCAAATTTAATTGAAATCCAAACAGACTCTTATCAATGGTTTTTAGATGAGGGACTTCGTGAAATGTTTGAAGACATTTTACCAATTGATGATTTCCAAGGAAACTTATCCTTAGAATTTGTTGACTATGAATTAAAAGAACCAAAGTACACAGTAGAAGAAGCCCGCGCACATGATGCCAACTATTCTGCGCCATTACATGTAACATTACGTTTAACCAACCGTGAAACAGGTGAAATTAAATCCCAAGAAGTATTCTTCGGCGATTTCCCATTAATGACAGAAATGGGTACCTTCATCATCAACGGGGCAGAACGTGTTATCGTTTCCCAATTAGTTCGTTCTCCAGGTGTTTATTTCCATGGAAAAGTGGACAAAAACGGCAAAGAAGGTTTTGGCTCAACAGTCATTCCTAACCGTGGTGCATGGTTAGAAATGGAAACAGATGCGAAAGACATTTCTTATGTTCGGATTGACCGCACACGTAAAATTCCTTTAACTGTGTTAGTTCGTGCTTTAGGTTTCGGTTCAGATGATACCATCTTCGAAATTTTCGGCGACAGCGAAAGCTTACGCAACACAATTGAAAAAGATTTACACAAAAACGCAAGTGATTCTCGTACAGAAGAAGGCTTGAAAGACATTTATGAACGTCTTCGCCCAGGCGAACCAAAAACAGCAGATAGCTCACGTAGCTTGTTAACTGCACGTTTCTTTGATCCAAAACGTTATGATTTGGCAAACGTTGGTCGCTACAAAGTTAACAAAAAATTAGACTTAAAAACACGTCTATTAAACTTAACCTTAGCTGAAACGCTAGTTGATCCAGAAACTGGTGAAATCATTGTCGAAAAAGGCACGGTTTTAACACACCAAATCATGGAAACATTAGGCGAGTACATTGACAACGGCTTAAACAGCGTAACTTACTATCCAAGTGAAGATGCGGTAGTAACTGAACCAATGACAATCCAAGTGATTCAAGTTCTTTCACCAAAAGATCCTGAACGTATCGTAAATGTGATTGGTAACGGCTATCCAGACGACAGCGTCAAAACAGTTCGTCCAGCAGATATCGTTGCTTCAATGAGCTACTTCTTCAACTTAATGGAAGATATCGGCAATGTCGATGACATCGACCACTTAGGTAATCGTCGTATCCGTTCAGTAGGCGAATTATTACAAAACCAATTCCGTATTGGTTTAGCCCGTATGGAACGTGTGGTTCGTGAAAGAATGTCTATTCAAGACACAGAAACATTGACACCACAACAATTAATTAACATCCGTCCAGTGGTAGCAAGTATCAAAGAATTCTTTGGTTCTTCACAGTTATCACAGTTCATGGACCAAACAAACCCATTAGGTGAGTTAACCCATAAACGTCGTCTATCAGCCTTAGGGCCTGGTGGTTTGACTCGTGACCGTGCCGGTTATGAAGTTCGTGACGTTCACTACTCTCACTATGGTCGTATGTGTCCAATTGAAACGCCTGAGGGACCAAATATCGGGTTGATCAATAGTTTATCTAGTTATGCGAAAGTGAATAAATTTGGTTTCATCGAAACGCCTTATCGCCGTGTTGATCGTGCGACAGGCCGTGTTACTGATCAAGTAGATTACTTAACAGCAGACATCGAAGACCATTATATCGTAGCGCAAGCGAACTCACTTTTAAATGAAGATGGCACATTTGCCAATGATGTTGTTATGGCGCGTCTACAAAGTGAAAACTTAGAAGTTGCCGTAGACAAAGTTGACTACATGGACGTTTCACCAAAACAAGTAGTCGCAGTCGCAACAGCATGTATTCCTTTCTTAGAAAACGATGACTCCAACCGTGCCTTGATGGGTGCCAACATGCAGCGTCAAGCGGTGCCGTTAATTCAACCACGCTCTCCGTGGGTAGGTACAGGGATGGAATATAAATCAGCCCATGACTCAGGTGCTGCTTTACTATGTAAACATGACGGTGTCGTAGAATTCGTCGATGCAAAAGAAATTCGCGTTCGCCGCGACAATGGCGCATTAGACAAATATATGGTTACTAAATTCCGTCGTTCAAATTCAGGAACAAGCTACAACCAACGCCCAATTGTTCACTTAGGTGAAAAAGTTGAAAAAGGCGATACTTTAGCGGATGGACCTTCTATGGAAGAAGGCGAAATGGCTTTAGGGCAAAACGTCTTAGTTGCCTTCATGACATGGGAAGGTTACAACTACGAGGATGCCATTATCATGAGCCGTCGTTTAGTTAAAGACGATGTTTACACTTCTGTGCATATTGAAGAATATGAATCAGAAGCACGTGATACAAAATTAGGACCTGAAGAAATTACCCGTGAAATTCCAAACGTTGGGGAAGACGCATTGAAAGACTTAGACGAAATGGGGATTATCCGCATTGGTGCTGAAGTTCAAGATGGCGACTTACTAGTTGGGAAAGTCACACCTAAAGGGGTTACAGAATTATCTGCAGAAGAACGTTTACTACACGCAATCTTCGGGGAAAAAGCCCGCGAAGTTCGTGATACGTCTCTCCGTGTACCTCACGGTGGCGGCGGTATCGTTCATGATGTGAAAATCTTTACTCGTGAAGCTGGCGATGAATTATCACCAGGTGTCAACATGTTAGTTCGTGTCTATATCGTTCAAAAACGTAAAATTCACGAAGGAGATAAAATGGCGGGACGTCACGGAAATAAAGGGGTTGTTTCCCGTATTATGCCGGAAGAAGATATGCCATTCTTACCTGACGGAACACCTGTTGATATCATGTTGAACCCATTAGGGGTACCTTCTCGTATGAATATCGGACAAGTACTTGAATTACACTTAGGTATGGCTGCTCGCCAATTAGGTATTCACGTTGCAACACCTGTTTTCGATGGGGCAACCGATGAAGACGTTTGGGAAACTGTTCGTGAAGCTGGTATGGCTAGCGATGCTAAAACAGTTCTTTACGATGGACGTACAGGTGAACCATTTGATAACCGTATTTCCGTTGGTGTCATGTATATGATTAAATTAGCCCACATGGTTGATGACAAATTGCATGCTCGTTCAATCGGACCTTACTCTCTTGTTACGCAACAACCGTTGGGTGGTAAAGCTCAATTCGGTGGACAACGTTTCGGGGAAATGGAAGTTTGGGCACTGGAAGCTTACGGTGCTGCTTACACATTACAAGAAATCTTAACTTACAAATCTGATGACGTTGTCGGACGTGTGAAAACATACGAAGCCATCGTTAAAGGTGAACCAATTCCAAAACCAGGTGTGCCTGAATCATTCCGAGTATTAGTGAAAGAATTACAATCACTTGGTTTAGACATGCGTGTCTTGGACATTGAGGAAGCTGAGATTGAGTTACGCGATATGGACGATGACGATGATGATTTAATCACCGTTGACGCACTAACCAAATTTGCGGAACAACAATCAGCGAAACAGCTGGAAAAAGAAGCAGAATCAGTCGTGAAAGAAGAAGCACAAGACGTTGTTCAAGAAATTGAAACAGCCGAAGACAGAGACTAATTTGTCGCTACCACTCTGATGAGTTGATTCAACTGCGACTTTGTTGCAACTGCGCAAGCCATTACTTGTTCCAAGTGTCGTCAGACCTTCTTTCAAGTGATGCTTGCCATTTGCTAACAAGTTGCTGACTCAGCTTCTCTAAATAAGGAAATGGAGGGAATTCCTTTTGATCGATGTAAATAAATTCGAAAGTATGCAAATAGGGCTTGCTTCACCAGAAAAGATCAGAAGCTGGTCTTATGGGGAAGTTAAAAAACCCGAAACAATTAACTACCGTACATTAAAACCCGAACGTGAAGGGTTATTCTGTGAACGCATTTTTGGTCCAACCAAAGACTGGGAATGTGCTTGTGGTAAATATAAACGTATCCGTTATAAAGGTATTGTCTGTGACCGTTGTGGCGTTGAAGTCACTCGTTCAAAAGTACGTCGTGAACGTATGGGGCATATTGAATTAGCCGCACCAGTTTCACATATCTGGTACTTTAAAGGAATTCCATCTCGGATGGGTCTTGTTTTAGACATGAGCCCTCGTGCATTGGAAGAAGTCATTTATTTTGCTTCATACGTTGTCATCGAACCAGGTGACACAACATTAGAGAAAAAACAATTGTTAACGGAACGCGAATATCGTGAAAAACGTGAACAATATGGCCAAGCCTTCAAAGCTGCTATGGGTGCCGAAGCCGTGAAACAATTATTAGATAACGTCGATTTAGATGGCGAAGTTGCGCAATTAAAAGAAGAATTAAAAACAGCTTCTGGTCAAAAACGGACACGTGCCATCCGTCGTTTAGACATCTTAGAAGCCTTCCGTGCTTCTGGTAACCAACCAAGCTGGATGGTAATGGATGTTATCCCAGTTATTCCACCAGATTTACGTCCGATGGTTCAATTGGAAGGTGGTCGTTTTGCAACAAGTGACTTAAATGACTTATACCGCCGTGTTATCAACCGTAACAACCGTCTAAAACGTTTATTAGACTTAAATGCGCCAAGCATCATTGTTCAAAACGAAAAACGGATGTTACAAGAAGCGGTCGATGCTTTAATCGATAATGGTCGTCGTGGCCGTCCAGTTACTGGACCAGGTAACCGTCCATTGAAATCTCTTTCTCACATGTTGAAAGGGAAACAAGGTCGTTTCCGTCAAAACTTACTAGGTAAACGTGTTGACTATTCTGGTCGTTCCGTAATCGTCGTTGGTCCGTTCTTAAAAATGTACCAATGTGGTTTACCAAAAGAAATGGCGATTGAATTATTCAAACCATTCGTAATGCGTGAATTAGTACAACGTGAAATTGCGACAAACATTAAAAATGCGAAACGTAAAATCGAACGTGGCGAAGATGAAGTTTGGGATATCTTAGAAGAAGTTATCCAAGAACACCCAGTTTTACTTAACCGGGCACCTACGTTGCATAGATTAGGGATCCAAGCTTTCGAACCTGTTCTTGTTGAAGGTCGTGCGATCCGTCTTCACCCATTAGTTTGTGAAGCCTACAATGCCGATTTCGATGGAGACCAAATGGCGGTTCACGTGCCTCTAAATGAAGAAGCACAAGCAGAAGCTCGTATGTTAATGCTTGCTGCCCAAAATATCTTGAACCCGAAAGATGGTAAACCAGTTGTTACACCATCTCAAGATATGGTCTTAGGTAACTACTACCTAACAATGGAAGAAGAAGGCCGTGAAGGGGAAGGCATGATCTTCCGCGACATGAACGAAGCTGTTTTAGCATGGCAAAATGGCTACGTGCATTTACACTCACGGATTGGGGTTCAAACAACACTTTTAGGTGACAAACCATTTACTGATTGGCAAAAAGAACGAATCTTAATCACCACAGTTGGTAAGATCATCTTTAACGAAATCATGCCTGTTGAGTTCCCTTACTTGAACGAACCAACAGACTATAACTTAACTGTTCAAACACCAGATAAATACTTCGTAGAAGCTGGTACAGACATTCCTGCACACATTAAAGAGCAAGAATTAGTTTTACCATTCAAGAAGAAAAATCTTGGAAATATCATTGCTGAAGTCTTCAAGAGATTCCACATTACGGAAACCTCTAAAATGCTTGACCGCATGAAAGACTTAGGTTACAAACACTCAACTTATGCTGGGATGACGGTAGGGATTGCCGATATCATGGTTCTTCATGAAAAACAAGCAATCATTGATGCTGCCCACAAACAAGTTGAAACAATTACTAAACAATTCCGTCGTGGTTTAATTACTGATGACGAACGTTATGAACGTGTAATCGGCGTTTGGAACGGTGCCAAAGACGAAATCCAACAAAAACTGATCGAAAGTATGGAAGCTCGTAACCCAATCTTCATGATGTCTGACTCTGGAGCCCGTGGTAACATCTCCAACTTTACACAGTTAGCTGGTATGCGTGGTTTGATGGCCGCTCCGAATGGACGAATCATGGAATTACCAATCATCTCAAACTTCCGTGAAGGACTTTCTGTCTTAGAAATGTTTATTTCAACTCACGGGGCTCGTAAAGGGATGACCGATACGGCCTTGAAGACAGCCGATTCAGGTTACTTAACACGTCGTTTAGTTGACGTTGCCCAAGACGTAATCATTCGTGAAGACGACTGTGGCACTGACCGTGGTCTTGAAATCGAAGCAATTCGTGAAGGTAATGAAATTATCGAACCATTAGACGAACGTCTATTAGGTCGTTATACACGTAAATCAGTTGTTCATCCAGAAACTGGTGCAATCATCATTGGTGCGGATCAATTAATCACTGAAGATCTTGCCAGAGAAATCGTGGACGCTGGTATTGAAAAAGTAACCATCCGTTCTGTCTTTACATGTAACACAAAACATGGTGTATGTAAGCACTGTTACGGACGTAACTTGGCAACTGGTTCTGACGTTGAAGTCGGAGAAGCAGTTGGTACAATCGCCGCTCAATCAATCGGGGAACCTGGTACACAGTTAACCATGCGTACGTTCCATACCGGTGGGGTTGCCGGTGACGATATCACTCAAGGTTTACCTCGTATCCAAGAAATCTTTGAAGCACGTAATCCGAAAGGGCAAGCAGTGATTACAGAAGTAACCGGTGAAGTTATCGATATTTCTGAAGATCCTGCCACACGTCAAAAAGAAGTAACCATCAAAGGAAAAACAGATACACGTACCTATACTGTCCCTTACACTGCACGTATGAAAGTTGCTGAAGGCGACATCATCCACCGTGGTGCACCGTTGACAGAAGGTTCAATCGATCCAAAACAATTATTACAAGTTCGTGATGTTTTATCTGTTGAAAACTACCTATTACGTGAAGTACAACGTGTTTACCGTATGCAAGGGGTAGAAATCGGCGACAAACATATCGAAGTAATGGTTCGTCAAATGTTACGTAAAATCCGCGTAATGGATCCAGGTGACACTGAAATCCTTCCAGGAACATTAATGGACATCGCAGAATTTAAAGACCGTAACTACGACACATTAGTTGCTGGTGGCGTCCCTGCTACTAGTCGTCCAGTCTTACTTGGTATTACCAAAGCGTCATTGGAAACAAACAGCTTCTTATCTGCTGCATCCTTCCAAGAAACAACACGCGTGTTAACAGATGCTGCTATCCGTGGCAAAAAAGATCCATTACTTGGATTGAAAGAAAATGTTATCATTGGTAAAATCATCCCAGCTGGTACTGGTATGGCTCGTTACCGTAACATGGAACCAAAAGAAGTTGGCGTAGCTAGCGAAAACGTTTATAGTATTTCAGACATTGAAGCACAAATGGCTGCTGAAGATGCGATGAAAAACATCAATAAATAAACCCTAAAAAGCCGCAAGGAGCATGCTCCTTGCGGCTTTTTTTATTTGCTATAACCAACTGATTGTGAGTAAGCCCAAACTTAAAAAGGGGACAAAAGGAAGTTTCTGTTCAACTGGATACCCCCAAAATTTACAGCTGTAGCCATAGATTAGGCCATAACTACTGGCAAAAAATAGTAGCATCAGCAACTGAGGTACCTGTAAAAAACAGCCCCACAAACCCAGTAACAAAAGATCCCCTCGCCCCATGGCCTCCGGAAAATAGTGTAAGACGGCTCGGAAAAAACAAAAACAAAAAAGACCAGTCAGTAAGTAAAACGAATGCTGACCCGCCACTTTCAGTAAGCAAAGCACAAAAAAACTAGGATAAAGAATCTTCGGTTCAACCACTAAATACCAGTAATCAATCAAGGATAATGTGAAAGCACTCGTCAGCCACCACCAGAGAATCAAAGCATCGATCGTCAAGCCAGCTGAAAAACAGCTTGCGGTTAAGCCGCCCATGACAAGTTCTGCTAAAAGATAACTCTTAGCTACTGGCTGTTGACACTTTCGACAACGAAAGCGCTGCAGCAAAATCGAAACAACTGGAATTAATTCATAGAGATGTAGAGGCTGGTGGCAACCTTGACAGTGGGAAGGGGGCCACCACAAAGAACGCCCTACTGGTAAGCGCTCCGCCACTAAGCATAAAAAAGAACCGAAACAGGCACCAATCAAAAAGAGACTTAAGAAAAACATAGGTTACCTCCTTAAAAATAAACTACGCTTTTTTTAAACTTTTTCGTTTGACTAGACAAATCTTTTTTTGTTAGGAATAATAAAAGAAACAAGAAATGAGGGAATCAAATGGAAAAATTAGCGATTGGTGTCGACGTTGGCACCACGCAAGCCAAAGCAGTGGCTTTTCAAGCAAATGGCACAGTCGTAGCTTCTAGCTATGTGCGTTATCCATTAATTCAAGAGACTGAAGGAATGGCGGAGCAAGACCCAGAGACGCTGTTCCAAGCTGTGGTGAACTGTATTCGAACCGTCACACAGCAAGTGAAGAATCAACCAATTGGGCTCATTTCTTTTGCTTCAGCGATGCATGGCTTAATTGCCATGGATGCGCAAGGACGCCCATTGATCCAAGTGATTACTTGGGCTGACACACGAGCATCTGATTATGCGGAAGCGTTAAAAGAAACGCCAGCGGCCCAATTGTTTTATCAATTGACAGGCATGCCAGTTCATCCAATGGCGCCTTTATACAAGATTCGCTGGCTGCAGGAAAATCAGCCAGCCGTTGCGCAGAGCGCGGCCAAGTTTATTGGGATTAAGGATTACATTTTTTACCGTTTCTTTGGCGAATACTGGACAGATTATAGTAGTGCTTCAGGAATGGGTTTATTTAATATTCACACACGGCAATGGGAATCGTCGATTTTAGCGTATTTATCTATTGAGGAGGAACAGTTGCCAAAAGTTGCCCCGTCAACGTTCATTTTTCCAGCGTTAGCGCCTTCTTGGCAAGAGATGCTTGGTGTTACAGAGGAAACGGTTTTAGTTCTTGGTGGCGCGGATGGCCCGTTGTCTAATTTAGGTTTGGGAGCGCTAGGAACGGGTGTAGCGACTTTGACCGTCGGTACGAGCGGTGCACTTCGGTATATTGTCGAAGAACCTTTTTTGCATCCGCAAGGTGAAACGTTTTGTTTTGCTCTAGATGAACAGCACTGGGTGATTGGTGGCGCAAGTAGTAATGGTGCAGTTGCATTAGATTGGGCGAGCCAAACGATTTTTGCAGAAGAACGTCAGCAAGCTATTCAAAACGGGACCAATATCTATGACCCAATTATGGCCAAAATTGCAACCGTGCCAGCCGGGGCAAATGGCTTACTGTTTCATCCTTATTTGCTTGGTGAACGAGCACCGCTGTGGAATGCAGAGGCGAGCGCAAGTTTTATTGGCTTGCGCAAAAACCACCATGCTGGACATTTAGCTCGAGCGGTGGTGGAAGGAATCTGTTTCAATTTAAAAACCATTTTAGAGGATTTGAAACAACTCGGTGGACCCGTTCAGGAGATTCGGGCGACAGGCGGCTTTGCTGATTCCCCTGTGTTCCGTCAAATCATGGCTGATGTGCTGGGAGAAACGTTATCGTTCACTGATAGCACCGAAGCTTCGGCATTAGGCGCTGTTTTGCTAGGCTGGCAAGGCTTAGGGCAGTTACCAAATTTGCAAGCAGCGGCGCAACAGGTGCTGATTCATGAAACGGTCACGCCACGAGCGGATCAATTGCTAGTTTATCAAGAACTGTATCCTGTTTTTCAAGAAACCCAACAAATTTTAGCACAAAGTTATCAAAAATTAGCAGAATTCCGAAAATAATTGATAGTAAATAGCTTTGACAAATGGCTGAGAAGTTGCTTAACTAGAAGAGAGACGAAGACTTGAGGAAATGAGGATGAGGAATGAAGAAACAGCTACTACCACTATTTCTGTTATTCATTGGGGCGTTAGCAAGCTGCAGTGCACCGTCTCGTTCCGGCGAAAAAGCAGCGCAACAGTTGGTAGATTACTTTATTTATCAAGAAAAGCCAGAGACATTCTCTCAAACTTTTCGTGAACCGAAAGTCTTGGCGGAGCATTTGCAGACGAGCCGTCAACAGTTCCAGAAGCAATTTTTCAATAGCTTAAAAGAAATGAACGCTGAAGTCACCGAGACCGAAGCCCAGAAGCTTAGCGCAGAATTACTGGCTCAAGTGAAGAAAAAAGCGTCATATCAACTAGTAGCCACGAAAGAATTGAATGGGCAAGCGACAATCACTTTTCAGATTAAGGGCTTAGATTTTGTGACGGCGATTGAAGATACAACCACTGCTCTTCTTCAGCAAACGCAACAGGCGACACAAGCGCTAGACATGCAGCACACGTTAGTCGTTTTAAAAAAAGAAATCCAACAAATCAATGTCAGCCATGAGCCAGTTGAACTGCCATTAATGGTTAAGCAAGTAGAAGGACAATGGTACTTGCCAGCAGCGGAGCAACTGAGACTGAATCAGTTTTTTTTAGCTTTCGTCACAGGAAAAGAAGATACTGATCAGTTGACAGAGGCACTCGACATGATCCTCACTCAAGCGGAACAAAAAGTCGTCACTGCGGATGAAAAAACAGCGAGTTCAGGAAATTAATTAGATTCTTAATTGTAATTATTATAATTTGATAATAATTTTAAAAAAGAAAGGTTTTCAGTGTACTTTTTTCACAATTCATATTACACTAAGAGTGTAGAAATAATATTTAGGAGGATGACAAAGAATGAAATTTGAAAAAACAAAAGAAATTTTGAACCAACTCGTTGCAGATTTAAGCCAATTTTCCGTGGTAATTCATCAAACACATTGGTATATGCGTGGACCTGAATTTTTAACACTTCACCCACAAATGGATGAATACATGGATCAAATCAATGAGCAATTAGATGTTGTTTCAGAACGTTTAATCACATTGGACGGCTCTCCATTCTCAACATTGCGTGAATTCGCAGAAAATACAAAAATTGAAGATGAAATTGGTAACTGGGACCGCACCATTCCAGAACGTATGGAAAAATTAGTAGCAGGCTACCGTTACTTAGCAGACCTTTACGCAAAAGGGATTGAAGTTTCTGGTGAAGAAGGCGACGACTGCACACAAGACATTTTCATCGCAAACAAAACAGACATCGAAAAAAATATTTGGATGTTACAAGCCAAACTTGGCAAAGCGCCTGGTATTGACGCATAATTTAAAACAACTCCCAAAGCCGCTGACGTTGACGTTGGCGGTTTTTTTCTGTTTAAAAGGCACAAAAAAATAAGTGAAAATCTATTTTCTGAAAGCGCAGAAAAACATTGACTTTATCAGTGATTGAAGGTAAAATATTAAATGGTATTGTTTGCCCCACAATGAGCCCCGGAAACTCAAGTGTATGTCAAACATCGAAAACAAAATTGGAGGAAAGAAACGTGCGTACAACATATATGGCCAAAGCTGGCGAAGTAGAACGTAAATGGTACGTAGTAGATGCAACAGATGTTCCTTTAGGACGTCTATCAGCAGTTGTTGCTTCTGTACTACGTGGTAAAAATAAACCAACATTCACACCACATGTGGATACTGGAGATTTCGTAATCGTAATTAACGCTGATAAAGTAAAATTAACAGGTAAAAAAGCTACAGACAAAATTTACTACCGTCACTCAATGTATCCTGGAGGATTAAAATCAGTGACAGCTGGTGAATTACGCGACAAAAACTCTCGCCGTCTTATCGAAACTTCTGTAAAAGGTATGCTACCTAAAAACACTTTAGGACGTAAACAATTTACTAAATTGAACGTATACGGTGGAGCTGAGCATCCACATGCTGCACAACAACCAGAAGTATTAGATATCACGAACTTAATTTAAGGAGGGAAATTCATTGGCACAAGTACAATATAGCGGCACAGGCCGTCGTAAAAATGCAGTTGCCCGCGTACGCTTAGTACCAGGTACTGGTAAAATTACTGTAAACAAAAAAGACGTAGAAGAATATATTCCACATGCTGACTTGCGTGAAGTTATCAACCAACCATTTGGCGTAACTGAAACAAAAGGCGCTTACGATGTAATCGTAAACGTAAACGGTGGTGGCTATGCTGGACAATCAGGAGCTATCCGTCACGGAATCGCTCGTGCATTGTTACAAGTAGATCCTGACTTCCGTTCTGCTTTAAAACGCGCTGGGTTACTTACTCGTGACGCACGTATGGTTGAACGTAAAAAACCAGGTCTTAAAAAAGCTCGTAAAGCTTCACAGTTCTCAAAACGTTAATTATTTGGAGTCGTTGCGAACGTGTTCGCTTACGAATCAATTACAATGTTTCAAGACACTTTCTCGCAATGAGAAAGTGTCTTTTTTATCAATCTCTCTAACCCAACCCAATCCTCTCCAAAAAATGGTATCATTAAGTAATGAAACATAACCATAAAAAATAACAAATATCGGAGGCAGAAAATGAGTAGTGTGGTTTGTCAAAGTTGTGGGGCGAATGCGTTTAGATGGTACGATACCGCTGATCAAGTGGTGGAATGTAAGTATTGTCATTCCAAGCAAGCTTTTATAAAAGGTATGGGCGTCGAGTCAGCCATAAAAGTTGTTGGGGGAAAAGAAGAAGCGGAGACGGATTCTGAATACCAAGAACGGATTATTCATCAATTTGGATTGAAAGATCAAGTGATTGAAGTGAAGAATTATTCATTAATCGATATTCCGTTAACATTTATTGTTTGGTTGTATTTGGATATTTTATTAGGAGCGTTGTTTATCTGTGGTGGTTTTCTATCTAAAAACTATCGAGCTTGGTACGCCAATTTACTTCGTTGGCACTTTTATGGTTGGCGTTATACAAAGTCAGCGACTGAAAAAGAGAAGGCAAGTCAACGGATTAGAGGCAGTCTGTTGATTAAATGGCTACTTCAAGAGGACCCCAACAAAACGAAAAAATTAATAATGGTTGGCGTATCCATCCTGTTCACTGTCCTGTTCGTTTACACTACAGGAAATGGCGCTGCCTAAACGAAATATTTATTGAAACACTTTCTGTTGATAGAAAGTGTTTTAACACAAACTAAAAAAAGTGGGCCATAAGTCGAAATGACTTATGGCCCACTAGCTATATTTTAAGATAATCATCTGAACAAAAGAGACTCTCCCTATAACCCTCACCGAGAAGACAAAATTTCATAAATCACATAGAGTTCCCAGTTGGAAATCTCTATTCGATAAAACTGTTCTAGAGTATAGAAAATGTTTTTAGCATTTTGGAAAAATGGTTTTTGGTTAATGGTTAGTTCCTCTAGGTTAGCAGGGATTTCATAGTCTTCAACGCCGAGCATGGTTCGCTCTACCATGAGCGCGTTGTGCATCATTAAGTTAAATTTCATTTTGCCGCTGAGTGTGAGGTCGAAGCGTTTTTCAATGTTCTTTGTAACGTTTTCGACTTGTTTAATAATGACGTCAGGATTTAGAAATTCTAGTTTTTCTGACAAGCCCTCTTTCGAGAAGAAGTGAACAAACTCGTTAATCATGCTATCAATGTTATTGGGATGCATCAAGTTTTGGAAAGGTTCCATCAACTGGGTTCCTGCATCTTCGTCTAACATGTCTAAGAGATTCACGCTAGCAACATTCGTATGATTGTCTAAGTAGGACGTCGTCAAAATGAGCGAGGTTTCTTTTAAATAATTTTCTTCGGCGTTGGCAATGTCTAACGTGTTTACCAAATCTTTGTATTTTAGGGTAATGACTTTAATGTCAGTATACAGGTATTTTTGACAGATTTGTTTGATTTGCTTGGCAATATCCAGACCTGAAATACTAGAGACAATGATATTTTTTTCCACTGAAAAGCCTTCAAAGTACTGTACATCGGTTTTAAATTTTTTTTCAGCGGTTTTAGCAATACCATAGAAAAGTTGTTCGTTCATTAATTGATGACCAATTTCCAACGCATAGGCAGTGGTCAGGTTATTGATCACCAAAAGTTCTCCAAGAATTTGCGGTTTCAAACTTTTATAAAGTTGTGTCAGGGAACCCATATCGACGAGCATAATGACGCCTTGTGATGTGTCCCGCTGAGAAAGCCAGTCTTTAACTTCGGCGACGATATCTCGGACGGAAGAGGTTAAGGGCATGTTAATCGCATCGAAAATATAGGTACCACATAATTTGTTGGCAACGGCTTGAATACTTGTGGCAGTCGATTCACCATGCGCCACGAGGAGCGCTTGGTAAGGAATCGTTTCAGAAATTTCTCCGCTAAGTAATACAGATAAGAGTACCTCTGTCAAGAAACGGTATTCTTCTGGCAGCGGACTGACTAAGTTTTTCACGAGGGAAACCGTTCGCGGATAGTGTTCTTTTAACTGTGCTTGGACTGGAAGGAGCATTGTTTCGTTAAATGTTGGCGGTAAAATTTTCAGCAATTTAGCAACATCTTTCATCGGTTTTTCAGTTTGTTCAGGTTGGTTAATAATTAGTTTGTTTTTGGTTTGGACTTCCGTGACTAGGTTTTGTAAAAAGTAATCATTTTCCAAGGTTATTTCATCGTCTAAACAATATTTAATGAATTGTGTCAGTTCAGTTTTTAAGTGGGCCAGTGTTTTTTCTTTTGTAAATAAGGCTTCAAATGTTGCGAAAATATCGGAAGAAAGTGTGTCTTCTTCTAACACTTCTTTGTCTAAAGGAATCGCAATCATTGGTTGAGTCGCATCGCCAATGACGACGGGTTGATTGGGCAAAGTTTTTCGTAATTGCGACGCGCAAAGGAGCTGCACTTTGTTGGATAAACTCCCCACGTTGCCAGGTTCGTCATTTTCTAATAATGCCGTAAAGATTTCTTCGTCCACGTTGATGTCTTTGGTCATTCGTTTCGCTTCTCGGTGGAATAAGTTTTTTAAAATCGCAATCCGTTCTCGAATGGGGCGCTCTTTGAAGTTCGGAAGTGAGACGATTACGGAAATTCGGCGATAAAAGGTTGGTAATAAGACTTTTTTCGGGTTTTCGGTGGTCGCAAATAGTAGCCGGACCTTGGAATGGACCATTTTTCCTTCTTCACCAATAGGGCGGAAGGTCCCTGTATCCATAAACTGAAAGAGTTTTTCTTGGTTTTCGTTGGATAATCGATGTACTTCATCTAAAAAGAGTACGGAATTATTAGCTTGGGCCAAGAGTCCTTGCTTTTCTGATTCAGCTCCAGTAAATGCGCCTTTGGTATGGCCGAAGAGAATGGATGATAGCAATTCGGGATTGTTGGCATAATCGGCACAGTTAAAGGTGTAGAATTTTTCCAGGCCAATGATTTGTTCATTTTTCAGATACTCATAAATCAGTTTTGCCAAAAAGCTTTTGCCGACGCCACTGGCTCCATGGATTAATAAAGGCATACCCAATGGGGGATACAACATAGCGGCTTTGCATTGTTCGATGGCTTTTTTGGTGCTGCCTTGGCTACCGATGTATTGTCGAAACACATCGGTCGTGGGGGTTGTTGCACGGGTTAATTGCCAATAAACGGGTTTTTTTCCCGTTTGTTGGACTTCACCTTTTTCCAATAATTTATTTAAGTATAAGCTGGTTACCGAGCGGCTTAATTGAATTTTTGTGGCAATTTCTTGTGTGCTCATCGGGGTGTTGCTGGTTTCTAAAATATCAACTAAGTGTTGGTAGGTCTCCAAGCGCATGATTCATCGTCCTTCCAAAAGAGAGGTCGGGAAAAGGGGTTGCTTCTGTTCCCGCCGTTTATCAGCTTTTAAGCCTGAGATAAAAATCACTTTGGATTTTTGTCTCAGGCTCTAAGTGTTTAATAATTAAATGTTTATTGTTTCAATTTTAACAGATGCCTAGTAATCCTAGCAAGATGCCTAAGAACATGATACCAAACATCACCACGTTAACATTGACTTTTTTGCGTAATAGCCAGAAAGCAAGTAACGTCACGGCTAATGGTACGATACCGACGAATAGTTGATCCAAATAGTCTTGGATTTTAACTACGTCTTCGCTTCCTTTAACGGAAACTTCAAGAATCGTTTTGAATTTTACATTCGAAGCAGTCATACTGCCCATCATCATTAAGCCTAGCATACTTGATACTTTTGTGAGTATCTTCATTCCGCCTGATTCGTACATTTTTTGGATAAAACTTTCACCGATTGAGTAGCCGCTATACAACGCATAATAGTGAATTAAGAACGCAGGGACGTTGTATAAAAGTAAGAAGACAATCGCCCCTAATGGCGAACCAGTGCTGGCTAATGAAATCCCAATACCAGCAGCAATAACACGTAAGATGCCCCAGAAGAAGGAATCACCAATGCCTGAAAGTGGCCCCATTAATGAGGCTTTAACTGCTGTAATAGAGCTAGCATCAAAATTTTCGTCTTCACTGTTTTGTTTTTCCATCGAAGCAACGAGCCCCATGATGAAGTTATTGATATGCATGGTTGCATTGAACCAAGTGGTGTGACGCACCAATGCCTCGGCCCGTTCTTCCTTGGTTTTATAAAAACGATTGATAACTGGGAGTAAAGTGTACATGACACCCACTGCGTGGTATTGTGTAGCTCCTGTCCGGCTAGCGTTCATCGTCCAAGAACGCCAGAAAACAGAGCGCATCATTTTTTTCTCTTCTTTAGATAAATTCTCTTTTAACTTCATGCGAAAAAGTCCTCCTCTTCGATTTCTTTCGCGCTGCCTTCAACCGCAGAAGACGCCGCAGGTTTTCTTTTTAGAATGTCGCGAAATTCTACATCCCGTTGGGCACTCACGACACAAATTACTGTCCCGATGACCGCTACCGCAACGGCTGGTAATTGTAGGTACGCGGTTAAAACAAAGCCTAAAATGTAAAAGACGGCTAATTTATTATCCCATAACAGTTTCATTAACATGGCAAACCCAACGGCAGGTAAAAGTCCGCCAGCTGCGCTTAAGCCGTTCATCAAATTTTGTGGAATACTTTCAACAAACAGATTTACTGGCCCGCTTCCTGCTAAAATTCCGATAAATGAAATCGAAGCGATGATTAAATAATAAATAATCCACGTTCCGTAATGCAGTGTCACAACCATTTTTTGGTTGCCTTCACGTGCTGCTTTGTCAAGAGAAGGAGCAAAGATATTCATAAAGACATTTTTTAAAAACATCACCACGAAAGCGGCTAACATCCCAATTGGTACGGCTAACGTCATGGCGGCTTTTTGTTCGACATTTGAAATAATTGCAAACGTTGTGGCTAAAGTAGTCGCAGTTACAGGTTCCGCGGCGATAACACCACCGATATTAACATTTCCTAAGAAAATTGCTTCCAAAGAGGCCCCCATTAAGACCCCTGTTTTCATGTCGCCCATTAAAATTCCTGTGACTAATCCAACGACTAAGGGACGTTCCATCATACTTTGACCAGTTAAATAGTTCCCAGCAAAACAGATAAATACAGCTAAGGCTGCCATTGTTGCATGCATAAGCATTGTTCATTTCCTCCTTTTAATTGACGGCTTGTTTTAGACTTAATTTTGAGTTGGTTGGCAGTACTTGGTTATAGCTTTCCACGTGAGTCAAACTGGCTAATTCTTTGGCAGCTTCTAACTCTTCAGGATTTAATTGGACACTTGGGAAAACCATTGTTTTGGTGGCTGGATCTGATTTATCAAAGCGGCCAGCGTTGGCAACATTCACACTTTCAATATCTGTCACGTTTTTCGCAATTTTAGTAGCATCCGCTACACTGTTCACAATTACAAAAATTCGTTTGTCTTTACCACGAGGATCATTAAAGACATCAATCGCATCATCGACTGAGCGAATTAATAGTTTCATGCCGTTGGGAACCGCCATTTTTAACGTCATTTGCATTACTTCGTTTTTGGCTGCTTCATCATTCGCTACAACTAATAAAGGGGCATTCAATTCTTTGGTCCAAACTACGGCTACTTGGCCGTGAATTAATCTGTCGTCTACTCGTACTTGTGTAATCATTTTAATTTCCTCCTAAAAAAAGTTTTCTTCTTCATTTGATGGGTTTAATTCAACGAATTGAATTTGTGCTTCAGCAATTGCTGCTTGAATATCTTCTTTGGTTAGCTTTTCGCCTTCTTTTAAGAAAATCAGCGACAAGGCAATGGCTAAGTTGGCATTGGAAATGATAAAAACATTGTCTGGTTTTGTCGTCATGACTTCTTGAACAATTTTTTGATTGACACTACCACCATATAAATCTGTTAAAATAATAGCTTGTTCTTCTGCGCCAAGGGACTGAAGAAACGTTTGAATAATTGGCGTATAGTCCTCAGGAGTCACATAGGCATTGATGACCGCCAGCTCTTTTCCTTTGTCTGCGAGAATATCCAATGAACTTTGGAAGCCTTTCGCTAAGTTTCCGTGACTAGCAATTAAAAATTTTCTTTTCATTCTTTTCACCTCACTTTTATATAAAGCAAGTTCTGTGCCAAAAAAAGAGAACTCTAAATCCTTGATTTGAAAGGGTTTTAACGCTCTCGAAACTGTTTAAACAGTTTCAAGTCAAAATAAACACGTTATTCGTTGTTAGTTTGTTGTTGAAAAATAGCTAAGCAAAACTGTGAAATTTAATCAAAATAACCCCCGTTTTTATCGAGAAGTGTTACAATAATATTCATGAATATTTATACATTAAGGAGAGTTACGAATGACTGATGCTCTTGTGATACAAGATTTACGCAAAGTGTACGCTTCAGGTGTTGAAGCGTTGCGGGGGATTGATTTAACAGTCGAAGAAGGCGATTTTTATGCTCTTTTGGGACCGAATGGCGCAGGAAAATCAACGACGATTGGGATTGTGACCTCGTTAGTTAATAAGACTTCGGGGAAAGTCAAAATTTTTGGGTATGATTTAGATACGGAAATAGTGCGGGCGAAGCAACAGATTGGGTTAGTGCCGCAGGAGTTTAACTTCAATCCGTTTGAAACGGTCCAGCAGATTGTGGTCAATCAAGCGGGCTATTATGGGGTGTCTCGTAAAGAAGCCATGAAACGGAGTGAAAAGTATTTAAAACAATCCAATTTATGGGAAAAACGGAACGAACGGGCGCGAATGCTTTCTGGCGGAATGAAACGTCGGTTAATGATTGCTCGCGCGCTGATGCATGAGCCGAAGTTATTGATTTTAGATGAACCAACTGCAGGTGTCGATATTGAATTGCGCCGTGAAATGTGGGCCTTTTTACAAGAGTTAAATGCGCAGGGAACCACGATTATTTTGACGACCCATTACTTAGAAGAAGCTGAGATGTTGTGTCGCAACATTGGGATTATTCAGTCTGGTGAATTGATTGAAAACACCAGCATGAAGCACTTGTTAGCAAAATTACAATTTGAAACGTTTATTTTTGATTTAGCACCTTATACGCAGGCGCCTGTTATTGAAGGCTATCAAAGCGTATTTGAGGACGAGTTAACGTTAGCGGTGGAAGTGGAACGAAACCAAGGTGTCAATCACTTGTTTGAACAGCTAAGTCAACAAGGAATCAAAGTATTGTCAATGCGGAATAAGTCCAACCGTTTGGAAGAGCTCTTCTTGAAGATTACCGAGGATACGTACCATAGGGAGGATCAACATGTTTAGTCTGTATTTTACTGCTTTAAAAAGTTTAGCTGTGAAGGAAACCAACCGTTATTTACGGATTTGGGTCCAAACACTGGTACCGCCAGTGATTACGACGTCCTTATATTTTGTGATTTTTGGGAAAATGATTGGCGGGCGAATTGGCGACATGGGCGGTTTTTCTTATATGGAATTTATCGTGCCAGGTTTAATTATGATGTCAGCCATTACAAGCTCGTACGCCAATGTTTCATCTTCCTTTTTCTCACAAAAATTCCAGAAAAATATCGAAGAAATTCTCGTGGCGCCAGTTCCAACTCATGTGATTATTTGGGGATTTGTGATTGGTGGCGTTGGTCGTAGTATTTTGGTCGGTGCGTTAGTCACCATCATTTCTCTATTTTTTGTGCCATTGCACGTTGTTTCTTGGCTGATGGTCATCATGACTTTATTGATGACAGCGATTCTCTTTTCTTTAGCTGGTTTGTTAAATGGTATTTTTGCGCAATCCTATGATGATGTATCGATTGTGCCGACCTTTGTGTTACAGCCTTTAACCTATTTGGGTGGGGTTTTCTATGCCATTTCCATGTTGCCGCCATTTTGGCAATCTGTCTCAAAAGTTAATCCGATTGTTTACATGATTTCTGGGTTCCGCTACGGTTTCCTAGGGGTTCAAGATGTGCCAATTGGTATTTCTATGACCATTTTAATCTTATTTATTGTCGTTTTATATGGCATTTGTTGGTACCTTGTAGAAACAGGGCGTGGCTTACGTAGTTAAGCCGTAAAAAGATTAAACTGTCTGAATCACTCATTCTAGCGAGCAGATTCAGATAGTTTTCTTGTTTCTAAGTATGCCTTTTTTGATTCTTCGTGCATTTCCCTGTATAATAGCAATGTTTCGCACCAGAATATGTCGACAAGTTGTCGTTGAAAATAAAGAAAAAATCAGAAACGGAGTATATGAAGATGAGCAAGAATTTTTGGGCAACATTGCCAAAGCCCTTTTTTGTTTTAGCACCGATGGAAGACGTCACTGATGTGGTCTTTCGTCATGTCGTGAAAGAAGCTGGGGCACCAGATGTGTTTTTTACAGAGTTTACTAATTCAGATAGTTATTGTCATCCTGAAGGAAAAGACAGTGTGCGCGGGCGCCTCGTTTTTACAGAAGATGAACAGCCAATGGTGGCACATATTTGGGGGGATAAACCGGAATTTTTCCGTGAAATGAGTATCGGTGTAGCGGAGATGGGCTTTCAAGGATTAGACATAAATATGGGCTGTCCTGTGCCCAACGTGGCTGAGCGTGGAAAAGGCAGCGGATTAATTTTGCGCCCAGAAGTCGCGGCTGAATTGATTGACGCCGCCAAAGCAGGTGGCTTACCTGTTAGTGTCAAAACACGCATTGGGTTTACTGAAATGGCGGAAATGGAGGCGTGGATCACGCATTTATTAGAGCAAGACATTGCGAATCTATCCATTCATTTGCGAACACGAAAAGAGATGAGCAAAGTGGATGCCCATTGGGAGGTCATTCCGCAAATTATGGCTATTCGGGACCGTGTCGCACCGCAAACGACAATTACGATTAATGGGGATATTCCCGATCGTCAAAAGGGCCTAGAATTAGCAGAACAATATGGTGTAGATGGCATCATGATTGGTCGGGGGATTTTTAAAAATCCTTATGCCTTTGAAAAAGAACCCAAAACACATACGCCACAAGAATTACTGGGCTTGCTACGTTTACAATTGGATTTGCAAGACAAATATGCGGAATTGGTGCCTCGCTCCATCGTTGGGCTGCATCGCTTCTTTAAAATTTATGTCAAAGGCTTTCCAGGTGCCAGTGATTTAAGAGCACAATTAATGAATACAAAATCAACGGATGAAGTGCGCCAGTTGTTAGCGACGTTTGAAGTAGAACATGGTGTGCTTGACTAAATAAAAAAAGAGAGGAGGCAGCATTTTAGCTAATGCTATCTCCTCTCTTTTGAATGCTTAATGCGCAATCATTTCTTGGGCAATTTCTTGTTTGCTTAAGTCGCTTGGATAATACGTTGGCCAGTTGTCCATTTCATTGAACAGACTTTCTTGGCTATCGCCGCCGAAGAAGATGTGGAAATGAGCGGCTTTCGTTGGTGCGATGTTGTGGTCGCTAAATTGGACGTATTTAAACCGTCCAGCATTGGCATCGTCTGTTTCAAAAAGGAAACGGACGCCACGGTTGCCTTTTGCATAGTTTAAAATTTTATAACCGGCTGCTTTATAGGTGAATTTTTGTGGTTTGCCATTGACCAGAAATTCAATGGTGGAATCAGTGATGTTGATGTGGTCGACATCGGTTTGATAGCCGGCATCATAGTAGGTTTTGTATTCGGCTGGTGTTTTATCTTTTTTCAGTTTCGCTTTGTAATCGAAGACTTGGTCTAATGTGCCATCTTTTAATAAAGGATAGACGGATTGCCAATTTCCAGCGTAATCTGTCAGTGTTCTCTCAGCCACCTCACTGTCTTTGAAATAGCCGTTAGCCACGGTTTTTTCTGTTTTTTCAGAGGTTTCTGGCTGAACCTCTTTCCCGGCTGTATCTGTTGTTTTTTTCAAAGCAGTTAAGTTTTCTTTCATTACAGAAAGATAATCTTCGCCATTGTCCATTTGTTTTTGTGTCAAACTTTCTAGCGGGTTTAGGACTTCCAATTGAACATTCGCTTCGTCAGCTAACGTTTTAGCAATTTTATCGTTGGCATTTTTTTCAAAATAAATATAGCGAATTTGGTTGTCTGTGACATATTTTTTCAACTCTGCCAAGCGCCCTGCGGTTGGCTCTTGTTCAGGTGTTAAACCAGCTATTGGCACTTGTTTTAAGCCGTAATCTAAGGCAAGATAACCAAATGCAGCATGTTGGGTAACAAAACTTTTTTGCTTAGCGTCTTTCAAAGCTGTTTGGAACTCTTTGTCTAAGGTTGTTAATTTTGTTAAGTATTTTTCTGCGTTTGTTTCAAATGTTTTGGCTTTTTTAGGGTAAAGTTTGACTAATTGTTCTTTGATGTTTGTGACTTCTTGGATGGCACGATGGGGCGAAACCCAAGTATGCGGATCTAATTCATGGTGGTGGCCTTCTTCGCCGTGTTCGTGGTCATGGTCGTGTCCGTCTTCGTCACTGCCAGGAAGTAAGACCATGTTTTCGGTACCTTTAATGACGTTCGGGGCTCCTTTTTTCCAGCCTTTAGCAGCTTTTGGTACCCAAGATTCCATATTTTCATTGTGGTAAACGAAAACATCCGCATCATGGATGGTAGCCATATCTTTGGCGGATGGTTCATAATCGTGTGGTTCAGAACCAGCAGGGATTAACAATTTGACGTCTCCTTCATCGCCTACAATATTTTTAGTGAAATCGTACATAGGATAAAAAGTCGTGACAATGGATAGTTTTTCTTTACCGTCAGCGGTTTTATCAGAGGTGTTTGTTTTGCCGCAAGCGCCGAAAAGGATTAGCGATAAGGCGGCTAACAGGGGAAGAGTAAATTTTTTCATAGGTGTGCTCCTTTAGTGAATTACGCAATTTTCTTTTGTTTATTGCGCTTATGTTCTTTAATGATTTTAAGTGCGCGTTTTCGTGTTTTGATGTTGGGACTTTTCAGTCGACGATAAGCGCTAGATAAGTCAGTTTTTTCCATTATATATAGGACCTCCATTTCGTAAAAAATAATTTACGGAGTAGCTATTTTGTTGAGGGTTTGAAAGGTTTCTTGAATTTTTTTTGTCTCTAATTCTTTGCCAATCAGAACAATTGTCGTTTCTTGAGGGGGTTGATTCGTCATTTGAAAGGCCACTTGCTGGTTGACGCCTTGCATGGCAATGGCCAAGTCATGCTCCTGTAAGGCGAGAATCCCTTTGAAACGGTATAACTTTTCCTGATGTGTATACATTAACCAATCAAGCCAACGAGTGAAAAGAGGTTCGTTGAGGGCTGAGGACGCCGTTAACGTAAGGGAGTGAAAGGTATGGTGATGATGCTCGTGGGCGTGCTCATGCGGGGAATGAGTCATTTCGTGTTCTGTAAGTGTTGCCGTAAACTTATTTAATTGAAAAAAGTCACTAGCCAAAAGAGGCTCGTTGGCTTGAAAGGATAAAATATCAGCAAAAGGATTAATGGTACGAAGGGTTTCTTGGAACGTTGGTAGCTGAGTGCTGTCTGCTGGTTCCTTGACAGAAAAAAAGAGGCGATCTGCTAAGGCCAGTTGTTTGATGGCTTCGGCTTCTTGAAGCTGCTGTTGCCAATGATGCCCATCAACGACCGTTAAGAGACTGTCTATATAGAAATGATTTTTGATGTGCGGGGTCGTTAAAATTGTTTGAATGATTGGTTGCGGATCAGCAATGCCCGTTGTTTCTAAAATGACTTGGGCAATGGGTTGTTGTTCTTCTTGATACACTTCTAAGATTGCTGATAAAGAGGCAAGAAGATCTCCTCGTAAGCTGCAGCACATGCAACCGTTATTTAATTGAATAATTCGTTCCGTGGTTTGTAAAAGTAATGCGTGGTCAACGCCTGTTTGACCAAATTCATTTTCAATAATAATAATTTCTTCTTTAGGAAACGGTGATTGCGCAAGCGCATGGTTAATTAAGGTTGTTTTTCCTGCGCCTAAAAAGCCAGAAACAATGGTGATTGGAATGCCCATCAAGTTTTCCTCCTGTTATTTGACTTCAGTGAAAAGTGCGCGGCGCCGTAGTTTTGGTGAATATTTTTTCAGCTGTAATTTTTCTGGTGTATTTCGTTTGTTTTTACTTGTTAAGTAAAGGCGCTCGCCAGTTTCAGCGCAAGCTAACGTAATGGTTTGGCGCATAGTGCCGTCCTCCAATTTGATTTTTTTAATTGCGTATAAAAGATAAAGGGGGCTGCGAGGTCAGCCCAAATGCGACTGTCCTCGCTAGTTGTCTTTATCGAAATAATGAGTTACCAGCTTGCTTTTTTGACGCCAGGAATCAAGCCTTGGTGAGCCAATTCACGGAAACGAATCCGAGACATGCCAAATTTACGCATGTAGCCACGTGGGCGCCCATCTGTTTGATCGCGGAGTTTTAAGCGACTTGGATGAGCATCTTTTGGCAATTTGCTAAGACCTTCATAATCGCCAGCTTCTTTTAAGGCTTGGCGAATAGGCGCATATTTTGCAATCATTGCTTGTTGTTTTTTTGCTTTAGCAATTTTTGATTTTTTAGCCATAAGGCACTTCCTTTCTTTTTGGATTTATAAAATATAAATCGTAATGGTTACGATTTGAACGGAAGTATATTATCAGGTGTTGCGTTGTTTGTCAAGTGAGAATTTTGTTTTTTTTAGGACTTGCTAAGTTGAGAAGTTAGAAATGTTTGTTTTAGCGCTGTTTTGTAGTATCTTTTAAAAAAGAGTAAAAAGGAGTGAAGATGGCAATGGTAGAACGTTTGACGATTATTCGTGGTGTGGAAAAATTTGAATTACAAACGAAAACAGCGCACTGGGTGCTAGCAAAAGAAGAGGGATATTCGCCAGTTCAAATGCTCGTTTCGGCAATTGGCGCTTGTGGGGGATACGTGTATCAATCCGTTTTGGAAAATTCGCACATTCCCTTTGAGTTTGAAAAAATAGAAGTCACGTATTCAAGAGAAATAGAGAGACGCGCACAACCATTAAAACAGGTGACGATTCTCTTTTATGTGTCTGTTCCAGAAGCCTTTCAAGCACGGGCGACACGGTGTTTGAAGCTTGTCTCCCCAAACTGTCCAGTGATTCAATCATTGGCTGAAAGAATTACTGTCGAAGAAACAGTTGTATTTAAAAAGTAAACTATTAGAGACATTATCGTTACGAGCGCTTTTCCCTTTTTGGATGCCTCGTTTCTGAGAATGTCTTTTTTTAGTAGGAGCGTGGGGAAATAGCTGTAGAAACAGGAAATTTTTAATTCATTTGTACAAAATAATACAGACAAAAAACAGATAGTGTTTTTTTCACAAATAAAAAGGTTGCTTTTTTTTCTGTTTTAGTAGATGATGTAAGTAGTTACATCTCTGATATAACGCTGTTTTTCGAAACGTGTGTTATTTTTTAATTCGTAATAGTTTTTTTAAATCGTTTCACAGAATTACTTTAATTGTTATACAGTTTTTTTAGTTGTTATAGTTTGTTTGTCGGCCTTTAGGAGGTAATCATGATTGAGTTAGTGAATGTGTCGAAAGTCTATCAAGAGACACACGCGTTAAAAAATATTCACTTTTCTGTCCAACCAGGAGAAATCGTTGGGATTGTTGGGAAAAGTGGCTCTGGCAAGTCCACGTTGTTACGTTTGTTGAATTTAATGGAACAACCGAGTGAAGGGGAGATTCGTATTGATGGCAGAAATGTTCAAACCTTCTCTAAAAAAGAAGTTCGCCAGCAGCAACAACAAATGGGGATGGTGTTTCAGCATTACAATTTGTTAGAAAATTTGAAAATTTATGATAATGTTGCGTTGCCTTTGAAACTTTTAAAAGAGAAACAGCCTGAAAAAATTGAGCGTTTATTAACGTTTGTTGATATGGCCCATAAGGCAGAAGCGTATCCTGCTCAGCTTTCTGGT
The DNA here is from genome assembly GCF_051714505.1 of Enterococcus sp. AZ129. Taxonomy (NCBI): domain Bacteria; kingdom Bacillati; phylum Bacillota; class Bacilli; order Lactobacillales; family Enterococcaceae; genus Enterococcus; species Enterococcus sp. AZ129. Next base: position 2,710,297 of record NZ_JBIORY010000001.1, on the reverse strand, counting down.
GGGGAAAAACAGCGTGTCTCTATTGCTCGAGCGTTGAGCCGTAATCCAAAATGGTTATTATGTGACGAGGCAACGAGTTCATTAGATGAAGAAAATACAGAAAGTGTCGTTCGACTATTACATAAGACGCATCAGGAATTCCGGCCGACTATTTTCTTTGTCAGTCACGAATTAGAAACCGTGAAGCGCTTATGTAATCGTATCTTAGTGATGGAAAAAGGTCAGTTAATTGGCGAATTTCTGAATAATCCTCAGCAATATGAGGAAGAACCGCTTTCCTATTTAGAAAAAGTGGAAAGGAGTTTGCGTCCATGACTTTTTCAGAAACCTTTGCCGAATATTGGCCATCTATGCTGATTGGTTTAAAAGAAACAGGGATTATGATGTCGATTTCGATGGCTATCTGTTTGCTTGTCGGCTTGCCTTTAGGATTAGGACTATTTTTGGCTAATCCGAAAGTCAAAGGGCATCAACCTTGGCTGTATTTGGTTTTAAATTTCATTGTAACTGTTATTCGCTCGTTTCCTTATTTATTATTTGTGATTGCGTTGATTCCAGTCACTCGTTCTGTTTTAGGAAAGGCATTTGGCCCAATTCCTTCATCTGTGCCATTGAGTATTGTTGCGATCGCGATTTTTGCTCGCTTGGTTGAACAAGTGCTGTTGGATGTTCCAGAAGAAATTTATTTTTTAGCTAATTCGTTAGGTACCTCGAAAGTCCAATACATTTGGCACTTTTTATTGGTGGAAGCACGTAGCGGATTGGTTCTTGCTTACACAACCACGACAGTGAGTATGGTTTCATATTCCACGGTGATGGGTGTTGTTGGTGGCGGCGGGATTGGCGATTTTGCAGTTCGTGTCGGGTATCAACGGTATGAATACGGTATTATGTATGTTGCCATTGTGATTATGATTGCACTGGTCTTCATTTTACAAATGCTTGGGAACTTCATTGCCCAAAAACTAGACAAAAGAAAGTAGGAGGACAAAAGAATGAAGAAGTTTTATTTAGCAACATTCGCTGTTATTGCAACAGTTATTTTAGCTGCCTGTGGGGGAAATAAACAAGCAGACCAGAAAGAAGACAAGGAGATTACCGTTGCCGTGCAATTGGAATCTTCAAAAGATATCTTGGAGATTGCCAAGAAAGAAGCTGAGAAAAAAGGGTACAAAATTAACATTATGGAAGTGAGCGACAATGTTGCCTACAACGATGCCGTGCAACATGACGAAGCGGATGCTAATTTTGCGCAACATCAACCTTTCATGGAAATGTTTAACAAAGAGAAAAAAGCTGATTTAGTGGCTGTGCAACCGATTTATTATTTTGCTGGTGGTTTCTATTCAAAAGAATATCAAGATGCGAAAGATTTACCTGAAAATGCCAAAGTGGGGATTCCTAGCGATCCAACCAATGAAGGTCGTGCTTTAGCAATTTTAAATGCAAACGGCGTGATTAAATTAAAAGAAGGTGTCGGCTTTAACGGCACGGTGGCAGATGTCGTGGAAAATCCTAAAAACATCACTTTTGAAAGCATTGATTTACTGAATTTAGCTAAAGCCTATGATGAAAAAGACATCGCTATGGTGTTCTGCTACCCAGCCTACTTAGAACCTGCTGGTTTAACAACGAAAGATGCGATTTTGTTAGAAGATGAAGAAGCAAGTAAACATTACGCATTGCAAGTTGTGACACGCAAAGGCGAAAAAGATAGCGAAAAAATCAAGGTTTTAAAAGAAGCGATGACAACAAAAGAAGTTGCTGAATACATCAAGAAAAATTCTAAAGGTGCCAATATTCCTGCGTTTTAATGAATAGAAAAAATGAAGCTTCTTTTTTGAGAAGCTTCATTTTTTTCTTTTCCTTGATTTATAGTATAGTTAATAGGAAGGAGGTGCCGGTGTGGTCGAATTATTTATTTTAATGATGGAACGGGTAGGCTTAATTATTTTACTGGCCTTTCTTTTAGTGAATGTGCCTTATTTTAAGCGTGTTTTATTAAGTCGTGAAAAAATGTCTTCAAAAGTTCAATTGATTTTGATTTTTGGTTTATTTGCTATTATTTCTAATTTTACAGGTATCGAAATCGCTAAGAATCAGATTGTTCCCAATAATTTACTAACCTATTTAAGCAGCAATGCTTCCATTGCGAATACGCGTACGTTAGTAATTGGCGTTTCTGGATTAGTGGGTGGTCCGATTGTCGGCAGTACGGTTGGTTTAATTGCTGGCTTTCATCGGGTTATTCAAGGCGGGGGGCATAGTTTCTTTTATGTGCCTGCTTCTTTAATTGTTGGCTTAATTGCCGGTTTTTTAGGGAGCCGCATGGCAAAGCAAACCGTTTTTCCGTCTGCCGGCTTTTCTGCCATTGTCGGAGCGTGCATGGAAATGATTCAGATGATTTTTATTTTCTTTTTCAGCGGTGATCTAGCGGATGGGGCCACGTTGGTTCGTTTTATTGCGCTGCCGATGATTTTGTTAAATAGCGTAGGAACGTTCATTTTTATGTCGATTCTAACAACGACATTGAAACAAGAAGAGCAGGCCAAAGCGGTTCAGACGCACGATGTTTTGGAATTAGCAGCGGAAACACTGCCATATTTTCGAGAAGGACTCAATAAAAATTCCAGCAAAAAAGTTGCGGAGATTATTAAGCATTATACAAAAGTCAGTGCGATTAGCATGACAAACAGTCATCAAATTTTAGCTCATGTTGGCGCAGGAAGCGACCATCATATTCCAGAGCTAGAAGTCATCACGGAGCTTTCTCGGGAAGTGTTACGGACGGGCCAAATGACCATCGCGCATGCCAAAGAAGAAGTTGGTTGTTCGGACCCTAATTGTCCGTTGCAAGCGGCGATTGTGATTCCATTATTTTCCCATCAGCAAATTGTTGGTACCTTAAAAATGTATTTTACGGATCCAGCGCAATTAACGCATGTCGAGGAACAGTTAGCAGAAGGTCTTGGGACAATTTTTTCTTCACAAATTGAATTAGGTGAAGCGGAAGTACAATCAAAATTACTTAAAGAAGCTGAAATTAAATCTTTGCAAGCGCAAGTGAACCCGCATTTCTTCTTTAATGCCATCAATACTATTTCCGCATTAATGCGGAAAGACAGTGAAAAAGCGCGGAAACTATTGCTCCAATTAAGTAAATACTTTCGAGGCAACTTGCAAGGAGCCGTGCAAACTACGATCCCAGTTTCACAAGAACTAGAACAAGTAAAAGCCTATTTGTCATTAGAACAAGCACGGTTTCCGAATCGTTATCAAGTAACATTTGACGTGGAAGAAGCGGTTGCTTCAGAAAAAGTACCGCCGTATGCGATTCAGGTGTTAGTGGAAAATACCATCAAGCATGCATTTGGCAGCCGGAAGGAGAACAATCAAGTCCGGGTAGTGGTCAAAGCAAAACAACATAAATTACATGTGGATGTGTATGACAATGGGCAAGGGATTCCTGAAGAACGCCGCTTGCTATTAGGAAAGACGACAGTGACTTCGGAAAAAGGCACCGGCACGGCCCTGGAAAACTTGTCCCGCAGAATGGCGAACCTTTATGGATCAGAAGGTTGTTTTTTAATTGAAAATTTAGAGACAGGCGGGAGCCATGTTCATTTAGAAATCCCGATGGAACAGGAGGAATTAGATGCACGTATTAATCGTTGATGATGAGCCCTTAGCACGAGAAGAATTGAGCTATCTTGTTTCCCAACATCCGCAAGTGACGAGCGTTGCAGAAGCGGATTCTGTGGCGGAGGCAATGGAAGAGATGATGGATCAAAAGCCAGATCTGTTATTTTTAGATATTCATTTGACTGATGAAAGCGGGTTTGATTTAGCGGAAAAATTAACTCATCTTAAAAAAGCGCCCTACTTGGTCTTTGCAACCGCCTATGATCAATATGCGTTAAAGGCCTTTCAAGTGAATGCAAAAGATTATATTTTGAAACCTTTTGAAGAAGAAAAAATAACACAAGTCATTGAAAAAGCATCGAAAGAAATGGGTCAAGCTGTCCCAGAAAACACTGCTGAAAAAGGACCGAAATCTGAAGCAATACCTATTCAAGGGGAAGACCGCATTTATCTTGTGGCGCCAGAAGATATTTACCTCGTTTCTGTCGAAGAACGGCAACTGAGCATTTTTGTAGATCAACAGGTCTACAAGATGACAGGGACCCTCAACAGTATCGAACAAAAATTACCTGCCACGCTCTTTATTAAAACGCATCGAAGTTTCATCTTGAATCGAACAAAAATTCAAGAAATTCAGCCGTGGTTTAATAACACGTTGCAAGTAATTTTAACCAACGGCTCAAAAGTACCTGTTAGCCGTTCATACGTCAAAGAATTTAAAGAAAAACTTGGCTTAAGTTAAAAAATCACCACTTGAAATGTCGAATGCATTTCAAGTGGTGATTTTTGCATTTGGTGAAGAAATTCTGGCATTTCATGAAAAAAAGCCCTTAAAAAAACGTTTTCTTTATATACTTAACCCATAGAAAACAGAGAAAAGGGAGCGAAGAAGAATGGAAAAGAAAGTATATTCATTTTTACAACAAGCAGCAGTTTTTGCCATTATTATGTTAATCGCCAACGGCTTGGCGTTCATTTCCCCAATACCAATGCCTGCTTCAGTAATTGGCATGGTGTTATTGTTCATTGGTTTATGTACAAAAGTTGTTAAATTGGAGCAAGTGGAAGGGCTAGGTAATAGCTTATCAACGGTTATTACATTTTTATTTGTTCCTTCAGGGATTTCCTTAGTTAATTCTTTAGGGATTATGCAACAATTTGGCGTTCAAATTGTTTTTGTTATTTTAGTAGCAACATTAGCGTTACTAGCAACAACTGGTTGGACGGGCGCCTTTTTATTGCATATGAAAGATGCTCGAAAAGAAAAAGAACCCGCAGCAACGAAGAAAGCGAAAGGAGAGGTTCGCGCATGAATCCGTATGTTGGCATTATTATTTCATTAGCTGTATTTGGCATAGGTACTTGGTTGTTTAAAAAAAGTAAAGGTTTCTTCTTATTTACGCCATTATTCGTTGCGATGATTTTAGGCGTTGTCGTTTTAAAAGTAACAGGAATTAGTTACGAGCAATACAATGAAGGCGGCAAATATATCAGCTTCTTTCTAGAGCCTGCGACAGTAGCGTTTGCGATTCCTTTATATAAAAAGAGAGACGTGTTGAAAAACTATTGGTTAGAAATTTTAACGGCGTTAACAATTGGTTCTTTTGGTTCGTTAGTGGCTGTTTATTTTGCAGGAAAAGTGATTGGCATGGATAATCATTTAGTGGCCTCAATCTTACCACAAGCAGCTACAACAGCGATTGCCGTACCTATTTCTCAAACTGTTGGCGGAATTGCTTCCATTACGGCGTTTACTGTAATCTTCAATGGTGTACTAACCTATGCCTTGGGCCGAATTGCATTGAAATGGTTTAAGATTAACAATCCAATCGCCAAAGGTTTAGCTTTAGGTGCGGCCGGACATGCCCTAGGTGTGGCAGTTGGCATGGAAATGGGCGAAACAGAGGCTGCTATGGCTAGTATTTCTGTCGTAGTGGTTGGCGTAGTTACTGTTTTAGTAGTTCCTTTCTTTGCAACGGTCATTGGTCTATAAAAAAGTGGGATTCCTCACTTTTTTATGAGTAGCTAATTTCTATCAGCTAGCAGTCTCTGCTTATTCTGTGAATGCTAGTTATTACTAATCCGCAGGCTCGGAGTTAAAATGAGCATAAAAAAGCCAACCTTATCCATAGTAAGGTTGGCTTTTGTGTTGTTTACACGATTTTTTGAGTATAGATAGGGCGCATGGAAGGATTGACCAGTCTTTTTATAGAATGGTTGCTCCTAAAGTTTGTTTAAAGTGGCGTAACGCCCATTCGTGTCCTTGTTCATCAAAACTAGCAACGGCGCGTTCAGGAATCATTAATTGATAGCCTAAATTATAGGCATCGACAGCCGTATGCAACACGCAAATATCTGTACAAACACCAGTTAAACAAAGCTCTGTAATTCCTCGTTCTCGTAACCGAATGTCCAAATCCGTGCCACTAAAAGCAGAATAGTGCCGTTTGTCCATCCAATAAACGGTTGCCTCATTTTTGTGAGCTTGATAAAAATCAGCTAGCGAGCCAAACAGATTACGCCCGTCAGTTCCTAAGACATTGTGGGGTGGGAAAAGTTTATTTTCAGGATGATAGTGATCTAGGGGGTCATGCCCATCAATGGCAAAAACCACAAAATCGCCATTGTCAAAATAGTGCTTTGTTTGTTGAACAAGGGCCGTTTCAATAGCTTGTCCAGCGGCACCAGTGGTTAGTTTTCCGTCTGTGGCGACAAAATCATTCGTATAATCAATGGAAATCAGAGCTTTCATTTGGCAACCTCCTAAAGGTTAAAGTCATTTTGTTCATTTTACAGCTTTTAAGAAAGCATTTCAAATGATAAAAGTACATCAAATTCTAAAAAAGCTGTTTCAAAATAAACGCTTTGGCTAAAAAACATGCTATAATTTTGCTACAAATTAAAGCAGGTGAATAGAGTGAAAAGAAAAATCGTACGTTTTATCCTTTGTTTGTTAGGAATCCTTGTGGTTATTTGCTTAGGCGTGTTTCTCGCCTTTCAATTATCTCCTAAGCCAGGCGCTTGGGTCATCAACCGGTTATTCGCAGGTGAAGTTGAAATAAAAGATTCAGCTTCCTATGATAAAGCATTGCCCAATGTCCAATTGCAAGAAAATCAAACATACCCTTCTTCAAGAAAAAAGAATACCTTTGATTTGTATTATCCCCAAACGTCAAAACAAGCGGTACCAGTCGTTTTATGGGTCCATGGTGGTGGCTATGTGGGAGGAGATAAGTCTGGGATGAAAGAGTTTGCGACACGTTTAGTGGCTGATTCCTCAGTTGCTTTTATTTCAATGAATTATGAATTAGCACCAGATGCACCTTATCCAAGCCAGCTCCAGCAGGTCAATGAACTTGTTCAATTTTTATTAGAAAAGAAACAAGCGTATCCCATGTTAGATTTATCTAAGCTTTTTATTGGCGGGGACAGTGCGGGTGCACAGATTGCTCTACAATATGCAACAGTTCAAACCAATGCCAACTATGCCAAAGAACTAGGGATGACTGCAGCGTTGCCGGCTAGCCATTTAAAAGGCACACTCTCGTATTGTGGTCCGGTGGATTTGAAACAAATGGCCAACCAACAAAGTGATAATCGTTTTATGAAATTTTTCGTTAAAACAGTGGCTTGGTCCTTGCTCGGCACTAAAGACTGGCAGACGAGTGCAGAACTGCAAGAAGTGAGTTTAGTGGATAAAGTCACCAAAGAATTTCCCCCGACGTATCTAACAGATGGCAATAGTTTTTCATTCCAAGAGCAAGGACTAGCCTTGGTTCAGCGGTTAAAAACTTTAAATGTTCCAGTTTCAGCTCTCTTTTTCAAAGATAAGAAAGCAACGATCACCCATGAATATCAATTCGACTATCAAACAAAAGAAGCTAAACAATGTTACCAAGAAACAGTCCAGTTTGTGAATACGTATAAATAAACAGAGGCCTTAGAAATATTTCTAAGGCCTCTGTTTATTTATTTTTGTCATTTTTTTAGCTGGGAAATATGTATAAATTAAACAAAAATGTTTATTTAATGATGTTTACATGAGAAAAAATCCGTGCTATACTACGAACTCGTTTGTTAATTTTAATGTTAAAAACAACGTTTTTGTTATTTTTGTGAACAAATTAACATTTTATCTTACAAAAAATAGCAAAAAATTCGTTTAGTTAACAAAAAGAAAATTAAAAAATAAATTTTTTTTTTGAAATTAAGAAAATATCTTTAAAAAAATCAGAAGAAAACTTCGTATACTTGAGCCATAGGTTGGTTGTGGAAAGTTTACTTCGAGGGAGGAGTGATGAAGTTAATGAAAAAGAAAATCGCTGTTTTATTGGCAACTTGTTTACTTGTACAACCATTTTTATCTGTTTCAGCGTGGGCGATTGAAGGGGAGCAACAAACGGAACGTACGCAGACACAGCCAAAAACAGCAGAAACCAGTACAAGTGAAGCAACAAAAGAAAGCAGCGCACATTCTATAGAACAGTCATCAATGACGGAATCTAGTGCTATCACAGAAAAAGTAACCACCTCTTCCACAGAAACAAAACCAAGCGAAGAGCAGAAGCAAATCACGTTGACCTTTGAAACAACGGATCAAGCTTTGTTTCTAAATGATGCCAAAAGTTATCAAGTGGTAAAAGAAAAAAATCAGCCACTTCGGACAGAAGAATTACCAAAATGGGCGAATAGTGAGGAAAATGCGACTTTCGTTGGCTGGTCTTACCAAGGAAAAACATATACAAATGAAGAACTTCTTCAATTAGAGTTTTCAGAAGATACACAACTTACGGCTGTCTTTAAACAGAAACTGACACGCATGGCCAGAGCTGTTTCAGTTGATCAGTCCATTGCGGACACAATTGCTCCTGCGGATAAAACAAAAGTGATTGTTGTGCCAAGTCCTGCAGGAGATGGAGCAGCGTACAAAGAATATGCATCGACAGAGGCTGGCTTGAAAGAAGCCTTGTTTGATTTGTATCAACAGGGGAACAATGGCGATTTCACTCTTTATATAGGAAACAATATTACGACGAGTGCGGCGACCACCGCTAAAGTGATTCCTGACACCATTACGGCAAGTAATATGACCTTTTACGCCTTGAAAGGCAAGGTCAATCATTTAGTGATTACTGGAAACAGCGCGGATCCGATTAGTATGGATCAAACGGCGCCAACGGGTTCTAAGACGTTAGGATTTAATCAAAATATCTATTTTGGCTCAAACATCACTTTGAGAAATCTAAACTATACAGGTACGAATATGTATTTAAATGGTTACAGTTTGAACTTGAATGGCGGTTCTAGTGGAAACGGTCTGACCGTATACGGTGGAACGGATACAGGAGATGTTTCAGGAAACCCAACTTTAACAGTAAATAGTACAGGTACAGGGACATGGAATTTCTATGGCGGAAACCAAAATGGTGGTAATTTAGCTGGAAATCCTACGATTGTTATTAACAATACACGGAGCGGACTAAATACATTAAGTGGGGGCGCCAATATTGGGACAGTGACTGGGAATACTTCATTGGTTGTCAATGATTCTGGTGGCAGAATTGCTTCAATTTATGGGGGCGGTTATGGGACCAACGCAACCAACACAGCGAATGTTACTGGTAACGTCTCAACAAAGGTTGCGATTACGAATGCTGCTACAGGTTTCCAATTAAGTACGTATTATGGCGGTGTTCAATACGGAAATATTGGTGGAAAAGTAACAAACGATATTTCTGGATATGGCCGTTGGTATACAGCGGGTCAACGTTTTATTGGTGGCTCTTCCCGCGGCGATATAGGAACGAATCGTGTGACTGATGGAATTACTACAAATTTAAATACACAGTTGTATAGTGCGGGTCGTGCAGATTTTGAAGGAGGCAACCAATATTCTGGAACGATCATCGGAGATATTACGAATGTGGTTACAGCAGGAACGAATACCGCTGGTGGTATTAATGATTTTAACGGCGGTGCTGGTAACAATGTTTCGAAATTTAACAAGAGTCAAATTGGGGCCTCAAATGAAGCAACGTATGATGCTTATACACCACAGCAAAGAGCAGAATTAGCCAAATCGGCAGCAGCTTTTAAAGTTTTCGGAAATATTTCTTCTAAATTAGTCAGCGGTTCGTTTAATAATGGTGCAATTTATTCAACTGCAGCTGGCCGCGGCGGTTATATCGAAGGAAATACAACAATTGAAGTGGGAACAGCGAATGGTGATGGGTCCTTAGGTGGCGATGGTATGGCTTATTCAGGCGCAAAACCGACAAGCTTAGATTATTCAACGACCGATAAAAGTCGTGGGTATAATTCAGGTTGGGATATTGTTGGTGGCGGCGGCTATCCTGCTAGTAATGATACTTGGGATATCTATATAAAAGGAGATACTAAGACTGTTTTAAATAATACCATTGCTCGCTGGACATATGGTGGCTCTTTTTCAGGTGTCGTTGAAGGCAATACTTCTAACACATTGAATGGCGGGATTGCTGACACATTAGAAGGAACAGGCTATCAAGCAGCTCGAGTTTATGGAAACGGTCAAACAATCGTTAATAATGGTCAAGTCGATTGGTTTCTTTCAGGCGGTGGCTGGAATGATGCCAAAAATGTTGGGAATGTCGGTGTAACGGTTTATGAAGGAGTAATTAATGCTTCGATGGGCGCTTCTTATGGAGCAAGCGGTGGCCATACAATTACTGGTAATTCAGACAATCGCATCTACGGAGGAAATTTCTCAGGAACTCCTCGGACAGGCGCGAACGGTTTTTCAGGTGGGATTACCAATGCGGGCTCACTTCTTGGAAATGCCAAACTCTTAATTGATTTAAGAAATTACAACGGAGAGTTTAAGTTGCCTGGTAATACCTACATTACTGGTGGTCGGCCCTATGGTCAAAATACGACACTAGGAACGGATGAATCAAACACAATTACTTTAAATATTTTCACTAAAACAGGTGTGGAATCTCTAAATGGGGCCAGCATTTACGGTGATGGTGGAACCAATGCTGCGTATACCAAGAACGGCAAGATTACAATGAATATTCAAGCAGCGGGTTCTAGTATTGGAAATTTATATGCGACACAGTATTCCAATATCAGTGGCGGAAAAATCTTACGTGATGTTACCGCAAATGTTCAAGGTGCAGTTAGTATTAACGGTTTATCCGGTGGTTCATCAACAGATAATTTTACTAATGCAATTGTGAATGCTAGTTCAAATAAAGTGGCCTTTAACTTTGGGACTAACGTTGACGGCACCAATAACTATCAAACAGAACCACTAAATGCGACAGGCTTAGGCGTTGTCAACTTTACGGAATTAAATGTCACCAATGGCATTAAATTAATGGCTAATGGTGGGAACATCAAAAATGGCGTTTCTGCTACTGCCGCGAATCATAGTACGACTTACAATGAATTCGGATCAATTCATCTATCTAAAAACGCTGGAATTGGGATCACCAACACGGCCAATTTAATTTCAGCTAGCAAACTAACGGTTCAGGATCATGCAACATTAGAAACAATTCCTGGTACAGGTAAAGTAAACATTGCGGATTTTGAAGCTGTCGATCCAACAAAAGATGAACTTTTATGGATTAAACCAACGACAGATACAACTGCTTTGGTGGATAGCACAGGGACTTGGTTTGGAAATGTCAAAGCCTATCAGGTCTTGACGATTAATCCAACGGTCAATAATGCTACAAAACTTACGCCAACAACGTTTCATGGGATTGAAAAAGCGACTGGAAAAACATTTATTGGCGATAACGATGTGACCAAGGGCGCCAATGGCTATGGAATAGCAATTCCTGGCTCTATCATCGATTATGAAGTGGAAACGCCTGGAATTGTGGCAGGTGCAGGTACTATTTCTCATGATGTAAAAGAGGTCAAAGCCGGCAATGCGCCGTTAACCTTACAAGCGTGGGGCACCGAAGTAGCTGGACAAAAAGTTCAAAAAGGACGTTTGATGATTCCGACCTCAAGTACTTTAACACCAACCCTAAGCTTCCTTCCTGACGAAGTAACAGGTTCTTGGTTGCACCAAGGAACGGTTAAATCTAGTGAAGTTGGGAGCACGATAGAGCAAATTCCAGAGCAAAAAGATACCACCCCGCTTTCATGGAAAGCGACGAATATGAACTACAGTTATCAGGTGAAAGTTCAATTTTCAAATAAAGTGGAACTTTCGGGGCAATCGGTGATTGTCACAGAAGATGAGGCAGCGCAACTAACAACTGTTGATAAGGTAGTGGAAATGCTTGGCGCAAAAGGTCGGCCGTTTTTCAAGACCTCATTAAAAGAGACGGATTTACCACAAATTCAAGCGCCGTTAGCAGAAAAAACTGTATCGCGGACACATGATATTCAATTAGAAGCAGGGACGTCAGGAGATAATTTGCAAAACAAAACGGTTCATTTAGTTGTTGTGAAAAATGAAAGTGTCCTTGCCAAAGATCGTTCGTTTGCCTTGTATGCGACAAGTGCGCATTTGAAATTAAAAGAAGCAAATGGCTTAACGAATTCAGACGAGTTGGCACAATGGACACAAGCAACGGTGATTTTCGCAGATGGTCGGGCCAATCAAACACCAAGTCTTGATGCCGCAACCTTCCAAGCCATTCAGCAAGCGAAACCAGAAGAATTAGCCAAAACGGTGCCAGCCAATTATCAATTTACAGAAGCTGGTGAAACGTTAAATAAAAAAGTCAATGTGTCTATTTCAGGTGAATTAACGTTAGAAAAAGTACCTAAAACAATTGATTTTGGCAAACAAAAAATTTCTGCCAAGCCAGAAGTTTACTGGCCAACTCTTTCAGATGATTTAGTCGTTCAAGACACACGCGGAACAGAAAGTACGCCTTGGAAACTGAATGTTCAGGTAACGAATCCCTTAACGAACGGCACAGATCAATTGGAAGATTTGTCATTGGTTACAGACAAAGGAGAATTTTTACTCAATAAAGGAGATACGGTTGTTACAGAAAATGAAGGCTCCGGTTCAGGTAGTTATACAATTAACCAAGGTTGGGGTGCGGCAAACCAACGGGGACTTAAACTATCTGTGCCAGTCGAGAAACAAAAAGTTGGCGAATTCAAAGGGACATTGTCATGGTCATTAGTCATGGCACCATAACAAGGAGGAGAGAAGTGAGATGAAAAAATACCTTTTGCTTAGTTGTTTTTTAGGTCTTTTCAGCTTCTGTCATTCAGACACTGCGTTTGGGGAAGCAGCTTATGAAAATAGTGGTGTTGTCTCCTTTTATGGAACGTATGAATATCCCACAGAAGAGTCGACAACAGCGACTAGTAATTCTTCCACAACGACTGAACCCACCAAGCCAGCTGACGGAGGCGCTTCATCCGTCCTTTCTTCTGGCGTATATGGGTCGCGACAAGGAAGATTACCAGCGACAGGTACCACCAATCAAGGACCATTTATTTATTTGGGAATCAGCCTTATCACTATAGGCATATTATTTATTAAAAGGAGAAGAGAAGATGAAAAAAACAGTATTAGCAGTAGTAGGGATTGTAGGATTTAGCGGTGTCCTAGCGACACAACAAGCATTTGCGGAAGACATTAACGTGAACTATACAAGTAATGGCGCCATTACATTTGAACCAGATACAGATCCAACGAAGCCAGTTAACCCAACCAATCCAGATGAAAAAGTTGAACCAGAAGATCCAACTGACCCAACTGGACCAAAACCAGGGACTGCAGGCCCCTTATCAATTGACTATGCTTCAAGCTTTCAATTTGGCGCCCAAAAAATCACTTCCGATACGAAAGATTATTACGCACAAATTCAAACATTTAAAGATGGAACAACAGGTCCCAACTATGTTCAGGTAACGGATAAACGTGGGACACAAGAAGGCTGGACGTTAAGCGCTGTACAAAATGGGCAATTCAAAACAGCCCAAAATGAAGAATTAGTGGGGGCCGCTTTATCGATTGCCAATGCAGGTGTGACATCGATTGTTGATGCCGCATACGCGCCAACACCAACAGCAGCACATACCTTTGTTCCTGGAACAGAAGTAGAATTAGTCAAAGCAGAAGATGGCAAAGGGATGGGGACTTGGGTCTATCGTTTTGGGAAAGATGCGACAGAAGGTGCTACTGCCGTGAAATTAAATGTCCCAGGTAAAGCGATTAAATTAGCAAAAGAATATCGTACGACCTTAACATGGACATTGAAATCTGTACCAACGAATGTTGGAGGCTAAGTAAATGAAAAAAACAGTCGTCTACTCCTTGTTATTCGGAACAATGTTGCTTGGCGCCACTGTTCCTGCTGAAGCGGCGACGGTCGTTTTTGATAGCGAACAGTCGATTGTTTTTACCCCAAGCACAGATGGGACGGATCCAGTAAATCCAGAAAATCCTGATCCAGAAAAACCAGTTCGACCAGTCGATCCAACGAATCCTGATGGACCTAATCCAGGCACACCTGGGCCGCTTTCCATCGATTATGCCTCAAGTTTGGATTTTGGGAGTAATGAGATATCGAATAAGGATCAAACGTATTTTGCCAGAGCGCAAACCTATAAAAACCCAGATGGTTCAGCAAGTGAATTGGCAACTGCTAATTATGTACAAGTAAGTGATTTACGGGGAACCAATGCTGGCTGGGTTTTAAAAGTGAAACAAAATGGTCAATTCCGTAATGCAGAAACATTACACAAAGAATTAACAGGCGCCACCGTTGCCTTTACTGAGCCCAGTGTTCGCTCAAATGCGACGGACGTATTGCCGCCAACAGCTACCGCAAACATTCAATTAGATGCTGCGGGCGCAGAAACTGTTGTCATGCAAGCCCCAGAAAAGACCGGCGCCGGAACGTGGATCACGCTGTGGGGGCAAGCAGAAAAAGTGACCGAAAAAAATCAACAAGGACAGCAAGTAAATGCCACAATCACACGGGCAATCTCACTAACTGTTCCCGGGAAAACCCCTAAGGATGCAGTACAATATAAAACAACATTGACTTGGCTACTTTCAGATGTACCAGTAAATAATGGAGGGAAATAAATGAAAAAGACAAAAGTAATGACATTGATGGCAACCACAACTTTAGGCGCACTGGTACTTGTACCAATGAGTGCATTAGCAGTCGACGGTGGTGAATACCAAACAAACGGAGCGATTCAATTTGCACCAAATACGAACCCAACGAATCCAGTTGATCCGACGAATCCAGATCCGGATAAACCAATTACGCCAGTTGATCCAACTGATCCGACAGGGCCTAAGCCAGGGACAGCAGGTCCGTTATCCATTGACTATGCATCTAGCTTATCTTTTGGGGAACAAACGATTACCTCAAAAAATATGACCTACTATGCAGAAACACAAAAATACAAAGATAATGCTGGTGCCGACCAAGAAGGCCCGAACTTTGTTCAAGTCTCAGATAATCGTGGGACTGAAACAGGTTGGACGTTAAAAGTAAAACAAAATGGTCAATTCAAAACTGAAGCCAATCAAGAACTAACAGCGGCTAAAGTAACTTTAAGCAACGGACGCGTGGTTTCAGCTTCACAATCTGCAAAACCAACGACAGCGCCAGCTACGATTGAATTAAACCCAACTGGAGCTGAATCAGTGGTCATGGCTGCTGGCGATAAAGAAGGTGCGGGTACGTACTTAATGAGCTGGGGCGATAGTGTAGATGCCGCTAAAACAAGTATTTCATTAGAAGTACCTGGTTCAACCACAAAATATGCGAAAAAATACACGACAACTTTTACTTGGACTTTGACAGATACACCTGCTAACACAGGAAACTAAGAACGACAGCATACACGCAAGATCGGGATATAAGTCAAAAATTTTTGGCTTATCTTTCGGTCTTTTGGTGCTTATAATACAACAAAGAATGACAGACATAGGAGAATGAATATGAACAGATGGAAAGTATATGCAACGGTAATCGCTTGTATGTTATTTGGCTGGATTGGCGTGGAGGCGCACGCTTCTGAATTTAATTTTGCGGTCACACCAACAATTCCCGAAAATCAAGTGGATAAATCAAAAACTTACTTTGACTTAAAAATGGAGCCTGGTGCCAAACAAACCGTAGAAATTCAGTTACGCAATGATACAGATGAAGACATTACCATTGAAAATACGGTGAACTCAGCGACAACAAATTTAAATGGCGTAGTAGAATATGGCCAAAATGGGATCAAACCTGACAAAACTTTACGCTTTAACTTAAAAGATTATGTGGAAGCACCGAAAGAAATCATCTTGCCGAAGCATTCCCAAAAGACCTTACCTTTAACCATCACGATGCCTAAAGATTCTTTTGATGGCGTGATGGCTGGCGGCATAACACTCAAAGAGAAAAAGAAAGAAACCACGACTTCTGCGGATCAATCAAAAGGGTTAGCTATTAATAATGAATACTCCTATGTTGTGGCTATTATTCTTCAGCAAAATGAGACAAAGGTTCAACCAGATTTAAAATTACTGGGGGTTAAACCAGGCCAAGTCAACGCGCGAAACGTCATCAATGTTTCTTTACAAAACCCACAAGCGGCCTATTTAAACCAATTACATTTAATCAACACTGTTTCAAAAGGAGGCGAAACGCTTTACCAATCCGATACTGAGGATATGCAAGTGGCGCCAAACTCTAACTTTAGTTACCCAATTTCTTTAAAAGGGGAACGATTAACGCCAGGGAAATATGTCTTGAAATCAACGGCCTATGGTGTAAAAGATGAAAAGGGCACCTATCAAGTCAAAGGCGCCAATGGTGAAGAACGGTACCTGTACAAATGGGAATTTACAAAAGAATTTACTATTTCTGGGGACGTCGCTAAAGAATTAAATGAAAAAGACGTAACCATTAAAGGAACCAATTGGTGGTTGTATCTACTGATTGCATTAATCATTCTAGCGCTGCTCTTATTGATTTTCTTCTTGTATCGTAAAAAGAAAAAAGAGGAAGAACAACAATCTGAGCAATAAAAAGGGCTATCTATTGACAAAAAGGGTTTTCCTTGTAAAAGTAAAGGTACTTTTACAAGGAATTGCTTCCCATAAAGTAGAGGTAGAGAGAGTGAGAAGCCATGAGAAAAAAGTATCTTTTTTTATTTAGTTCTTTGCTAATTTTTACGGCTGTCGAAATAGAACCAATTCAAACATTGGCGACACCTATTTATAATCCCTTAGAACCAACGGAAGAAATTCAACCAAAACCAGAATCAATCACCCCTCAGGAAAAGTCAGAACCGGAACAACCTGCGCCAACCCCTCCGGAAGATCAAAAAACTACGGTTCCTTCTGAAGAAAAAAAGCCTTCACCCAAGAAAAAAGACAAACCTGTGGAGAAACCGGCAATGTCAAAAGAAAAAAAGAAACAAACAAAAGAAACAACGGCTCATTCCTTACAAGTGAATAAAGATTTTGTCTTTCCTAACGGACTTGGTGCAGGCGGCGATGAAGAATCTGAAAGCTATTTAGCAGCGGTTGGGTACTTTCTTTCAGGAAATGGATTGTATGGGAAAAAAATGGATGTGAGAGAAGTCTATGATATTGATGATGTTTTTAAATAAAGTGGATAAAAGAAAAATCGCCTTATTTCAGTTACTGGAAAATGCACCGATGTTAACAGAGTCAAAAGAAACCGTAATGCAGGAGTTAGAATTATCTGAATTTATCGTGAACAAAACGGTCGCTGAATTAAATGCTGATTTTATTGAATTTGGTTTATCAGAGGATTTTCAAATTGTGAGCGATGGTATTTTCTTAACGCTTAATGAATCAGGAACGGAAACTTCCGCTACTTTGATTGATTGCTATATTAAAGAGTCGTTACGTTTTGCTATGTTTCAAGATTTCTTTTTTCAGCGTTTTGATTCTGTGAATGAGTTTGCTTTAGAACACTTTGTTAGTCACACATTGGCTTATAAGGAGTTCAAGGAATTAAAGAAAATGCTGGAAAATTACCAAATTACAATTAATAAAGAATTTCACTTAGTGGGAAATGAAACCAATTTACGCGAAGTAACAACACTGGTTTTTTTACAATTATACCAACGTGATTTTTCATTGTACGGTAAAAAAGTTTTAGAGCAGATTCGGAACTTTGAGCTATTTTTTTCTGAGAAGGTTCATCTTAATCAGCGTGCAGGCTATGCACAAGCTAAATGTTTTCATTTTTTGGCGGTTTCTTTAGTACGAACGCAGCAACAGTTTTATGTAGAGAAAAAAGTAGATTCGCAAGTGTTAAAACAATTAGCCGGTGACAATCAGCAGAATGTTTTCAATTGGTTAGAGAGTCTTCAAGTCCCAGAACCACAACGAACAAACGAAGGCAATTATTTACTCTTATTTTTAATTGCTGAAGAGTGGCTTCAAGTAGCTTCAGCAGCACTTTGCCAAAGATTTGCAGAAATTCAACAATTGAATCGTGACTTGTTAAGCTATTTAAAAATACAATTTCAGCTTTCCGAGGAAGTCCTGCAAGGTTTTGAACAAAAAGTAACAATCGTACATTTTAAATTGTTCCATTTTCCAATAGAAGCAAACTATAGTTATCGCAAAATGGATATAACCTACTTTGCAGAAACGTATACAGAGTATTTTTCTGCTAGTCGACAATTTATTCAAGAACAAAAAACGAATCCCGCTGTTTGGGATGCCAGACAGTTTTTATTTTATCGGTATCTGTTGTTAATGGTGGATGCGTTACCATTGAAAAAAGTTTTGGCTCCGATTACATTGTGTGTCGACTTTTCCTTTGGTGAAGCCTACAACCGTATGATACAAAAAAATATTGAAAAAATTACGGAATGGAATATCATTTTCAAAGCACATGTAGATGAAAGTGTACAATTAATTTTATCGGATATTCATTTTGTCGATTGGCCTGAGATTACTCAAATTATTTGGCTAGCGCCACCACGTCCTGTTGATTGGTCGCATTTTATTAAAACGCTGAGTGCACTAAGACCGCACTCGGGAGAAGAGAACAAGAAATCATCGTAGACTAGACGGTGATTTCTTTTTCTTTTAGAATATAAAAATTAAAAATAATAAAAAAGTTGAAACTTTTTATGCTTGTGATTCGTCTATATAAGTGTACAGGAAAGGAGGTTCCAGAAATCGATGGTTTTCGATGGTTGGAAAAGAAAAAAACAAATTCGCGCGTTAGAAACGCTTGTGGATACCAAATATGAAAAAATGTATCGCATTGCCTTTAACTATACACATTCGAAAGAAGATGCCTTGGATGTGATTCAAGAAAGCTTTGAAAAGGCACTGAAGGCCATCCAAAAAGGACCAGATATTAATGATTTTGACGCGTGGTTCTTTCGAATTCTGCTTTCTGTAGCGACAGATTATTGGCGTAAAAAGAAACGAGAAGCTGTTCATATTGAAAAAGATGAACATGTGTTAGCCCTTTTAAATAATCCCCAACGCAGTTTTTTAGAAATTGAAGAAATTATTAATCAATTAGATAGTCCCAATCGTGAAATTATTCTATTAAAATTTTTTGAAGGATTTACGCTAAAAGAAATCGCCTTGATCCTGGATATTAACGAAAATACGATTAAAACGAAGATGTACCGCAGTTTGAATGAACTCCGAAGTCTATTGAATTAGTAAAAGAAAGGAAGCGAAAAAATAATGGAAGATTTTGTAAAAAGCGTTGTTAAAAACTTTTCAAAAGAATACCGCCAACAACCGTTGCCAACGGATCTACAAGCGGAAGTCAAAGCGCGTTTTCATAAAGAGAAAAAGCGGTACACCTGGCTTCGTTTTAGAAACCGCTCACTGCAAAGTAGTCTAGTAGTAGCTTGTGGCTTTGTCTTATCAGTCAATTTGTTTCCAGGTTTTAGTGAAGCAGCCCGCAACATCCCTGTGTTAGATAAAATTGTTCAATTAGTCACCATCAAAACGTTGACAGCGAAAAAACAGGAAAGTGAAGTAAACATCGATGTCCCTAAAATCCAAACATCCCAAGAATCTTCAGTAGCTGACACGCTCAACAAAAAATACTTGAAAGAAGCCCAAACAGAATTTCAACAAGTCAAAGGGCAATTGTTTGATGGTTCTCGTGTTTCAGTCACTGGAGATTATGAAAAAGTCGTGGACGACCGTCGCTTCCTAGTGGTCAAACGAACCTTCACAGAAATTAAAGGCAGCTCTGCGACGACAACGAAATATGACACCATCGACAAACGAGCCAATGTTGTCGTTTCACTCCCCTTAATTTTTAAAAATGATTTTTACATTGATGTCATTAGTAGTGAAATTAAACAACAAATAGCAGACCAAATGAAGAACGATAGCAATAAAATATACTGGTCCGAAAAAGAGGATGCCCCCAGTGATGTTCAACCCTTCAAAAAAATTAAAAAGGACCAACCTTTCTATATCAATGAAAAACACCAATTAGTGATTGTGTTTCCTCAAGGAGAAATTGCGCCTTACTATATGGGCACCCCTGAATTTGTGATCCCTAATCAAGTCATTGAGAATGAATTGGCAGCGCCTAATTATTTTAAATAAACTCAGCAAAAAACACGCGACATTTCTTAAAACTGTCGCGTGTTTTTTGCTGACCTAACCAAGTCAGTTGCGGTTTTACTGAGAGAAGCGTACACTAGAATTAAGCATAACAAGAAAGGGCGAATGGCAATGGAAAAATCAGAAAAAATTAGTATTTTACAAGATGTGGTTAAAATTAAATCTGTAAATGGAAACGAAGAAGAAGTGGCAATCTATTTACAAAATCTTTTGAAAAAATATGAGATCCCTTCTGAACTTGTTTCTTATGCACCAAATCGTAGTAGTTTGGTTGCTTATTTAGGTGAAAACCGAGAAAAAGTCTTAGGGTTTAGTGGCCACATGGACGTGGTTTCTGAAGGGGACGAAAGTCAATGGACTTTCCCGCCATTTGCGGCCCATATTGAAGGAAATAAATTGTATGGACGTGGCGCAACAGACATGAAAAGCGGCTTAGTCGCAATGGTTTTAGCAATGATTGAATTAAAAGAAAATAAAGTCCCATTAAATGGAGCGGTTAAATTTTTAGGTACAGTCGGCGAAGAAGTAGGCGAACTAGGAGCCGAACAATTAACTGAAAAAGGCTATGCGGATGATTTAAGTGCCTTAGTCATTGGAGAACCAACCAATTATAACTTGATGTATGCGCACATGGGTTCAATTAACTATTCTGTTGTGTCACACGGAAAAGAAGCCCACAGTTCCATGCCAGAAGAAGGCATTAATGCGATTAATAATTTGAACGAATTTATTACAGAAGCGAACCAACAAATGGCGGAAGTCACAGCAAACTATGAAAATCCTGAATTGGGTCGAACGATTCACAATGTAACCGTCATTAAAGGTGGTACACAAGTGAACAGTATTCCAGGTCAAGCTACCTTGCAAGGGAATATCCGTTCAATTCCAGAATTCAGCAACGACCAAGTTATTGCGTTATTACAAAAAATTGTTGATGAATTGAACAAAAAAGAAAAACATCAGTTAGAATTAACGATTGATTACAATAAAATTCCTGTAAAAGCTGAGAAAGATTCTGCGTTAATTCAAGCCATTCAAGCCCAATTTGACCAACCGTTGCCATTGATAACAGCAGCAGGAACCACAGATTTAGCTGAATTCACTAAATCAAAAAATAAATTTGATTGCGTTGTCTTTGGACCGGGCGTTCCAACTTTGCCACACCAAATCGACGAATATGTCGAAATTGATAATTATTTAGATATGATTGATAAGTATCAAGCGATAGCAAAAAGTTATTTAAATTAAAAAAATGTCGCGCCTGAATCATAAAGTTCAGGCGTGACATTTTTTATAAGGGTTATTCCACCACAGTCCATTCATTTAAGGTTTTGCCGTTCTCATCAACTAGCTCTAACCAGCTGTTTGTTCCAGCAAAATAGAGAAACAAGCCGACTTCATTAACGCTTTTTAAGACGATATCTTCCGTTGTGACAAAGTCTTTAAATTGGCCCTTGCGTTCATCACGAAGTTTTTCACCAAATCTGGCGGAGAAACCGACAGACCCGTCTTTATTTAAAGGGGCTTCTGGCATCATTGTCGCGCCAGCTTTAATAAGCATTTCATTGCGCTTTTGCCAAAAAACCGTTGCTTTGCTTTGTCGAGTATCAATATAAAAAGGAATTTGGCTAACTTCTTTTGTCCATTTGTGGCGTGCTTTGGCTGGTCTGGCTTTCTTCGGCGCCGGTTTTTTAAACAGAGAGTAGCCAAAACGTTCCAAGATAAAGGTGACCGTTTCTTTATAGTTAGTCACTGTCGCTACCGCACTTTTCGGAATTTTGACTGTCGTTGGGGTTGCTTCCAATGTTAAACCACTTTCTTTCGCATCATCTAGGAAAGCTTGCGCTAAATAGGCAAGTTCTGTGTCCCAAGTCGGTTTCAACAAAATCGAGTGATCAAAAGAAACTTCTTTATATGTAGCTTTTTCTTCAGCAAGTCCTAAAGCAACTAGTTGGTTATCTCTTAGCAAGAAAAGAATCGCTGCTTCTTTTTTCGGTAATTTAGTTGTTTGTTCAATGATTAAGTGGGCCTGATCGGCTAAGTCAATGAGTGTCTTTGTTTTTTTTAGATCAACGGTTAAATGTAAGTCCATGAAGTCTGCTCCTTTATCGTTAGTTTCTTCATTGTATCATGAAACAGTGTCTTCGTCTTTTAACGAGTCAGCAACCTTACAATATTGTTTGAAACAAAAAGAAGCTTTCATGATATACTTACTCACATGCATAATTTTTAATGAGGAAAGTAGAGGAACAAGAATGAAAACACTTGGCAATATTTTATGGTTTATCTTTGGCGGCTTTTTTGGTGGCTTATCTTGGCTATTCGCAGGCGTGATTTGGTGTATTACAATTATCGGTATTCCGATTGGTTTACAATGCTTCAAATTAGCGGGGTTGAGCTTTTGGCCGTTTAAAAAGCGAGTCGTGTATAGTGATAGCGGCGTATCTTTGGTGGTAAACATTATTTGGCTGATTATCAGTGGACTACCATTAGCAATTGGGCATTGTATTAGTGGCTTGTTGCTTTGTCTGACAATCATCGGTATTCCGTTTGGGCAACAGTCCTTTAAATTGGCGAAATTAGCATTAATGCCGTTTGGGGCCCGTGTGGTTTCAACAAATGATTTTTATTTTGAATAGTCAGAGGTTTCTCATTGACAAATAAAACGAAACAGCGTATTCTATAAATGTAACAAATAACGTTACATTTAGTTTGGAGTGATTAGACATGGCCATGTCAACGAAATTAAGTGTTGCGATTCATATTTTAAGTTTGATTGAAACAGGTCCTCAAGAACAAGTGACTTCTGAATACATTGCTTCGAGCGTGAATACGAATCCAGTCGTTGTTCGACGACTAATGAGCCAGTTAAAAAAAGCCGGCTTGATTCATTCCATGCGTGGAGCCAATAAAAATACCTTATTAAAGAAACCAGAAGAGATCTCACTGTATGAAATTTATACAGCGGTTGAATTGGAACGAGAGATTTTCAATATTCATCAGAATCCTAATCCAAACTGTTCCGTTGGGGCAAATATCCAATCGGTACTAGAAACTGAATTTACTAAAGTGCAACAAAAAATGGAAGAAGAATTGAAAAGCATCACCTTAGCAGATGTGATTCATGAAATAGAAGTTAAGAGAGATAAGTAATCTCTCTACTTTTAAAGTGTCAAATGTAACTATTTTAGTTCTATTTAAAAATGAAAGGATGATTTACATGAAAGTAGCAGTATTAGGAGCAACAGGAAAAGAAGGACAATTACTTTTAGCAGAAGCTAAACGTCGCGGGATGGACGTGACAGCCATCGTTCGTAATTCCTCAAAAATAACAGATGGCACACCGACCATTGAAAAAGATGTTTATCAATTAACAACAGAAGATATTCAAGCGTTTGATGTATTAATTAGTGCCTTAGGATTCCCTAATGTGCAAGATTTCCCCAAATCTACCCAGCATTTGATTGAGATTTTAACCAATCAAAAAACGCGCTTGTTTGTCGTTGGGGGCGCTGGAACCTTGTATGTGGACCCAGAACACACAACTCAATTAAAAGATACACCATCATTCCCAGCAGAAATTCAGCCATTAGCTTCGGCGATGGGCGAAGCTTTAAACTTATTGAAAGAAGCTCAAAACATCCACTGGACCTATATTAGTCCTGCAGCCATGTTTGATGCTGATGGTCCTGCGACAGGCCATTATGAAGTCGCTGGCGAAGAATTAACAACCAATAGTCAAGGTGACAGCTACATTAGTTACGCAGACTACGCCGTTGCCATGTTAGATGAAGTGGAAAGTAATGCACACCCAAATCAACGAATTAGTGTGTATCAATAAAAGAAACAAGAAAATGGGGCCTCCGTTAAAACAACGGAGGCCCCATTTTCTTGTTTGATTAATTATTGCTAATGTATTTACTGTTTGGGTGCTCGGTATCCTGCTGCTTCTGCTTCTTCAACAGTAGAGAACCAAGCCACTGGATTAGTGGTTCTATTATAATATCTACTTCCAGGCACATGATAAATTCCATTACGTGACCCTTTAATTAAGGCGTTACCGCTTGGTGCTTCCGCAGCAGCCGTCTCGACTTCCGCTGGTGCCTGTGCGGCTTGTTGCGCCTCTGCTTCAGCTTGCGCTTTTGCTGCCGCTTCGGCTTGTTCTTTTTGCGCTTTTTCAGCGGCTAGTTTCTGAGCTTCTGCTTCTTTTCGTTGTTTTTCTTTGTGGGCATTTAATTGAGTTTTAACAACGGCTACCCGTTTTGTTAAAGCTTGATTTGGGGAGTTTAAAGCGTCAATTTGTTTGACCGCTTCATTATAGTAAGCTTCATTGGTTGGTTCTTGTTCAGCTTTTTCAACAGCGGCAGTTGCACTGGCGACTAATTGTTCATTTTTTTCTTTTTCAGCGATAGCGGTTTGAACAGTCGTTAATCGTTGTTGAAATCCTTCTTTGCCAACTGGGGCAGCAGCTACTAATTTTTCAGCTGCTTGATAATCGCTTTTACTTTTAGATTTTTCAGCAGTTGTAACTGCTTCATCAACAGGTACTGCTTCTTTGATTTTTTCAAGGCGATCATTGTATTCCTCGTATTCTTGACTTAATGAAGATACTAAGGTTGCGGCTTCATCATAGTTTTTCTGAGAAGGTTGTTTTTCAGCGTAAGCTAAGGCTTTTTCTGTTTTGGCCAATTCTTGCTCAGAATCTGTGATGCTCGCAATAAATTCTTTTGACGGTGTGACTTCGACTGATTTTTCAACTTTGGTATCTTTCTTCTCAGCAACAAAGGTGATTTTTTGCGTTTTTTCATCGGACAGTTTTACCTTGTAAGCAAACGTTTTGTCTTTCGTTTTTACTTCCTTGCCATTGGCCGTTAGTTTGCTGTTGCCGTTGTATTCGCCTTTGATGGTGGCTGAGCCATTGGTATCGGTTTCAACACTCTCTGCATCAAGTGAAAGCGTTGGGGAAGAATCTGTCGTGGCAACCCCACCAATAAATAGAGCGGCACTTGCTAATGCAGCATAGCCATATTGTTTTTTCGGTTGTTTCTTAATTAATGCTTTGATAGTCAGTCCCCCGCTGACAAGTAACCCTAATAGACCCAAAAGTCCTAATACTACACTCATTCATTTCTCTCCTTTCGATATAACGTTATTATACAATGTATTGTGAGAAAATGAACATTTTTTTCGTAATAATTAATAAATTTCCTGATAAAAAAATTATTTCCTGAAGCTCAAATTCTTTTGTAAAAATTTTGTTGTGCTAAAATGGAAAGTGAGTTTAACTACGTATGTTATTAGAGAAGGGGAAATCAATGAAAGCAGAAATCATTGCAGTCGGAACAGAGTTATTACTGGGACAAGTAGTGAATACCAACGCCACCTTTTTATCAGAAGAGTTAGCTGCGCTAGGCATCGATGTTTACTATCAGACCGTTGTTGGTGATAACGGCGGCCGCTTAGAAACGCTACTAACAGAAGCAGAACAAAGAAGTGATTTAATTGTCCTTTGTGGAGGGCTAGGACCTACAGAAGACGATTTAACCAAGCAAGTTGTCGCACAACATCTCCATAAATCATTAGTAGAAGATCAAGAAGGATTGAACCGCTTGCACCAGTTTTTCCAACAGTCTAAGCGGCCAATGACGGAAAATAATCTACGACAAGTGTTAGCCATTGAAGGTGGACAAGTTCTTCAAAACCCGACAGGATTAGCGGTTGGTTCTTTCGTAACAGAAGGGACAACAAGCTATTTGCTCTTACCAGGGCCGCCCAATGAATTAATTCCGATGTTCCAACAAGCGGCACGACCTTTATTGATTGATGCGTTTCCACAAGAAGAACAATTGATTTCGAGAGTCTTGCGTTTTTATGGCATTGGGGAATCCCAGCTGGTGACCGAGATTCAATCGTTGATTGCGCACCAAACGAATCCAACCATTGCGCCTTATGCTAAGCCTAATGAAGTGACACTTCGTTTAACAGTTAAAACAAAAGACTTAGTAGCTGGCGAAGAATTATTAACAGCGACGGAAGAAAAGATTTTAGCTAAAGTGGGAGACTATTTTTATGGGTATGGGGATGACAATAGTTTAGCCAAGGTAACAGTGGATTTGTTATTACAAAACGGACAAACCGTTACGGCTGCTGAGAGCCTCACCGCTGGCCTATTCCAAAGTACACTGGGGGAAATTGCGGGTGCTTCGAAGATTTTTAAGGGAGGCTTCGTGACGTATTCGCAAGAAACAAAAGAGAACTTTTTAGGAATTTCTCATGAACTTTTAGAAGAACATGGCACGGTAAGTGAAGCGTGTGCCAAAGAAATGGCAGAGAAAGCGCGTCAGTTAGCTAAATCTAACTATGGTTTATCATTTACTGGGGTCGCTGGTGACCCAATCGAAGGTCAACCGACAGGCACTGTTTGGATTGGGCTGGCGGAAGAAGGCCAACCAACTGTTGCAGAATGTTTCCATTTTAACCGTGACCGAAATTATATTAGACAGAGTGCGATTATGCGAGGGTTAGATCTTTTGCGGCGCCGAATCATTAATAAAAAATAAATATGCGAATGTTTGTTCGGTTTTTTCTTGCTTTTTTGGTACAAAAGAGATATGATAGACCTACTAACAGGAAATGAAAAATAAGTTTATATAAATTAAAGGAGGATTATCCATTGGCAGATGATCGTAAAGTGGCTTTAGATGCCGCACTGAAAAAAATTGAAAAGAACTTTGGGAAAGGCTCTATTATGAAATTAGGCGAAAAAGCTGATCAAAAAATTTCAACTATCCCTAGTGGTTCTTTAGCGTTAGATGTTGCATTGGGCGTAGGTGGGTATCCACGTGGCCGAATTATTGAAGTATATGGTCCTGAGAGTTCAGGTAAAACAACTGTTTCTTTACACGCAATTGCAGAAGTGCAACGAAATGGTGGAACAGCCGCTTTTATCGATGCTGAGCATGCATTGGATCCTCAATATGCGGAGAAACTAGGCGTTAACATCGATGAATTACTTTTATCTCAACCAGATACGGGCGAGCAAGGCTTAGAGATTGCCGATGCCTTAGTTTCAAGTGGTGCGATTGACATCGTTGTCATCGACTCGGTTGCTGCGTTAGTTCCTCGTGCAGAGATTGATGGTGAGATGGGAGCGAGCCATGTCGGCCTACAAGCTCGACTAATGTCTCAAGCACTACGTAAATTATCAGGCTCAATTAATAAGACAAAAACAATTGCTATTTTCATTAACCAAATTCGTGAAAAAGTTGGCGTGATGTTCGGAAATCCTGAAACAACTCCTGGTGGACGTGCATTGAAATTCTACGCAACGGTTCGTCTAGAAGTCCGTCGTGCAGAACAGTTAAAACAAGGAACAGACATCGTCGGTAACCGCACAAAAATTAAAGTCGTTAAAAACAAAGTGGCGCCACCATTTAAAGTGGCAGAAGTTGATATCATGTATGGCCAAGGTATTTCCCAAGAAGGCGAATTACTAGATATGGCTGTGGAAAAAGACCTTATCAGTAAAAGTGGTGCTTGGTATGGCTACAAAGAAGAACGAATTGGCCAAGG
The DNA here is from genome assembly GCF_051714505.1 of Enterococcus sp. AZ129. NCBI lineage: Bacteria > Bacillati > Bacillota > Bacilli > Lactobacillales > Enterococcaceae > Enterococcus > Enterococcus sp. AZ129. Next base: position 2,682,507 of record NZ_JBIORY010000001.1, on the reverse strand, counting down.
CCGTGAAAATGCCAAACAATACATGGCGGATCATCCTGAAATGATGGCAGAAGTGTCTAAATTGGTCCGTGATGCATACGGCATCGGTGACGGTTCAACCATTATAGAAGAAGCAGAAGGTCAAGAAGAATTACCCTTAGACGAATAAATAACGAGTGAATACGACTCGTTAAGAAGAAGGACAACACTTACTGAACAGGACAGGTGTTGTCTTTTTTTGTTTAGAACTAAATTGTTAAATAGACTGTTGTTCATGTCCGAACCCATCCACATCAAGCAGCTTAGTCAAACAGCAGACTATGCGGCGTTTGTTCTAAAATTTAAACAATTCGTGACGGCGGAAACCTAAAAATGTGACGTTGTCTAATATTTGCTGCCCTTTCCAAAAGAAAGGGCTTTTTTAAGTTGACACCTTTCGCGACAAACATTAGAATAAAATTGTGTGTATGCACAAATATGCAAGTAGGCATATTGATAATTGATTTTAGTTTATCAAAAAACTACAAGATATGAATTAACAAAAAGATAGTATGGAGGTGGAAATATGGTTTTAAATATTCTCCTCGCTATCGTCGGTTTGATTGTCGGTCTTGGTTTAGGATTTGTTATTGCAAAGTCACGTCATGATAAAGCAATAAATGGTGCAAAAATTTCAGCGTCGAGTATTCTCGAGAACGCTCGGAAAGAATCAGAAACACTGAAAAAAGAAGCATTGCTAGAAGCTAAGGAAGAGAACCAGAAGTATCGTTCAGAAATTGAAAGTGAGTTGAAAGAAAGCAGATTAGAACTTAAATCTCAAGAAAATCGTTTAATTCAACGGGAACAAACGTTGGATCGTAAAGATGACTCTCTTGAAAAACGTGAAGGCTCACTGGAAGAAAAAGAAGAGAAACTTGGTGCTAGACAGCAATTAATTGATGAGCGAGAAAAAGAAGTAGAAAACTTAATTAATCAGCAACATCAAGAATTAGAACGAATTGCTTCCCTTTCAAAAGAAGAAGCAAAATCGATTATTATGAAGTCAACAGAAGAAGAGTTGAATCATGAACTAACCTTGATGGTCAAGGAGTCAGAACAACGTGCCAAAGAAGAATCTGATCGCAAAGCGAAGAACTTGCTTTCCCTAGCAATTCAACGTTGCGCCGCCGATTCTGTTTCTGAAACAACTGTTTCCGTGGTCACTTTACCAAATGATGAGATGAAAGGTCGCATTATTGGTCGTGAAGGACGTAATATTCGTACATTGGAAACATTAACAGGGATTGACTTAATCATTGATGATACGCCAGAAGCGGTTGTGTTATCCGGATTTGATCCAATCAGACGAGAAATCGCTCGAATGACCTTGGAAAAATTAATCCAAGATGGTCGGATTCATCCCGCTCGTATCGAAGAAATGGTAGAAAAATCACGTAAAGAAATGGATGAACGGATTCGTGAATACGGAGAACAAGCAGCCTTTGAAGTAGGTGCTCATACGTTACATCCTGATTTAATTAAAATTTTAGGCCGTTTACGTTTCAGAACAAGTTATGGTCAAAATGTCTTGAACCACTCAATCGAAGTAGCAAAACTGGCTGGCGTTTTAGCCGCCGAATTAGGCGAAGATGTTCAATTAGCCAAACGTGCAGGTTTACTACATGATATTGGGAAAGCATTAGATCATGAAATTGAAGGTTCTCACGTTGAGATTGGCGCAGAATTAGCTGCGAAATATAAAGAAAATTCAGTAGTTATTAATGCCATTGCCTCGCATCATGGTGATGTGGAAGCAACCTCAGTTATTTCTGTTTTAGTGGCAGCCGCAGATGCGTTATCTGCAGCCCGTCCAGGTGCACGTAGTGAATCGTTAGAAAACTACATTCGCCGCTTAGAAAACTTAGAAAATATTTCTAATAGTTTCGAAGGCGTGGATTCAAGTTTTGCTGTTCAAGCAGGACGTGAAGTTCGTGTCATGGTGAAACCAGAAGAAATTTCTGATTTAGAATCTGTTCGTTTAGTTCGAGACATTCGGAAGAAAATTGAAGATGACTTGGATTATCCAGGACATATCAAAGTAACGGTTATCCGTGAAACACGTGCCGTTGACTATGCGAAATAAAATAAAAAGCGAATAAGTATCGCGTGTAGTGTCTCAACGAACAATTGCAAGGATTGTTCGTTGAGGCACTTTTTTTAATCTTTTAAAACCAAAACTTTCTTTTCAAAGCGAAAACAACTATAATAAACAAGAGATGTTAAAAAGAGAAGAGGAACCTTTTTGCGTATATTATTTATAGGAGATGTTGTCGGTTCTTTAGGAAGAGAAGCCTTAGCAACGTATGTCCCTAAATTAAAGAAGAAATATCGTCCACAAGTGACCATTGCTAATGGTGAAAATGCGGCATCTGGTCGGGGAATTACTGGCAAGATTTATAAGAAATTTTTGCAAGATGGTGTCGATGTTGTTACGATGGGTAACCATACGTGGGACAACAAGGATATCTTTGAATTCATTGATGATGCGAAGAAAATGGTTCGTCCAGCGAACTTTCCAGAAGATGTGCCTGGTCAAGGAATGGTTTTTGTGAAAGTCAATCAATTGGAACTAGCGGTGATTAATTTACAGGCCCGCACATTTATGGTGCCATTGGAAGATCCTTTCAAGAAAGCCGCCGAGCTAGTGGCTATCGCTCGCAAACGGACACCGCTCATTTTTGTGGATTTTCATGGCGAAACGACGAGTGAAAAACAAGCCATGAGCTGGTTTTTAGATGGCCAAGTTTCAGCCGTTGTTGGAACACATACGCATGTTCAAACAAATGATGCTCGGATTTTACCGAAAGGGACAGCCTTCTTAAGTGATGTCGGTATGACCGGACCTTATGATGGGATTCTAGGAATGAAGCGTGAACCGATTATTGAGAAGTTTATGACAGCATTGCCGAAGCGCTTTGAGGTAGTCGAAACAGGGCGGACAATTTTATCTGCCTGTATTTTAGAGATTGATGACCAAACGGGCCAAGCGAAGATGATTGAGCCGATTCAGATTAGCGAAGATCGCCCGTTTCAAGAATAATAGAAGAAAAGTTAATCTCGGATCATTAAGAGGTTAACTTTTTCTGCTCTTATAGAAAAAGTGCCGGTGAAAGATGAAGGTGAAAAAAATGGAGCCGTTGAATTTAGATGCACAAAGTAATAAAGAATTAGAAAAATTGTTACATTTAATTGGACAAGATGAAGTCATTCAGCGCTACCAAGCGATTGAAGAAAAGGTAAAGAAAAACAAAAAGCTGACAGAATTAGTGGAAGAAATTAAAGCTGCGCAAAAAGATGCGGTTCAATTTGCTCACTATGGCAAACCAACTGCTGAAAAAGAAGCCATTCAACGAGCTGATGCGAAAACAAAAGAATTTGATGAGCATCCACTCGTTGTAGCCTACCGCGAACAACTGATCGAAGCCAATGACTTAGTCCAACATGTCACGGCGCTCATTCAATACCGCGTGAACGAAGAGCTAGAGAAGGAAGGGAATTAAATGCCACAAAAGACAAAAAATACACCCATGATGGAACAATATTTATCCATTAAGGCCCAATACAAGGATGCGTTTTTATTTTATCGCTTAGGTGATTTTTATGAATTATTTTATGAAGATGCTATCAATGCAGCGCAAATCTTAGAATTGACGTTAACCAGTCGTAACCGCAATGCGGATGATCCGATTCCTATGTGTGGCGTTCCTTATCATGCCGCGCAAGGCTACATTGATACGTTGATTGAGCAAGGCTATAAAGTAGCGATTTGTGAGCAAGTGGAAGATCCAAAGACTACCAAGGGCATGGTCAAACGAGAAGTGGTCCAGTTGGTAACGCCAGGAACGGTGATGAATAGTAAAGGCTTGGAAGCCAAAGACAATAATTACTTAACCGCTGTGCTAACAGATGGTAATCAGTTCGGTTTTGCCTATGTAGATTTGAGTACAGGCGAATTAAAAACAGCAGTCTTGGCTGATGAAGAGGGCGTTTTAAACGAAGCTTCTGCGTTGCAAACAAAAGAAATGGTCCTAGGTTCAGGGATCCCTGAATCGTTAAAAGAGAACTTAAGTTTACGTTTAAATATTATCTTTTCGACACAAGAAACGGTGGAAGAAAATGCCGAGTTTAGTTTTTTAACCAATGAACTGATTAATCCATTAGAAATTGAAATTACAGGCAAGTTATTATCTTATTTATCTGTTACCCAAAAGCGGAGCTTGTCCCATATTCAGAAAGCTGTGGAATATCAGCCAGATCATTTCTTGAAAATGGATCATTATTCTAAATTCAATTTAGAATTGAGTCAGTCGATTCGAACAGGACAGAAAAAAGGGACTCTTTTGTGGCTATTAGATGAAACGAAAACAGCTATGGGCGGCCGTTTGTTGAAACAATGGTTGGATCGTCCGCTAATTCAGGAACGTCAAATTAAGGCGCGTCAAGAAATGGTGCAATCCTTATTAAATGCCTATTTTGAACGCTTAGATTTGCAAGCAGCATTGACGAACGTTTATGATTTAGAGCGGTTAGCAGGACGCGTGGCATTCGGCAGTGTGAATGGGCGTGATTTAATTCAATTACGGACCTCTTTAGAACAAGTACCAACGATTCGACAGTTAATTGTCGGGATCAATCAAGGGGAATGGGATGATTTATTAGTCGACTTAAACCCTGTTGAAGATTTAGTGGCATTGATTGCGACGGCGATTAATGAAGAAGCCCCTTTACAAATTACTGAAGGAAATGTTATTAAAGACGGCTATAACGACCAATTAGATGAATACCGTGATGCCATGCGTAATGGTAAGCAATGGTTAGCGGAGTTAGAAGCGAAAGAACGCCAAGAAACAGGCATTAAAAACTTGAAGATTGGCTACAATCGTGTCTTTGGTTATTTCATTGAAATCACTAAGTCAAATTTAGCGAATTTAGAAGAAGGAAAATACGAGCGTAAGCAAACATTAGCTAATGCGGAGCGCTTTATTACGCCAGAACTAAAAGAACTAGAGCGTTTAATCTTAGAAGCCGAAGAAAAATCAGTTGAACTAGAATATCAATTATTCTTGGCCGTGAGAGAACAAGTGAAAACGAATATTGATCGATTGCAAACACTGGCTAAAACCATTAGTGCGGTTGATGTTTTACAATCTTTTGCAACAATTAGTGAACGGTATCAATACGTTCGACCAACGTTAAGAAGTAACACGAAAAATTTGGCGATTGTCGAAGGACGACACCCAGTCGTGGAAAAAGTTTTAGGGCATCAAGAATACATTCCAAACAGTATCCGCATGAACCCAGAAACAGATATTCTCTTGATTACTGGACCAAACATGTCAGGGAAAAGTACCTACATGCGTCAATTGGCTTTGACGGTGGTCATGGCACAAATTGGCTGTTTTGTACCAGCGGAAAGTGCTGAAATGCCAATTTTCGATCAAATTTTTACACGGATTGGGGCCTCTGATGATCTAATTGCAGGGCAAAGTACCTTTATGGTAGAAATGATGGAAGCCAACCAAGCACTGCGGCACGCCACGCCTAACAGCCTAATTTTATTTGATGAATTAGGACGCGGCACGGCAACCTATGATGGAATGGCGCTAGCGCAAGCCATCATTGAATATATCCATCGTGAAGTACAAGCTAAAACGCTATTCTCTACACATTATCATGAACTAACTGTTCTAGATGAAACCTTAAAAGGCTTGAAGAATATTCACGTGGGCGCTGTCGAAAAAGATGGCGAAGTGGTCTTTCTTCATAAAATGATGGAAGGACCTGCTGATAAGAGCTATGGGATACATGTTGCTAAAATCGCTGGTTTACCAAGTCCGCTTTTAGAACGAGCAGCCACCATTTTATCCGCTTTAGAAGCGGAAGAAACAACGATTCCAAGTTCAGTTCATCATGAAGAAGTTTCAGAAGTCCATGAAGAAACCGAGCAACTTTCATTATTTAAAGAAGTTTCAACAGAAGAATTAAGTGTCATTGACACATTGAAGAAAATGAATCTATTAGAAATGACACCACTAGATGCGTTAAACATGCTTCATCAATTGCAAAAACGTATCTAATTAGGAACCGAACCGGTTAGGAGGTCGTGAAATGGGGAAAATTCAAGAACTATCCGAACAACTAGCCAACCAGATTGCTGCTGGTGAAGTTGTTGAACGTCCCGCTTCTGTCGTCAAAGAATTGGTGGAAAATGCATTGGATGCAGGAAGCACCCAAATTGATATTTTTATTGAAGAAGCTGGCTTGAAAACCATTCAAATTATTGATAATGGTGAAGGAATTGCCAAAGAAGATGTACTGAATGCCTTCAAGCGCCATGCCACAAGCAAAATTCATACAAGAGATGATTTGTTCCGAATTCGCAGCTTGGGGTTCCGAGGCGAAGCCTTACCAAGTATTGCCTCAGTTTCTGAAATGATTGTCGAAACTGCCACAGCTGAGGAAGAAGAAGGCAGCTATGTGATTCTAAAAGGGGGAAAGGTCGAAGAAAACCGACCAGCAGCACTCCGTAAAGGCACAAAAATGACCGTTTCTAATTTATTTTATAATACGCCCGCTCGTTTGAAATACGTCAAAACGATCCAAACAGAATTGGCCAATATCGGTGACATTGTCAATCGTCTGGCGTTAAGTCACCCTAAAGTCGCTTTTCGCTTAGTTCATGACGGCCACAAAATGATGAGTACAACAGGCAATGGTGATTTAAAACAAACAATTGCGGGGATTTATGGCATTAGCACCGCAAAGAAAATGTTGAAAATTGAAGGGAAAGACCTTGATTTTACTTTGACAGGGTATGTCTCATTGCCAGAAGTCACACGGGCCAGCCGCAACTATTTATCAACGATTATCAATGGTCGCTATATTAAAAATTTCGCGTTAAATAAAGCAATTGTAGCCGGCTATGGTTCGAAACTAATGGTGGGGCGTTTTCCAATTGCTGTGTTAGAAATTGAAATGGATCCGCTGTTAGTCGATGTCAATGTCCATCCTACTAAGCAAGAAGTTCGTTTAAGTAAAGAAAAAGATTTAATGGCATTAATTGAACAGGCGATTCAAGAAGTGTTGAGCCAAGAACAGTTGATTCCCAATGCGGCAGACAATTTGCGTTTTAAAAAGAAACTACCGCCAGAACCTAAAGCCGAACAAATGGAAATTCCTTTATCGACTGAACAACCTGCGGTAAAACAACGACCGGGCAGCTTAAGCTATAATCCCGCAACGGGTCGCTTCTATGCGGAACATGCGACAGACGAAACACCAGTCTCAAGCGCCCCAGAAACTGTCAACCAGACAGAAAGAGCAGTGGACCCAATGGACGACCCATTTGCGCCGCCAGTACCAGAATCAACAAGTGTAGCGGAAGAAACGTCAGCTTACGAAATCTCTTCGGCAGCTGTTGATTCCGCAAATCATTGGGAAACAGCTAGTAATGAGCAACAGATAATAGCCGAAGAAACGAAAATAACTGAAGTATCTGATTCAGAACCTTCTCTGCGTTCATCAGAGGCTGCTGACGAGGTTTTCCAAGAAGAAATGAAACTTCACCCAGAATTTGATGCCAATAGCGCTGCGAGTCAAAGAGAACTGAAACAAGCCCTGAATAAGTTGGAAGAAGAACGACCGACAGAACGTTTTCCTGAGCTAGAATACTTCGGTCAAATGCACGGAACTTATTTATTCGCACAAAGCAAAGATGGCCTGTTTATTATCGACCAACACGCTGCCCAAGAACGAATTAAATACGAGTACTTCCGTGAAAAAATTGGCGAAGTCAGTGATGATTTACAAGAACTATTGGTACCAATCGTTATTGATTATCCAAATAGTGATGCCTTGAAAATTAAAGAGCAGAAAGAAACCCTTGCAGAAGTCGGCATCCATTTGGAAGACTTTGGACAAAATAGTTTCATTGTGCGGGCTCACCCAACTTGGTATCCTGCAGGCGAAGAGGAAAGCATTGTTCGCGAGATGATTGACATGTTGCTAACAACTGGCTCGGTCAGCGTGAAAAAATTTCGTGAAGCAACCGCCATTATGATGAGCTGTAAGCGATCCATCAAAGCCAATCATTACCTCAATGAGCAACAAGCACGCGTGCTATTAAAAGATTTAGCTTTGTGCGAAAATCCGTTTAATTGTCCGCATGGACGTCCGGTGCTGATTCATTTTACGAATTCAGATATGGAACGAATGTTTAAACGCATTCAAGACCCCCATTAAAAAGAAACGAGGCGTCATCAATTTATGCAAATTATTTTAGCATCCCAATCTCCTCGCCGTCAGGAGTTATTAAAGCGTGTGGTCCCAACTTTTACGATTGCACCAGCCGATATCGATGAAACTGTTGGCAAAGACGGCTTACCAGCAGAATATGTGGCGCAAATGGCTGCCCAAAAAGCAGCGGCTATAGCAGAACAAACCCCCGAAGCACTAGTCATTGGCTGCGATACAATTGTGGCATTGGCGGGAGAAATTCTCGGCAAACCCACTTCTCGGGAAGACGGTTATCGCATGTTGCGCCTCCTAAGTGGCAAAACACATGACGTGTATACAAGTGTGACGTTGAAACAAGGGGAAAAAGAGCGCTCCGCGACAGTTCATTCAACCGTGACGTTTTATCCACTGACAGACACGGAAATCCATGCTTACTTAGATACCGCAGAATATGCCGACAAAGCAGGCGCTTATGGTATCCAAGGACAAGGAGCATTATTAATTGAAGCAATCGCTGGCGATTATTACGCCATTATGGGCTTACCAATTGCCAAAGTAGCCCGACTACTAAAAGAATTCAACTAATAAAAGACAGTCCTTTTCATTCGTCAAAAAGAGAAAGGACTGTCTTTTACTATGCAAACTATTAGGTGCCTGTTTGGCAAACGTGGTATCATTGAACCCAATAAATTGAACAGAAGAAAAGGAGTGGACAGAATGACAAAACCAACAGAAGAAGAATTAAAACAAACCTTGACGGATCTTCAATATGCCGTCACACAAGAAAACGCAACAGAACGCCCTTTTTCAGGAGAATATGATGACTTTTACCAAGACGGAATCTATGTAGACGTTGTTAGTGGCGAACCGTTGTTTAGCTCCCTGGACAAATACGATGCTGGTTGCGGCTGGCCATCCTTTACCAAACCAATTGAAAAACGTGGCGTCAAAGAAAAAGCTGATTTTAGTCACGGCATGCACCGAGTAGAAGTTCGCAGTCAAGAAGCGGATTCACATTTAGGGCATGTTTTCACTGATGGCCCACTCCAAGAAGGCGGCTTACGTTATTGCATTAATGCGGCAGCTTTGAGATTTGTGCCAGTGGCAGATTTAGAAAAAGAAGGCTATGGCGAGTACCTTTCTTTATTCAAATAATCCTCATTTTTTAGACAAATACGATAAAATAGTTAGAAGAAAGCGACTTTTGATGAATATCTTGTATGAAATACAGAAAATCTCTTGATTTATTTGGCTAGGACTACTATTATTTTAGAAGGAAAGTATTGTTCAGTTTTAACGAATTGGCTGAAATAGAAAGTGGAGGTTCTAATGTCGAAACATTATTTTGATCCAAGATTGAAAATCTTTTCTTTGAACTCTAATCGTCCCTTAGCAGAAAAAATTGCGGATGCTGTGGGTGTGGAGCTAGGAAAGTGCTCTGTAACACAATTTAGTGATGGCGAAATTCAAGTGAATATTGAAGAAAGTATTCGTGGTGCACATGTTTACGTCATTCAATCAACAAGTAGCCCTGTTAACGATAACTTAATGGAACTATTAATCATGATTGATGCGTTAAAACGTGCGAGTGCTAAAACAATTAACGTGGTTATGCCTTATTATGGGTATGCACGTCAAGACCGTAAAGCACGTGCCCGGGAACCAATCACTGCTAAACTTGTTGCAAACATGATTGAAAAAGCTGGCGCAACAAGAATGTTGACATTGGACTTACATGCGGTCCAAATTCAAGGATTCTTTGATATTCCAGTGGATCATTTGATGGGTGCACCATTAATTGCCGATTACTTCATCGAACACGGCATTCAAGGCGATGACGTCGTTGTTGTTTCCCCTGACCATGGTGGTGTAACGCGTGCGCGTAAATTGGCAGAATTCTTAAAAGCACCAATTGCGATCATTGACAAACGTCGTCCAAAAGCGAACGTAGCAGAAGTAATGAATATCATTGGTCATGTGGAAGGCAAAACATGTGTCTTAATTGATGACATGATTGACACAGCGGGGACAATTTCTCTTGCTGCAAACGCATTGAAAGAAGCTGGAGCAAAAGACGTTTATGCTTCTTGTACACATCCCGTTTTATCAGGACCAGCCTTACAACGTATTGAAGATTCAGCAATTGAACGCTTAGTTGTAACAGACTCTATTTACCTATCTGATGATCGTAAAATTGCAAAAATTGACGAAGTCAGCGTTGGTGAATTAATCGGAGATGCGATTAAACGTATCCACGAAAACAAACCAGTTAGTCCGTTATTTGAAACAAAAAATAAATAATTACAAAAAACCGCCCACATCATTTTTCTGATGTGGGCGGTTTTTTCTCTAAATCATTTTATCTAAAAATATATTGTAACCTGAATATTTATTAGGCATTCATGATATACGATAAGTGTAGAGAAGTTAATGCGGAGGCAAGCGCAAAGGAACATGCGCTTTGCGACGAGCATCGCAACAAAGTGAGAAGCGTAGGAGCAGAGACTTTCCTCTTTCGGTGAGGTGGTGCGTATGAGCGTACTTCCAAAATTTACAGAAAGGAGAGGCCTTTTGTCAGCATATGAAACAATTCAGACGATCCTAGGGTTTGGTATGTTTACCATTGCTTCGATTGCGCTGATTGTGAAATTGCTTAAAAATGACAATAAAAAATAACCGTCAACTTTGACCGGTACGGTTATTTTTATAACTAAATTGGTCACCGTCTTAAACGGCTCTACATCAGAGAGGTATGTTGAAGCATATCTCTCTTTTCGTTTTCATTATAGCACATTTTCCTAAAAAAATATATTTGAAACTAATTATTTTTTAGTTTTACATGATATACTATAAGAGTAGAGAAGTTATGGCGGTGGCTATCTAATCTGAAAGTGAGGTGGTGCGTATGAGCGTACTTCCAAAATTTACAGAAAGGAGAGGCCTTTTGTCAGCATATGAAACAATTCAGACGATCCTAGGGTTTGGTATGTTTACCATTGCTTTGATTGCGCTGATTGTTAAATTGCTTAAAAATGACAAGAAAAAATAACCGTCAACTTTGACCAAGCACGGTTATTTTTAAATAATTAACATGGTCACCGTCTTAAACGGCTCTACATCAGAGAGGTATGTTGAAGCATATCTCTCTTTTCATTTTCATTATAGCACATTTTCCCGAAAAGTACGAATAAATTTAGCGTTAATCCGTGAAATCCTAAAAGCTGTTAAAAATGACAAGAAAAAATAACCGTCTACTTTGACCGGTACGGTTATTTTTTATAACTAAATTGGTCACCGTCTCGGACGGCTCTACACTAGAGAGGTGTGTTGACGCATCTCTCTCTTTTCATCTACATTCTAGCATAGATACAATGTAGATGAAAAGAGGTGCCTACTGCTAAAGGTTCTTGTCCTTCTTTAGCGATTGAGCAGTGCATCAACGCTTAGTTCAGTCATTTCAGAGACTTGCATGTCGGCTCCGATTAAGGGTTGGCTGGCCGACAAGCCGACGGCATAGATGCCCGCGGCTTTCAAGCCGTCAATGCCTGATTGGGCATCTTCAAAGCCAATGGCGTTTTGCGGTAGCACGCCAATACTGTCAGCGGCGGCTAAAAAGATTTCAGGATCAGGTTTGCCTTTGCTTAATGAGTCGGGATCGACAATTGTGGCGAAGTACGCGCGCACGCCTAATTTTTCCAAAATCAGGGGCGCGTTTTTTGAAGCCGAAGCCACGGCACAGGGAATGTGACGTGCTTGGGCTTGCTGTAGCAATGGCACGACACCAGGTAAAACATCTTCTGTTGTTAAATGTTCTAATAATTGAACGTAGTGGTCATTTTTTTGCTGAGCTAAGGCTTCTTTTTCTGCTGGAGTAAACGCATTTTCACGGTGGCCATGGGCTAAAATGCGGTCCAAGGAGTCCATCCGACTAATGCCTTTTAATGTTTCGTTGAAGGTTTCGTCAATGGGGATACCTAGCGAATCTGCCAACGCTTTCCAAGCTTGATAATGAAATTTGGCGGTGTCAGCAATGACACCATCCAAATCAAAAATAAATCCAATCGTCATTGTGGTTCGCTCCTTTATTGATAATGTACTTCTTTTGGTCGTTCGGCGGTTAACGGAATCAACGCGCCCTGAACCAATAATTGTGTGTCTTTATCTGCTGTAATCGTGACACTGGTTTGTGTTAATGAAAATTGGTACGTCACGCCTTGATGAATAAACTGGAAGGCCAGCGCTTGCCAATGTTCAGGTAAGTTTGGACAAATTGATAACTCGTTTTGGCGCGTGTCAACGCCTGCATACGTCGCTAAAGTAACGTGGATCGTCGCAGCCATGACCCCTGTATGAATCCCTTCAGCGGTCGTGCCACCTTGAATGTCACGATAATCGGAATACAACGCTTCTTGATAAAGTTGCCAAGATAGCTCATGGAATTGCGCCATTTCTGCCAATTGGGCATGAACAATTCGTGACAAAGTCGAACCATGAGACGTCCGTTTTAGATAATACAAAAGATTTTTTTCCAAATAATCCGCAGGCAATTGATACCCTAAATCTTCTAAAATTTGATCCACCCGAGTTTTGTCTAAGTTGTAGAACAACATTAACGTGTCGGCTTGTTTCGCCACTTTGTAATCATCGGGAGATTCTCCTTCGGCTTTTAAAATCCGATCCATGCGGTAAATATTGCCGTATTTCTCTTTCATCGCCGCCCAGTCAATCTCTTTTAAGCCGAAATACCCTTCATATTGCGCAATAATACCGTCAGAATTAACTTCAATTTCCAGTGAATTTTGAATTTGTTGCATGCGGACTAAATCAGCCGAAGTGGTCTGAGTTTTGGCAAAAAGTTGTGCCTGTTCTTCCTCAGAGAAAAGTGCCAAAATGTTGGTTAATTCTTCGAATAGCCAAACCACCATCAAATTCGTATAGGCGTTGTTTTTCAAGCCGCTTTCCGCTTGGTCTGGATAGCCCTCGTGAAACTCATCAGGTCCCATCACTTTATCAATAAAGAACCGTCCTGTTGCGTCATCTAACGTCGCAGCGCTGTTCCAAAATTGAGCGATTTCTAACAACATTTCGCCGCCATATTGTTTCATAAATTCATGATCCTGTGTACTATGCCAATACAACCAAGCATTGTAAGCAATCGCCAAGGACACATGCCGTTGCAGAATGCTATGATCCTCGCCCCAATGTCCATTCAACGGATTTAAGTGAAGTTTTTGCGTGGTTTCACGCCCGTCACGTCCTGATTGCCACGGATACATTGCGCCACGATACTGGCTGGCCGCCGCATTTTCCTTCGCCTTCTCTAATCGGTGGTAGCGATACAGCAACAATTGTTTCGCTGTGTCAGGATAATGTTGAATATAAAAAGGTAAAATAAAAATTTCATCCCAGAAAATATGTCCACGATACGCTTCACCATGCAAGCCTCGGGCGGTAATCGAGACGTCCAATGCTTGGGCTTGGTTACTAAAAGGCGAAGCCGAAGCCAGCAAGTGATAACTGTGAATCCGTAAAAGTTTTTGAGACATCAAATCGCCTGTCACGGTAATGTTGGCTTGTTGCCAAAGGGTTTGCCAAGCGCGGGCGCTTTCCTGAGCGGCGGCCGCAAAAGAGTCCTTCGGCGTAAACGGTACCTGCCAACTTTGTTCGGCGTGGCTGGCTTGCACAAAGACTTGTTTTTCTAGCGTATAGCGCGTGCCTTGGAGCGCCATCACGGTCACCACTTGGGCGATTTTTTCCGCTTCTTCTTGAATCATAATGGCCTCTTTTTCAAAAAAATCACCAGTTATCAAGGCCGTTTCTCGGACGCTTAAGTTAGATTGATTGGTACAAACCTCAATCACGGTTTTGTTTTCCTGCGCGTTTAATGCTGTCACCTGAAAATGTTTCGCTGTTAAGTTACGATACCGCGCCACGTTATAGTTGTAGACACTGCCATCCGTGACGGTTTTCAAAGTAATCGGGGCTGAAAAGTTTAACGGCTCAAACGTATATTGCAGATGATAGTCATTCGGCTGTGCCATATTGGCGATTTTTTTCGTCGTTAATTTAATTTGCTGATTGTGGGCATCTTTCAAAATCATTTCTGCGACAAACAACCCCGTTTTCAAGTTCAATTGACGATGTAATTGTTGTAGCGTTTCTGGGGAAATCGTTAACCAGTCAGTGGCATCGCCAATTTTTAAAGCGATATGTTGGTTGTCAGGAGCATTGACGAAATCTTCATTTTCCACTACTTGACCCGCAACTTCCGAAGCCGCTGTATTATAAAGCCCCGCAATGTAGGTCGCTGGATAATGATCATCAGAAATCGTCATCTCAGGTGTCGTGCCGCGCAAGCCTAAAAAGCCATTGCCGACAGTTAACAGGGACTCCACCGCATATTCATTTTTCCCAGGCACGTAGCCATAATAGTCCAAATGCCAAGCCAAATACTGCCGTTTTTCTTCAAATGCTTCCAGCAGATTCGGTGCCGCCGCTTGTTCGGCTGCCGTTAAAAGTGGCGTGTTCAACTGTTCCGCGAATGCTTGAATCACCGCTTGCGGAACTAGCGCCAACGTTTCCTCTGGCGAAAAGAAGTCCGCTGGAAAATCAGCCACAATCCCCCCCAGAATCGGCGCAGCCTCTGCCAAAATCAATTGGCACAGTTCAGGAACCGTTTCTTCGATAGTCAAAGCTTCAAAAGGGAACGTTTTTTGGTGAAGCGGTTCCAATTTATGGTTAAAAAAAGTCGTCGTTAGTTGGTTCGTTGCGAATGTTAATTCTAAAATGGTCATGTTTGGCGCCTCCTTACAAACTTGTATAGACATGTTGTGTTTGACTACAGTATAGTATGAACGAATCAGAATTACAAGGATTTTCCCTAGATTCTTGGGAAAACTTTTCCAGAAGGGGGCTGCAACAGACTGCGCTGGATCCGAAAAAAGGCGGTCAAGCAGTGGTTTGGCTGGGGGAGTCAGTGGCGTAAGCAGGTCAGAAAGTGCGGGGGATTTTTCTGACCAGCTCTAGGTTTTTCGGAGGGAATATGCTATGCTTTTAGAAAAGAAATTGTTGGTAGAGGAGGATCGGCATGAACAAGTTTCATGACATATTTTTAGAATTAGAACAACAAATTGTCCAAGGTGAGTATCAGCCGGGCGATTTATTACCTAGTGAAAATCAATTAGTGGAAACCTACAATGTTTCCCGTGAAACAATTCGGAAAGCCTTGAATTTACTGATTAACGCTGGCTACATTCAGAAAAAACAAGGCAAAGGCTCGATTGTCTTAAACTTTAAAAAATTTAATTTTCCTATTTCAGGGGTGACCAGTTACAAGGAGTTACAACAAACGCAACATATTGAAAGTCATACTCATGTGGTTTCCTTAGAAGAAATTCCTGTAGAGCGCAACTTGGCTCAGTTGACTGGTTGGAGGGAAGGGGCCCCTGTTTGGCGCTTAGTCCGGCAACGGGAGATTGAAGGGGAAGTCGATATTTTAGATATTGATTACTTGATTAAAGAGATTGTCCCTGAACTGCCGAAGCATCGTGCCGAAGATTCGATTTTCGATTATCTGGAAAACGACCTTGGCTTGGCGATTAGTTACGCCCAGAAAGAAATCACCGTGGAACCGCTCACAGAGATGGACAAGCAGCTGATTGGTGAAGTCGAAGGCAATCATGTCGTCGTGGTCCGCAGTATCATGAACTTGGAAGATACCCGCTGTTTTGGTTATACGGAATCCCGTCACCGCTTAAACAAATTTAAGTTTGTGGAATTTGCGCGTCGCCGTAAGTTGTAAGTCTTGGCGACTAGCCAATGCAAAAATGGCTGTCATTAAATGGCTTTTGCCGTTTTTTTCGCCGCAATCGCTGATAAATGTATAAGAATTTAGGAGAAAACGTCACAAAGTAGAGGTTCACCTCTAACATTGTGACGTTTTCTCGTTGTTTATTAAAGAATTTCGCCAAGAAATGCATTAAATAACAGACATAGATGTTAAAAAATATTGTAAAAATGGCTTAAAAGTTGGCTTAAACGTTGATTTTAAGCGGAATTTCGTTTTTTGATTAGAGTGGTTAAATATTTAAAATCACAGGGAAATGAAATTCTTGTATAATAAGGCTATAGCTTCAGAAGCGCTGAAGAAACAACTAGCGACTTCTGGCAATTCAGACAGCAAAAGGAGACGTACATAGAATGAAAAAGAAAGTTTTAGCAAGTTTATTGGTTGGTAGTGCTGTGGTGGGCGCTAGTCTGGCACCCCTGTCGGCACAAGCGGTAACGACAGGGAATACGCCGGTGACAGTGGGCTTTGAAGGGGGAAACTTGCCAGATGGTGGCGGGACTCCGAATACAGTAAGACCTGATCCAGATGCTACAAATAGCAATTTCGATTTACTATTTATTCCTAGAGAATATGATTTTGGCAAATTATCGCTTTCAGATGATTTAACGCAACCGATTCCTAATAAAGAGGATGGAGGTCTTAGTGGGCATGTGGAATCTGTTGGTGTAGGTGATATACGAGGGAGCAAAGAAGGCTGGCATGTGACTGCTCAATCCACGGGTATGAGGCTTGGCGAGGAGAGTTTGGAAGGTAGTATTACAACTGGTACAATTAATTTGTATCCCTTAATCTATAATGAGGAAACTAACACGTATGATTTTCAAGGTACCGATCTTGCCGACCCAGATGCCAAACCGGAAAATGTGAAAACAGGACTTTCAATTCCTTTAGGTGGCGATGCAGTGCTTCTTGCGAATGCCACAGCAGGAAGAGGGCAAGGATTATGGCAATTTTCAATGTTTAATACCTCATTAAATATCACCACTTCAGCGAACAACATCAAAGCCGGAAACTACACAGGTAACGTCACCTGGAACCTCGTGGCAGGACCATCAATCTAAGGCCAAACAAAAAAGTCATCCCCTCAGGATGACTTTTTGCTTATTTCTCTGTGACGGTGCTGTCTGTTTTGACAGTTTCAGCAGGCGGTGTTTGTGCCGCTAGCAAGTCGCGAATTTCTTTTAAGTAATCTTCGCTCGTTGGTACCACTTCTTCTTCTGCCGCTTCTTCTTTTTTGCCACGGTTTTTCATTTTGTTGGCCGCTTTGACAATCAAGAAGAGGACGAAGGCCGTAATTAAAAATGTAATAAGTGCACTAATCACGCTACCAATATTGAATTCAACGCCTTCGACTTTATAGACAAGGGCACCCAATGCATCGTCGGCACTCTTTTTCCCAGTCGTCAAGACAAAAATCAGACTAATTAACGGGGTAATCAAGCCTTCCACCACTTGTGTCACGATTGCCGTAAACGCACTACCAATGACAACACCGACGGCTAGGTCTAAGACACTTCCGCGCATGATAAACTCTTTAAATTCTTTAATCATTCTTTTTTCCCTCCTCACTTTAAAAACAGTATACCGAATCTTCTTGAAAATTTGAACTGAAAAACTCTTATCATTCAGAAAGCACCTTAAGCTGTGTTATAATGGAGCTATTGGAAAAAACATTAAAAAATGCTTTAGAATTTACGCGATACATATATTTCACAGCATTCTTTAGGTAAGATGAAGCAAATGAAGGAGCGATGCGGCAATGTCTGTTCAATTAGTTAAAGGCGTGAATTTACACGTCATTCCTACAGAAAAATATAAAACGGTGCGTCTTTTAGTCCGCTTTAATACACGATTAAATCATGAAACCATTACAAAAAGAACGCTGTTGTCCAGTTTGATGGAAACCAACAGCTTGAATTACCCGAATCAAGTCAAGTTAAGTGAGCGTTTGGCGGAACTTTACGGTGCCAGCTTTGGGATTGGCGTTTCCAAAAAAGGCAATCAACATTGGTTTAATATTTCTATGAACATTGTCAATGATCATTATTTACAGGATAGTCAGGTGCTCGCCGAAGCGGTGGACTTTTTGAAGGAAATTATTTTTGCCCCCAATATTCAAGCGGGCCAATTCGAGGCGGAAACCTTCCAACGGGAGAAAGAGAACTTGAAAGCGTACTTGGAAAGTATTGTGGAGGATAAGCAAACCTATGCCTCTTTGGCGCTTCAAAGTGTCTATTTTAATCAATCGGAGGATCAAAAAATCCCTAGTTTCGGGACCGTTGCGGCGTTAGCTGAGGAAACAGCGGCATCATTAGCAGCGTATTATCAAAAAATGCTGGCGGAAGATCAAGTGGATATTTTTGTTTTAGGTGATGTCAAAGAGGCGGAGCTAGTGCCGTTACTCAAGCAATTACCGTTTACGCCTCGTGAAGAAGGCAAAGCCGCGATTTTCTACAATCAACCAATTCGCAACGTGATTGAAGAGCGGACCGAGCGTGAGGTGTTAGCCCAATCGAAATTAAACTTGGCTTACAACACGGATATTTATTATGGCGATAGCTATTATTTTGCATTGCAAGTGTTTAATGGAATTTTTGGCGGTTTCCCGCATTCTAAATTATTTATGAATGTCCGTGAAAAAGAACATTTAGCGTATTATGCTTCTAGTAGTATCGACACTTTCCGTGGCTTCATGACGGTTCAAACAGGGATCGATGGCAAAAATCGGAATCAGGTCTTGCGTTTGATTTCGACAGAATTGGAAAATATTCGCTTAGGTAAGATTAGCGAATTAGAAATTGAACAAACGAAAGCAATGCTAAAAAATCAGTATATCTTAGCGTTAGATAATGCAGGCGCGTGGCTGGAAAAAGAATACTTGAACCAATTAATGCCGCAGACGATGCTGACGGCGGAGGAATGGATTGCGCGGATCAATGCCGTGACTATTCCAGAAATCCAAGAAGTAGCCAAACGCTTGGAACTTCAAGCGATCTTCTTTTTGGAAGGAGAAACGGAAAATGATTAAAAAAGACTATGCACAAATTAAAGAAACATTGTATACAGAAACACTGGCGAATGGTTTAAAAGTTTACCTATTGCCGAAAAATGATTTCCAAAAAACGTATGGCTTGTTTACGACCGATTATGGTTCCATTGACAATACGTTCGTGCCAATTGGTCAAGAGGAAATGATTGAAGTACCTGACGGAATCGCCCACTTTTTAGAACATAAAATGTTTGAAAAAGAAGATGGCGATGTCTTCCAAAAATTTGGGCAACAAGGGGCTTCAGCGAATGCCTTTACCAGTTTTACGAAAACGAGTTATTTGTTTTCAACGACGGATCAAGTGACACAAAATCTAGAAACGTTGCTTGATTTTGTGCAATCGCCGTATTTCACGAAGGAAACGGTCGAAAAAGAAAAAGGCATCATCGGACAAGAAATTCAAATGTATTTAGATGATCCTAACTGGCGCTTGTTCTTTGGTATTTTAGGCAACCTTTATCCGAAACATCCATTGCACATTGATATTGCCGGTACAGTGGCAAGTATTGCGGAGATTACCGCAGAAGATTTGTATACATGCTACAATACGTTTTATCATCCAAGTAATATGACCTTATTCGTGGTAGGGAAAATGGACCCTGAAGCGTTAATGGCGTTCATCCGTGAAAACCAAGCGGCGAAAGAGTTTCCTGCCGCCCAACCTATTCGTCGGCATTTTCCTGAAGAAACAGATGCTGACATTGTCAAAGAGAGCGCCATTGAAATGGCGGTCACACGGGCAAAAGTGCTTGTTGGCTTGAAAGGTTTAGATGAAGTGCCAACAACGGGTCGTGACTTAATGAAATATCAAGTCACCGTGAACTTGTTGTTACAATTATTGTTTGGTAATACCTCTCAAAACTATTTGGCTCTTTATGATGAAGGCTTGTTAGATGATAGTTTTAGTTATGACTTTAATTTAGATCGCAGTTTCCATTTTGCGGATATTGGCGGCGATAGTGAGCAACCAGAAGTCTTAGCAGAACGAATTGAAGCTATTTTATTATCTGCCACAACAAGTCCAGAATTAACGGAAGAAAATTTGTCCTTATTGAAGAAAAAAATGATTGGTAAATATTTCCAATCCTTAAACTCTTTAGAGTATATCGCCAACCAATTTTCACAATCATTGTTTGGGGAAACCACGCTGTTTGATAAGATTGAAGTCATTGAAAGCATTCAATTAGCCGACGTCCGCCAAGTAGCAGAGACCTTTATTCGTGAAGAAGGATTGAGCCGTTTCTACATGTATCCTAAAGGAGAAACCGAGCAATAAACCAACTGTTTAAGAAAAAGAAAAATCTTTGAAATCTTTCAATTTTGTTATCCTCAGTTGGCTTCTTTTGTGGTATTCTTAAAGGACGGGAATGTTTTCCTTGGCAATTGAAAAAGACTGATGAGACAATCGATAAATTAACAAAATAGACTGGAGAAGATGGACGAGTGGCCAGCGTAAATATTGGAGAAACACTAAAAGAAGCAAGATTGCAGAAGAACATCTCAATTGATGAACTGCAACAAATGACAAAAATTCAAAAAAGATATTTAGAAATTATTGAACAAAACGATTTTGAGTCCTTACCAGGCACCTTTTATGTGCGGGCGTTTATCCGCCAATATGCAAGTGCGGTCGGCTTAGATGGCAATCAATTGGTAGATATCTATGATGGCAAAGAACCTGAAATTGTCGAAGAACCCAAGCCAGTGTATGAAGAGCTTGAAGGATCACGTAAGCAATTGCATGACGAAGAAAAGCAATCCAGTTGGTTACTGCGGAACTTACCAGCCATTGCCTTTTCGTTAATTGGTTTAGCCATTGCGGTCGTGGTGCTGTATATTATGTGGCAAGATCAAAAAGCCGAACCGATTATTCAAACACCGGCAACTAGTGCCAGTGTGGAAAAACCCAAAGAATCAAGTCAAGCCCCAGAAAGTAGCACACAAAGTAGTACACCGCCGTCTTCTTCAAGCGAACCAGAGAAGAAAACAGCTGTGGCTGTGGTGAGTGATGCTAACAATCAAGTGACTGCAACGGTTAAAGATGCGAATAGTCCAATCAACATTACCTTTAAAGGGACTGAAGGCTCTTGCTGGATTGGCGTGATGGTCGATGGCAACTATACGTACCAACACACCCTGCAAGCAGGAGAGACCCAAACAACAGCTTTACCTGCGAATGCCGCCAACGCGACACTGATTTTAGGCGCCTCAAATAACGTCGCCATCCAAGTCGATGGCGCCGATTTAACACTGGAAAAAACGCCAGTTTTAATTCGTAAGGATGTTACATTAGGGATTACGTATCGTTAGAAATGGTGTAAGAAGAATCTGGATAAACTGTCAAACGGCAATTATTCCAGATTCTTTTCTTTTTTTCGTGACACTGCCAGCAAGATAACGTAAAATAGAACAGGAGAAGGAAGGGGCAATTGAAGTGAATTTACCAAATAAATTAACAGTTTTAAGAATATTTATGATTCCGATTTTTATTATTATTGTGTCGGTGCCGATGGACTGGGGAACGATTAGTTTTGGCGACACAACGTTAGCCGTTACCCAATTAGTGGGCGCGATTATTTTTGCAGTTGCTAGTTTTACAGACTGGTTGGATGGCAAAATTGCCCGTGCACAAGGCTTGGTGACGAACTTCGGGAAATTTGCGGACCCATTAGCGGACAAAATGCTAGTGATGACCGCCTTTATCGTCTTAGTTGGTCAAGGCAAAGTACCTGCTTGGATTGTAGCAATTATTGTTTGTCGTGAATTGGCAGTAACTGGTTTACGGTTGTTATTAGTCGAACATGGCGAAGTAATGGCAGCAGCTTGGCCAGGAAAAGTAAAAACAGCTACCCAAATGGTTGCAATTATTTTACTATTCATTAACAACATTCCATTTTCAGCACTTCATCTACCACTAGATCAAATCATGCTATATGCCTGCTTGATTTTCACCATTTACTCTGGTGTTGATTATTTTGCTAAGAATAAAGATGTTTTTAAAGGTTCGATGTAAAGAGAGAATCAAAACGCTTGGCTTGTGCCAAGCGTTTTTTTGATTATTTTTTACCTATGAATAATTACCGGCTTTCTACCCACTAGTTAAAGACTCAAGTGGATTTAAAAGCAACAGATAAATAGTTTAAACGAATTTATTTAAAGCCAGCCATAATTAATAGATAAATAAAATAAGAACAAAATATAATTATAGTGATATCTGCGATTATTATTGATATGTGTAAAATATAGGATTCTTTTAAATTCTTTACTGATTTATAGACTGAAAATAGACATATGACTATGGCTATTAACAAGGGGAAAACTAAAGGTCCTGTAGAATTTATAATTTCAAAAAAAAGTCTCATCATCTATCAACTCCTGTTTTTGTTTATATTATAACATAAATATTTAATAAAATATAAAAACATTTCTGTTTTGGGTTAGGAAGTGCTATAATTTAATAACTAGTGAAAATAATCATTAGTTATTAAATTAAAAAAGGAGAAGTCTATGAAAAAAATTGTATTTGTTTTGTTAGGGTTGGTTACTATTTTTTCATATCCGCTTACAACTAAAGCGGATGAAATTGATGATGTAGTGAGTAAGTGCAGTTTGGTAGGAAAAGAATTGGATGAATTTGAGCAACAAGAGAGGTTAGGCAACTTTCAACGTTCTACGGATATTAATAAAGCTGAAATTGCTAGTGATTATAAAAATCTCATGGAAAATGGACAATTAAATGATGATACTTCGTATGAAGAGTATTATAATTTTAGAACATATCCTGAACCAAAGGATCCTGTTGTTGATTATGCTAGAAATTCTAGAGGTATTCAAAGTCCAAATGTAGGAGATATTTTAATAACTAATAGTACAAATCCTGATGTTATAGGACATGCAGGTATTTATATTGGAAATAGTAAGATTTTAAGCATTGAAGGGTATGGGGCCACTCCTTCGGTAAAGTCCATTTTTCAGTGGATGGTAGAAAGAAATTCTAAGAGAGATAAATGGACAAAAGTATATCGACCAAAGGCAGCATATAATCCATCAAAAGCTGCTAATTGGGGAGCTAAGAACATTTTAGGGAAGAATATTTCTTATGGATTTCGTGGTGCACCAACAGATTTAAATCCCACATATTGTTCTAAAATTGTATTCCAAAGCTATTGGTATGCTAACAATGGCAGAGGGATAGTCTTTCCAAGGTATATTTCTCCATATGCTTTACCAAATATTTTTGTAAATTATGGGCAACCTGACCATGTAGCGACTTGGACATGGAGAAATATTGCTTAATCTAAACGAATCTTTAAGCTCTTTGTCAAATAATCTTGATAAAGGGAATTTGTAGAATTGTGTTAAGTCCAGAGGAGAAAATCCTCTGGACTTTTTAATTGGGCTTGTACAGCTTGTCCTTATTGGACGAACATCACAATCTGAAATGATAAGAGTTGCGAAATTTGGGGGATTTCGTTTTAATGCTTTGCATAAGAAGCATTAAAACATAAGCTTGGTTTCATTTCTAAAAAGCATACAAAAATTTGGAAAGTAACAATTTTTCTATAAATAAACTGCCAAGTAAATGTTTAGACAGGATATGTTGCTCAACTTTTACGTTTTAAAACACCAAACAACGTTCTGTTTCTTTGAACGATCATGTGAGAAAATGGGAAACGTGATTTACCTAAACCTTGAATAGTTAAGCAAGTTGAGTGGAGATGAAACGAAAAAAATTATGAATTATGAACATTTTTTTACTTATAAAGATATCATTATTAGTTTACTAATTTTCTTTGGATTGTTGTATGTAATAAGGCTGGAAAGCGTGACTAAATATTTTTCGTTAGTAATAGTCGCCATTGTTTGGTTTAATCCAAGACTAGTTCAGCTATTTGACAAGCACACGATTACTGTATCGATAGTTGTTACTCAAATGGTTATGCACTTCATCTTTGTTCCTTTATTTTTATTAACGCTATTAATTATTTCAATAACGGAAAAAGAAGATAGGTTATTTTGCCTACCCATTATATTTTCAGTCTTTCTTGTTTGTTCGCAAGCAACTTGGCTGTATGAGTATAATCTACTTTTCAGAGTAGTCGATATTTGGATGATTCTAATGATACTGTTCGTAAGGATAAAAAATATAAATCCTGAGTAGTTACACTGAGAAAGCCAAGGATTAAAACTTCAAAGGAAAAGCCTGGGACATCAATCATTTTGGATTTTTGTTCCAGGCTTAAAAATGATAAAGGGTGGGAGCAGAAGCAACTACTAACAAACAAGACTTTTCTTTACGACAAATAATGCGGATCTGTCTTAGTCGTGCTAATGTTGTCGCGGATTTTTTTCAAGGAATCGGCATTTTGATCAAAATTGTGATACATCGTATTTGTGTATAAAATATCCATTACCGTTAAGTAACTAATCCGTGAAGCCAAGGATTCCGCACGAAACAAGCCTTCTTCGGTGACGACAATAATTGCTTCGTCGGACAAGCCTGCCAACTCTGAACCGCTGTTACCGGTTAACGTAATCATTTTTGCGTTGGTTTTTTTAACTTGTCGTGCTAGGTTGATTGATTCTTTGGTTTTGCCTGAATGGGAAAAAATAAACACGCAATCTTCACTGGTTAATTTTGTGACAAAACTTAACTGCATGTGGTAATCAAAAATGTAGTTGCATCGATAGTTGGTCCGAATGAATTTATGGAAACTATCAAAAGCCACAATCGAGGACCCGCCTTGCCCAAAAAAGTGAAGCGTTTTGGCAGAGTACATCAAAGCCAACACGTTATCTAACAGCTCTTTTGTTAAGAACTGTGTGGCGTTACTGAGGGAATAAATATTGGCTTGTAAGACTTTTTTAGCAATCGTAATACTATCATCATCTGGTGAAATATCATCGGCGCCATTCACGCTATTGACGTTTTGAAAAGTCGGCTGATAATTAGAATTCCTGGCGATATCAATTTTAAATTCTTGGAACCCAGAATAGCCAATCTTTTTTACAAATTGATACACGGAAGATTGGGAGACGCCAATTTCGTTGGCAAGACTTTCTAACGTCATTTGTGTCAATAATGATTCAGAATGAACAAAGTAATCGGAAATTTTCTTTTCTGTGAGGCTCAAATTCGGTTTTTTGATCCGAATCCGTTGATCCAAATAGTGGTTTTTCATTAACACGTTCCTCCAATCTTATTTTTTTAAAAATAAAATGAATGCCTTTTCATTGTTGGTATAGACTGATTATAGTGGAAAAAGAGGACAAATACAATTTCTCTTTTTCTCCACAAAAAAGAAATTCTTTAAAAAAAGCCCAAAAAAAATAAATAATCTTTTTTCTGAAAAATGAAGGGGTCTTGAAAAGACTTCTCTCAACTAAAGAAAGTAGCCAGTAAAAAGAACGTGATACCAAGAGATTTACTTGTGTTTTTTGTATGAAAGCTCCTTAAAAATAAAAACGTTTTACCTTTTGAGCAGGCAAGATTTTTGCTAAAAAATAAAAAATATTTTTTAATTAGTGTAATCGTTTACATTATTTTTTTTATCCTTTATGATTGAAGTATCAAAAGAGGCAGGTGAAAGAAAAATGGACATTGGCTTTATTGGACTTGGGAAAATGGGTTTGAACATGGCATTAAATGTTCACGAACAAGGCTGGCCCATTATTGGCTTTGATGTAACAAAGGAAGCAAGAGCGACTGCTAGAGAACAGGGTCTTTCCGTTGTAGATTCGTTGTCAGAATTATTGAAAGCGCTTAATAAAAGGAAGGTGATTTTTTTAAGTACCCCCGCTGGTCAGATTACCAATCAATTAGTGGCAGAATTGGTAGAGCAATTAGCACCAGAGGATATCATTGTGGATAGTGGCAATTCAAATTTTCATGATAGTGTTGCGAATGCTCAGCTTGCTAAGGAAAAAGGAATTTATTTTATTGATTGTGGTACTTCTGGTGGCATCAAAGGAGCGCGGGAAGGAGCGTGTTTAATGGTTGGCGGTGCGCCTGAAGCCGTCAAGGTGTTAACCCCATTTTTTGAAGATTTAGCTTGTGAACAAGGGTATCTTTATGCTGGGAAATCAGGAGCTGGTCACTATTTGAAAATGGTGCATAACGGGATTGAGTACGTCATGATGCAAGCCATGGGCGAAGGATTCAATTTATTAGAAGCCGCCGAATATGATTTTGCGTTGGAGAAAGTAGCCGATGTGTGGAATCACGGCTCGATTATTGAAGCTCGCTTGATGGGCTTAGCGAAAGAGGTTTTTGCGGAAAATCCTACGTTAGCCAATCTAGAAGGGAAAGTGGCAGCAAATGGCGAAGCCAAATGGATGATTGAAGAAGCATTGCGTTTGGAGATGCCCGTCCCAACTACGGCGTTGTCCTTATTTACTCGAAATGAAAGTATGCTAGCAAATCATTTTTCAAACAAAGTGGTCGCTTCTTTGAGACAAGGATTTGGCGGGCATGAAGTCGTAAAAAGTCAGTAAAGGAGTTTAGTCATGTTAAAAAAACAAAAAATTGCCATAGTGAATTCCAGTAGTTTTGGTCAAATTTTTCCTGAACACTTGACGCGCTTAGAAAAGATAGGCACCGTGAAGCATTTTACAGTCGACAGTGAAATTGGTGGCAAAGAGTTAGCGGAACGTTTACAAGGATATACGATTATTATTGCTAGCGTGACGCCATTTTTCACGAAAGAATTTTTTGAACATAAAGATGAATTATTGCTGATTTCTCGCCATGGTATTGGGTATAACAACATCGATTTAGACGCTGCAAAACAGCACGACACAATTGTTTCCATCATCCCAGCTTTAGTAGAACGAGATGCCGTGGCGGAAAACAATGTCACAAATTTACTAGCTGTTTTACGACAAACCGTGGCTGCAGATGCCAGCGTTAAAGCGGATCAATGGGAAAAACGAGCGAATTTTGTCGGTCGGACGTTATTTAACAAAACTGTGGGTGTCATTGGTGTTGGGAACACAGGAAGTTGTGTCGTGGAGACGTTACGAAACGGATTTCGCTGTGACGTGTTAGCGTATGATCCCTATAAATCCGCCACTTATCTGCAAAGTTATGGAGCCAAAAAAGTAGACTTAGATACGTTGCTAGCTTCAGCTGACATCATTTGTTTATGTGCCAATTTAACTGAAGAAAGTTATCACATGATTGGCTCGGCGGAAATTGCCAAGATGAAAGACGGCGTCTATCTTTCCAATAGCGCACGAGGCGCCTTGATTGATGAAGAAGCCATGATTGCCGGCTTGCAATCGGGCAAAATTGCTGGGCTTGGGACAGATGTTTTAGAAGAGGAACCAGGTCGGAAAAATCATCCTTATCTTGCGTTTGAAAATGTAGTAATGACGCCGCACACCTCCGCTTATACCATGGAATGCCTGCAAGCGATGGGAGAAAAATGCGTGCAAGATGTGGAAGACGTGGTGCAAGGTATTTTACCTCAACGGGCAGTGCAAGAAGTCAGTCGTTACGTTAGTTAAGAAGGAGGAGGAGCATGTTAACTGATTTAAAAGTGAAAGTTGGACCGCAATTTTATCGTTACCACGAAGGCGCCTTAGCTTCGGTGCCGTCACTTTTCAAGGAATATCACGCCCAACGAATTTTGGTGGTGCATGGCACCGTATCCTTTGAAAAAGCTCAGCCATTTTTGCCCTTCTTGGCAGATTCAGAGTATCAATTCTTCTATCACACTTACACAGGAGAATGTAGTTATTTTGGCGCCGAACAAATTTCACAGCAAATAAAGGAACACCAGATTGACTTTCTTCTGGGAGTCGGCGGCGGTAAGTTAGCCGATTTAGTGGGCTACAGCGCCCATTTAAACAATCTGAATTTTGGCTTGGTCCCCACTTTGGCTAGTAACTGTGCGCCGTGGACACCGTTAGCTGTGATGTATCAAGAAAATGGCGCGGCCGAAGGCAAAACGGAACATTTCTTTCGCCAAGCTGCGTTTTTAATCACTGATCCTAAGTTGCTTCTGGATGCACCCCGTGATTATTTTGTCGCTGGTTTAGCTGATACGTTAGCGAAATGGTATGAATCAGAGACCATTTTACGCCAAGCCCATTTGCAAGGGGAACCCTTTTTACAATTAGCGGGAGCGACCGCCAAGCTTTCGCAAGAAGCGATTATGCGGGACTCAAAAGCAGCCTTAGCAGCGATGGACGAGGGCAAACTCACGCCTGAATTTGTCCATCTTTCAGAAATTGTTTTCGCTGTTTCTGGATTAGTCGGCGGCTTCGGCGACAAATACGCCCGCAATGCAGCAGCACACGCCATGCATGATGCTATGAGTAAATTTTTACCAAAAAGTCATGACTATTTACATGGCGAAAAAGTAGCTTACGGCATCTTCTATCAATTAGCATTGGAAAAAAGGTGGGCCATCATAGACGCATTAATCCCCTTTTATCAAGAGCTAAACTTGCCCATGTCGTTACGACAAATGGGCCTTTACCCAGAAGAAGCAGTACTCGAGGCAATGGTTCAATTTATTGATTCAAAAGAAAAGGTTCATTTAATTCCTATTGAGATTTCGGAAGAACGTTTACGTCAAGGGATTGAAGAGCTAGAAAAGTATATCCAAAACCAAGGATAAGAAGGAGGAACTATGGAAACGTTAAGTGTTTTACAAAGTTTGATAATGGCGCTTTGGGTGGCAGCAATTATGTCCAGATGGCTTGGAGGAGGAGCAACGTTAACGTTGCGTTTCTCGCCCTTAATGACAGGGTTAGTAGCAGGTTTAGTGATGGGCGATGTCCCGAAAGCGATGATTGTCACCGCAGCATTACAAATGATTTACATGGGTGTTTTTTCACCAGGTGGCTCTATGCCAGCAGAACCATCAATTGCGGCAGCGATTGCTGTGCCAGTTGCGTTGCTAGGGAATTTGAAGCCGGAAGCGGCTATTGCCGTAGCGGTTCCTGTCGGTCTTTTAGGAAGTTATTTATATCAATTCCGTTTCTTTATTAACACGTTTTTAGGGAAGTATACCGATCGTGCGGTGGCTGAACTAAATTCTAAAAAAATTGCCCGCTCAATTATCTGGTATCCAACGATTGCCTCATTTATTTTATTCGTTCCATTAGTCTTTTTTGCTCTTTATTTAGGGGCACCAGTCATTGCCGATATTATTAAAGCATTAGAAGGAACCGTTGTGATTCACGTGTTAGAAGTAGTCGGTGGTGGTTTAGCCGCAATTGGGATTGCGACAACGGTCTATGTCATTGGTCGAAAAGATTTCTTGGTTTTCTTTTTCCTTGCATACTTCATGAGTATCGTCTTTAAGTCATTGGAAATTACCATGGTAACGTATGCCATCTTTGGCGTAATTATTGCGTTAATTTTTGTGCAAGTCCAAAAAGGCAAACCTGTAGCAGAAAGTGCTAGTTCCGCCAGTGCCACCACTGATTTTGATGATGATGACGATTACGATGACGGGTTTTAAAAGAAAAAGGAGGAACTGAAATGACGGAAACAACAGAAAAAGTCGTGCCGAAAACAACGAATTTAGCACCAGAAGAAATTACCAATAAAGATGTTACAAAAGCCTATCTCCGTTGGCATTTTGCCAATGAAATTCCCCATTCCTTTGAACGTTACTTGGCGCCTTCGTTACTGTACGCAATGATGCCACTTTTAAAGAAATTATATAAAGACGATGAACAATTAAAAGCCGCTTATATGCGTCAACTGCTGTTTTTCAATACGCAATTAAGTTGGGGCGGCGGGGTCATTACTGGATTGATGGCTTCTATGGAACAAGAGCGGGCCAAAGAAGAACATGAAGGCCGCGAAATCATGATGCAAGATGATTTAATGTATAACACCAAAGCTGGCTTGATGGGCGCGTTAGCTGGAATTGGTGATGCGATTGACTCAGGTACGGTTCAATATATTTTTATTGCGATTGCGGTGCCGTGGGCGCAACAAGGTAGCGCATTAGGTGCGATTTTCCCCTTTGTCGCGTTTGCCCTTTATCAAGTACTGTTAGGTGTGTTCTTTGCGAGACAATCCTTTAAAATGGGGCGGAATGCCACAGGCTTAATGCAAAGTGCTGGGATTCAAAAAGCTATTGAAATGTTATCTGTTTTAGGGTTGTTCATGATGGGAATTTTAGCTGGTAATTATGTCAAAGTTTCTTCAACCCTTCAATTTAAACTTTCTGGCCGTGAGTTTGTGGTCCAAGATATCCTTGATCAGATTGTCCCAGGACTCTTGCCGCTAGCTGTCGTAATGGGCGTGTATTGGTTCTATACGAAAAAAGGCTTGAAAGTTACGCAAGCATTATTGTGGTTAACAGGTATCTTAATTGTCTTAGCAACAGTCGGTATTTTATAAAAAGAAAAGGACGTGAATCAGATGGGCGTAGTAAATTTAGCAAGAGTAGATGAACGATTAATTCATGGACAAGTGATGGTGACCTTGTCTCAAAAAAGTGGCGTTAATTCCATTTTCGTTGTCGATGAAGTGGTGGCAAAGGATAAATTTATGCGTGATTTATACAAAAGTGCAGGCAGTCGGACAGGACAAAAAACCATTGTCATTACGCCGGAAAAAGCCAAATTTTATTGGGATGAATACCAATTCAAAGAGTACAACTGTATTTTAATCGCTAAAACCGTCTCTGTAATTTATGACTTAGTAAAACACGGAGTCCCTATGAAGGAGTTAAACATCGGCGGTATTGCACAGAAGAATCCAGAAAAAGATTTATTAGTAACCAAATCAGTTTATTTAAACAAAGAAGATGCTGAAAAATTAAAAGAACTACATGAGGTGTATGGCGTAGAAGATATTTATTTCCAAGCAACGCCTTCTGCACCAAAAACTAGTTTAAAAGAGGTTTTAGGCAAATTTAATTTATAAAAAAGGCCAGTCGCTTGAGTCATTGCATGACTGTTTGAAGTAATGACTCAAGCCACTGAATTGAAGGAGGAACTTTTATGTTAGGGATTGTGATTGCTACACACGGTGCACTAAGTGACGGTGCGAAAGACGCAGCTACCGTGATTATGGGCGCAACCGAAAATATCGAAACCGTTAATCTAAATAGTGGAGACGATGTCCAAGCACTAGGCGGACAAATTAAAACAGCGATTGAGAACGTCCAACAAGGGGATGGCGTGTTGGTCATGGTTGACTTATTAAGTGCGAGTCCTTACAATCAGGCAGTTTTGGTGATTAACGAACTCGAACCAGCACTACAAAAGAAAATCTTTGTGGTGAGTGGTACCAACCTACCAATGGTCTTAGAAGCGATAAACCATCAATTATTAGGCACACCGATTGCTGAAGCGGCGCAAGCGATTGTTGCGCAAGGCAAAGAAAGTGTGCAAGCATGGGATATTTCTATGACTTCCTTTGAGGACGAAGAGGATGAGGACGATGATTTTTAAGAATGTAGTAAAGGGTGAAAGCAATGAAATGGGGATTTAGATGGTACGGAGCGGCAGGCGATGCCATTCCGTTAAAACACATTCGACAGATTCCAGGAATTACTGGCGTTGTCGGTACCTTGTTAAATAAACTACCAGGTGATGTTTGGACAGTAGCCGAAATTCAGGCACTTAAACAATCGGTGGAACAAGAAGGATTAGCACTTTTAGGAATTGAAAGTGTCGCTATTCATGATGCCATTAAAGCGGGAACGGATCAACGAGACCACTATATTGATAATTATCGCCAAACGTTACGTAACTTGGGGAAATGTGGAATTTCCTTAGTGTGCTACAGTTTCAAGCCTATTTTTGGTTGGGCTAAAACGGACTTGGCGTATGAGAATGAAGATGGCAGCTTATCGTTGTTATTTGATCAAGCTGTGGTAGAGAACATGCAGCCAGAAGACATGTATCAATTAATTCACAGTCAGTCAAAAGGATTCCGGTTACCAGGTTGGGAAGAGGAGCGTTTGCAACAATTTCAAGAATTGAAAGCCATGTATGCCGGCGTAACGGAAGAAGATTTGGTCGAAAATTTGCGCTACTTTTTAGAACGTGTGATTCCTGTCTGTGAAGAAGAAAATATCAAAATGGGGATTCACCCCGATGATCCACCTTGGGAAATTTTTGGTTTGCCAAGAATCACTAAAAATTTAGCGGATTTAAAACGGATCCTTTCCTTGGTGGACTCACCAGCAAATGGGATTACATTTTGTACAGGTTCCCTCGGTGCGGACCCGACGAATGATTTGCCTACTATGATTCGTGAAATAGGTCACAGAATTAATTTTGTTCATTTCCGCAATGTGAAGTATTTAGGCGAGCATCGTTTTGAAGAAACGGCGCATCCGAGTGTCGTTGGTTCGTTAGATATGGCGGAATTAATGCAAGCACTGGTAGACGTAGGGTATGAAGGCGTTATTCGCCCTGACCATGGGCGGGCAATTTGGGATGAAAAAGCGATGCCTGGTTATGGTTTATATGATCGAGCAATGGGGTTGACCTATATTCAAGGACTGTACGAAGCAACCAAAGCCAAACAAAATAGGAAGTGACAGAATGGAAACAAAAGTTGAAAAAAATCAACTGTATCAACAATTAGCGACATGTAAACTTTTACCACTATACACTGCAACAGATTTACGCTATTTGCCACAAGTAGAATCAGTCTTAGTAGAAAACGAATTACCGTTTATTGAAGTCACTTTTCGGAGTCAGCTGGCCTTGCCTGCTATCAAACAACTTGCTGCTTCAGGGAATTTAATTGTGGGCGCAGGAACTGTTAGAACCTTGAAAGAAGCCCAAGAGGCAGTAGCGAACGGTGCACAGTTCATTGTTTCCCCAGCAATTGTTCCAGAAGTCATTGATTTTTGTCTGGCAAATGAGGTGCCTATTTTTCCAGGAACAGCTACGCCTGGGGAGATTCAGCGAGCGCTGGCGTATGGCTTACGAGTGGTTAAATTTTTCCCAGCCGATATTTATGGCGGATTAAAAGCCATTAAAAGTTTAAGCGGTCCGTTTTATGATGTTCAATTTTTACCAACTGGTGGGATTGATGAAACAAACTTTATAGAGTATGTGGAAGCAAAAGAAGTATTAGCAGTGGGCGGCTCCTTTATTTTATCAGAAAAGATGCTTCAAGAAGATGAAGCTTCGGCACGCCAGCATGTTCAATCTTTACTCACGAAAATCAAAGAACGACAAGCAAAATAAAAAGATGGGCTAAGTTTTGTTACTTAGTCCTCTTTTTTTTCTGTCCAAATACTACTGACATTATTTTAGTTTTCATTTTGTAAAAATAGTATAGGAGAAAAGCAATCAGTTATGTATAATTAGTGAAAGAAGGTTGCGTGAATGAAGTAAAAATAAAAAGGAGAGCAAAGGATGTTAAAAAATGTAGAAGTGTTTTGGCAAAACTTTTTAGATAAACATGAATTAGATATGTTGATGCCCGATGTGTGGATGTTTGGTGATGGCTCTTCTGAGATGGGTAATCGTTTGGGTCAATTGGTTGTTTCTGGTCGTAAGACAGCGACATGTTCTTCTTTAGATATTTATAAAATGGAAGAAGAACAACTCCCTAAAGCTGGTCAATACGACATAATTTTAGATGGTCAGTCTCAACCGCTGGCTATTATTCGAACAACCAAAGTTGAAATTATGCCCATGAATAAGGTCTCAGAATCTTTTGCACAAGCGGAAGGTGAAGGAGATTTGACGTTGGATTATTGGTATGAAGAGCATGCGCGGTTCTTTAAAGAAGAACTGGCCCCCTATCAGCTACAATTTTATCCCGACATGCTGTTAGTTTGCCAAAGTTTTGAAGTAGTGGATCTTTATACAGAAAAAGAATAGACAGAGAAGCGGTGACTGACACGATTGAAACGAGCAGTTGTCGCTTTTTTTACTGATTTTTTGAAAAAGTTGCGTATGTTTATATAGACAGGGTGATAGAAAAGAGATGTGTATTTTAAGTGTCGAGGAAAAGATGGTACAATAACCTAAGGAATACTAACAAGGAGTGAATGTTATGAAAGAAGAATTTTCATATGAAATTTTAGAAGAAGTCGCTGTGTTATCTGAGAATGCTCGTGGCTGGCGTAAAGAATTGAATCTAATTAGTTGGAATGGTCGTCCACCAAAATTTGATTTGCGTGAGTGGGCCCCTGATCACGAAAAAATGGGTAAAGGCATCACCTTAACCAACGAAGAATTTGCTGAATTAAGCAAAACAATTAAATCCATGTAAAAGGAGCACCCTGTCAATGAAAAGTATGACTGGATTTGGAAAAAAGACCATTCAAAATGAAAATTATCAATTGGATATCGAAGTCAAAAGTGTTAATCAGCGGTTTTTAGATATTCAATTGCGTATGCCAAAGGAACTGAATGCCTATGAACTGGTGATTCGGCAAGTAATCAAACGCACGTTAAAACGTGGACGTGTGGAAGTCTATGTAAATCTCCAAAAAATCGGCAACAATCAAAAAGAAGTACTCGTGCAGTGGGACTTAATTGATCAATTATTAACTTCGGTAGATAAACATTTAAAGGAAAACTATCCGGAAGCAACGTTTGATGCAGGGAGAACGGTCAACCATTTATTAAAGCAAAATGATTTTGTCGAAATAGTGGAAGCAGAAATCGTTGATCAGACATTTGAACCATTTCTTGTTCAAGCATTTGAAGCAGCCATCGCTAGTCTTGACCAAAGCCGTGTGCAAGAAGGAACGCAAATTAAACAAGTCCTGCTTGACTATGTAGCAGTGTTGACCCAATCAATTCAAGAGCTGCAAGCGTTTGTGGGTGTTTTTGAACAAGAATACCGTCAGCGTTTTGAAGCGAAATTAAACGAATGGTTAGGGAGCCAAGTGGATGAAACACGCTTATTAACAGAAATGGCCATTTTATTGGAAAAAGGCGATATTCATGAAGAATTGGATCGTTTGGATATCCATATTGATAAGTTGCATCAGTTGCTTGATGAAACAGAACCAGTGGGCCGAGAACTAGATTTCTTAATTCAAGAAATGAACCGTGAAGTCAATACGATTGGTTCGAAATCAAGTCCAATTGAAATAAAAAATAGTGTCGTTCAAATGAAAACAACCTTAGAAAAGATTCGTGAACAAATTCAAAATGTCGAATAGAGAAAATGGTTTCGTGTTTTTCCAGAAAACGCTATAATATAGAAGTAACGAATAAATGACAGAGGTGAAAGCAATGACTAAATTTTATGATGTAACCTTTCAAGAATTAAGTGGTCGTTCTGTGGTAAAAACAGAAGTCGCTTCAGACAGAGAACCATTTGACGTCTGGCAAGATGCTTGTGCAAGCTATTCTGAAACAGAATTAAATATCCAAATTAACGAAGACACGTTTGTAACTTTAAATCGTCACTTTGTTGTTCGCATTGACGTGAAAGAAGTTGACGGCCCTGTCGACAAACAAGTTCGTCGTCGCGATGAATTGATGAACGTGGTCAATACGCTTTCTAATATGGGCTTATAAAAAATACCACCAAGCATTTCACGCTTGGTGGTATTTTTTTAATTAGAATAAAAGAAACAAGCCAACGGCGCATAGGAAAGAAAGAACTGCGGCACTTAAAAAGATTGTCCGCATGGATGCAGTTTTACTGCTTTCTTTGCCGTGTTTTTTCTGACGTTCTAAACGTTTTTGAAGCTGACGGGTAATTACTGAGAAAATCAGCCCGAAAAGGACTAAAACACTTGTGGCAATCGATTTAGGAATAAAATGATTCGGTTCTGCAACGGTGGTATCCCCAGAATGTTCGTTTGATTCTGCCGCAGCTTCAGCTGTTGTTTGTTTTGGCTTAACTTCTTGGTAAGCCACTTTAGGCGCTTGAACAGTACTATTTAACAATGTCAACGGCGTGTCGACTTGCACCTGCCCTGCTACTAATTTAAAAGTAGGCTGACTGCCTTTGGGAACGACACCGTATAAATCGTTAGCCAAAGTGACTTTTTTGTGATCAATGGTTTGTGGTCCTTTGTCTAAAAGTTTTTTGCGTTCGTATGTCGTATAGGCATAGTCCAGCAAAGCATTCCCAGCCACATGACGTTCGTATTCACCATCTTGGTTTTGCCAATTACCAACGCCTAAAATGACTTCAATTAAACGGAAATCCCCTTGTTTGACAGTCGCAATATAGTTAAAGCCACCTGTTGGACTAGAGCCTGTTTTTAAACCATCCACGCCTTGGTAGCCATACTTAGCGCCTGGCAAAGAATAATTGTACGCTTCAAAAGTTTCCTCGTAAGGCGTGCCGACCATTGTTTTCACCACTGGTTTATTGGTGATTTCTAAAATTTCTGGATAATTTTTCAGAAAATGATAGGTTAGTGAAGCTAAATCTCTAGCTGTAGAGACGTTATCGCCATTTGGGTCAATTCCTTGCATTTGATACAGGCCGTTAAAGGCACTTGCTTGCGCCCCACTGCAGTTGTAATAGGTAGTATTTGTCATCCCTAATTCAGCCGCTTTTTGATTCATTAAATGAACAAAGTCAGTAGGCTGGTTCCCTGAAATTAAATTTGCCAACATGAGAGTCGCCACATTAGAAGAGGGGACAGCAATCATTTTTAACAGTTCACGGACTGGATAAGCCACACCTAACGTAATTTTGTTATTACTAATGGCATATATTTTAGAAATATCGACATCTTTTTGCGTAGCAGTCACAGTCGTATCCATTGTAAATTTTCCTTGCTCCATTGCTTCAAAGGCCAAGTACATGGTCATCACTTTGGCAATACTGGCAGGATTCCACGCTAAATCTGGTTGCTGCGACCAGAGAATTTCTCCAGAATCAGCATCAACAACGATGGCTGCTTTGGGAATGCCATCCGCTTTCAGAGTCGTCCCCATTTTTTTAGCAATCGCGGTAATATCTTCTTCTGCGTGAGTCACAGTAGGTTGGGCAAAAAAGGCCCCGCAACTGACAACTAAGCCTAGCAGAAACAATGTAAATTGTTTAATTCGTGCGATGTTTCTCAGTCCTTTCTTATTCACGTTTTTTCATCCTAAAGGAGTCATCACTTCATTTTACTTAAAAAATGGCTGCCTGTATAGGAATTCTAGGTAATTTGTTTAAAAAAAGAACAAGTTATGAAAGCCAAATTAAAGAAGAAATGTTATTTTTTCAGTGAATCTCCAAGAAAGTCTTGAAAATTGCAGAAAAAAAGTGCAAAATAGAACTAATACTGTGAAATTATGTTTTGAAAGGAAGTCGTTATGTCAGAGCGCGGGTTATTAATCGTATTGTCAGGTCCTTCAGGAGTGGGGAAAGGGACTGTAAGAAAGGCTATTTTCGACAGTGAAGAAAATGATTTTCAATATTCAATCTCAATGACCACTCGGAAACAGCGAGAAGGCGAAGTGGATGGAGTAGATTACTATTTCCGTTCAAGAGAAGAATTTGAAGCGATGATTGAAGCTGGAGAAATGTTGGAATATGCGGAATATGTTGGTAACTATTATGGGACACCATTAACGTATGTTAACCAGACGCTAGATGAAGGCAAAGACGTCTTTTTAGAAATCGAAGTCCAAGGGGCTAAACAAGTCAAAGACAAAGTGCCTGATGGCGTATTTATCTTTTTGACACCTCCCGATTTAGCGGAATTAAAATCAAGAATTATTGGCCGCGGAACAGACGAAATGTCTGTGATTGAAGAACGAATGGCTGTGGCCAGAGAAGAAATCGAAATGATGGCGCTGTATGATTATGCGGTAGTGAATGATGAAGTTCCTTTAGCCGTGCAACGAATTAAAGACATTATCGCGAGTGAGCACTTCCGTGTTGACCGTGTAATTGGAAAATATATTAAAATGTTAGAGGAGATGTAGCCTTATGATGTTAAAACCGTCAATTGACTCATTGTTAAAAGAAGTCCCTTCAAAATATTCTTTGGTTATTTTAGCAAGCAAACGTGCGCATGAATTAGATGAAGGCGTTCAACCAACCGTTGAATCCTTTGATTCTGTAAAAAGTGTGGGTCGTGCGTTAGAAGAAATCGAAGCAGGAACAGTGATCAGTGATCCAAATCCTGAAGAAAAACGCGAACGTCTACGCATTGAACGTGAAGAACGCAAACGCCAACGTGAACAAGAACAAAAAGAATTAGAAAACCGTTTACGTGACGAAAAAAATTAATTGAATGATTGTCAACGAATGGAGAAAGCCGTCTGTCTATTTCAGAGGCTTTCTCTTCGTTTATTCTGAAAGGTGCCAACGAGACACACAAGACAAATCAGTCAATCTTTAGTACAATAGGCAAAGAGAATTTACATAAAAAGGAGGATGCACCATGCAAAAAGTAGCCAAAGTTATTGTGGATGTACCAACGATGCAAACCGATCAACCATTCACTTATTTAGTTCCTGAAAATTTAAATGAGCAATTGGCTGTCGGCATGCGTGTAGAAGTGCCTTTTGGTAATGGTAATCGGCATGTTCAAGGGTTTGTTCTAGCCATTGAACCAATGGCTGCAACGGTTCTTGACGAAACCAATGTTCAGTTGAAAGAACTAGTGGCGGTGTTGGATTTAAAACCTGTCTTAAATACAGAAATGTTGGCTTTAGCTGATTATATGAAGGAAAAAACGTTTGCCTTTAAAATCACTTGTTTGCAAACCATGTTGCCTAGCGTAATGCGTGCCGATTACCAAAAATATATTTATTTAACGGATGAGCTTTCTGAAGAATTACAAGATCAGTTATTTTATGGTTTAGAGGAAATTTCGTGGGACCAAGCGCAAGAACGTGGGATTTTGCCTCAACTAATGGCGTTGCGTAAACAGCAAAAAGTCGATATTCGCTACGAAGTTACGACGAGAAATAAAGTCAAAATGGTCCGCTTTATTCAAGCCGCTAAGGAATTTGAACAATTAGAGGAAATTCGTTTGGGTTTACGCAAGGGAGCCAAGAAGAAAGAGCAACTTCTTTACTATTTACAACGCTTGGGTACTGAAAAAGTCACTGCCGTGAAGGAAATGAAAGAATTAGGTTTCAGTACCGCGCTTTTAAATGAAGCGGCCAAAAATGGTTGGTTAACGTTCGTTGAAAAAGAAGCGTATCGTGATCCGTTTGCTAATCAGACGTTTGAAAAAACGACTGCGTTATCTTTGAATGCAGAACAACAGGTGGCTGTGGAAACAATCTTACAATCGGTCCAAGAACAGCAAAGCCAAACCTACTTATTGGAAGGTATTACAGGAAGCGGGAAAACAGAAGTTTATCTACAGGTCATTGCAGAAGTTCTTAACCAAGGCAAAACAGCCATTATGCTTGTCCCTGAAATTTCTTTAACTCCGCAAATGGTGCAACGCTTTAAAAGTCGCTTTGGCGAACATGTTGCTGTAATGCACAGTGGCTTATCGCAAGGTGAAAAATATGATGAGTGGCGGAAGATTGAACGAGGAGAAGCGGAAGTTGTGGTTGGTGCGCGTTCAGCCATTTTTGCGCCAATCGAAAACATCGGTGTGATCATTATTGATGAAGAACACGAGGCAAGTTATAAACAAGAAGAAACCCCCCGCTACCACGCGAGAGATTTAGCGATTTGGCGTTCAGAGTATCATCATTGCCCTGTTGTTTTAGGCAGTGCCACGCCGTCCTTGGAATCACGCGCTCGCGCACAAAAAAATGTTTATCAGCGGTTACGATTAACACAGCGGGCCAATCAAGCGGCAACCTTGCCTACGATTGATGTAGTGGATATGCGGCAAGAAGTAGAAAATGGCAATGTCTCTTCTTTTTCCATGTCGTTGCAAGAAAAACTCCAAGAACGCTTAGAGAAAAACGAACAAAGTGTTCTCCTACTTAATCGCCGTGGCTATTCGTCATTTGTGATGTGTCGCGATTGTGGCTATGTGTTGCCGTGTCCGAATTGTGATATTTCCTTAACTTTGCATATGGATAGCAAAACAATGAAATGTCATTATTGTGGACATGAAGAACGGATTCCTTATCGCTGTCCTAACTGTGGCCAAGATAAAATTCGCTACTACGGAACAGGCACACAAAAAGTAGAAGAAGAATTACAAACGTTGTTACCAGACAGTCGCATTCTCCGAATGGATGTTGATACGACCCGTCGCAAAGGTGCGCATGAAAAGATTTTGCGAACATTTGGTGAAGGACAAGCGGATATCTTATTAGGCACACAAATGATTGCCAAAGGACTGGACTTTCCAAATGTGACATTAGTCGGTGTCTTAAATGCTGATACCGCCTTGAATTTACCCGATTTTCGTTCCAGTGAACGGACCTTCCAATTATTGACACAGGTCAGCGGTCGCGCTGGTCGCGCTGAAAAACCGGGGGAAGTCATCATTCAATCTTTTAACCCCGAGCATTATGCGATACAATTGGCAAAAGCCCAAGATTATGAAGATTTTTATACAAAAGAAATGTATATCCGCCATCGTGGGGATTATCCACCGTACTATTTTACGGTCCAAATTACGGCCAGTCATCCTGAAGAGAATGAAGCAGCGAAACAAATGTTTCAAATTGCGACGAAATTAAAACAAGGCTTATCGCCGCAAGCTATTTTGTTGGGACCAACGCCCAACGCAATTATGCGTGTCAATAATCGATACTTTTATCAAGTGATTATCAAGTATAAACAAGAACCAATGCTTCAACCATTATTGAAAGAAATTTTAACCGATACACAACGAGCAACGGCTCGTGGCTTAAAGCTTTCCATTGATGCAGAACCCATGAATTTTATTTAAAAAATACAGCTTTGAAAGGAGCACTTATGCGCTATCCAGTTGTGATTCACCCGAACGAACACTTAAAAATGAAGGCTCAACCTGTGACGATTATTACCGATGAAATTGTGCAGTTACTAGAGGATATGTATGAAACAATGCTGGCCCATGATGGGATTGGCTTAGCGGCCCCGCAAATTGGGAAAAATTTGCAAATGGCAGTGATTGAAATCGATGAAGAATCTGGTCGTTTTGAACTAATTAATCCTGTGATTATTGAAAAAAAAGGAACCAGTATTGATGTGGAAGGCTGTTTAAGTATTCCAGAAACATATGGAACCGTTGAACGAGCAGATGAAGTGACTGTCCGTTATTTTGACCGTGAAGGTGAAGAAATGGAAGTTACGGCTTACGGCTATTTAGCTCGAGCTTTTCAACACGAAATTGATCATTTGAACGGCGAGTTATTTATCGATAAAATGATTGAGAAAATTGCACCAGAAGATTTAGAAGCGTATATGGAGGAACATTTTGATGACTAAAATTGTATTTATGGGCACACCAGCCTTTTCTGTTCCGATTTTAGAAAGTTTAATCGAGGCAGGCTATGACGTTCAAGCGGTTGTCACGCAACCAGATCGACCAGTTGGCCGAAAAAAAGTGATTACCCCAACGCCTGTCAAAGAAGCAGCTTTAAAACATAACTTATTAGTCTTACAACCAGAGAAAATTTCAGGTTCTCCTGAAATGGAAAAAGTGATTGACTTAGCACCAGATTTAATTGTGACAGCAGCCTTTGGACAATTTTTACCAGAGAAAATTTTAAAAGCGCCCAAACTAGGTGCGATTAATGTCCATGCCTCACTTTTACCAAAATATCGTGGCGGCGCACCTGTACATTACTCGATTATTGAAGGAGAAAAAGAAACAGGCGTCACGATTATGGAAATGGTGAAAAAAATGGATGCTGGCGCGATTTTAGCGCAACGTGCAATTCCGATTACGAAACAAGACGATGTAGGCACCATGTTTGAAAAATTAAGCATTCTAGGAAAAGAACTTTTATTAGAGACGTTACCTAAGCTAATTGCTGGCGAAATCACGCCTATTCCACAAGTGGAAGAAGAGGCTACTTTTTCACCAAATATTACCCGGGAACAAGAACGAATTGACTGGCAAAAAACTGCTGAGGCAATTGATAACCAAGTGCGTGGTATGCGTCCTTGGCCAACAGCGTTCACAACCTATCAAGGGACCAACTGGAAAATTTGGGCAGTGACACCACTGACTGAAACAACAACCAGCGCCCCAGGAACGATTATCCAGCGTAGTAAAAAAGCGCTATGGATTGCTTGTGGTGAAGGGACAGTCCTTCAAATTGATCGCCTGCAACCAGCAGGTAAAGGTCAATTAACGATTCAAGAATTTTTAAATGGCGTTGGTCAAAATGTCGCAGAAAAAGATAAGGTGGACTAATAAAAATGGCTGAAAAAATCCCCAAGAAATTAAAACGTTCTGTTCGATACGTTGCTTTAGAAACCATCGAACGTGTGGATAAAGGTGGGGCGTACTCCAATCTTTTACTTAATGAAATGATGACAAAATCAGAACTAAGCGAGAAAGATGGCCGCTTGTTTACAGAACTTGTCTACGGCACAATTAGTCGCAAATTATTGTTGGAATACTACTTAACACCATTTGTTAAGAAACCGCAAAAAGTCGATAATTGGGTGAAAAATTTATTGATTTTATCGTTATATCAATTACTTTATTTAGATAAAGTGCCTGATCACGCAGTCATTAATGAAGCGGTTGAAATTGGCAAACGTCGTGGCAATCCTGGGATTGGTAAATTCGTGAATGGCGTGCTGCGGGCGTTCCAACGAAATGGAGCACCTAGTTTGGCCGCAATTAGCGATCCAGTTGATCGTTTAGCAACGGAAATTAGCATGCCACGTTGGTTAACAGAAAAATTACTTGCCCAATTAGGCGAAGAAGAAACACGGCAGTTAGGTTTATCATTATTTGAAAAAAGCCATGCGAGTGGCCGAGTAAACACACGGTTTATTTCACGAGAAGAAGCGCTGGAAGAATTACAAGAAACAGGGATTGCCGCAAAGGAAAGTCAACTTTCCCCTTATGGTGTTGTCGCTGAAAAAGGCTATTTAGCTGGCAGTGAACTGTTTATTAACGGTTGTTTAACCATTCAAGATGAAAGCTCTATGCTCGTGGCTCCAGCGATGCAAATTGAACCGCATCATCGTGTTTTGGATGCCTGCGCGGCTCCTGGTGGTAAAACGACTCATATCGCAACTTTTTTAGAGGCTGAAGCAGGTGGTCGTGTGACTTCTTTAGATATTCATGCGCACAAAATTAAGCTAATTAATGAAAATGCGCAACGCCTCCATGTGGCGGATGTCGTCCAAGCAGAAAAGCTTGATGCGCGACAAGTGGCAGAAGAATTTCCCGCAGAAACCTTTGATCGGATTTTAGTTGATGCGCCATGTTCAGGCTTAGGGCTGATGCGCCGTAAACCAGACATTAAATACCATAAAACGGCCAATGATTTTCAAAATTTACCTAAAATTCAGTTAGAAATCTTAGAAAGTGTTGCCCCAACACTAAAACAATGGGGTATAATGGTCTATAGCACTTGTACTATTACGCCAGAAGAAAATCAGGAAGTGGTGGCAGCCTTTTTAGCCAAACACCCTGAATTTGAAAAAATTGAAATTGTTGCAAATGAAAACGTCCAAGCAGTAGTAAAAGAGCAAGAACTGGTTCTGTATCCCCATCAATACATGACAGATGGCTTCTTTATTTGCTGTATGCGGAAAGTTAGTTCAAATGAGGTGAAATAATTTGGAAATCAACGTTCAATCAGATGTCGGTCGCAAAAGAAATACGAACCAAGATTATGCCAACGTTTTTGAGAACCAACAACACATAACCTTTGCTGTTTTAGCAGATGGCATGGGTGGTCACCAAGCAGGTGATGTCGCTAGCCAAATGGCAGTCAATAATTTAGGTGAGAGTTGGTCCAATGCGTCTGTCGACTCAGCTGAAAAATCTGCACAGTGGTTAATTCAAGCAATTCAAAAGGAAAATGAAAAAATTTATGAACGCGGACAATCGAAACCAGAGTATTTAGGAATGGGGACAACCGTGGTTGGTGCCATCCTTTTACCGGATTCATTTGTCTTAGCAAATGTGGGGGACAGTCGTGCTTATTTAGTTCGTGACCAACACATGTTACAATTAACAGAAGATCATTCTTTAGTGAATGAACTAGTAAAATCAGGGGAGATTACTCGTGAGATGGCTGCAAATCATCCACGAAAAAATGTCCTAACACGTTCTTTGGGAATGCCTGGCACTGTTGAAGTCGATGTAACCAATCATGAATGGCTGCCTAATGACTATTTACTGTTATGTTCGGACGGTTTAACCAATATGGTTCCTGAGACAAAAATTTTAGAAATTTTAGAGACGTCAGATCCCTTAGAATCCAAATTAAGCCAACTCGTTGCCCAAGCAAATGAAGCGGGTGGTTTAGATAACATTACCGTGTTAGTGATACACTTTGACGAACAGAAGGAGGAAAACCAATGATAGAAATCGGCAAGAAGCTGAATGGTCGATATCACATTATTGGCAGCATCGGAAGCGGCGGCATGGCCAACGTTTATTTAGCACACGATTTAATTTTAGACCGAGACGTTGCAGTAAAAGTCTTGCGCTTTGACTTCCAAAACGATCAAGCCGCCATCCGACGTTTTCAGCGTGAAGCACTAGCCGCAACTGAGCTGGTTCACCCGAATATCGTCAGTGTGTACGATGTAGGCGAAGAAGATGGACTTCAATATTTAGTCATGGAATATGTGAAAGGAATGGACTTAAAACGTTACATCCAAACGCATTTCCCAATCCCTTATTCCACAGTTGTGGACATTACGCAACAAATTTTATCTGCTGTCGCAATGGCACATGAACATAGAATTATTCACCGGGATTTAAAACCGCAAAACATTCTGATTGACGAACACGGCA
Organism: Enterococcus sp. AZ129; assembly: GCF_051714505.1. NCBI lineage: Bacteria > Bacillati > Bacillota > Bacilli > Lactobacillales > Enterococcaceae > Enterococcus > Enterococcus sp. AZ129. The sequence goes on along the minus strand of NZ_JBIORY010000001.1, from coordinate 2,637,593 downwards.
CAGTCAAAATTACTGACTTTGGGATTGCGATTGCTTTGTCAGAAACGTCAATTACGCAAACGAACACAATGTTAGGTTCGGTGCATTACTTATCGCCAGAACAAGCGCGCGGAAGCATGGCGACTAACCAATCAGATATTTACGCTGTGGGAATTATTCTCTATGAAATGCTAACAGGGAATGTACCTTTTGATGGTGAATCAGCCGTAACGATTGCCTTAAAACATTTTCAAGAAGAAATTCCCTCTGTTAAAATGTTTGATCCAGGGATTCCTCAATCATTGGAAAATGTGGTTCGTCATGCAACCGCAAAAGACCCAAGCGATCGCTACAAAACAGCGAATGAGATGGCAGAAGACTTATACACGTCCTTGTCAGCCAGTCGTTTAAACGAACCTGCGTGGGAACCAACGGCTTTATTAGGAGAAACGAAAGTATTAACTCCGATTCCCGAAGACATCGCTGAACCGGAAGAGACAACGCCTATCGAAGTCCCAGAAGATATCGCAGATGACATTTTAGCTGAACAACCACCGAAGAAAAACCGTAAAAAATTGTGGATTGGCTTAGCAATTGCGGCATTAATTGCTTTAGCAATAGGTGGCTTAGCCTTTGCAATGTCGGGTGGTAAAGACGTTGAAGTTCCTGATGTTACAAATGAAACGAAAGCGGACGCTTCACAAGCGCTAAAAAGTGCCGGGCTGAAAGTCGATAGTGAAACCAAAAAAATTCCCGACGATAAGATTGAAGAAGGCAAGGTGGTCAAAACAGACCCCGAAGCAAAATCATCTGTGAAAAAAGGCCGATCTGTTACTTTATATATCAGCTCTGGAACAGAAAAAATTGAGATGGCCGATTATACAAAGGAATCGTATGAATCTGCTGTCGAAGCCTTGAAAAAACTAGGGTTTTCAGAAGACCAAATTACAACGAAAAAAGAATACAGCGATTCTGTGTCTACGGATAGCATTATTAAACAAAAACCAGCTGCAGGTAAAAAAGTTGATCCGAAAAAAGACAACGTCACTTTAACGGTCAGTGAAGGACCAGAAGCGGTTACTTTGCCTAGTTACGCCGGTTATTCTTACACAAATGCAGTAAATGCGCTGGCACAATTAGGCATTTCTGACTCTCAAATTACGCGTGTCGACCAAGCAAGCGATACGGTAGAACCAGGTTTAGTCATTACGCAAGACCCCGCACCAGGTGGCACCGTGACACCTAAAAATGGCCAAGTGACGTTATATGTAAGTAAAGGTAGCGACAAAGTGACACTTTCTGATTATAGCGGAATTTCTTACGATAATGCGGTAAGTCGCTTAATTGCTTTAGGTATCCCAGAATCTCAAATTAAACGAGTGGACGAAGAAAGCGACAAGGTTGAAAAAGATACCGTGATTAGTCAAGAACCAGCTTCTGGTACCGCTGTTGATCCGAAAAATGACACGATTACTTTACATGTCAGCAAAGGCAGTGACTCAGTAACTGTTCCTGATATTTCAGGTTATTCGCCAAAAGCTGCAGAAGACAGCATCAATAACGCTGGCCTTAAAATCAATGAACAAGGATTATCTGGCTCTGGCGATGGCCAAGTCGTTGAACGAACTAGCCCATCCGCTGGCAGCAAAGTCAAAAAAGGCGACTCTGTTACGGTTTATTATTCAAAAGCAAATGATTCAAAAAGCACCACTAGTGAAAGTAGTACGAGTAATTAAGACAAGAGGTTGGGACAGGAGTGTTTAGCTTCAAGAACCAAGTAGGTACTGTTTAACATCTATTTGCTTTTCAAATAGTGTTTCTCAGCAATAAGAAGAAGCTGCTCCTGTCCCGCCGTTTATCTTAAGGTTTAAGTCTAGGAAGGTAAGTCATTTCGACTTATGTCCTAGGCTCTTTTTAATTAATAGAATCGAGAGGCTCCCTTGATTTCTCTGCCACTATCCTGTATATTCGAAAGTAGTTAGGAGTGGTTTATCTGAAAGGTCAAATCAGAAAAGCGTTAAGCGGTTTTTATTATGTATACGCAGATGGAGAAACATATCAAACAAGAGCGCGAGGGAATTTTCGTAATCGAAAAATTACGCCACTCGTGGGAGATGAAGTACTTTTTGAAAGCGATAATTTAACAGATGGTTATGTGTTGGAAATTTTACCAAGACGAAATGAATTAGTGCGCCCGCCTGTTGCAAATGTGGATCTAGGTGTGGTTGTCATGAGTATGGTTTCGCCAAATTTTTCGTTTAATTTGTTGGATCGTTTCTTAGTCAGCTTAGAGTATAAGGATATAGAACCAGTTATTTATTTAACGAAAGTTGATCTATTAGATGAGCCGCAACGTCAAGAAGTCACTGAAATTAAACAGATTTATGAAGCGTTAGGTTATGCGGTGATCGCTTCGGAAGACGTAGAAGCCACCAAAGAATTAGAACGCTTTTTCCCAGAACGGTTGACTGTTTTTATGGGACAATCAGGCGCTGGAAAATCAACATTGTTGAATCAAATTTCACCAGACTTACAACTAGCAACTGCGGAAATTTCCCAATCTTTAGGACGGGGCAAACATACGACCCGTCACGTGGAATTGATTCCGTTATACGACGGTTTGGTTGCTGATACACCAGGATTTAGTGCCATCGATTTCTTGGAGATGGAAGCAGTGGAATTACCAAAGCAATTTCCTGAATTTGTTGCCGCGGCCTCTCACTGTAAGTTTCGTGAATGTATGCACCACAAAGAACCTGGTTGTGAAGTGAAACGCCAAGTGGAAGCGGGAACCATTGCGACGAGTCGTTACGAAAATTATTTACAGTTTTTAATGGAAATCGAGAATCGACGACCTGTTTATAAGAAAAAATCATAGCAAATATAAAGGGAGCGAGCCAAATGAAACTAGCACCATCCATTTTAAGTGCCGATTTTGCCAATTTAGAAAGAGATATCCGTTTAGTAGAAGAATTAGGAGCAGATTATATTCATGTTGATGTCATGGACGGTCAATTTGTGCCCAACATTACCTTAGGACCGAATATCGTTTCAGCGATTCGTCCAGTGACAAAACTACCATTGGATGTTCATTTGATGATTGTACAACCTGAAAATTATATCAATGCTTTTGCGGAAGCTGGTGCGGATATTATTACTGTCCATCAAGAAGCAACACCCCATATTCATCGTGCCTTACAAATGATTAAAAATGCGGGTGTGAAAGCTGGCGTAACCATCAATCCTGGGACACCACTTTCGATGATCGAAAATGTATTAGATTTGGCAGATCAAGTCTTGGTAATGACTGTCAATCCAGGCTTTGGCGGACAATCATTTATTGAAAACTCACTAGAAAAAATTGCTCAATTAAAAGAATGGAAAGAAACAAAAGGATACACCTATGAAATTGAAGTCGATGGCGGGATTGTTCCTGAAACTGCCGCACGTTGTAAAGAAGCCGGTGCGGAAGTGTTTGTTGCAGGCTCCTACATTTATAATGCTGAAAATCCTCAAGAACGAATCGATGCACTGAGAGCAGTGCTAGACAAATGAGTCGTGTCTTACTGGTAGCTGGGGGCAATCCAAGTGATTGGCCAACCATTGAACCAGCTACGTATGATTATTTCGTAGGTATTGATCGCGGCTGTCTCCATTTATTAGAGACCGATTTACCGTTACAATTAGCAGTGGGCGATTTTGATTCATTATCACGAGAAGAATACCATTTTGTCCAAGAAACTGCCGAAACACTCATTCAAGCACCTGCTGAAAAAGATGATACAGACACACAATTAGCGCTTCAAGAAGCTTTACAACGATTTCCACAAGCAGAGATGACGATTATCGGTGCGACAGGGGGCAGAATTGACCACCTGTTAGCCAATCTTTGGTTACCCTTTGAACCACGATTTCAAGGCGTACTTCGTCAAATCCGTCTATGCGATCGTCAAAATAGCATCCAGTATTACGCCCCTGGTTCGTATATCGTACCAAAAGAGCCAGATAAAGAATATCTGGCCTACTGCTGTTTGACGCCTGTAGAAAACTTGACGCTACGACGTAGTAAATATTTATTAACCAATCAAGATGTTCCTTACCCAACATCGTATGCAAGTAATGAATTTATCGAAGAAGCCGCTGCTTTTTCCTTCGATGCAGGGATGATTGCGGTTATTCAAAGTAAAGATAAGTAAAAAGAAGTTGGACCTTCATCAAAGTGATGAAGGTCCAACTTCTTTTTTTTTTTTGCAATAAAAAAAGCCGAACAACGAACGTCCAGCTTTGCTTATTTAAGTTTATTAAACACGTTCGATTTTACCAGATTTCAAAGCACGAGTTGACACCCAAACTTTTTTAGGTTTACCATCGATTAATACGCGAACTTTTTGTAAGTTAGGTTTCACAGTGCGTTTTGTTGAGTTCATCGCATGTGAACGGTTATTACCACTTGAAGTCTTACGACCAGTGAAGTAACATACTTTTGCCATTTTAAGTTTCCTCCTTTGCCTTGATCTTGGAGCGATAATATTCAGCTCATACTAACTTAATTTATCATATTAGGCACTGATTTGCAAGAAGATTTTTAGTTGATAGTGATAAAAGTAGCTTTTCAACAAACCACAAGTCTAGAACAAAGTTGACAGGAAATTACTAATTAGATTAGAATTTAATTAGAAACGTGAAAGGAGAACTGGAATGATTGAAATAATTATTTGTGAAAAACAAAAAAGGCGCAGAGAATGGCTGGAGAAATGGATTCCTCGTTTGATACTGATAGAAAAGTTTGAAATGAAAATCGTCTTATCTGTTAATGAGGGCTCCGAAGTCATTACTTATATTCAAAAAAATCCTCTAAAACCGAGGCTGATTTTTTGGGAAATTGAAGAGAATGAAGATGTACATAGTTTAGAAGCAGCGATAGCAGTTAGAAAATTGGATGATGGTTTCAGTAAATTAGTATTTTTAGCAAGTAATCCTTGTTTTCTAAGGAAATCCTATGATTATAAGCTAGAGGCAATGGATTTTATTACAGAAACGGAAAAAGAACGATTGAAAAAAAGGGTGCATGAGTGCATAAGAGTCGCAAATCAACGTTTTAAACAAATAAACTTATTCAGAGGAACAGTTCAGTTAATAGAAAAACATCAAATAAGAACTGTCGATTTATCAGAAATATTATATTTAGAATCTTCTGATATTCCGCATAAAATAGTTATTCATCGAGCAACTGAGTATTTTGAAATTTATGGAACTTTAAGGGACTTTGAAAAAGAGTTTGAAATCCTATGTAGATGTCATCAATCTTTTCTGGTTAATTTAAACCATATAAAACAAGTATCAATAAAAGACCGATTAGTTAGAATGAGCAACGAGGATATTTGCTTAGTCTCGGTACGAGGAATGAAACAATTAAAACTAAAATTAATAGAACGGAATATAAAATACAAGTAGGCTGTTTTAGTAGTCGTTTAAGAAAAAACGGGTATTTTATTTAAGAATTATGCTAAGTTTATTCTAAGAGCTGATAGTAATTAGGAGGAAAGTCTATGAAAAGAAAACAACTTAAAATAATTGTTGCGATGTTCTTATTGGTAGGTTTGAGCTTGTTTTATTCTGGAAGAAAGGTAGAAGCTGCTTCAATGGCTACTACAGTGAAGAGCTCAATGGTCTATAATTATAATTTGGCTGGAAATATTTTTCGTATTGATAACTATTGGCGAACAATTTATTATAATCAATATTGTTATCGCAGTGGTCAAGGCACATATTGGGGTTCGAACGGAATCTATAAAACGAAAACAACTGCTTATTATTACAGCTACAGGTAGTGATAGGAAAAAATCAGCTCTCAGGATACAGGATTTTTTAAACTATCCTGTATCCGCTTACATAACATTTTGGTGGAGGCTAGTAAAATGATTGAACTTGATAACATAAGCAAGCGTTACGGAAATAACGAGGTTTTAAAAAATGTGACACTATCTATTGATAAGGGGAAACTGATATCATTTGTGGGGCCAAATGGTGCTGGGAAAAGTACCTTACTGAAAATAATTGCAGGGATGGCCCCCGTGGATGAAGGAACTGTTCATTTGGCTGGGACCAAAGTCAGCAATACCTTCGATGTCGTAGGCAAAGTTAGTTTCTTTTTGAATGATACAATTTTAGTGGATGGATTAAGTGGAGAAGAACATCTTTTATTATTAAATGAAACGCAATTACAAAAAGCGTATGAATTACTTGCTTATTATGCTGTACCAGAGATATTAAAGAAAAAAGTGGGTAACTATTCTTTAGGAATGCGTCAGCTCTTGCTGATTGTTTTAGCAGTGAGTTTGGATACGCCAATTATTATCTTCGATGAAGTGATGAATGGCTTAGATCCAATAAATAGAAGAAAAACGATTCAATTAATGAAAAAGTTGAAAAAAACTAAACTTGTTTTAGTGTCCTCCCATCAATTATATGATGTCCGTGATATATCAGACAGGATTGCCTTTGTTTATGACAAGAAAGTAGAAATTTATAGCAACAAATCAGAATTAGATTTGAATCAATTATATGAAAACTTGATAGAGGGGGGAGCCCATGAAATTTGAATTGTTGAAAAGTTTGAAAAATAAAAAAAATAGCATCCTTGCAATTGTTTTTTTCTTATTATGTACCTTGCAATTATTTTCGGCAATGAGAATGGTGGGAACATTTGCAATAAATAGTGAAAATAGCATAAAAGAAAATATTACTATTCTATCAGAAGAGATAAAAACTGCTAAAAATGATGAGCAACAAGCTTCGATTGATTATAAGACAAAACAATTTATTCAAGAATATATTGCATCGACAGAAAAAATGCTAAATCTTTTAGAAAAACAGTTAGATAGTTTGGCAACAAAAAATTACAAAACATATTGGAATTTGGAAAGTAAGAAGAAGGATATCCTTTTAAATTCACAATCTGTGCAAGGGCAAGATTCTTTACAAGAAAGAATTCGTTTGGAAAATGATCAGCTTTTAATTACAGAATTAAATAAAAGAAAACTGGACTTTGAAACGGACCTTGGATTGCCGATTAGAGCTTTTCCTTTTTTAATCGGGTTATGTCAGTTTCTCTCATCGGTCTTAGTTATTATTTTATTTATCGTTTTAATGGGTGACAGCCTTTCACGAGATTTTGAAAATAAAAGTTTTTATCTCTATGCTCCCGTGTTGCAAGGTTTTAAACAACTGATTTTAAAAAAGAATCTCAGTAATACGTTCCTAAGTTTTGCTCTTTTACTGGGGAGTGCAGGACTTGTTTTTCTAGTTGCTGGAATTCTCAACGGTTTCAATACAGGGGATTATCCACTGATTATCGGTAATGAACAATTAGGCTATTCTACGATAACTGTCTGGGAATTAATATTTCGCTTTATTCCTTACTATTTAGTGGTTATTTTTTTTCTGAGTTCTTTCCTAACAATGATTAGTGCTCTCGTCAAAAAATCTCTAGCATCAATAGGAATTGTAATTATTTCCTATTTTGGTTATACATTAGTGGCACAAAGCGAACTACTTACTAATGTGAAAAAATTTATTCCTTACAGCTATATCGATATATTTAAAGTTGTTACATTACAAGAATTACAGATGCCACAGAACGTCTATTTAGTTGGTTTTATTATATTAGGCGCCTGTGCGATGGCATTTAATTATTTGACAGCTGTTTTTTTAAATAACGTAAAGATTTTTGAAACGATGTAATAAATTCCTAGGCTTACTTAATTTACAGTTGAAACAAAATCACCAGACAAGATTCAATGAACCAAGTCGAATCTTGTCTTTTTCTGCATTGACAATGCACGACAAACGTTGTAAATTGTACAAATGTTGGTAATTATGAGGAAGGGTCTATAATATCTGACGAACTTCCTTTTAATTAAAGGCTGGATATGATAAAATGTTATGGAAGAAAATAGGGCGAATGTGCTCTTATAAGGAGGCTTTCATCAATGGCTGTAAAAATTCAAACACCCGCAGGTACCATTGAGATTACCAATGATGTGATCGCTACAGTAGTTGGCGGAGCTGCGACAGATATTTACGGAATTGTCGGAATGGCAAGCAAAAATCAAATTAAAGATAACTTAAACGATATTTTACGTCGTGAGAATTACTCACGTGGTGTCGTTGTTCGTCAAGAAGACAACGGAATCGCAGTGGATGTCTACACGATTGTTAGTTATGGTACAAAAATTTCTGAAGTTTCTCGTAACGTCCAAGAAAAAGTAAAATATAATCTTGAAACATTATTAGGTGTCACTGCGAATTCAGTTAACGTTTTTGTTCAAGGAGTTCGTGTATTACCGGATTAGAGGTAGTGTACTGTCAACGATGCAATTGCACAAGAAAGTCGTGTGTTGCCGTTAGCGGTAAATCTGAAGGAGGATTTTTTAGGTGAATGTAACAGAAATCAGCGCAGGTCAGTTCCAGGAAATGGTCCAGGCAGGTGCGACTCGTCTGCACACAAATGCAGAATATGTCAACTCATTAAACGTTTTCCCTGTACCCGATGGTGATACAGGAACAAATATGAACTTATCAATGACCAGTGGTGCAAAGGCAGTGGCCGATTCTCGCTCTGAAAAAGTAGGAGAATTAGCAGGTGCGTTATCCAAAGGGTTATTAATGGGTGCTCGTGGAAATTCTGGGGTTATTTTATCTCAATTATTCCGCGGCTTCTCAAAACAAATTCCTGAGGTTACAACATTAAATGCCAAAGACTTGGCCGCTGCCTTTACACATGGTGTAGAAACAGCGTATAAAGCAGTGATGAAACCCGTTGAAGGAACAATCTTAACTGTTTCTCGTGAAGCGGCGCGTTCTGGTGAACGTAAAGCGAAAGAAACAGATGACTGTATCGAAGTTATGACAGCTGTTGTAGCAGGTGCTAAACGTGCCTTAGCGAAAACACCTGATTTATTACCTGTCCTAAAAGAAGTCGGCGTTGTAGATAGTGGGGGTCAAGGACTACTATTTATCTATGAAGGATTTTTAGAAGCGCTTAGTGGTGAATTTTTACCAACTGAAACCTATGAACCAAGTCCTGCCGAAATGGACGAAATGGTGAATGCTGAACATCACCGTGGTGTTAGTGGCCACGTTGCGACAGAAGACATTAAATTTGGCTATTGTACAGAAATTATGGTTCGTATCGGCGAAGGCCCAACCGTGGACAGCGCTTTTGATTATGAAACATTCAGAAACTACTTAAATGAACTAGGCGATTCTCTATTAGTCGTTAACGATGACGAAATTATCAAAGTTCACGTACACACTGAGCATCCAGGTGAAGTAATGAACTACGGCCAAAAATTTGGTTCGTTAGTAAAAATAAAAGTAGACAATATGCGTTTACAACATGAAACGTTAGTTGAACGCGATGCTCAGCAAGAAGCGTTGACTGAAAAAGTTCGCGTACCGTTTGCTGTGATTGCTATTGCAGCCGGTGAAGGCGTTCAAGAATTATTCCGAAGTTTAGGTGCAAGCTACATTATTAGTGGTGGCCAAACAATGAACCCAAGTACGGAAGATATTTTAAAAGCAGTCAAAGAAGTGAATGCAGAGCAAGTCATTATCTTACCAAATAACAAAAACATCTTTATGGCGGCTGATCAAGCAGCAGAAGTTGCCGATGTACCAGTAGCGGTTGTTCCATCTAAAACCATTTCTCAAGGAATGACAGCAATGTTAGCTTTCAATGATCAACAATCATTAGAAGAAAACAAAGCAAGTATGACGGAAATGTTAGACAGCGTTGTGAGTGGTCAAGTAACCACAGCTGTTCGTGACACAACCATTGATGACGTTGAAATTAAAAAAGATGACTTCTTAGGAATGATTGATGGTAAAATCGTCGTTTCTGAAGCAGATCGTTTTAATGCATCATTAGACACGTTGAACCGCATGATCGATGAAGACACTGAAATCGTGACAATTATTGTCGGCGAAGATGGTTCGGTTGAAGAAGCTGAAAAGCTAATCGCTATTTTAGTTTCTGAAAACGATGAACTAGAAACAGAACTTCATGAAGGTGGACAACCTGTGTATCCATACTTATTCTCAGCAGAATAGGTTTTCGTGATGAAAAAATAAAAACGAATAAAGCCTGGAACAAAAATCACTTTGGATTTTTGTTCCAGGCTTAAAAATTGATAAACGGCGGGAACAGAAGCAACTCCTTCGGAAATAAGCCGAAATTCTCCAAAAATTATAAAACAATTTTCGGAAATTCCTTCTTATTTCTTGGAGTTAAACACTTCTGTCCCGACCTCGATTTAATGAATGATCCATTTTTTTGCGTATATTAATGAGGAGGGGATTTTATGGACATCACAGATTTAGTCAGCGTATTGCCCGGTGTTGGCCCAAAACGTGCTGAAAATTTACAAGAACTGGGGATTGCTACAATTGAAGACTTATTGACGTATTATCCCTTCCGCTACGATGATATCCAAGAAAAGGATTTAAGCGAGATTCAGGATCAGGAAAAAGTTACGCTAAAAGGGCTAGTGGTTTCGGAAGCAGTCGTTAGTCGGTACGGTTATAAGAAGAGCCGGTTAACGTTTCGAATGATGCAAGAACATGCGGTCATTAATGTTTCCTTCTTCAATCAACCTTTTTTAAAAGACAAAGTAGTTCTTTCCGAAGAAATTGCTGTTTATGGCAAGTGGGATGCCAAGAGAAAATCATTAAATGGCATGAAAATCTTAGCTTCTAAAGGAGACAATGAAGATTTCTCCCCTATTTATCATGTGAATAAAAAAGTCCGCCAAAGCACGTTGGTTCAGTTAATCCGCACTGCTTTTGAAGAGTATGGTTCGCTGGTTGAAGAGATTTTACCGAATGATTTATTAGAAAAGTATCGCTTGATGCCTAGAAAAGAAGCAATGTGGGCGATGCATTTTCCCAGTAATCCAGAGGAAAGCCATCAAGCCAAACGGCGAGTAGTCTTTGAAGAGTTTTTCCTTTTCCAACTTAAAATGCAAGGATTGAAGAAACAAGAAAAAGCGGAAAAAAATGGTTTAGCCATTCAATATGACGTGGATCGCTTAAAAACGTTCACCCAAGGACTGCCGTTTGAATTGACAGGCGCCCAAAAAAAAGTGACCAATGAAATTTGTCGAGACTTGCGAAGTCCGAAGCATATGCAACGATTGCTTCAAGGTGACGTGGGGAGTGGGAAAACGGTAGTGGCTGCGATTGCGCTATACGCCACCATGACCGCTGGCTTTCAAGGAGCGTTGATGGTTCCGACTGAAATTTTAGCGCAACAACACATGGAAAGCTTACAGCAGTTGTTTGATCCATTAGAAGTGCGAACGGCCTTATTAACAGGTTCCACCAAAACGAAAGAACGTCGTCTAATTCTCGAAGAACTGGCCAATGGCGAGATTGACATTGTGGTAGGAACCCATGCTTTGATACAACAAGATGTCAGTTTCCATCAATTAGGTTTGGTAATCACCGATGAGCAACATCGTTTTGGTGTGAATCAGAGAAAAATATTAAGAGAAAAAGGCTTAAAACCAGATGTTTTATTTATGACGGCCACTCCGATTCCTCGAACGCTGGCCATTACAGCCTATGGCGAAATGGATGTATCAATCATTGATGAAATGCCAGCTGGACGGATTCCAATCGAAACACGTTGGATTCGGCCGCCGCAGTTAGATACTGTTTTAGAATGGATGGAAAAAGAGCTAGCTCGAGGACATCAGGCCTATATTATTTGTCCCTTGATTGAAGAATCAGAAGCTTTAGATGTGAAAAACGCAACAGAAATTTTTGAACATATGCAAAGCTTTTATTCCCCAAGATATCAAGTGGGATTACTACATGGTAAAATGAAAAACCAAGAAAAAGATGACATTATGCAGGAGTTCAAAGACAATCAGCTGCAATTATTGGTTTCTACCACGGTTATTGAAGTTGGCGTGAATGTACCAAATGCCACGGTGATGTTAATTATGGATGCGGACCGGTTTGGGTTAGCACAGTTACATCAGTTACGGGGACGTGTGGGGCGTGGCTCCAGTGCATCTTATTGTATTTTAGTGGCCAATCCGAAAAATGAAATGGGCGTTGAGCGTATGAAAATCATGACAGAAACCACCAATGGTTTCGTCTTGAGTGAGCGTGATTTGGAACTTCGCGGACCTGGGGAAGTGTTCGGTGCACGGCAATCAGGGGTGCCTCAATTTGCGGTAGGAGATATCGTGACGGACTTTAACATTTTAGAAGTTGCGCGCCAAGAAGCAAGTGCCCTATGGCAAGTGAAAGAGTGGTGGCAATATCCTGCTTATCAAGCCTTAGCCAATCGAGTGAAACCCCAAGATGAGGCGGCCCAATTTTTCGATTAGAAGAGGTAATTTTTGAAGCCAGAAAGTAAAAGCCAATGCGTATTTCTTTGAAAAAAATATGTTATACTTGTTAGGAAACAAAAAAGTAGGAGGGAATCACTCATGAAAATTGCTGTAGATGCAATGGGTGGAGATAACGCCCCACAAGCGATTGTTGAAGGGGTTATGCTAGCCAAACAAGACTTCCCAGACATTGAATTTCAATTATATGGAAAAGAAGCCGAAATAAAAAAATACATCACCGATGAAAAAAACATTACGATTATTCATACCGATGAAAAAATTGCTAGTGACGATGAGCCAGTTAAAGCAATCCGTCGTAAGAAAACTGCTTCCATGGTTTTAGCAGCGCAAGCAGTTAAAAATGGGGAAGCCGATGCGATTTTTTCTGCAGGCAACACCGGAGCGCTATTAGCAGCGGGTCTGTTCATTGTCGGCCGTATAAAAAATGTGGAACGTCCCGGTTTGATGTCAACTTTACCTGTCATGGGAGAACCAGACAAAGGGTTTGACATGTTAGATTTAGGAGCCAATGCAGACAATAAACCAGAACATTTGGTTCAGTATGCCGTTTTAGGTTCATTCTATGCTGAAAAAGTTCGGAACGTTCAGAATCCTCGTGTCGGTCTATTAAATAACGGAACTGAGGAAACAAAGGGCAGTGAATTAACGAAAAAAGCCTTCGAATTGTTAGCAGCAGATGAAACGATTAATTTTGTCGGAAACGTTGAAGCACGAGAATTATTAAATGGCGTAGCTGACGTGGTGGTGACAGATGGCTTCACAGGAAACGCCGTTTTAAAATCCATCGAAGGCACAGCTATGAACATGATGAGCTTGCTGAAAACAGCGATTCTTTCTGAAGGTGTCAAAGGAAAAATGGGCGCCTTATTATTAAAGAATGCGTTGCGTGGCATGAAAGACGAAATGGACTACTCAAAACATGGGGGAGCGGTTTTATTTGGCTTAAAAGCGCCAGTCATTAAAACGCATGGGGCCACGGGTCCTGATGCCGTCCGCTACACCATTCGTCAAATTCATACAATGTTAGAAACCCAAGTTGTCCCACAATTAGTGGAATATTATGAAGGCAAAGCAGAGTAATTTGCAATTGTCTTGACATCAGTTTGTTACTCAAATGAAAAAAAGATGGACAAATACCCAAATTGTGAGTACAATGTATCTTAGCGTTTTAGTAAAAGAAAGAACCTTTTTTCAAAAGCAGTGGAGGTGAATACAGTTGACTCGTGAAGAAGTACTTCAAAAAGTAGCGAAGATTATCTCAAACCACTTTGATATTGAAGCGGATCAAGTAACAGATCAATTAAACATTAAAGATGATTTGAACGCTGACTCAATTAGCGTAATGGAGTTTGTTTTAGAACTTGAAGATGAATTTGGAACAGAGATTTCAGATGAAGATGCAGAAAAAATTGAAACAGTTGGTGCCGCTGTAGATTATATTGTGAGTAATTCATAAAGAATAATAAGACAAAGTCGATTGACATTCGTGTTGATCGACTTTTTTTGCGTACATAATGGTTATTTTATTAAGCAATAAGGCTATTTTTACACATATTTTTGTAAAAAAAATCATACATGTAAAAAAATAACTGCGAAAAAAGTTATTTTATCTTGCTTTTTATGGAATAATTCTATAAAATTATGAAAAAACAATGAGCTGTAAATTAACATTGATAAAAATTAGAAAGTGCTATCATTAAATATTAGTTAATTTATATAATGTTTTTGAAAGGACGTAAGGGGTGCGTATGGATGCAAGGAAATGAACAATTACTAGAGGTTTCAGGATTAGAAACAGCATTTAGAATCAAAGATGATTATTATAATGCCGTCGATGATGTTTCATTTGAATTGAAGAAAAATGAGATTCTAGCAATCGTCGGAGAATCTGGTTGTGGAAAAAGTACCTTAGCAACAACGATTATGGGCTTACATGATCCCAATCATACCAAAATTACTGGGGAAATTTTATACAACAATTTAAACTTAACTACGTTTAATGAAACATTGTACAACAAAGTCAGAGGAAACGATATTGGGATGATTTTCCAAGATCCGTTGTCTGCACTGAATCCGCTCATGCGAATTGAAGACCAAATTAAAGAAAGTCTCACGTATCATACCAAAATGACCGCACAACAAAAACAAGCACGGGCCATTGAACTGTTAGATCAAGTGGGGATTCCCAACCCAGAGCGTGTCGGGAAACAGTATCCTCATGAATTGTCTGGCGGCATGCGTCAACGGGTAATTATCGCCATTGCAATCGCGTGTAAACCACCGATTTTAATTGCAGATGAACCAACAACGGCCTTAGACGTTACCATTCAGGCACAAATTCTCGATTTGTTAAAAGATTTACAAGAAGAAACAGGGAGCGGCATTATTTTAATTACCCATGACTTAGGTGTAGTTGCGGAAATGGCTGATCGTGTAGCGGTTATGTATGCGGGTCAGTTTGTAGAAGTAGCCACTGCTGAAGAATTGTTTAGTCATCCGAAACATCCATATACACGTTCCTTACTTCAGTCCATTCCCCAAGAGAATTCAGATGAAGAAGAACTTCATGTGATTGAAGGGATTGTTCCTTCGTTAACCAAATTACCTAGAAAAGGTTGTCGGTTTGCCCCACGAATTCCTTGGATTGATGCATCGGAACATGAAGAAAATCCAACATTACATGAAGTTGCACCGAATCATTATGTTCGTTGTACATGTTATAAACATTTTCATTTTAGAGACGGGGAAGGGGAAGCGTAATGACAGAAATTATTCAAATTAAAGATTTAAAAGTTCATTATCCAATTCGCAGCGGCTTCTTCAATCGAATCACTGATCATGTTTTGGCGGTTGATGGTGTGGATTTCATGATTGAACAAGGTAAAACATATGGGTTAGTTGGTGAATCGGGTTCTGGAAAATCAACGACAGGAAAAGCAATTATTGGTTTAGAAAAAATTACAAATGGTGAAATTATTTATCAAGGACAAGATGTAACCAAGCCGCGAAGTCGAAAAGCGATTGGATACAACAAAGATGTCCAAATGATTTTCCAAGATTCAATGTCAAGTTTAAACCCTAAAAAACGAGTACTAGATATTATCGCCGAACCAATTCGAAATTTTGAACGGTTAAGTGACCAAGAAGAAAAGAAAAAAGTCAAAAGTTTGTTGGATATTGTGGGGATGCCAGAAGATGCGTTGTACAAATATCCTCATGAATTTTCTGGTGGACAACGCCAACGTTTAGGCGTCGCCCGAGCGGTGGCTACCAGCCCCAAATTAATTATTGCAGATGAACCTGTTTCAGCACTGGACTTATCTGTGCAAGCACAGGTATTGAATTTTATGAAAAACATTCAACAGGAATATGGGTTAAGTTACTTATTTATTTCCCATGATTTGGGCGTAGTTAAACATATGTGTGACAACATTGCCATTATGTACAAAGGCCGTTTTGTAGAAATCGGTACACGCCAAGATATTTACACTAATCCACAACACATTTATACCAAACGCTTACTTTCAGCAATTCCTAAAATTGACGTAGCGAACCGAGAAGCTCACAAAGAAGAACGAAGAAGAGTTGAGCAAGAGTATCGGGAAAATCATAAAGACTATTATGATGAAAATGGGCGGGTTTATAACTTACATGCGATTAGTCCAACCCACCAAGTAGCGTTAAAAAATGGAGGTGCTGAATAATGTGGAAAACAATTTTACGCCGTTTGTTATTGATGATTCCGCAAGTGATTATTTTAAGTGTCTTGATTTTCCTGTTGGCTAAAATGATGCCAGGTGATCCGTTTACAGGATTGATTAATCCGAACCAAGACCCGAAAGTGATTGAAGCCATGCGCGAAGCTGCCGGGTTAAATGATCCTTGGTACGAACAATATTTCCGTTGGATTGGCAATGCCTTACATGGAGATTTTGGGCATAGTTTTATCTTTAAGTTACCTGTGTCCACGCTCATTGCTGGTCGAGTGGGGAATACGATTGCATTGGCCGCTGTGTCAGTTATAATCACGTATTTAATCGCCATTCCTTTCGGTTTAATTGCTGGCCGTTACCAAAATTCATGGTTTGACAAAATGGTGGTTATCTACAACTTCTTCAGTTTTGCTGTGCCATTATTCATCTTTGCCTTGATTATGCTCTTTATTTTTGGGTATCGCTTAGACTGGTTCCCAACGAGTGGAACCGTGACTGTTGGTTTGGCTGAAGGAACGTGGCCGTATTATTTAGATAAACTGAAGCATTTAATTTTACCAGGGGTCACTCAAGCGTTGCTAGGGACAGCGGTCACTATTCAATATTTGCGCAGTGAAGTGATTGATGTTAAAAACATGGACTTTGTTCGTACTGCTCGTTCAAAAGGAGTGCCAACGAATAAAATTTTTAATCGACACATTTTTAGAAATGCAGCATTACCAATTGCCTCTCAATTAGGTTATGAAATTACTGCTTTGATTGCCGGATCAGTCGTTATTGAAAAGATTTTTGCTTTCCCAGGAATTGGAAAATTATTTATTGATAGTATCATTCAACGTGACTATTCCGTTATTACCGCTCTCGTGTTGATTTTGGGATTGGCAACCCTTATCGGAACCTTAATTTCTGATATTGTAATGAGTATTGTTGATCCAAGAATTCGAATTCAGTAGAAAAAACACGAAGAAAGGGTGATAAAAATGGAATTGACAGAAGAAAAAAGAGAAGAAGTCTTACAAGAAAGTATTCCACCAATGGGCTTTCGGATGATTGCGCGAGAATTCGTCAAAGAAAAAATGGCGATGTTTTCTTTAATCCTTTTGGTCATTATCTTATTAGCCGTTTTTATCGGTTCGTTAGTGTTAGACCAAAGTGCCGTTATGCATGTAAGTATTTTAGATAAATATGCGGAACCAGGTACCGTTACAATGAATGGCACCAAGTTCATTTTAGGTGCCGATGAAGGTGGTCGTGATGTTTTAGGACAATTGATTATCGGGGCTAGGAACTCGATTTTAATCGGTTTTGCCATTACGATTATTACGTCTATTATCGGGGTCGGTTTAGGGATTATTTCCGGTTATTATGGGGGCATGATTGATAATATTTTGATGCGTATCGTGGATTTTATTATGATTTTGCCAATTATGTTAATTATTATTGTGTTCGTTTCCGTGATTCCTAAATATAGTATCTGGTCCTTTATTTGGATTATGTGTGCGTTTTATTGGGTTGGAAAAGCGCGGTTGTTCCGCAGTAAAACGTTATCTGAAGGGCGCCGAGATTACGTTAGTGCCTCTAAGACAATGGGAACAAGCGATTTTAAAATTATGTTTCGAGAAATTATGCCGAATTTAAGTTCATTAATTATTACGAACTTAACGATTAATTTCGCGGCCAATATCGGGATCGAAACAACGTTAACTTTCTTAGGCTTCGGGTTACCACAAAGTGTCCCAAGTTTAGGAACCTTAATTGGCTACGCCAGCAGTGGGGATGTATTAGTCAATAAACAATGGGTTTGGTTACCTGCATCAATTC
Organism: Enterococcus sp. AZ129; assembly: GCF_051714505.1. NCBI lineage: Bacteria > Bacillati > Bacillota > Bacilli > Lactobacillales > Enterococcaceae > Enterococcus > Enterococcus sp. AZ129. The sequence goes on along the minus strand of NZ_JBIORY010000001.1, from coordinate 2,619,655 downwards.
TAATTTTAGTCTTGATGTTAAGTATAAACTATGTTGGACAAGCATTTAAGCGCTCAGCAGATGCACGACAACGATTAGGCTAATTAGCCAAAAAATGAGGGAGGAAAAGAGATGAACAAGAAACGGATTTTAGGTGCAATCACGTTAGCTTCTGTGTTAGTATTCGGGTTAGCTGCATGTGGTGGCGGCAATAAAGGCGGGGGCAATAAAGCAACGGAAACAGAAGATATTTCAAAAATGCCAATCGCTGTTAAAAATGATAAAAAAGCAATTGATGGCGGGACATTAGATGTCGCTGTAGTTATGGATACACAATTCCAAGGACTTTTCCAGCAAGAATTTTATCAAGACAACTATGATGCACAATACATGCTTCCAACGGTACAGCCATTATTTAACAATGATGCAGACTTTAAGATTGTCGATGGGGGTCCTGCGGATCTGAAATTAGATGAAGATGCCAATACAGCAACCATTAAATTACGTGACAATTTGAAATGGTCTGACGGTAAAGATGTGACGGCAGATGACGTGATTTTCTCTTATGAAGTCATTGGTCATAAAGACTATACAGGGATTCGTTATGATGATAACTTTACGAATATTGTTGGCATGGAAGACTACCATGATGGTAAATCGCCAACCATTTCCGGCATAGAAAAAGTCAATGATAAAGAAGTTAAAATCACTTATAAAGAAGTTCACCCAGGAATGCAACAATTAGGTGGCGGTGTTTGGGGTTCAGTTTTACCAAAACATGCCTTTGAAGGAATTGCTGTTAAAGACATGGAATCAAGCGATGCAGTTCGTAAAAACCCTGTAACTATTGGACCATACTACATGAGTAATATTGTGACAGGTGAATCTGTTGAATACCTACCAAATGAGTATTACTACGGTGGCAAACCAAAATTAGATAAATTAGTGTTCAAATCTGTGCCTTCTGCGAGCATTGTAGAAGCGATGAAAGCGAAACAATACGATATTGCATTATCAATGCCAACAGATACGTATCCAACATATAAAGATACTGAAGGGTATCAAATCTTAGGACGTCCCGAACAAGCCTACACGTATATTGGCTTTAAAATGGGTACGTTTGACAAAGAAACAAATACAGTGAAATACAATCCAAAAGCTAAAATGGCAGATAAAAGCTTACGTCAAGCCATGGGTTATGCAATTGACAATGATGCAGTCGGCCAAAAATTCTACAACGGCTTACGAACAGGGGCAACAACGTTAATTCCACCAGTCTTCAAGAGCTTGCATGATAGCGAAGCGAAAGGCTATACGCTTGATTTAGACAAAGCGAAAAAATTATTAGACGATGCTGGTTATAAAGACGTAGACGGCGATGGCATTCGCGAAGACAAAGAAGGCAAACCACTAGAAATCAAGTTTGCTTCAATGTCAGGCGGCGAAACTGCACAACCACTTGCTGATTACTATGTCCAACAATGGAAAGAAATTGGCTTAAACGTAACGTATACAACAGGACGCTTAATTGATTTCCAAGCATTCTATGATAAATTGAAAAATGATGACCCAGAAGTAGATATCTATCAAGGCGCGTGGGGCACAGGTTCAGATCCTTCACCAACCGGCTTATATGGTCCAAACTCAGCCTTTAACTATACACGTTTTGAGTCAGAAGAAAATACTAAATTACTTGATGCGATTGATTCAAAAGCATCATTTGATGAAGAAAAACGTAAAAAAGCCTTCTACGATTGGCAAGAGTATGCCATTGATGAAGCGTTTGTAATCCCAACGCTTTACAGAAATGAAGTCTTGCCTGTCAACGACCGTGTAGTTGACTTTACTTGGGCAGTTGATACGAAAGATAATCCATGGGCAACAGTGGGTGTCACTGCGGAAAAACGTTAAACAACGTTCCGCTGATTTAATAGAGATAGAACGAGGTCGGGACAGAAGTGTTTAACTCCGAGAAATAAGGAGGAGTTGCTTCTGTTCCCGCCGTTTATCAGTTTTTGAGCGTGGCGCAAAAATCCAAAGTGATTTTTGTCCCACGCTCTTTCTATCTCTTACGTAAACAAACGCTTTTATCTCAGTCATAGCTCTATTTATTTATTTTTTTCTAAAAAATAATGAGAACACAGTGAATAACAGGCTTTTTCTGAATAGAACCATTTAAAAAAAGTGAAAAAAAAAGTATAATGAAACAAGGTGTAAATAAATGTAAAGGAATGTGGAGAATGGACAATCAGTTAACAACAGAGTTAAAAGAACGTTACGGCATTGTTTTCCATGATGTCAATCTATTAGAGCAAGCTTTTACTCATTCATCCTATGTGAATGAGCATCGCTATTTAAAATTATCCGATAATGAACGTCTTGAATTTTTAGGAGATGCAGTTTTAGAATTAATTGTTTCACAATATTTGTATTTAAAATTCCCAGAACTTCCAGAAGGAAAATTAACGAAGATGCGCGCAGCCATCGTTCGGGAAGATAGTTTAGCCAAATTTGCGAAAGAATGTCACTTCGACAACTACATTTTATTAGGTAAAGGAGAAGAAGCATCGGGCGGACGAACACGTGCATCATTATTATGTGACTTATTTGAAGCCTTTTTAGGTGCCCTCTACTTAGACCAAAAAGTTGGCGCAGCCAAGAAATTTATTGAAGACGTTATTTTTCCGAAAATTGATGCCGGTGCTTTTTCACATGAGATGGATCACAAAACACAATTACAAGAAGTTTTACAACGCAAAGGCGATGTTTCAATTGAATATCGCTTAATTAAAGAAGAAGGCCCTGCTCATGACCGCACCTTTTTCACTGAAGTTTACATGAATGGTGAACTCATTGGGTTAGGCCAAGGAAAATCGAAGAAGTTAGCTGAACAGGATGCCGCTGAGCGGGCACTGAAAAGTATTCCTCAGTAAGGCTGGAAGGAGCAATATTCGTGTATTTAAAACGAATTGAAATTACAGGATTTAAATCATTTGCAGATAAAACCATTATTGAATTTGAAGATGATGTGACAGCAGTGGTTGGTCCGAATGGAAGTGGGAAAAGTAATATCACGGAAGCCGTTCGCTGGGTATTAGGTGAACAATCTGCGAAAAACCTTCGCGGTGGCAAAATGAACGACATTATCTTTGCCGGTTCGGAAGGTCGTAAGCCGCTAAATATTGCGGAAGTTACCGTGACGTTAGACAACAGCGACCATTATTTAGCATTGGATTATAGTGAGATTAGTGTCACCCGTCGTTTAAAACGAACGGGCGAAAGTGACTTTTTTATTAATAAACAAGCGTGCCGTTTAAAAGATATTCAAGATTTATTTATGGATTCAGGGTTAGGCAAAGAATCTTTTTCAATTATTTCGCAAGGGAAAGTTGAAGCGATTTTTAATAGTAAACCTGAAGACCGTCGAGGGATTTTTGAAGAAGCAGCGGGCGTTTTAAAATACAAACAACGAAAGAAAAAAGCTGAACAAAAGCTTTTCGAAACCGAGGACAACTTAAGCCGTGTCCAAGATATCATTTACGAATTGGAAGACCAATTAGTTCCTCTAGCCGCCCAAGCAGATGCGGCTAAAAAGTATTTAGCTTTGAAAGAAGAACTTACCGAAATTGATGTCAATTTAACTGTGACCGAAATTCAAGAAGCAAAAGCTATTTGGGAAACGAAAACGCAAGAATTAACAGCCATTGAAGAAAAGTTAGCTGGCGCAAGTAAGCAAGTCCATGACTTAGAAGGCAAATTGGTACGTTTACGAAGCAAGCGCAATCGTTTAGATGAACAAATTGAAACGGAACAACAACAATTATTACAAGTGACAGAAGCGTTGAAACAAGCAGAAGGACAAAAAAATGTTTTAATTGAACGTTCCAAACACACCTCCCAAACGGCAAGCGAATACGAAGAGACATTGGCAGAAACGGCCGAAAAAATTGTTCGTTATCGAGAAGAATTGCAGACGCTGGAAACAGCAATCGCAGAAAAAACGGCACAACGTCAGACGTTAAAAGAAGCATTGGCTTTGGCAACGAAAGATGTGGAAAAATATAGTAAGTCTTCTAAAGAATTAATGGAAGAATTGCGCAGTCAGTATGTGGAAGTCATGCAAGAACAAGCCAATACAGCCAATGACTTAAAATATTTAGAACGACAATATCAACAAGAAACAGCTAAAAATCAACAATCGCTAGCAAAACACGAAGCGCTAGAAGAACAGATGGTTGAAGCTCTCGCAATGAAAGAGACGCTAGAAAAAGAGCAAAAAGTCGCAAAACAAGGCTTACAAGAACAGCTGGAAGAATACACTGCGTTGAAAGCAACGCTTGAAGCTAAGCGTGAACGATTAGCACAGCGTCAAAACGATATGTACCAAGCGATGAATCAAGTGCAACAAGCGAAGGCACGCCAAAAAAGTTTGCAAGAAATTCAAGAAAATTACGCTGGCTTCTATCAAGGCGTGAAAGCTGTATTGCGTCACAAAAACCAATTAACTGGGATTGTTGGCGCAGTGGCTGAGTTAATTGAAGTGCCTAAAGAGTATACGTTGGCGATTGAAACGGCCCTAGGTGGTGCGGCGCAACATATTGTTGTGGAAAATGAGAAAGATGGTCGAGCAGGCATCACCTTCTTAAAACAACAACACAGTGGCCGAGCAACCTTTTTACCATTGACTACCATTAAACCGCGCTCTGTATCGGCGATGGTTCAGAATCGTTTGGCTGGTGCACCGGGCTTCGTGGGGATTGCCAGTGAATTAGTTCGTTATCCAGAACAAGTACAAACCGTTATTCAAAATCTCTTAGGCGTCACGATTTTAGCGGCAGATTTAACGAGTGCCAACCAGTTAGCAAAATTAGTCAATTACCAATATCGCGTTGTCTCATTGGAAGGCGATGTGATGAATCCTGGCGGTTCGATGACTGGGGGAGCCAATAAACGTGGCAACCAAGGAAGCCTATTTTCACAAGCGCAAGAACTTCAAACAATTACTGAACAAATGACTCAATTAGAAACACAACTGAGAAGTGTAGAACAAGAAGTCCAAGCGCTCTCACAAGAAGTGAAAACAGCCACGGAACGTGCAGAAATGTTGCGCTCTGCTGGTGAACAAAATCGCTTAAAACAACAAGAAATTGACAATAAATTAGCCAATCAAACAGAAACGATTACTCGTTTAACAAAAGAAAAACGCTTGTTTGAATATGAATCACGGGAATTGCATCAATTCTTAACCGAATATCAAACGAAAAAAGCCACATTGACAGAGCAACAAGCAAACTTAACGGCAACGAAAGAACGTTTAGATGCTGAAATGAAACAAGTGGAACAAGAAGCTAGCCAAATGGAAACCTTTAAAGCCCAAGCGCAAGAACGCTTGACGACAGTTCAAGCAGAACAAGCAGTAGCGGCGGAACAATGTGCCCATTTTGCTCGTCAAAAGCAAGACAAACAAGAACAATTGGACGAATTGTTGATTCGAGAAACGGCCATCCGTCAACAGCTACAACAACTAAGTAGCCATTCTAGCGATCACCAGTTAACCGAAGAAGGCTTAGCGGCACAAGTCGCGCAATTAGCGGAGAAACAAACAGCGTTGCAAACCTCTTTACAAACGGCACGCAGTCAACGACAAGCGTTGCAAGAAGAAGTAGACGAGTTAGATACAAAATTAGCGGAAGAAAACAAACGCCAACAACAGTATTTATCAGATAAAACACAAATTGAAGTCCTAAAAAATCGTGCAGAAATGCAATTAGATAGCTCATTAAGTTACTTACAGGAAGAATACAGCTTAACCTTTGAAGCTGCCTATGAAGCGTATTTCCCAATCGATGATTTAGCGCAGGCGCAGCAAACAGTGAAACGCCTAAAACAAGAAATTGAGCGGTTAGGACCTGTTAACTTAAGTGCTATCGAGCAATTTGAACAAGTCGATGAACGCCATCAATTTTTAGTCAGTCAACGTGATGATTTATTAAATGCGAAAGAACAATTATTTGAAACCATGGATGAAATGGACCAAGAAGTGAAAGAACGGTTTAAAGAAGTCTTTGAAGCAATTCGTGCCCAGTTCAAAGTGGTATTTCCTAATATGTTTGGTGGCGGACGGGCAGAACTGGTGCTAACCAACCCAGAGGATCTCTTGAATACAGGGATTGAGATTGAGGCGCAACCACCAGGGAAAAAATTACAACATTTAAGCTTGTTGTCTGGAGGCGAACGGGCATTAACGGCGATTGCGTTACTCTTTTCAATTATTCGTGTTCGACCAGTTCCGTTCTGTATTTTAGATGAAGTAGAAGCAGCTTTAGATGAAGCCAACGTTGCTCGTTTTGGCCATTATTTAAGCGAATTTGAAGATGGCACACAGTTTATTGTGGTGACGCATCGTAAAGGGACAATGGAAGCCGCAGATGTTTTATATGGCGTGACTATGCAAGAATCTGGGGTTTCAAAAATCGTTTCAGTTCGCTTGGAAGAGGTCAAAGAAGGTGGCGCAATTGAAAAAAGCAATTAGCCAGAAGCAAGGAGGAGCGAACGTTTGATAAAATTAGTTGCTATTGATTTAGATGGAACATTATTAAATAGCCAAAAAGAGATTTCTTTACGGAATAAACAAGCACTGATGGCTGCGAAACAAGCAGGCGTGAAAGTTGTTATCTGCACAGGTCGACCTTTGGCAGCTATTGGTCCTTACTTAGAAGAATTAGGTTTACAAGATGAAGGCGATTATAGCATTACTTTTAACGGCGGGTTGGTTCAAAAAAATGATACAGGGGCCATTATTGAGAAAACATTGATGCCCTTGGAAGCGATTCATGAGCTGTACCAATTAGCAACCACACTCAACATGCCGTTTGATGTCTTATCTGATGAGGTCGTGATGCAACTGCCTTCTGCACCTAATTATCCTTCAATTTATAGTTCTCTAAACAAATTATTAACCTTTGAGTCCTACAAATTAGAAGAGTTAACCCCGAATCGAATTTATAACAAAGTTGTTGTTGCGATTGATGAAGCGTATTTAAATGAACGCATCAAGGAAATTCCGGCCTCTTTTTATGAGCGCTTTGAAATTATTAAAACGCGAAATAACTTATTAGAATTTATGCCAAAAGGGATTACGAAAGCCTATGGTATTTCCTTGTTAGCCAAAGATTTAGGAATCCATGCAGAAGAAATCATGACCTTAGGGGACGAAGAAAATGATTTACCGATGATCGAATACGCTGGCTTAGGTGTCGCCATGGCAAATGCGATTCCATTAGTTAAAGAAGCCGCAGATGTCGTTACAGACACGAATGACCAAGATGGTGTTGCCAAAGCGGTCGAAAAATATATTTTAACGCCGTTGGAAGGAGGCCAATAAGAATGGGATTTTTTGATAAAATTAAAAAAGCTTTTTCCGCTGAAAAAAAGGAAGAAGAAAAACAAGAGATCGTTGAAGAAACAGTAGACGAAACACCTAGTGATGAATCAGCGCCTGCTGAATCAAAAGAAACCGCAACAGAAGAGGCGCAAACAACGCCAGAAACGACAGCGGAAGAAGTTACAGAAACAGCCGATTTAACAGACAACGCTGAAATGGAAAAATTAGCTGGCGTAGAAGAAGCATTAGAAGAAGAGCCAGAAGAAATCCTGACAGAGGAAACACAAGAAGTTGTTGTGGAAGCGCCTGAGGAAGAAAGTAGTGTCGTAACTCCGTTGGCAGAACCAACAGACACGCAGGTTTCAGAAGAAATTGAAGAGTCAAAAGAAGAGCAGGTCCAAGAAAAATATGAAAAAGGCTTGGAAAAAACGCGTAAAACATTTGGTCAACGGTTGAACGAATTGTTTGCTAATTTCCGGAGCGTTGATGAAGATTTCTTTGAAGAATTAGAAGAAACGTTAATTGGTGCAGACGTAGGCTTTGATACATCCTTAAAAATTACAGAAGCCTTGCGACAAGAAGTGAAACTGCGAAATGTGAAAAAACCAGCTCAAGTTCAAAATACCATCATTGAAAAAATGGTTGATTTGTATGAAGAAGCAGGAATTAATGAAAATAATGCGATTAACATACAGCCAAATGGCTTAACCGTGATTTTATTTGTTGGTGTTAATGGAGTTGGTAAAACAACCAGCATTGGTAAATTAGCCCATCAATACAAGTTGGAAGGAAAGAAAGTTTTAATGGCCGCTGCCGATACGTTCCGAGCGGGCGCCATCGATCAATTAGTTGTTTGGGGCGAACGGGCTGGCGTTGAAGTTGTACGTGGGAATGCTGGCGGCGACCCAGCAGCGGTCGTTTTCGATGCAGTGGAACGTGCCAAAGCAGAACAGGCCGATGTTTTATTAGTGGATACAGCAGGTCGTTTACAAAATAAAGTCAACTTAATGAAGGAATTAGAAAAAATCAAACGAGTCATCCAACGAGAAATTCCAGATGCGCCTCACGAAGTTCTCTTAGTCGTGGACGCAACTACTGGGCAAAATGCGATGACACAAGCCAAACAGTTCAAAGAAACAACCGATGTCACTGGCTTAGTTTTAACCAAACTAGACGGAACAGCCAAAGGTGGTATTGTCATTGCTATTCGGAATGAATTACACTTGCCAGTGAAATTAGTTGGTCTAGGTGAAGGAATTAACGATTTAGAACCATTTAATGCCAACGATTTCGCAATGGGCTTATTTAAAGGCTTATTAAAAGATGTTTAGTTGTAGAAAATAACAGGTTTGGGAAGAACGTGGGACAGGAGTATTTAGCTTCAAGAATGAAGAAGCTACTCCTGTCCCGCCGTTTATTTTAGGATTAGGACGGATGTTCTAAGTTCTTCCTAAATTGTTTCTGAAAAAAATGAAGGAGTGAGGGAGAAGATGACAGAACAAATGTGGATTGAGAAGTTAGGACTAGAAGCGCATCCGGAGGGCGGTTATTTTAAACAAACCAATAAAAGTGAACAATTGATTCCGACCAAACGAGGCGAACGGGCGTTGCATACAGCGATTTTGTTTCTATTGAATACAGAAAGTCCGTCACATTTTCATCGTTTAAAAGCGGATGAATTATGGTTTTTTCACGATGGTCAGCCATTAACCGTTCACTGTATTTTTCCTGATGGAACGTATCAAGCTGTTCAGTTAGGGAAAGACTTAGTTCAAGGACAACAGCTTTCGTTCTCAGTTCCTGCCGGCACAATCTTTGGCTCTACAGTAGCGACAGGATTTGCGTTAGTCAGTTGTGTGGTTACACCAGGCTTTGAGTTTGAAGATTTCGAGTTATTTACTCAAGCGGAATTGTTAAACGATTATCCACAACATAGTGAAATCATTCAGCACTTGGCTTATCGAGAATTACCTTAAGAAAACGTTTTAGTAACATTTCTTTTATGAATATGCTAGTATAAATCAAACAAGCTTGTTGATTTTGTCGCAACGCACACTTAGCTGTCGTAGATGATTAAAAGAAAGGGATGAATCACATGGACACAATGGTTTTTGTTAACTTCCCAGTAGCGGATGTCCAACGTTCTACAGCATTTTATGAAAAACTTGGATTCAAAAAGAACGAGGAATTTTCAACAGAGGAAGCTAGTTCGATGATGTGGGATGATCAATTTTGGATTATGTTGTTGAACCATGACTTTTATGGAAAATTTATCCAAGAAAAGCAAATTATTGATGCGCAAACAACCAGTGGAGCATTAATTTCCTTTAGTTTAGAGAGTGCCGAAGCCGTAAAACAGTTTGGTGAAACCGCCAAAGCTAACGGAGGCAACTGTTACCGAGTTGATATGGGAATACCAGAAGAGCAAATGTATGGCTTAGAAGTGCAAGATTTGGATGGCAATAGCTTAGAACCTGTCTGGATGAAGATGTAAAAAGAGCCGCAAAATCTCTACAGATTTTGCGGCTCTTTTCCTACAAAAAACTATTGTAAATTATTGGCATTAGTTGCTTCAACACCATAAGAATCAGCTACTTTTTTCAAGCTAAATCCTTTTCCGTAGACTTCACTCGCACTCATTGAAATCAAAAAAGCTTCTTCATCAATCTCAAGAATGGCTTCTTTTAAGCGGGGAAAATCTTTTTCACGAATGACAGTCATTAAGAGCATGCCTTTCGCGCTTCGATAACCGCCTTCGATTGGCACCAAGGTCACACCTTTATCTAGTTCACGTAATAAGCGTTCTTGAATAGCAACATATTTTGGTGAAATAATCATCACATTCTTCGAGCGAACCAGACCAACTTGAATCATGTCAACGACACGACCAATTGTAAATAAACAAATTAAAGAGAATAACACAATATCTGCATTAAAAGCATACATTGCTGATAAAATGACTAAACCATCGACGAATAAAATAGCAATACCTAAGGAAACTTTGAAGTATTTATTGACAATTTGTGAAATGATTGCTGTCCCACCAGTTGAAGCATTGCCACGGAAAACCAAGCCTAGGCCAGCACCTGTAATAATACCGCCAAATAATGCTGCTAGAAAAATATTATGTGTTAAAACAGGCATCCCCGAAGTAATTCCTACAAAAAATGGATAAATAAGACTGCCATAAATGGTTTTGACACCGACCTCTTTCCCAAGAAGTAGGAAACAAAGCACTAAAAGAGGAATATTGATGGCGTAAAGAACAATGGCGGGACTAATCCCGAAAACATAATTAATAACAATACTAATGCCATTGGCTCCGCCTGCGACAAGTTTATTTGGCAATAAGACCGCATTGATTGAAATGGCCAAAATGAATGCACCGACTGTTACATAGGCGGTGTCTTTTAAACGTTGGGCTGTAAAAAATTTGTTCATAAAATACCTCCAATTATTTATTAGTTTAGTGAATGATGACATAAAAAAAGACAGAACATGAGAGACAAGCCTAATCGACTTATGTCCCACACTCTAAATCTTCAACTAATCAACTGAACACTTTTTCCTTATACTAACATGAAATACGACAAGAAAACATAGTGAACAAACAATTTTTTGGAAAAGAGGTCGGGACAGAACCGTTTAGCTCCGAGAATTTCGGCTTATTTCCGAAGGAGTTGGTTCTGTTCCCGCCGTTTATCAGATTTTGAGCCCGGAACAAAAATCCAAAGTGATTTTTGTCACAGGCTCAAAAAAGTCAAAAAGCGGCCAGCCCAAATAGCTTCATGATGTTGGATAATTTGTGCCGCGGTTAAATGTCCATTATCCAAGGTGGAAGTGGTTTTCGGTGTCATCAAACACGTATAGCCTAAACCATGAGCCATCCGAATTGTAGTGTCCACACAAAACTCGGTTTGGACACCAGCGATTTCTAACGTTTGAATGTCGTGTTCCGTCAATAAATCATTTAAATTTGTTTGGTAAAAGGCATTCGCATGTGTTTTGCGGATGAAAAAATCTGTGGGTTGTGCATCCAGTTTTTCAAAAAGTTGCCAAGAGTCTGAGCCAAAAGCTAATTCGGTTTCTTCATGTTGAACAAAAATAATGGGCGCATGGTGTTGGCGGTAGACAGCAATACGCTGATTGACCTTTTCCAACACTGCTGGCAGACGGTACAATTGCTGCGTCGGACTTTCGATGCCTTTTTGAAAGTCAATTAAAAGTAATGCACGATTTTTCATGAGCAATCCCCACTTTCTATAAACTAGTTGTTTTCAGTATAACGGAAAAAGGCGCTCTCTAAAAGTGTCTCGAAAATTCCCAAGTGAACGTTCAAAAAAACAGCATATTTACTCGTTTTCCTATATAATAGTAAGAGAAACAGATAGTTTGTAGAAAGAAAGGCGACAAGATGAATTATAGAGAATTAATGCAAAAGAAAAATGTTCGTCCTTACGTATTGATGGCTCGTTTTGGTTTAGAAAAAGAAAACCAACGTAGTACACGAGAAGGGCTTTTAGCGACAACTGATCATCCCACGGTTTTTGGTAACCGTTCTTATCATCCATATATTCAAACAGATTTTAGTGAAACACAATTAGAACTAATCACGCCTGTAGCAAATAGCGGCACAGAAATGCTTCGTTTTTTAGATGCCATTCACGATGTGGCTCGTCGTTCGATTCCAGAAGATGAAATGCTGTGGCCATTAAGTATGCCGCCACGATTACCAACAAAAGATGAAGAGATTAAAATCGCTAAATTAGATCAATATGATGCGGTGTTATATCGTCGTTATTTGGCAAAAGAGTATGGCAAACGAAAACAAATGGTCAGCGGAATTCATTTTAATTTTGAATATGACCAAGCCCTGATTCAGCAATTATATGATGAACAATCTGAAGTGACAGATTGCAAACAATTTAAAACGAAAGTATACATGAAAGTTGCCCGTAACTTTTTACGTTATCGCTGGTTAATTACGTATCTTTTTGGGGCTTCACCAGTTAGTGAAGACGGCTACTTTAGAGTCTATGACGACCAACCACAAGAACCTATTCGCAGTATTCGGAATAGTACGTATGGCTACAGAAATCATGACAATGTGAAAGTATCGTATGCCTCATTGGAACGCTATTTAGAAGATATTCATCGCATGGTGGAAAATGGTTTACTTTCTGAAGAAAAAGAATTTTATGCGCCTGTGCGTTTACGTGGTGGGAAACAAATGTCTGATCTGCCTAAAACAGGTATTCGCTATATCGAGTTGCGTAATTTAGACTTAAATCCTTTTTCACGTTTAGGCATTGTGGAAGATACTGTGGATTTCTTACATTATTTTATGTTGTATTTATTGTGGACAGATGAAAAAGAAGAAGCGGATGAATGGGTAAAAACTGGCGATATTTTTAATGAACAAGTGGCTCTTGGTCATCCTCATGAAACGATTAAGTTAATTGCAGAAGGCGATCGGATTTTTTCAGAAATGATTGATATGTTAGATGCTCTAGGCATTCGCAAAGGCAAAGAAGTTGTCGGTAAGTATTATCAACAACTGCGGAATCCACAAGACACCGTTTCTGGCAAAATGTGGACGATTATTCAAGAAAACTCCAACAGTGAACTGGGAAATATTTTTGGAAACCAATATCAAAGTATGGCCTTTGAACGCCCTTATCAATTAGCTGGTTTCCGTGAGATGGAATTATCCACACAAATTTTCTTATTTGATGCGATTCAAAAAGGTTTGGAAATCGAAATTTTAGATGAACAAGAGCAATTTTTGAAACTGCAACATGGCGAGCACATTGAATACGTCAAAAATGCCAACATGACTAGCAAAGATAACTACGTGGTACCATTGATTATGGAAAACAAAACCGTGACAAAGAAAATTTTGTCTGCAGCAGGTTTCCATGTGCCTGGCGGTGAAGAATTTTCATCTTTTATTGAGGCACAAGAAGCACATTTGCGCTACGCCAATAAAGCGTTTGTCGTGAAACCAAAATCAACGAATTACGGTTTAGGAATTACCATTTTTAAAGAAGGCGCTTCGTTGGAAGACTTTACGGAAGCGTTACGGATTGCTTTTAAAGAGGACACAGCAGTTTTAATTGAAGAATTTTTACCTGGAACAGAATATCGGTTCTTTGTGTTAGATAATGATGTAAAAGCCATCATGTTGCGCGTGCCAGCCAATGTTACCGGAGATGGCAAACACACTGTAGAAGAATTGGTGGCCGCTAAAAATAGTGATCCATTGCGGGGGACCAATCACCGTGCACCACTAGAGTTAATCCAGTTAAATGATTTAGAAAAACTAATGTTGAAAGAACAAGGTTTAACTATTTATTCTGTGCCAGAAAAAGAGCAAATCGTGTACTTGCGAGAAAATTCTAATGTTAGCACGGGCGGGGATTCGATTGATATGACCGATGTCATTGATGATAGTTATAAACAAATCGCCATTGAGGCCGTAGCTGCTTTAGGAGTCAAAATTTGTGGCATTGATTTAATCATTCCTGACAAAGACGTAAAAGGCACACGTGATAGCTTAACGTACGGGATTATCGAAGCGAACTTTAATCCAGCCATGCACATGCATGTGTATCCTTACGCTGGACAGGGTAGACGCTTGACAATGGACGTTTTAAAACTTTTATACCCAGAAGTGGTTCAATAAAAAAAGAATACCGCCAAAAAATTCATAATAGATTTTTTGGCGGTATTCTTTATAAAAACGTTTTCTTGGTGAACCCAATAGGTTATACTAAAACTATTACCAATGAAAGTTGTATGACGGTGGCTCTGAGTTAGAGAGGCAGGTGATGCCTATGTGTATCCGATGCACTTTAACGAAAGGAGCATTTTTTGTCAATCGAAGCGGCATTGGAATTGATGATTAGTTTTGCAGCGTTTGTTGCACTACTGATTTTCGGTATCCTTGAAGCAACGAAAAACAATAAAAAATAACCGTTCACAAGCTTCGTAGGCCGAACGGTTAAGATTCAAAACTTAACTCAGTAAGCCACCAGTTCTTATAACTGGTGTTGGTATAAAAGGAGAGGTATGTACCCGCATACCTCTCTTTTTCATCTTTATAATAGCATAATTCTATTATAAATGGAAGCGCTCATAACTTTCCTTGAGCTTTTTATGATTGAAATAGTTTTTGCCAAAAGCCTTTTTTAGCTGTTGGCTCTTCTTTTGGCGTTTCTGTTGCTTGAGGATATTTTTCTGTAACGTCAATCACAGGTTCATCGACTGCATGTTTTTCAGCTAACAGTAAGCCGAGAGAGTCAGGGTTGTTCTCCACAAAATTGTTAACAATCTTAAAGTTTGCGCCATGCTGATTTAATAATTTAATATAGGTACTTTGCAAGTCAGAAGAGATTTCGCCATTTAAAAGTACTGTAACTTCAGGATGCTTCGCTAATTCTTCTAATAAATGTTTTTGGTTCTGTGCATCTTTCATTTCAGCGACGGTCATGGAGAGACGGCAGCGTTCACGAAATGTGCCCATATATTTGTGTTGTTCTTCAGGATTAACGAGGGGCGTACCGTACATTCCTTTATCCAGACGTTGTTGTAAGTCATCATTCGCCATTCAGTAACACTCCTTTCCTAACATTTCCCTCCATTATAGCATATCTTAGATAAGTCGTTGGTCAGTCGGCTTGAGAAGAAGTTTTTAAGAAAGGAAAAAAAGTGGTTGCATTTGTGATGGTTTTCTCATACACTGTAACTAAGAATGAGAATCATTCTCAATTAAATAAAAATGGAGTTTTCTCATGAAAAAGATTGGTTTGTTTGTTCTACTATTACTTTTCAGCTTATTGTCATTAGTGATAGGGGTGAAGGACATTGCACTTTCTCAATTGTTTCAATTAGATGCGCAGCAACAATTTGTTTTATTTACCACCCGTGTTCCCCGCACGTTGAGTTTAATCATTGCTGGTAGTACGATGAGTATTTCTGGATTGATTATGCAGCAACTCACACAAAATAAATTTGTCGCTCCTAGTGTCGCTGGAACAACCGATAGTGCAAGGTTGGGTATTTTAGTCGCAATGTTATTTTTCCCAACAGCTCCGTTTCTCTATCGAACGGCAATTGCTTTTATTTTTGCGCTAAGCGGGACCTTATTATTCTTAGCGCTCATTCGATTATTACCAAGTAAGAATCAAGTGATGGTCCCTTTGGTGGGCGTGATGTTTGGTAACATTCTAGGCTCAATTGCCACATTTTTTGCCTATCAATACCAATTGGTTCAAAATATGTCTGCTTGGTTACAAGGAAATTTTTCCACAGTTATGAAAGGGAATTATGAATGGTTATTCTTAATGATTCCTTTGTGGTTTGTTATTTATTTATTTGCTTATCATTTCACTGTCGTTGGTATGGGTGAAGCATTTGCAAATAGTCTTGGCGTCCATTACCAGCGAATTCAGTTTTTAGGTTTGACGCTGGTTGCTTTAGCAAGTGCCATCGTTTTATTGATGGTGGGGAATATTCCGTTTTTAGGGGTTGTGATTCCTAATCTCGTGTCTTTACGTTATGGCGATCATATGAAAAATACCTTGTGGTTAACTGGGATTTGCGGGAGTTTGTTCTTGTTAATCTGTGATATTTTAGCACGAGTATTGATTGCCCCCTATGAAATTCCTGTCAGCGTGGTTGTCGGAACATTAGGGAGCATTTTGTTCATTTTATTATTACTAAGGGGGCGCAAACAATGAAACGGCCTTTAAAAAAATGGCTTTCATTACTTTTGCTTTTAGCTGCCGTAGTAATTGTGAGCCTTTGTTATTTAACTTATAACACGTATGGCAATTGGTCCTTTGCTTTGGCGTTACGAGGCAAAAAGTTATTGGCTTTTATTTTTGTTGGAATCGCTGCGGCTTTTTCAACTATTAGTTTTCAAACGGTCACGCAAAATCATTTCCTAACGCCAAACATTTTAGGGATGGATTCCTTGTATGTCTTTGTGCAGACGGTGTTATTTTTTCTTTTAGGAGGCGCACAAGCGTTAGGTCAAGTAAGTCTTGGGTCGTTTTTGATGAACGTCTTTTTAATGGTGTTTTTAAGTACTAGTTTATCGTATTTTCTATTACGCAAAAATCAATCCGATTTATTTTTATTATTGATGATTGGCATGATTTTAGGTACTTTTTTCAGTAGTATTAGTACGTTTTTACAAGTGATTATGGATCCTAACGAATACGACTTACTCCAAGGAAAGTTGTTTGCCAGTTTCGGTAACGTCAATAGTCAGTATCTCGTTTTCGTTGGTGTGGCGGTACTCATAATTTGTGGGATACTTTGGCGGGAAAGTTACCGTTTAGACGTTTTACATTTAGGGAACCATCAAGCCCAGAATTTGGGGATTGCTGTGAATCAGTTTCAATTAGTGTTGTTGTGTTTGATCAGTAGTCTGGTCGGCTTATCAACAGCATTAGTGGGACCGATTACATTTTTAGGTTTTATCGTGGCCAATATGAGTTATCAATTCATGAAAACCTATCGCCACCGAGAACTGTTTGTGGCAGGGAGTTTAATAGCAGTCTTTTTACTGGTGTTCGGTCAATTGATGGTTGAACAGGTCTTTCATTTGAATACCCCGCTAAGTGTGGTGATTCAATTTGTTGGGGGCGTTTATTTTATATGGAAAATTATTGCAGAAAGGAAGCAACGCACATGATCCAGATGAGTGATGTATCAAAAAAATATGGCGATAAATTTGTCGTTTCAGACATTGATTTACCTATTTCTGAAGGCAAATTAACGGCCTTTATTGGACCAAATGGCGCTGGGAAAAGCACGCTGCTAGCCATGATGAGTCGCTTAATTCCCAAAGATACCGGGGAAATTTATCTGGACAAGCAAGAAGTAAAAACCTGGAAGCAATCGGCTTTTTCACAAAAAATTGCCCTTTTAAAACAAGCCAACGGTGTACAACTTAAATTAACTGTGCGAGAACTGGTCAATTTTGGTCGTTTTCCTTATTCCAAAGGTCGCTTAAAAAGCGCTGACCACGAAAAAGTAACAGAAGCACTGGAACAATTGGGCTTAACTGAAATGGCGGAAGAATACATTGATACCCTTTCTGGGGGCCAATTACAAAGGGCGTATATTGCCATGATTTTAGCCCAAGATACCGATTATATTTTATTAGATGAGCCCTTAAATAACCTCGACATGAATTATGCGGTTCAAATGATGCAGATTCTTAAACGCTTAGTGGATGAACTAGGAAAAACGATTCTGATTGTTCTACATGATATTAATTTTGCCGCAAGCTATGCAGATGAAATTGTCGCCATGAAAGGCGGAAAGCTCTATGCGCATGGCGCAACAGAGGAAGTTATTCAAACAAGTATTTTAAATGATCTTTATGAAATGAATATCCGGATTTGTGAAATTGAAGGAAAACGCTTTTGTCTTTATCACTAAATCGGGCAATTTAAAAATAACGTTTTTGGAGGAAAAGAATGAAAAAGAAATTTTTAGCAATGATGGCAGTTTCAATGATGGGACTGTTAATGTTAAGTGCTTGTCAAACAAATAAAAAAACAGCAGATTCTGCAACAACAGAAACAGCAGCTAAAACGGAAGTCACAGTCAAAGACACCAATGGTCAATTAACCGTTCCCAAAAATCCTAAGAAAGTCGTTGTTTTTGATAATGGTTCCTTGGATACAATGGACGCACTAGGTGTTGGTGACCGCGTGGTAGGTGCGCCAACCAAAAATATTCCTGCGTATTTGGAAAAATACCAAAAAGTTGAATCAGCAGGCGGTATTAAAGAACCAGATTTAGAAAAAATCAATCAACTAAAACCAGACTTAATTATTATTTCTGGTCGTCAACAAGATTATCAAGAACAATTAAAAGCCATTGCGCCAACCATTTACTTAGCTGTAGATGCCAAAAATCCTTGGGCATCAACGAAACAAAATATTGAAACGTTAGGCACTATTTTTGGTAAAGAAGAGATAGCTAAAGAAAAAATAACTGGCTTAGAAAAAGAAATTGCTGACGTGAAAAAACAAGCAGAAGCTAGCGCGAATAATGCGCTTGTTGTGTTAGTTAACGAAGGACAACTTTCCGCTTACGGAAAAGGCTCTCGTTTCGGTTTAATTCATGATACATTTGGCTTCAAAGCAGCAGACGATAAGATTGAAGCTTCCACTCATGGGCAAAGTGTTTCTTACGAATATGTTTTAGAAAAAAATCCTGGGATTCTCTTTGTGGTAGATCGCACTAAAGCAATTGGTGGTGACGATTCAAAAGATAACGTCGCTGCAAACGAATTGATTCAAAAAACCGATGCTGGTAAAAATGATAAAGTCGTTATGCTTCAACCAGATGTTTGGTATCTAAGCGGTGGTGGATTAGAATCAATGCATTTGATGATAGAAGATGTTAAAAAAGGATTAGAGTAAAAAAAGCCTAGGACAAAAATTACTTTGGATTTTTTTCCTAGGCTTAAAAGCTGATAAACGGCGGGAACAAAAGCAACTCCTTCGGAAATAAGCTGAAATTCTCCAAAAATTAAAGAACAATTTTCGGAAATTTCTTCTTATTGCTTTCTCGTCAAAGACTCGTCGCAGTTTTGTCCTTGAGAGTTCTCGGAGCTAAACACTTCTGTCCCGACCTTCTTAATGAAAAACAAAAAAGTTTTAAATTAAAAATGTGGTTGACGGCCTCGAAAATGTTTGCTAAACTATCCGTAAATCAGTATGATTGATGAAACAAATAAAAGAACAAAATGTGATGAGAAGGAAAGTACTTTTTAAAATAGCTTGCAGAGAGCCTCGTTTGGTGAGAAGAGGTAGTGACGTTAAAGGGGAAAATGGCCTTTGAACAGGTTGGTTGAAGCCGTTTGCTTAAACCAATTCAGGTGCGCCTGTTATAGCGCTACAGTATGATTGTACTGGAAACGAGCGGATCTTTTTTAGCGAAGAGATCAACAAAGGTGGTACCGCGATTGCATAAGCATTCGTCCTTTTTAGGACGAATGCTTTTTTTATTTGTTTAAAAAATATGAGGGGGCAACAACATGAAATTGGGGAAAAAAGTAGTAGGTTTGATTGCAACAGGGTTTCTTTTAGCCGCATGTGGCGGAACCAAAGAAGCGGCAGAGAAAGTAGATTCGGGAAATTTAGCAGCTGAACAAAAAATCAGTATTAGTTCACCTGCACCAATCTCAACATTGGATACAACACAAACAACAGATAAAAATACCTTTACAATGGCACAACATTTATTTGAAGGCCTTTATCGGTTTGATGATGATAGTGCCACGGTGCCAGCTCTAGCTAAAGATGTCAAGATTAGTGACGATGGGCGCAAGTACCACTTTACCTTGCGGGAGGGGATTAAGTGGAGCAACGGCGAGCCAATCACGGCCCAAGATTTTGTTTATTCTTGGAAAAAACTGGTGACACCAGCGACGATTGGACCGAATGCCTATTTACTAGACAGTGTTAAAAATAGTTTTGAAATACGCAACGGTGAAAAGTCAGTCGATGAATTAGGGATTTCAGCCCCTAATGACAAAGAATTCATTGTTGAATTAAAACAGGCCCAACCTTCCTTCTTAGCAGTCGTTTCGATTGCTTGGTTAGCGCCACAAAATCAAAAATTTGTCGAAGCGCAAGGCAAAGATTACGCCTTGGATAGTGAACATTTACTTTATAGTGGGCCATTTACGCTAGCCAATTGGGATGCGACTTCAGATACTTGGACATTGAAAAAAAATCCAGAATACTATGATGCGGATCAAGTGAAACTGGAAGAAGTTGCGGTTAGCACAATCAAAGAAGATAATACTGGGATTAACTTATATCAAGCGAATGAACTAGACTTAGTTCGCATTAACGGACAATATGTTCAACAATATCAAGAGGACCCAGGCTATGTCAGTCATCCAGATGTGGCCAACTACTTCTTAGATTTCAACAAAAAAGAAGGAACGCCATTAGCGAATGTTCATTTACGAAAAGCGATTGGCCAAGCAATAGATAAAGAAGCCTTAACACAAAGTGTCTTAAACGATGGGTCAAAACCCCTCAACGGATTGATTCCAAGTAAACTTTATGCGAATCCAGAAACAGATGAAGATTTCCGTGCTTACAGTGGCGAATATTTGAAAAATGACGTCAAAAAAGCCCAAGCTGAATGGACGAAAGCCCAAGCGGATGTCGGTAAAAAAGTGAAACTTTCATTGCTGGCGGCAGATACAGATCAAGGAAAACGAATTGCTGAATATGTTCAAAGTCAGTTGCAAGAAAATCTGCCAGGTTTAGAAATTACCATTTCATCGCAACCAAGTAATAATGTGAACCAATCGCGACGTGAAAAAAATTATGAGTTGTCTCTTTCAGGATGGATTGCTGGCAGTAGTGAATTAGACTCTTACTTTAACTTATATGCGGGAGAATCAAGTTACAATTATGGCAATTATCATAATGCCAAATACGACCAACTAGTAGAAGATGCACGAACGATTAATGCCAATAATCCAGAGAAACAGTTTGCAGAATACAAAGAAGCGGAAGACATCTTGTTGAACCAAGATGCTGCCCAAGTACCGCTGTATCAAAGTGCCTCAAATTATCTAATCAATCCTAAATTGAAAGGCATTAGTTATCACTTGTATGGGGATTATTTCCACTTGCGCAATGCTTATTTAACAGAATGATTCAGGAAGAAGGAGTAAAAAATGGAAAAATTAGTCGAACGATTTTTAACTTACGTGAAAGTTAACACCCGTTCAGATGCCAATAGTCAAACCACACCGACGACGGTCGGTCAAGTGGTTTTAGCCAAAATGATTGAAACAGAACTTCATGAATTAGGCTTGGCCGATGTGCATTATAACGAACAAAACGGCTTTTTAACGGCACGGTTGCCTGGTAACCAACCTGCAGCGAAGAGTATCGGCTTGATTGCACATCTGGATACGGCGGATTTTTCAGCAGAAAACATCCGTCCCCAAGTCATCACTAATTATGATGGTCAAGATGTCCTCTTGAATCAAGAACAAGGCATCGTTTTATCAGTTGCTGAATTTCCCAATTTAAAAGAGTATCAAGGGGAAACGTTGATTACTACAGACGGAACCACACTTTTAGGAGCAGATGACAAAGCGGGAATTGTCGAGATTTTAGCTGCTGTTGAATATTTTTTGGCACATCCAGAAGTAGCGCGGGGGGATGTTTGGCTCGCCTTTGGTCCAGATGAAGAAATTGGACGCGGCGCCGATCAATTTGATGCGCCGAACTTCCCAGTCGCTTTTGCGTATACGATTGACAGTGGCCGCGTGGGGCATTTCGAGTATGAAACGTTTAACGCTGCCCAAGCTGTGATAACAATTGATGGAACCAGTGTCCATCCGGGAACGGCCTATGGTTCGTTAGTAAATGCCATTAAATTAGGCGAACAACTTGATCAATCACTGCCGCAAAAGGAAGTGCCAGAACAAACACGTGGAAATGAAGGATTTTATTTACTCAATAAATTTACAGGAAGTATTGAAAAAGCAGAACTTGTCTATATCATTCGGGATCATGATCGAGAAAACTTTCAAGCGAGAAAGCAATTTTTGGAAAAACAAGTCCAACGTTTAAATGCGCTGGCGGATAAACCCAGACTAACAATTACTTTCCAAGACCAATACTATAATATGAAGGAAATCATCGAAAATGATTGGACCCCTGTGGAATTAGCCGTCCAAGCAATGGAAAGTTGTGACATTGAACCAATTATCACACCTTTTCGTGGCGGGACAGATGGTTCTAAGATTTCTTTCATGGGCATTCCCACGCCTAATCTATTTACAGGCGGCGAGAATTTTCATGGGCAATATGAATTCATTACCGTTGAATCAATGGCCAAAGCTGTTCAAACGCTCATTGCCATCATTCGCTTAAATGCTAATTAAAGAAACACGCGAGGAAAATGCCGATTTTCCTTGCGTGTTTCGCTGTTTTTCTGTAAAGTATGTAGAAAAGTAGGGAGTTTTGCTCATGAATTATCCATTGATTTTTGCAGAAAACCAACGAATCGAAACCGAACGCTTGATTTTAAGACCTGTCACATTAGCCGATGCAGAAGATATGTACGAATATGCTTCAGATGAGGAAACGGTCCGCTATGTGTTCTTGAAAAACCAAACAATCGCTGAAACACGACAAAACATTGCTAAATATTTTATGGGAGAACCTTTAGGAAAATATGGGATTGAAGTGAAAAAAACGGGCAAAATGATTGGCACGATTGATTTGCGGGTCAATGAAACCAATAATGTTGGAGAATTAGGCTATGTCTTGAACCGTGCCTTTTGGGGCAATGGCTACATGCCTGAAGCCGCGACGGCGTTAATTGAACTGGGTTTTGCAAAAATGAAACTCATGAGAATCTTTGCTTTACATGATCAAGACAATCCAGCTTCTGGTCGTGTCATGGAGAAAATTGGTTTTACCTACGAAGGAACACTGCCCAATGCCCGAATTAGTAAAGGGAAAATTGTCACAGAGGTTTATCGTGGGATGACACTGGAAACATGGCAAAACCGACAAAAATAGAAGCGGAAGACAAGTTAAGAGAGGAATTAGAGAAATGTTGATGTTTACAGAAAAAGAATTCGCAGCCTTTGAAGTTGCTGGATTAGATGAACGAATGGCGGTTATCCGTGCGCAAATTCAACCGATTTTTCAAGAATTAGACACGTATTTTGCCGAACAACTAGCGCCTGAACTAGGAACGGAGTTGTTTGTCCATATTGCACAACATCGCCGTCGCACCGTGTATCCACCAGAAAATACTTGGTCAGCACTTAGTCCGAATAAGCGCGGTTATAAAATGCAGCCGCATTTTCAATTAGGTATTTGGGGCGACTATGTGTTTATGTGGTTGTCATTCATTGATAATCCTAAAAATGAAAAGCAGATTGCGCAAGCCTTTTTAGAGAATCAGCAATTATTCCAAGCATTACCAGAAGATACGTATGTTTCCTTGGATCATACGGTTCCTCAAATTACTCCGCTGCCAGAAACGGATTTAGAAAAAGCCTTAACTCGTTTTAGAGATGTAAAAAAAGGTGAGTTTGAAATTGGGCGCATCATTCCCAAAGATAGTGCCTTGTGGCAGAACCCTGAAAAAGCACGAGCGTATATGTTGGCAACCTATCAACAACTCCTGCCATTGTATCAATTAGCTGTTGCCCAATAAGAGAAACAGACAGTTATTTTGTATTTTAGTGTTATTTTATCGAATTATCCAATCGTCAAAAATGAGAAAAGCTCACAATGTTAGTATCGAAAACTAACTTTGTGAGCTTTTCTGAGGTTTGGTTAGTAAAAATTTAAGAAATTAAAGGTGATTTCTAAAGGATAAACGTGTTTCGACAATCATTTTCAAAGGATAGCTTTAAATAACAAAGTGCGAAACCCTTTCCATATAAGAGTTTTGTAGAAAATAGGGTTGTCAAATGGAAAATAATGGTGTTTTGGAAAGCTTTTTCTTTGTTATTATAGAGATATGAAAAAAGGTGGTTTGAGCAGTAATTGTAGAGAAACTCAAATCTGTTGTTGAATTAAAAGGAGGTTTTAAAATGAAAAAAAAGCGTTATTTAATGATTGCGTGCCTACTATTTTCCCCTAGTTTTTTTATAAATGTTGAAGCGTCTGAACGTGGTTCTAGTTCGGTGGGGATTGAATTTTACAAAAAGGCACCCCCGAAAGAAGAGCCCTCACCGAAAACAGATCAACCAGGGGCAAGTCCTAAGAGGAAAGGATCAGGACAGACGAGCACTAATCAAGGTGTGGCAGGTGGTCAAGGCACCATTACCACTGGCAATAAACAGCTACCGCGCACAGGGAGTAAGCGGCAGGCGAATCTTAGCATTCTCGGCTTAGCCTTAATTGGCTTAGTGGGAATGGTACATAGAAAGAAGGGGCAGCATGAAACAGATAAAATTTAAACAGTTAGCAACATTTGGTTTATGTTGTTCATTATTAGGCAATTCATTGACAGGCGTCATAGCGGTTGCGGAAACTGTGACGATTGAAAGTAGTCCGACGGTGGAAAGTAGTGTGAAGCAAGAAACGACGAAAGTCAGTACAGAAGAAAGTGCAGGCGCAAGCACGAAAGAGAGTGCAGAAGAAAGCACTCAGAACAATGAAGTCTCGAAGCAAGAAACAAAGACAGAAACGACAGAAGAAATTAAGCAAGCTGAGGAAGCGAAGGTTATATCTCAAAGGTTAATTCAACCTATGATTGGTACAGAAGATTATTATAATGCTATTCGAGCTGATCTTGTTAGTTTTGCAGCAGGTGATAGTAGAGAGGATCTCTCTTTTACTCTACCAGCAGGGAAAATAGCATTTAATATTAGTACATCTGATACGCCAACTTTAAACATGGCTGACTTTAATCTAAGTGCAGAGTTGAAAGTATTAGTTAGTCCAAGAGCTAATGATAATTTAGTAAATATTACAAGTAGAGAGGTATTGATAGAACAAGCACAAGACAGTCTAGCCATTATTATGCCAGAAAAAACTAGCGTACTTCCATATGCAGAGTCTTACAAGTCTTCTATAGATTATTTGGACAATATTCAGTTAACAGTTCCTAAATATGTCCAATCAACAAATATTGTAGGTGATATAGTAAATCAATACGTAAGTAGTCCATCCACATCAAGCTTGTTAAACGGGCCTTACGAGCTTGTTGCAGCTCAAGCTATTTTATCAAAAATCAATGATTCTGATTTTGAAATTCATACGAATTTTAATGAATCCACTTACTTTTATGAAGAACCTGGCACAACCGTAACGATTCCAGTCATATTCCGATGGTGGCTTCAGAGAAACGGGCTCAATATTTTAAATAGCATATATATGCCGAAACAAAACCCTGTTATTACTGTTGTATTAAAAAAAGTCACCGAAAACTTCAAAGACATAAACGGTACAGCAATCCCAGCACCAACTGGTTTCACTCAAGGTAAACAAACAAGTATCACCAATAATGATTATACGTTTACTCAAGGTGGCACCTTGCCAGAAGTTTACACAGCTAATAATGGCAAAGCATACAAATTCAAAGGCTGGTATAAAGGGAAAACTGAACCAGCTACACTGGAAACAAGTAAAACACCAAGTTATGCTGTTACTTATGATGACAACGATGATTTGAATGTGGTCTATGAGGAAGTGGCAACCAAAGCGTACACACTGCCAAGTAAAGAAATTTCTTTTGGCTATGTTGATGAAAAAGGAGAATTAATCAATCCAGCCAACTTTACTATTGAAACTGAATTAGGCGATAGCAGTGAAACAGAAACTACAGTTTTATCAAAGATTTATGGTACGAATGATACGAGTAACATGCTAAAAAAACTTGCTATTCCAGGGAAATCGTACACAATTCCAGAGGGGAGTATAAAAACATATGGCACTCGCTATGTGAATCACACCATTCCTAAATACTATAAGACATTATCAATCAGCCCAACAGCTACTTATACAGGCGATAAGACAAAATATCCTATGGCAAATGAAGTTCGTAAAAATATTGAAGCTCCGAATGCTACTGTAAGTACAACTAGTGGTACAACTTCCTATCGTTTATCAACAAATGGTACTGTTTTTGGCACTCGGCGATTACCTTGGTCCTGGGATACCAATAAAACTGCGTATGCAATGGGAATCTATTCTGGATTGGTTGGTAATAACTACAATTTAGCAGCACCAGATAAAACCATTTATTACTACTTAGAAAACCGCCGTGTCACCGAAAACTTCGTTGATAGTAATGGAACGAAAATTACACCGCCAACTGGTTTCACACAAGGCAAACAAACCGTGATTGATAGTGAGAACTTCACCTACACCAGTGCCAAAGACTTACCAGATACCTACACAGTAGGGGACAAAAACTACAAGTTCAAAGGTTGGTACAAAGGCACTGATCAAACCAAAATGGAAACGACGAAAACACCAAGTTATGCCGTCACTAACGATGACAAGGATGACATGACGGCAGTCTATGAGGAAGTCCAAGCAACGGCAGAAATGACCGTTAGTCGGTTACTAGAAGTTGTCTCCAATGAAGCTTCTATGATTTGGACAGTTAGGCTAAAAAACACTAGTGAAGTTCCATTGACCAACGTTAAACTAGCACCAACGGCCAAATGGGCGGCAGGTATTTCGGCGCCGACCCAATTAGCTGTTCGCCTTGGTAATACGCCAAATAAAATTATTCCAGTGACGGCAGAACAATGGCGCACAGGAGTAAACTTGGGTGTGGAAATTCCGGTGAATGGTGAAGCTTTAGTGACAGTGAACACAGCGAAAATCACTGGGGAACCAAGGCAACTATTAACCGCAGAAATGACAGCTAGTGGGAATTTTTTCCCAGTGACAGCTAGTAACTTTGTACGTATTCAAGGCGAAGATCAAACGATTGAGCCAACACCAGCAGAAGAAGGCTTCATTAGTATGCCGACGTTTGACTTTGGAAAAGTTATGATTAGCGGTAGTACTAAGCAGTACGGCCTGAAAAAAGCAGCTGATTATTATGGGAATGGCACACGTAATCCGTATTTGCGGATAAAGAAAAGCCAACCCAATTGGCAGTTGACAGCACAATTATCACAGCTAAAAGCGTCTGCCGATAGTTTGCCAACTAGTACGCGCTTATTATTAGGCAATGCAGACGTTGCAACAATCGAAAACTATAATCAAGTCACAGAATTAACGAATAAAGTTGGAATTACGGAGCCGTTAGCTTTGACGAGTGACGGCACATCTACACCAGTAATTCTTAATAACCAATTTACAGGTAATGATGTCTATCAATTAGATTTTGATTTTGCCAATGTGAAATTAGAAGTCCCTGCCAATCAAGGGAAAATAAATGAGAAATATCAAGGA
Organism: Enterococcus sp. AZ129; assembly: GCF_051714505.1. NCBI lineage: Bacteria > Bacillati > Bacillota > Bacilli > Lactobacillales > Enterococcaceae > Enterococcus > Enterococcus sp. AZ129. The sequence goes on along the minus strand of NZ_JBIORY010000001.1, from coordinate 2,592,346 downwards.
ACGGTGACGTGGAACTTAGTCACTGGACCTTAAAAAAATAGTAAACCGCCCCCAAAAAGTTAGACTTTTTGAGGGCGGTTTACTATTTTATGGAAAGCCAATTTTATCTAATGGATAATAACGAAAAGTCAAAACACCTTCCACACTCTCTTGTTTAACAAAGCCAAAATAACGACTGTCATCTGAGCGCGGGCGATTATCCCCCAAGACAAAATACATGCCTTCTGGAACGGTCAGGGATTGGGTGGCTTCTAAGGTCTCTAGCGTAAAATCTTGGGTATAATTTTCATTTTTAGAGACATTTCGTTTAGCACTTGCTAAGTAATCTTCACTGAGTGATACACCATTAATATAAAGGGTATCATCGCGATACTCGACTGTTTCGCCAGGTAAACCAATTAAACGTTTGGCTACTCGTTGGCCGTTGCGCGGGCTAGGAAAAGCGATAATATCAAAGCGCTGTGGCTTTTTAATCGAGGTCACCCATAAACGGTCGTTGTTATGAAGTGTTGGTTCCATTGAAGAGCCGTTCACCGCAGCAGGGGAGAAAACATAGTGTCGAATCAGCAAGACAGCGACGACTAACAAAACCAACTGAACCAATCGTTTTAATAATGAGGACATGGACTTCACTCCTTTGTCCTTTTAGTGTACTACAGGCAAGGAAAAGAAAAAAGTTTTCCCCTTAAGAAAGGTGTGCTAAAAAACGTTTCATAAAGCGTTGGCGAATTAAAATACCAACATAAGCAGCTGCGACAGCCTTGATGATACCAGGAATAATAAACGGAGCAAACCCGCCAGCAAAAGCGTTTGGCCACGGTAGATTTGCGGAATATTTCAACCAAATCATACCGAAAACTAAGGTAACTAAGGCGCCGGCAATATTTGCGATAATGGCCCAAGTATAGTTAAAGGTTGTTTTTTCTAAAATATAACCAGTTAATAAGCCGTTGAAGATAAACCCGATTAAATAGCCGCCAGTTGGTCCGAAGAGTACACCGAACCCGCTAGACATCCCCGCGTAAACGGGTAAACCTATTAATCCTAATAAGAAGTAAATTAAAATAGCGTAGGTCCCCGTTCGCTTACCCAAAACGGTAGCGGTTAAGCCAATGGCAAATGTTTGTCCAGTTAAGGGGACAATCCCCAATGGAATTGTAAATTGTGAAAGTACAGCAATAATCACAGCGAATTCTGCTGCTAAAATTAAAGAACGTAACGATGCTTTATTCATAAGAAGCCTCACTTTCTATTGTTAACCAATTATTTTTATTTGGTTAACAATAGTTTAGCGGAAGTAAACAATTTTGTAAAGAGGGCAAAGAAAAAAACCTTGCCAAGAAAGGCAAGGTTTTGAAAGAAGGTAAGAACCGCAGTTCGACCTTTTGAAATCTTAAAGTTTTTGGTTGTAGTATTCAACGACAAGTGCTTCGTCGATTTCTGGGTAAAGTTCATCACGTTCTGGTAAACGAGTGAAGCTACCTTCTAATTTTTCAGTGTCAAAGCTTACGAATGCTGGACGTCCAACAGTTGCTTCAACCGCTTCTTTAATTGTTGAGATGTTTTGAGATTTTTCACGAACACCGATCACTTGACCAACTTCAACGTGGTATGATGGAATATCAACACGTTTGCCGTCTACAGTGATGTGGCCATGGTTAACTAATTGACGTGCTTGACGACGAGTAGTTGCAAGACCTAAACGGTAAACAACGTTATCTAAGCGTTGTTCTAGTAAAACCATGAAGTTAACACCGTGTTTACCTTCTTTGATTTTGCTTGCTTTAATGAACAACGTACGGAATTGACGTTCGTTCATGCCATACATATGACGTAATTTTTGTTTTTCAGTTAATTGCATTCCGTATTCAGAAACTTTACCACGGCTGTTAGGTCCGTGTTGTCCTGGTTTGTAAGGGCGACGAGCTAGTTCTTTACCAGTACCTGATAAAGAGATACCTAGACGACGAGATACTTTCCATGATGGTCCAGTATAACGAGACATTAAAAATTCCTCCAATAAATAAATGTTTTTTTGGAGTAAAATAATTAGATGAAAAATTCATATTCGTTCAGTTCATTCTTCAACCTTCGCCTTTGCAGCCGCGGTTACGCAGTTGAACCAAGTTTGGCAATGAACTGTTGACGAGTTATTATTCTTCTGCTGCAATTATTTTACACAAAGTCTAGTATACTTAATAGGATAGGAAACGTCAAGGTTTTAAAGTGAAATCTGAAAAAAAGGTAGACAAAAACACTTTTCCTCATTAGAATAAGGGGAGATGTTTTGAAAATATAAGTTGAAAACGGAATGAAAGGGAGTTTACAATGAAGTCTGGTTCACCATTGTTTGAACAAATTGATAAATCTATCGACAAGAAAGTGAATTTATTCTCAAACAGCTTTTCCCGTTACGCTGTTCGTGCAATGCTTGCTTGCCTATTTTTAACGTTGGGAACAGCCGTTGCTTTTGCAATCGCAATTAAAGGAGAAGGAATTTCTCATGGTTTAGGGAAAATGCTTTACGCCTTCATGTTCAGTTGGTCACTTGTAATGATTTTATATATGAATGCCGAACTTGGTACCTCGAATATGTTGTACATGACTGTTGGCGTCTATCGTAAAAAAAGTCAACTTTTCCTTAGCTGCAAAAATTTTATTTACCTGTATCTTATTCAATTTAATTGGTGGCGTCTTGTTTGGTTTCTTGGTATCACTTACGGTGCCGTTCCAAGATTTGCCAAAAGATAGTTTCTTCTTTACATCGATTGCTGGAAAATTAGAAAAAACTACCCTACAGATTTTAGTTGAAGCTATGTTCGCCAATATTGTGGTTAATACAGCCGTATTAGTGAGTATGCGAATGAAAGATGACGCCGGCAAAGTCGCGGCCATTATTTTCATTATCTTTATCTTTGCTTTCCTTGGTTTTGAACACGTGATTGCCAATTTCCCAGCCTTCAGTTTAGCTTACTTTGCTTCAAACGGCGCAATTGAAGCTTTCACAGCTGGTAATGTTATTCATAATCTTTTCTGGGCCTTTATTGGTAACTTTATCGGTGGTGGCTTAATTATGGGTCTCGGCTATGCCTGGTTAGATAAAGACAACAAAAACTTAACGTATTTTGATTAATTGACCAACCAACTATACTAAAACATGGTACACTGTTTTAGTATAGTTTTTTTATTATAAGGAGCGAAGGAATGGACACACTTCAATTTCAGAAGAACCCAGAAACAGCAGCAAAAATGTCTGCTTATATGAAACACCAATTTGTTTTTGCAGGCATCCCCGCCCCAGAACGTCAAGCGTTAAGTAAACAACTTTTAAAAGAAAGTCATACGTGGCCAAAGGAAAAATTATGCCAAGAGATTGAGGCTTACTATCAAAAAACAGAACGAGAATATCAGTATGTCGCTATTGATTTAGCCCTTCAAAATGTTCGGAGATTTTCATTAGAAGAGGTCGTAGCGTTTAAAGCCTATGTTCCACAAAAAGCGTGGTGGGATAGTGTGGATGCTTGGCGAAAATTTTTTGGGTCGTGGGTGGCGTTGCATCTGACTGAATTGCCAACGATTTTTGCCCTTTTTTATGGCGCTGAAAATTTCTGGAATCGGCGTGTTGCGCTGAATTTACAGTTGATGTTGAAAGAAAAGACCAATCAGGACCTGTTGAAAAAGGCGATTATTTATGATAGAACTACAGAGGAGTTCTTCATTCAAAAAGCGATTGGCTGGTCATTACGCCAATATAGTAAAACGAATCCGCAATGGGTCGAGGAATTGATGAAAGAATTAGTGTTGAGTCCTTTAGCACAACGAGAAGGCAGTAAATATTTAGCGAAAGCGAGCGAATAAGGAGAAATGATGGAAAGAAAACTTTTTGCATTTGATATTGATGGGACGTTGTTAAATTCGGAGAAGAAAGCATTGGATAGCACGAGAGAAGCGCTAGCAAAATTGCGGGAGCAAGGACACTTAGTTACGCTGGCAACTGGCAGAAGTCGTTATATGGCGCAAGAGGTGATTTGGGATTTAGATTTTACTAATTACGTATTATGTAATGGCGCCGCGGCTTTTGTGGATCATGAGCAATATTATCAAAATTTATTGCACGCTGAAGCGTTGGAACGTTTGGCACAAGACAGTGATCAACGCGGCTTAGGGTTTGCTTGTGTGGGCTTAGATGATATTAAGAAGAGCAACCAGCACCGTGCTGAAAAAATGGAAATTGCGATGAACTCTTTTCATTTTCATTCACCTGCTTATGATGAACACTTTTATCGTCAAAATGATATTTACCAAGCGCTGGCTTTTTATGACGCAGAAGATCAGTGTACGTTTGAAGAAGAATACCCAGAATTTCGCTTTATTCGCTGGCATCAACATAGCGTAGATGTTGTGCCTAAAGATGGCTCAAAATCAGCTACGTTAACGTATTTAGCTAAACGTGTGGGCATTGATGCAAAAAATATCATTGCCTTTGGGGACGGCGAAAATGACCGAGAAATGTTAAGCCATGCAGGGATTGGCGTCGCAATGGGCAACGCGAGTCCTTCCATTCAAAAAGTGGCCACGATGGTCACAGATACAAATGATAATGATGGGATTTGGAAAGCCTTAAAAGAAATGAAGGCCATTTAAAAAAACTGGGCCGTTTGTCTGAAAACAAACGGCCCAGTTTTTTTCTTTATTCGATGACTAAAACGCCCTCTTTTAAAGCAAATGGATTTTCTTTGTTAATATGATCGTAGAACATGATGCCATTAATATGATCAATTTCATGTTGAACCACAATCGCTTCGTAGTTTTTTAAACGAACTTTGTGTTTTTCGCCAGCCATGTCAAAATAACTGACGGTAATTTTGTTATGGCGAACGACATACCCAGGTACATCCCGATCGACAGATAAACAGCCTTCCCCTTCACCTAAACAGACATCTTGCACAGAATGGCTCAAAATTTTAGGGTTGTACATCACCGTACTTAATGAAGGCGTTTCGTTTTCTGGGTCGTTACTAGGAACATGGACAGCAATAATTCGTTTAGAAATATCTAATTGTGGTGCAGCTAAACCAACGCCACCACGTAATTGTAATTCTTCGGCTTTGACTGGATCTTGACTATTTTTTAAGAAAGTCAACATGTCTTCACCTAATTGTCGGTCTTCCTCAGTGATAGGGACAGGCACTTCTTCTGCCACAGCACGAAGTGTGGGGTTCCCTTCACGAATAATATCTTTCATTGTAATCATTCAATGGTTCCTCCTTTGAAACATAAAAAAATTCTTCTTTTATTTATTCATGCGCTGAAATAATCAGTTGTTTACCACCATTTAGTGTATCACAAAATCACCAAAAAAGGGGCTAGATTGTTTAAAAAAACTATCGAATAATAGAGATTAAGCTTGCATTTTAGCGGTGTTTCCTGTAAAGTAAGCTTGTGTGGAAACACACCATCTATCACTTGGTTTAGCGAGTCACCAACGCTTCACTCAGTGATCAGACGAATAATAGAGAAAGAGGTGGAACAAATGGCAATTTCACAAGAAAGAAAAAACGAAATCATTAAAGAATACGCACGTCATGAAGGAGATACTGGTTCTCCAGAAGTACAAATTGCTGTCTTAACTGAAGACATTAACCAATTGAACGAACATGCGCGTACACACAAAAAAGATCACCATTCTTACCGTGGTTTAATGAAAAAAATCGGTCACCGTCGTAACTTGTTAGCTTACTTACGTAAAACTGACATCCAACGTTACCGCGAATTGATCCAACGTTTAGGATTACGTCGTTAATCATTACGTATAAAGCGAGGTTCAATCAGAATCTCGCTTTTTATCTTATTGTCACTATTGAAGGTCCTCTTTGGAAAGTTTTTAGGAACTACTAACCAAATGAAAGAGCAGCAACGACTTGTTACTTTTTCATTTGTTTAGTAGCCGTCTGACTTTTCCAAAGAGCAAGAGTAAAGGAGAAGAATTATGACAGAAAAACAAGTCTTTAAAACAACTTGGGGCGGCCGCCCACTAGAAGTAGAAATCGGCCAATTAGCCAAACAAGCCAATGGAGCTGTCTTAGTACGTTACGGCGATACGGTCGTTTTAAGTGCTGCTGTTGCCTCTAAAGAAGCAAAAGATGTAGACTTTTTCCCATTAACTGTAAACTATGAAGAAAAAATGTATGCGGTAGGAAAAATTCCTGGTGGCTTCATTAAACGTGAAGGTCGTCCAAGTGAACGTGCGACATTAACCGCTCGTTTAATCGACCGTCCTATTCGTCCAATGTTCTCAGAAGGCTTCCGTAACGAAGTCCAAATCACAAACATCGTTATGAGTGTGGATCAAGATTGTACACCAGAAATGGCTGCAATGTTTGGGTCTTCCTTAGCGTTAGCAATTTCAGATATTCCGTTTGACGGACCAATTGCTGGTGTTGACGTTGGTCGTATTAATGGCGAATATGTTTTAAACCCAACGGTAGAACAAGCGGAACAAACAGATATTGAATTAACTGTTGCTGGAACAAAAGAAGCCATCAACATGGTTGAAAGTGGTGCCAAAGAAGTATCAGAAGAAGATATGTTAGGTGCCTTACTTTTCGGTTTTGATGCCATTAAAGAACTAGTGGCGTTCCAAGAAGAAATCGTTGCCGCTGTAGGTAAACCAAAAATGGACGTGGACTTATTACAAGTGGACGCTGATCTTAAAAAAGAAATTTTTGATGCGTACTACAATACAATGAAAACAGCCGTAATGACGGAAGAAAAATTAGCACGTGAAGTTGAAATTGACAAAGTAAAAGATACAGTCAAAGAAGTTTACGCTGAAAAATTTGCGGAACACGAAGAAGAAGCACAATTACTAAAAGAAGTGAAACAAATTGCGGAAGATCTTGAAAAAGATGTTGTACGTGAGTTAATCACGATTGATAAGATTCGCCCGGATGGCCGTAAATTAGACGAAATTCGTCATTTATCATCAGAAGTAAGTATTTTACCACGTGTGCATGGTTCTGGCTTGTTTACTCGGGGTCAAACACAAGCTTTATCCGTTTGTACATTAGCGCCTTTAGGGGAACATCAAATTATCGATGGGTTGGGTGTCCAAGATAGCAAACGTTTCATCCATCATTATAACTTCCCACAATTCTCTGTTGGTTCAACAGGACGCGCGGGCTCACCAGGTCGTCGTGAAATCGGTCACGGTGCGTTAGGTGAACGTGCCTTAGCACAAATTATTCCATCAGAAGAAGACTTCCCTTACACAATCCGCTTAGTAGCAGAAGTGTTAGAATCAAATGGTTCTTCTTCACAAGCAAGTATTTGCGCGGGAACATTAGCATTAATGGATGCGGGTGTGCCAATTAAAGCGCCAGTTGCAGGTATTGCAATGGGTCTTGTTAGTGATGGCGAAAACTATACAATCTTAACAGATATTCAAGGTTTAGAAGACCACCTTGGCGATATGGACTTTAAAGTAGCGGGAACGAAAGACGGAATCACTGCTTTACAAATGGACATCAAAATCCAAGGAATTACAGAACAAATTTTAACGGAAGCATTAGACCAAGCGAAGAAAGCACGGATGGAAATTCTAGAAGAATTAACAACAACGATTGCTGCTCCTCGTGAAGAATTAAGTCAATATGCACCGAAAATTGAAATGATTCAAATTAAACCAGCGAAAATTAAAGATGTCATTGGTAAAGGTGGCGAAACAATCAACAGCATTATTGATGAAACCGGCGTTAAGATTGATATCGATCAAGACGGTAACGTAAGTATTGCTTCATCAGATGCTGAAATGATTAAAAAAGCCATCAAGATTATTGAAGAATTAACCAAAGAAGTTGAAGTCGGTCAAGTTTACTTAGCAAAAGTTGTCCGCATTGAAAAATTTGGTGCGTTTGTTAACCTAATTAAAGGCAAAGATGGCTTGATCCATATTTCTCAATTAGCAAACGAACGTGTGAACAACGTTGAAGATGTCGTGAAATTAGGCGACGAAGTCCTTGTCAAAGTAACTGAAATTGACAAACAAGGCCGTGTCAACGTGTCAAGAAAAGCATTATTAAACGAAGAAAACAAAGAAAAATAATTTCTTTTTAAACCAACGAAAACCAAGGAAGTTTCCTTTCTTTTCGTTGGTTTTTTCGTTGAAAACAAGCCCTAAAAAAGAAATGATAAAAAAAGCTAAAGACGGTCGCCAACTCTTTTGTTTATAGTCAATTAGTGGTAAAATTAATACTATCAGTCTGAAGAATATCTGGGGTGTCTTTGTGAAAAAATTTAATCCAAATAAAAATATAATCATTACCTTAATTTTAGTTATTATTTTAGTAACCATTATTAGTTTAACTGCTGCGCAACGTTCTGAAAAAGGCAAAACCAATGTCGTTCAAGGTGGCGTCAATAATAGCGTTAGTATGGTGGATCGTGTGATTTCTTTTCCAGCTCGTGTGGTGGAAAACGGCTTGTCTTCAATGGGCAATTTAATTAACACGTTTAAAGAAAACGAACGTCTAAAAGAAAAAATTGATAGCTATAATGAATTAGCTGTCCAAAACAATAACTATAAACGCGAAATTGATAGTTTAAAACAAGAATTGAATCTGAACGAAACGTTGGCCAACTATGAAAAAGTAACTGCGAATGTCATTACGCGTTCGCCTGATACTTGGCAAGACTTATTAATTATCGATAAAGGAACCAATGACGGCATTGAAGCGGGCATGGCGGTCATGGCGCAAAAAGGGTTAGTGGGGCGTGTTATTGAAGTCAATGCAACGACTGCAAAAGTGGAACTACTAACGTCTAAAAATGTCAACTCGAACCATTTCCCTGTGCGAGTAACTTCCGCAAATGGCGAATCGTTTGGTTTACTTAAAAATTACGACAATAAGACAAATGCATTAATTGTGTCACAATTAACTGGCGATGCTACGCTGAAAGAAGGCGATGTCGTTCAGACTTCTGGCTTAGGTGGTAATTCCCCAGCCGATTTAGCGGTAGGGACAGTTATTAAAGTGAAACCAGATAGTTTTGGTTTAGATCGTGAAGTGTATGTGAAACCTTATGCGGATGTCTATGGTATCTCTGTTGTGACGGTCGTGAAAAGATCGGCAGGGGAAAGCGAATGATTCGGAAAGAGTATTTAAAATACGTCACACCTATTCTCTTGTTTTTCTTAATGTTAATTGATGCTCATTTAACAAAGTCTTTTGAAACGTGGACAAGCAATGTTTACTTCGCCAGTTCTCATCTGTTATTACTTGCGTTTATGTTTGCCGTTCCTAATTTTTCTAAACGTTATTTATTAATTACTTCGTTAATTTTAGGCTTCATTTGCGATAGCTACTACATTGGCATTATCGGGATTTATACAGTCGCACTGACGCTTTCGGTTATGTTGATGTATACATTTAAAGAAGTAATTCAAACAAATTTACTAACTGGTTTTTTTGGGATCGTTATTTTTACCACGTTGTATGAACTGATTGCGGTACTGATTCAAGTGGCCTTTCATTTAGCGGATGTCAGCCCAATTTTATTTATTACACGTGTGTTGGGCCCTACACTGCTATTGAACATGGTGTGGTATGTTATTTTATCTTATCCGCTGAAAAAACTGTTTTCCGTAAAATAAAAATTGGAAATTTTGTTCGTTTGCGAAAAATGCTCATTTGTTAGCATTTTTCGCTTTTTTTATTTTCTTTAAATAACAAAACGATGAGAAGCTTACCCTGGAGCCTTGAAGAAAGTTGTGAAAAAAGTGAAGCTTTTTTTTGTCATTTACAAGAAGAAAATTGAAATATTACTGTAACATCCATATTATCTCAGTGACATACAGCTATGCTACAATTGCTCTATCGTTGAAAAAGAGAAATTTATTCAAATTTTAATAAATAATAAAAAAGCTTAACAAAAAAGGATTTTCGGAGGACAACAGATTGAAGAAAAGTGTATTATCGGCTCTAATGGTATGTTCCATTACATTAACAAGCGTAGCGTTGCCATCCGCAGCATTTGCAGATGAATACGATACAAAGATTCAACAACAAGATCAAAAAATTAATGCGTTAACTAGCCAAATGTCAGATGCAGAAGCAAAAGTTGCCGCGATTGAAAATGATATGGTTGAAACGGCCAAACAAATCGATACATTAACAGCTAAAAAGAACAAGCTATCATCAGAAGTATCTAAATTATATAGTGAAATTTCTGATTTGAATGTCCGTATTCAAAAACGTGAAGTACAAATGACAAAACAAGCACGCGATGTCCAAGTGAATGGTCAAAGTGATTCAATTATTGATGCTGTCTTAGATGCAGATTCAGTAGCAGATGCAATTGGTCGCGTTCAAGCGGTCTCAACAATGATGAGCGCCAACAATGAATTACTAGAACAACAAAAAGAAGACAAAGCGACTGTTGAAAAGAAAACAAAGAATGTTGAAAAACAAATTGCTGAATTAGAAGCAGCAACAAAAGAACTAAATGACAAAACAGAATCATTAAAAACATTGAAGATTCAACAAGAAGTGGCTAAAAATGATTTAGAAGCGCAACGTTCTGAAGAACAAGGGAAAAAAGACGGCTTCATTAAACAGAAAAAAGAAGCGGAAAAACGTTTAGCAGAAGAACAAGCACGCCAACGTGCAGCTGCTAAAAAAGCAGAAGAACAAGCGGCAGCGCAAGCACAAGCCGCAGCACAAAAAGCGGCAGCAGAGCAAGCGCAAGCAACAAAAGCAGCCAATGAGGCAGCAGCATCAGCCGCTGAAGAAAAAGCCGCAACACCAGCAGTAGAATCATCAACAACTACTGAAAGTACCACAACGCAAGAAACAACAACTTCAAGTACTGAAACAGAAAGTGTTGTAACAACACCTGTGGCAGCAGCACCTGAAAAAGAAAAAGAAGTTCCTGTAACTAACCCAACGACTCCTGAAAAAGGTAATGAAGCAAAACCAGGGAATGGTGGCGTGACTTCAGGAAAACAAGCCGCAATTAATGCAGCTTTAGCAGATGTTGGTAATTCTTATGCAACAGGTTGGAATCAGCCAGGCGAATGTTTAGTATCTGTTCGTCGCTGGCTAGCGGCAGGCGGTATTAACTTCGGTTATGGTGGTCCAAACAGTGGCTATGTTGCTTCTGGCGCAACACAAGTTAGCTGGAGTAACGTGCAACCAGGCGATGTTGTTCAATATGAAAGTGCCTATAGTCCAGATAGCTGGATTGGTGGCGTGCATACTGTCTTAGTTACAGGTGTAAGTGGTGGAAGTGTCCAAATCGTTGAAGCGAACAACCCAGGAGGTTCTGGTTATGTTTCTTCTAACTCTAACTGGTCACCAGCACCACCAGCAGGATTCCGCGCTGTTGTATGGCGTTTTCCAGGCTAAATAGTCATCTATTAATAATTGATAACAAGGAGTGGTAACTAACAAAAATCGTTAGTTGCCGCTTTTTTTATTCATTTAATTTTAAATATATGCATAAAATGTATCTGAAAATATTGTAATCTGGCCGTTTTTTTGCAATTATAGAGGTATATACATATTAGGAGCGGAGGAATCAGCATGAGCGGAACGCACGATACAAAACAAGCAATCGCTTCAGCTTTAATAGAATTATGTGAACAAAAGGATTTTCGTAAAATAAGTGTCCAAGATATTACCAAAAAAGTGGGCTTGAATCGCCAAACATTTTATTATCACTTTACAGATAAATATGATTTATTACGTTGGATTTATCGTCACGATGCATTGATTTACTTAGAAACAGATATTTGTTTGGAAAACTGGGAGGAACAAGCCCTGAAGTTATTAAAAGCGATTAAAGAGAAGAGTCATTTTTACTATACAACGGTGACCTCAGATTCAGAAGTTCTTCTTAATGTTTTTTCCGCTTCGACCAATCGCTTATTTATATCATTATTTGAACAAGTCGATGTTGAGAACCATTTAACAGATAAAGACAAACAATTTTATGCGAATTTCTTTTCCTATGGATGTAGCGGCGTCTTAACGAAATGGATTCTTGAGGAATATCCTCAGACTCCTTTGGAAATGGCGACGCAATTATTCCGTTTAGCGAAAGATACAGAATTTATGGCTTATCATTTGTATGAACAAGAAGCCAATGAGTAATGTGTGAAGGATAAAAAGTCTTATGAAGGAGTGAAACGTTGTGGTAACTGTGTTATTTGTTTGTTTAGGCAATATTTGTCGCTCGCCAATGGCAGAAGCGATTTTTCGTCAGAAAGTCCAACAAGCCGGTTTAGAATCGACTATTCAAGTATTTTCAGCAGCTACTAGTCACTGGGAAGTTGGCAGTCAGCCACATAAGGGAACCAGAAAAATTTTGGAGCAACAAGGAATTTCCTATCAAGGAATGCGGGCGACACAAATCCAGCCAAGTGATTTTAAAAAATATGACTATATCATTGGGATGGATGCGAATAATGTGGCAGATCTAAAAGCATTAGCTCCTCAAGAAGAGCAATGGCGGATTCATTTATTTATGGAAGTTGTGGTTGGTAAAGAAACCATGGACGTACCTGATCCTTATTATACTGGTGATTTTGAGGAAACTTACCGCTTAGTGGAAGCAGGTACCTCAGAATGGTTGAAAAAAATAAAAGCACAGCTGAAAGATTAGGACTATAGTCCGATAGTACTTTCTGTTTCCCCTTGGTACAATAGTGTTAACAAATTGTTCAGGGAAAAAGAGACAGGAGGGAAGTAAGATGAACAGTAGTTATTTATCCTATGTTTTTGAATTGAGTTTGTATTATTTATTGTTGATAATGAGTCTGCCGCTAGTGTATGCTGTCACGTATCATTTATCTTTTAGTAGTATGTATACAAGTGAATGGTTAATGATCTCTGTTTTCTTATCTCCGTTAGTTTTATTATTTGCAGGTATTCGTTATGGTTTTGCTCGTTTGAAACAGCAAGAACGCCAAGTGACGAAATAAAGCAAAAAATCCTTGAAAAGTGTCAAAACTTTTCAAGGATTTTTTTATTAAGCCACCCAATCGGCTAAAGTTTTTTGCTCCAATTGGAAAGCCTTCAACATATCGTCGTTGGCGTCTTTAATAGGCGTCGTTGCTGCTAATGTTCCTTGAACAGCAATTCGCGTCGTTGCTTGTAAATCGCCACAGGTAATTAAGGTAATCATATTTTGACCAGGAACGTCATCAATTAACTCAACACGGGTTGGTTCGATTTTTTCTACAGAAGTTATTTTGTATGTATAAACAGTAGATAAATCAGTGATATAAATGAGTTCGTCTTTTTTGGTTCTTTCTAAAGGTGAAAATAAGGAAACACCATCTTCCGTTCGATGACTAGCCAAGGCATAATTGTTTTTCCCCATGACTTGATCTTCTTTCATGGTCCCCGCACCAGTTAATAAAGCGACATTTGACAATCCTTTAAAAATGGGCAAATTAATTTCGACACTTGGTATCGCAATGGCACCAATCACAGGTAAGTTTTTGTTTTCAAATTGGGCTTTCATCACTGCTTCTGTGCTCAAGGACTCAACTGAATCAAAGTCAAACGTTGTTTCACGAGCCATATTTTTCTTCACATCAGCTGGTTTCAACTTGCTAACGGCGTACGAGCGGCTATTTTGTTGAACCACCCAACTACGTATCTGATTGTTAAAAATTAAGGCCAAGCCAATGATAAATAGTAAAACTAATAAGCTGTTGATTAACCAATTTTTTCCTCTTTTTTTCTCTTTTGGGCGCATATTCTCCCTCCTTTTAATGTATCAAGTTTACCACAATTTATTTGAAAAACCTATTTATTTTCTTTGGGGAATAGGTAAGCTGGCCGGACCTTGATTTAATAAAAAACAACTGAATCGATTGATTTTTCAAAAAAATCCTCATTTTGTAATGGAATTTTAAAGTAAAAGAAACAAGCTTTTCTTTTGAAAATATTGTAAAATGGTAAGGAGGCTAGTAGAGGGGAGATGGGAATTTGCTTGATTTAATTTATGTACATATAGATGTAACCAGCAACGCGGTTTTATCTAAAGGAATTACCCATTCCGATTTTGTTCGTTCAATTGTGCATCATCCACAGAACTTACTATTATTAGATCCTTCTGCCGAAGCTGGCGAATACGATATGCATTCAGGCTTGAAAATTATTCGTGGAGAAGAAAGCGTCAATCGCTATTTTCAATCGCTACAACGTCGTTGGATGACTGAAGAGATTAAATGGATTGACTTTTCCGATGTGACGATGCTAAAAGAGCTAACGCCATTAGAAATTTCGGAACTTCTTTATTTTGGACACATGAAGAATAGTTTGCATTCGCCTTTCTTTTATAAGCTACAAAATGATTTTGTCTTTTTTGAATTTGCAGATCAGATGACGCGTGTCTATTATCGTTATATTGATGAATTTTATCGAATCTTTGCTGATAAAATTACACGTGTTGTTTTAGAGAAAGTCAACCAGAAAAAGGCCTTCTTTAAACGAAATACGCCTGTCGAAAAATTAAGTCCTGAATTACTTAAAAATATGAAAGGTATCTTGCAAGAAGGTGTTATTTTTTGCTTCCAACAAACGGAAGTGGATAAAGAAGAATATCGGATTCCTATTTACTTGGTGGAAGATTCACTTAGCAAGATGAAAAATACCTCTTACCAAAAAGAAGAAATTTTGGCAACGCTTGTCTATAATAGTGAAAAACGCATTTGGCACATTGAACAAGAGAATGATTTCGGTGAAATTTTTATGTTAGCCCATGAAGGCTGAGAGAGCTCTAACTTTATCAACTAAAGTAGGGCTTTTTTTGTAGCTATGATTTGAATGAGAAATCAAGTATAATAAAATGATAAAAAGGAAAGAAGGTTGTTTAATGAAAAAAATACTCTATGGCGCTCTGACTGGTTGTGCCCTCTTTTTGGTAGCTGGCTGTACACCCCAAACGCCTACTGCTGTTTCATCAACAAATGAACAAAAAGAAACAGTAATATCAACTACTGAAACAAGTTCATCCGTACAACAAGAAGCAACGACGACATCAGAGAAGACAAGTGCGGTAGCTGTCTCTTTAGAAAAAGTAACGACAGCATTTGAGAAAAAATATCCAGAAGCAAAAATAACAAGTCTGCAGTTAGATACAGATTTTGGCCGTTATTTTTATGAAATAGAAGGCGTGGATCAGCAAAAAGAATATCAAGTTGAAGTGAACGCAGAAACAGGCGAATTCACAAAAGAAAAAGTCGAAACCTTGGATGCCGATGAACAAAATGGCGTTAAAATGCAAGAAGAGGCACTTGATTTAACAAATATCATTTCCAGAGAACAAGCCACAACCTTGGCTGAAAAAGAAGCGAAAGTCGGCCAGGCAACAGATTGGAAGTTAGAGAAAGAATTAGGAATCACCTATTGGAAAGTGAAAGTGAAAGAGGGCCAACAAAAAATAGAGGTAAAAATCGATGCTCATTCTGGTAAAATTTTGACAACTGAGCGGGACGATTAATGGATAAAAAGTAGCTGGCATGCGTTTGAGTAGGAGTTGATTCCCTTAAATGCTGATCAGCTATTTTTTTGCTTGTTCGACAAACGTGTTTTTCTAAAGTCTCTATGGTAAAATAACGATGTATTAGTGGTTGAGAGCGTCAGAACATAGGAGGAAATTTGTTTGGCTAGAAAAATGGATTTACGTATCTGGGTAGAAGGAACAGTCGTCGCAGCAATGGCAATGGCCCTCTCTTTTTTACCGATTGAATTTGCCAATAGTGGCTTGGACCTATCGTTGGGAATGGTCCCATTAGTTCTTTATTCGTTTCGTCGTGGGTTGCTTCCTGGAGTTGCAGCAGGCTTTGTTTGGGGCATGTTAAATATTATTCTCGGTACAGCCATGAAAAATTTCTTGTCCGTTCCACAGATTATTTTTGAATATCCCTTTGCTTTTGCGTTTGGAGGAATGGGTGGCGTATTCGCTAGAAAAATTCAACTGTATTTTCAAGCGAATCGTTTAAAATCAGCCATTCGTACGATTATTTTAGGAAGTGTTGTCGCAGTCTTCGCCCGTTGGTTTTGGCATTTTTGGGCGGGTGTATTGGTTTGGGGCATGTATGCACCAGAAGGGATGAGCCCATACCTCTATTCTTTTGTACTAAACGGTACGAGTACCGTCGTCAATTGTTTGTATGTAAGTCTAGTTCTAGGCTTATTGGCAAAAGTAGCACCGCAATTATTTGTTCCTAAGAAATAAGTTGAGTCCTAAGTCAGAAGTTTCATGGGATTTTGACTAAAGTCATAAATAATAGAAACCACCAACCTGCAATCGCCAGGGTTGGTGGTTTCTATTTATTTTATAAAGACTTCAATATTCTAGTGAATTTGACGTTGGTGACGATTGGCTAACGTGCTGACTTTCATGACAGAAGCAACAGGAATCATGCGCAACTGTTGTTCATCCGTTTGTAAACGAACGACGATATTGTCCGAAATATTTTTTGAGACAATCCAGCCGATCACCGTTTCGAATTTATGCGCTGTAGGGACTTCTTTCAATTGTAAGACCACTAAGGATTTTTGGGCGGCAGCGACTTGGAGCTCTTGTAAAAGCGCACTGCGTTCCTTTTCTTTATTCTTTTGATCTTGAGAATCTTCTAAAAATGCCGAAAAGAAATGTTGGGAAGAGAGCGTAATCAGTTTAGAAATGCTCTTGATGGTAGCTTTATGTTGATCCATTCTTCTGCCTCCTTTACGAATAAAATAGAATAAAACTCAAATGACTAATTACCTGTATTTTACCTAATTTTGTGATAAAATTCAAGAAAATATGTTCGCCTTCAATAATTATGAGAATTTACCAACGTTTCTGTTTTTCGAAAAAGAAAGTAGTATAATGTGTGAGCATATAAGAAATACATAAGATTATCGGATGTAGTCAATAGATAGAAAAGGATGAATAGTATGTCAAAAAAACCATCAGGTTACCAAAAAAAAGTTCTCACGGTGTTGTTGGTATCGTTTGGCTTTGGCGGGTTGTTAGCGCAGTTTTCGCCGATGAAATCAGGTGGGTTTTCAAGTTGGTTTGATGATTCATATGTCAAAGCTAGTGCTGAATCAAGTAAAACAAAAGAACCAGCACCAGTTAAAATTGAGAAAAAAGTCAAACCTTTAAGCTATGGACAACAGGTCAATCAAGAAATTGAAAAGAAGCAATATAATGGACATCTGGATTTGCCGTTAGAATTGCAGACAGATGCTAAATGGAAAGACACCGCATACGGATTTGGCAATGTGGATAAGCCGAATACAATCGAAATTAATGGCTGTGCGATTGTGTCGCTTGCAATGGTTGGTTCATACATGGATCACCAAGAAGTTACTCCTCTAGATGTGTTAGCTTGGGCAAAAAATGACTTCTTTATGGAAGGGCAAGGAACGGCGTGGTCTATTTTTAGTGCATATGCTGAAATGAAAGGCTATAACTGTCAAGAAATTGGGGATATTGAAACAGTGGCAGCTTTCTTGAAGGAAGGTCATCCAGTCATTATTTCTGTAAAACCGGGCTATTTCACTACAACTGGTCACATTATGGTGATGAGTGGTGTGGATGAAAAAGGCGATTTCTGGATTAATGATCCAAACGATTCAGAAGAAAAGGGCCATTCAAAACGGACATTTACAGCCGAAGAAGTGATGAATGAAGCGTTAAACTTCTGGGCATTTTATTAGGAATAAGAAAAGGTGTGGAACAAAAGGCAGTACCCTTTGTTCGCATCTTTTTTAGCAAATAAAAGGAGGCTGGACAATGGAGCGATGTACTTGGGCAACGAATACAACGGAAGAGATGCAAGCCTATCATGATGATGAATGGGGACGTCCAATTCATGAAGAACAACAGTTATTTGAGTTATTGACCTTGGAAAGTATGCAAGCGGGCTTAAGCTGGGCGATTATTTTGAATAAACGAGAAACGCTCAGGGCAGCTTATGATGCGTTTGATTATCGGAAAATTGCGCGATATGATGAGGAAAAAATTTTAGCTTTACTAGCAAATCCTGATGTGATTCGTCATCGTTTAAAAATTCAAGCGACCATCACGAATGCGCAAGTTTTTCAAGAAATTCAGGCAGAATTTGGCTCCTTTGATCGCTACCTCTGGAACTTTGTTGATCAGCAACCAATCGTTAATCACTGGCAGCACCCAGAAGAGGTTCCAGCCTCCACGGAATTATCGCAACAGATTAGTCGAGCGTTAAAAAAAAGAGGATTTAAATTTTTAGGTGCCACGACAGTCTATTCCTTTTTACAGGCGGCGGGATTGGTGAATGATCATTTAGAAACGTGTCAGTATAAATAATAAAGGTCTCCTTCCAAAATTGAAGGAGACCTTTACTTTATTCTTTATACGCCCACTTGAAGTCGTATTTAGCACCTGTTGGATGATAAATAATTTCTTTCACGTTTGGTGCACGTAAGTGTGATTCTGCTTTTTGGTAAATTGGCACAACACCCATATCAGCAATTACTGTTTTTTCAGCGTTGATTAGATCTTCCCAGCGTTTTTCAGGGTCGTTAACATCTGTGGTTTTGGACGCAGCAATGAATTTATCGTATTCAGGATTGCTGTAACGTCCACGGTTATTAGAAGTTGAGCTTTCTAATAAATCTAAGAAGTTAATTGGGTCTGAATAGTCGGCACTCCAACCACGAACAGCGATTTGGAAGTCCCCTTTTAAGGTACGATCTAAACGAACGGCCATTGGGACAGGCGTCACAGTTACTTTTAAGCCTTCCAAAGTATCAGACAGTGATCCTTGAAGATATTCGCCCATTTTTTTAGCGCCTTCAGAGTCGTCTACCATTAAATCAACCGTTAAGTTTGAAACACCAAGTTCTTGTTTCGCTTTGTTCCAGTATTCCACAGCTTTTTTCTTGTCGTATTTGACTAATTTGTCGCTACCAGCTTCTTTAACAAAGTCTTCACCCGTTTTTGGTGATTTCGCGACATCCACAGGGACGAAGCCTTGTGAAGGAAGAGAGCCATTGGCTAAAATGTTTTTAGCTAATGAATCGCGATCGATGGCATAAGACATAGCACGACGTAAGTTTGCGTTGGTCAATGGTGATTTTTCATCTGCTTGATTCATTTCTAAATAGAAAGAAGAAGCGGCTTTTAATTGGACCAAGTCAGGCGAGTTTTGCATTTGTTGGGCCAGTTCGCCAGATAAATACGTATCATCCACTTCACCAGTTTCATAAAGATTTAAGGCAGTTGGGGCTTCTTTCACCACGTTGATAGCGACTTTATCTAACTTGACAGTCTCTTTGTCCCAATATTCTTCATTTTTAGTTAAAGACCATTTAGTATCTGTTCCGGGACCATCAAACTCAGTTAGCGTAAACGGACCATTGTAGACTGCTTTATCGCTACTCTTTGTATAATCTTTACCAAAACGTTCAACGATATCTTGACGTTGCGGCAAGAAAGAAGGGAAAGCCAATAAATCGTCAAAATATGGTGTTGCTGTTTCTAAAGTGATTTCCAATTCATGATCATTGATTGCTTTAATGCCCAATTCTTCTTTAGGTAGTTCCCCTTTAGAAATTTTTTCAGCATTTTTTACTGGTTCAAACATGTAGGCATATTCTGAAGCAGTGGCAGGATCCACTGTTCGTTGCCAACCATAAACGTAATCTGCAGCAGTAACTGGTTTGCCATCAGACCATTTTGATTCTTCACGTAATTTAACTTTGTAAACTAAACCGTCTTCTGAAACAGTCGCTTTTTCGGCTGCACCAGCAGGCGCGGGTTTGTTGTCTTTATCTAAACGATAGATTCCTTCGTAGACATTATTTAAAGTGGTAAAACTCACTTCATCTGTCGCAAGGGACGGATCGGCACTAGGCATTTCTTGGGATTCAACCATTGTGTATACTTGGTTGTCGCTGCCGCCGTTGCTTGCTCCTTTATCGTCACTGCCACCGCCGCAGGCCGCTAAAGCTAAGCTTGATAATACAAGTAATGAAGTAAATAAAACAGATTTCTTCATTTGACACGCTCCTTTTCATTTTTAGCAATACTCTCAGTATAATGTAAAAATGAAAAGGAGAAATTAAAAAATCGTTAGAAATGATTATTCTTTTATCAATTTTTAAAAAATGTCTAATCTTTTTTATGAAAAAAGTGGACAAACGTTGATAAGTAAAGATTTAAGCTAATTTCCATGCAGAAAACATTCGATTTTTGAGTATTTATTCATCATTGATTTGATTTTTTTGACATAAAATAAACATCCCTTTTACAAAAAACAAATGAGAAGAAAAAAAGATTGTTACAAAAGCAAATAAGTGCTTTTGTAACAATCTTTTTAATCTTTTAATCGTTGGATGTCAATGACAGTTCCTGTGTAGGCATCTGCAGTGAATTCGTATTGAACAATGCCGTCGTCTTCAATGCGGCAAATTCCTCCAGTATATGTTTTGGAGTGGATGGCGAATTTCCGCAAGGGCTTTTTCTCAAACTCAATCCACGAACCTTCAATCGGTCCTTCTTTTAAAAAAGCAGCTTTTACATTTTCTAAGACGAGATCAGCGGAGATTGTTTTTTTCTTATGGTAGAACAAGGTTGAGGCAATGCCGCCTACTAAACCAAGACCAACACCTAGCGCTAAGCCGCCTTTAAAGTATGTCAACTCATTTTCTTCGTTCATTTGTATGACCTCCCTTGGTCGGTTTCTGCTTACTATTACTTTTGTCAGTATCACTCTTATTTTACCATAGAGAAGGGGCCGCTGAGAAATAAAAAAAGTTTTTCAATCATTCTTTTAGGGCATTCTCATTGTCACGTTTAAAAAGAGAAAGCGATGTGCATTTTCTAGTATTTGCGTTATAATAAGAGTGAAATCATATGAAAGGAGTACCTATTTTTATCGACAGGATAAAGTGACTTTTTAGAGGAAAAGTGACGCTTGGTTGGCGTAATTTCCAACAAATCAAAAGCAATAGGACATACATCTATGGAAGAAAAAACATTTCAACGAATCAAGGAATTAACTGAATTACAAGGAACCAGCGGATTTGAAGACGACATTCGCGCGTACATGAAAGAACATATCACCCCGTTAGTGGACGATGTTCAATATGATGGTTTAGGTGGTATTTTTGGGATTAAACGTTCAAAAGTGGAAGCAGCGCCACGTGTAATGGTAGCAGCCCACATGGACGAAGTTGGCTTCATGTTAACTCAAATTAACGATAATGGTTTATTCCAAGTAGTTCCTTTAGGTGGCTGGAATCCCTATGTTGTTTCAGCACAACGTTTTACGTTAAAAACAAGTAAAGGGAACTATCCATGTATTTCTTCATCTATTCCGCCACACTTGTTGCGTGGTACGAGTGGTCAAAAACAATTAGAAGTCTCTGATGTGTTATTTGATGCAGGATTCTCTTCAAAAGAAGAAGCTGAAAGCTTTGGTGTTCGTCCAGGGGATTCTATTGTTCCACAAACAGAAACGATTAAAACAGCCAATGGCAAAAATATTATCAGTAAATCATGGGATAACCGCTATGGTTGTACGTTGGTATTAGATGCATTGGAAACGTTACAAAATGAAGAATTAGGCCACACATTAATTGCTGGAGCAAACGTACAAGAAGAAGTCGGTTTACGTGGTTCTAAACCATCTGTTCATAAATTTAATCCAGATATCTTCTTTGCGGTGGATTGTTCAGCGGCAGATGATATTCACACGAAAAAAGGGACATATGGTCATTTAGGTGAAGGGACGTTATTACGGATTTTCGACCCAGGTTTGATCACATTGCCTCGCTTACGTGAATATTTATTAGATACAGCAGCGACACACAATATTCCGTATCAATATTTTGTTTCTAAAGGCGGAACGGATGCTGGGGCAGCGCACACAACTAATAATGGTGTACCAAGTACAGTCATCGGCGTTTGTGGTCGTTACATCCATACGCATCAAACAATGTTTAGTATTGCGGATTATGAAGCAGCGCGGGAAATGTTGTTACAAGCATTACGTGGCTTGGATAAATCAACAGTTAATACAATTGTTTACGGAAAGTAGAGGATGTTTAAATGATTTATCCCAATTCATTAGAAGAACTAGCCACTTATGTTGAAAAAGGTAAAAATGTTTTCTTCTTTACTGCTGATTGGTGCGGAGACTGTCGTTTCATTAAACCAGTCATGCCTGAAATTGAAGAAGCATTTCCAGCGTTTCAATTTATCGAAGTTGACCGTGATCAGTTTATTGACGTGGCTGCCGAGTGGAATATTTTTGGTATTCCGAGTTTTGTCGTAATTGAAAACGGTCAAGAGTTAGGACGCTTAGTAAATAAAGATCGAAAAACAAAAGAAGAAATCAGTGCATTTTTAACTAGCTTAGGCTAATTTTCATGAACCAGAGGAACCATTAAATTAAGAGAGAATCAGCTGGACAAAAGGGCGTTCTGCGTAAGGATCCTAAATTCATTTTTGACTCTAGTTTCTTAGTCAAAGAAGCCTTTTAGATCAGCCTCCATCGGGAAGGTGACGAAAATGGAAGAACAAATGTATAAAAATATTCTTGTCGGCGTAGACGGTAGTGATCAAGCCAATTTAGCTTATGAACGTGCAATTGAGGTTGCTCGTCGAAACGGAAGCCGAGTCATTGTTGCAAATATTTTAGAAAATCAAGTGTATACAATGATGGGGTATTCGACGCTAAATGATCAATTAATTGATCAAGAAACAGCTGCTGCGGAAGAATTAATGGCCAATTGTAAAAAGTATGCTGAAAGCGTTGATTTTCATAATGTTGAAACAGTTACCATGTTTGGTTCACCCAAAGAAGTCATGAGTCATGAATTACCTGAAAAATACAATGTTGATTTAATTATGGTGGGACAATCAGGATTAAACGCAGTCGAACGTGTGGTCATGGGAAGCGTCAGTAGCTACATTATTCGTCAAGCCCCTTGCGATGTCTTAATTGTTCACTCTGAAGAAAAATAAGCAAAAAGAGTTATTGATTGAATAGAGAGTTGACCTAACGTTTCTTTTGTTTTTTCAAAGGATCAGCGGCTTGTCACTCAAAATTGAGGACTTGGAGAATAAGTCGTAGCGACATATTTTCCAAGTCTTTTAGTTTTTCGACAAAAAAGTATGCACAAGGGGTCAATTTTTGATAAGATAAGACAGGAAAACGACAGAGGAGGAACAAAAATGATTTTTGCATATAACAAAGAACACGTTGGCGATGTCTTACTTGTCATCGTTGCGGACGATCAAGGGGCGGAAAACCAAGTAAAACGTGTCGGGGATGTGGCACGTGTAAGTTTAGTTGAGGCGCCAGAAACAGTGGTAGCTTGGAATATTTTCAATGCTTCAGCGCTTCTAGGTGACATTAATGGCACCGGCCAAGTGACTTTAACAGACGAACAAATTGAAAAAGTCAATACAGCGATTAAAGATGCGGGATTTTCAGAAACCCTTGAAAAAGACGACACCCCTAAAATTGTGGTCGGCTTTGTCAAATCATGTAAAAAACACCCGGATTCAGATCATTTATCTATCACACAAACAGAAGTAGACAACGGCGAAATCTTACAAATTGTTTGTGGCGCACCGAACATCAAAGCAGGACAAAAAGTAGTTGTGGCCAAACCAGGCGCAATGATGCCTGATGGTTTAATGATTTGGCCAGGGGTTTTACGTGGTGAAGAAAGTTTTGGAATGATTTGTTCAGCAAAAGAATTACGTTTACCAAATGCACCT
Organism: Enterococcus sp. AZ129; assembly: GCF_051714505.1. Taxonomy (NCBI): domain Bacteria; kingdom Bacillati; phylum Bacillota; class Bacilli; order Lactobacillales; family Enterococcaceae; genus Enterococcus; species Enterococcus sp. AZ129. The sequence continues at coordinate 2,568,565 of NZ_JBIORY010000001.1, read as the reverse complement.
GCTAAAAAAGGAATCTTAGAATTGCCTTTTGATGCAGAAGTCGGTTCTGCATTTGCGGTAGGAGAATAAAAGAAAGAAACGACCTGTTGTCTGAACAACAGGTCGTTTCTTTCTTTTATTGATTGCTGCGATTATTTTGTTGTGTTAAAGCTGATTTATCAATGGTTAAATCGATGGTTGCTTTCATTTCTTTAGAACCACGATAATAAGTCACTTCCATTTTGTCGCCAACTTTTTTCTTGTAAAGCGCGCTTTGTAAATCTGTAGTAGAGCTTACGTCTTGGCCGTCAACTTTCGTGATAACATCGTATTTTTCCAATCCAGCCTTTTCAGCAGGGGTCGCTGCTTCAACACCACGAACCACTACGCCAGTTTTTACAGAAGCTGGAATTTTTAAAATTTGTTCTTGTTGTTGTGAAGAGATACCTGTTAAATCAGACATCGTAATCCCGAGAGCTGGCCGCGTCACTTTACCATCTTTTTCTAATTGGTTGATAATGTTGACTACGTCATTACTTGGAATGGCAAAGCCCATCCCTTCAACGCTCACTTGACTAGTTGATTGCACAATTTTTACTGAGTTAATGCCAATGACTTGTCCTTCAATATTGATTAGTGGACCACCAGAGTTTCCTGGATTAATGGCAGCATCGGTTTGAATGGCATTAATATTGATGGTTTCACCAGACTCGTTTTTATTGGTAATATTTCTATTCACAGAAGAGATGATTCCTTGTGTGACAGAGTTAGCATAATCAGAACCTAGCGGGGAACCAATCGCAATCGCAGGCTCACCGACTGTGATTTTACTAGAATTTCCAAACTCAGCGACTTGATCAACTTTGTCGGAAGAAATTTTAATCACGGCTAAATCCGTGTAAGCATCGGTTCCGACTAATTCGCCTTTCACTTTGGTACCATCAGATAAAACAACTTCCAATCCTTGCGCTTTATCTACGACGTGGTTATTTGTCACGACATAAGCCGTTTTACCATCTTTCTTATAAATAACCCCACTACCTTCACTGGCTGCTTCTAAATCGTTACCATTGTTGCCGGAAGAGTCTTGAGTACCTTCATTCCCACCGAACAATCCCCCAAAAGGATCATCTGCCGAAGAATTGTTGCTAGCACTTTGCATATTAATGACAGAAACCACAGAATTTTGAACTTTTTTCACGGCTTTTGTGACATCGCTAGAAACATTGTAACTCACATTGCTGACTTTTGTGTCGCCGTGATTAGTGGATGTCGTCGTCGCCGCATTATTTCCGCCGTTGGGTGTGGGAATAATCCCAGAATAAGCGCCTCCTAGAATAAGGGCGCCACCAAGTAAGCCGCCAGCTAAACCAATCCCAAATTTTTGCAATAAACTTTTTTTATCTGAATTAGGTGTAACATCTTTTCGTTGCATAAAATAACCTCCCAATAAGTGCATCTGAATTTTCTATATTAAGTATATCTGTTTCCTACTCCTTTAGTCTATCGAATAGCTTTGAATTTTTTATGAACAACTTAGGGAAAAATTACAGAAAAAATACGAATGAAAAAGTTATACACAGAAAAATGTGAACAAATCGGGAATAACTCTGTGTATAGTTTTTAAGAAAGTTATCCACAGAATGTGGATAATGTGGACAAATCAGTGGCGAATATGTGTTTGTATTGAAAAAGCTGTTAAATAAAGTAATTTTTTAGTTTATTCTGTGGATAACTCTGTGTATATGTGTATAAGTATGTGGAAACGTTGTGGAAAGTAGCCAAACTTCGTGCTAAAATAAGAAAGAAGAGAAAACGAGAAAGTAGTGGAATAGGTGAAAATTAAACTAGTAACAGTCGGAAAACTGAAAGAAAAATACCTGATTCAAGGCATTAATGAATATCTGAAACGTTTAAATAGCTATGCCAAGATGGAAATCATTGAAGTACCAGATGAAAAAGCCCCAGAAAAACTCAGTGACGCTGAAATGCTTCAAGTCAAAGAAAAAGAAGGCCAACGTATTTTGGGGAAAATTAATGACAACGAATACGTCTTTGTTTTAGCCATTAATGGCAAACAATTATCTAGTGAAGAATTTTCAAAAGAAATTGAACAATTAGGGATTAGTGGCAAAAGTAATCTAACCTTTGTCATTGGTGGCTCCTTAGGTCTCAGTGATTCAGTCCTTCAGCGAAGTAACCAACAAATTTCTTTTGGCCGCTTAACTTATCCACATCAGTTAATGCGTTTGGTATTAGTGGAACAAATTTATCGCGGTTTTCGGATTATGAAAGGGGAACCGTATCATAAATAGGGGCGGTGTTTAAGAAGCGGAAATTTAGAAAGAAGGAGTCAAAATAGATGTTAGATAAATTTTCTGCCCCAACACTAAATAAGTTACAAAAAGATGATCAGCATATTTATTATGTATACTGTTTGGTTGATCCAAGAAACAACCAACCTTTTTATATTGGTAAAGGGAAAGATAATCGTGTTTTTGCTCATCGACAAGCTGCGCTAAATTTGTTGCGACAATCAAATTTATTAAAAAACGATGAAACAGCGGGAACATTAAAAATAAAAACGATTCAAGAGATAAATGCATTGGGGATGCAAGTACTAAGCTATATACTTAGTTATGGATTATCTGAAGCTGAGGCTTTTGCAAGTGAAAATGCGTTGATTAATTATGCACGGCTTATTCAAAGGCTACCGTTGACAAACTTAGTAAAAGGGCATGGTTCTAAAGCTATGTTAGTGGAAGACATTGAAGAATGTTTTGGTTTTCAACCTATGTCAATAAGTGAAATAGCGACAGATGAGTTGATTCTAGCGGTGAAAGTAAGAGATGCTTTTCGCCTTAGTAAGGATGAAACGAAAGAGTATCCATTAGATGATACATTACGTGATGTTGATAACTTGAAGTCGCGTACCTTGGGTAACTGGGTAATTGGTCGTGATAAAATACACCGTATTCGCTATATTATAGCCATTAACACTGGAGCGGATAATGCTGTTGTTGCTGCATACAAAGTTTCTTCAAAGTATTCAGAATCAAAAATATTTGAGAATGGCCTGACTCGTTATGCATTCCAAGCTTTATCAAGTAGAAAGGACACGTTAAAAGAGCTCAATTTATATAAAAAATGTTTGCCAGGAATTAAGTTTGGTAGCGGTAGTGCTGTTGCATATATTAATAACTAGAATTTTTATTTAAAATAATTATTGTTTTATGAATATATTCAAAATAACAATAACGAAAAAAGCAGACTTCCATACAAGAAGTCTGCTTTTTCATTAATTACTCCGCTTCCGCATTTTGCAAGTCAGCGACATCAGTCAGATAAGTGGCTTCATCCAACAAATCTTCCGAATGTGCAACATAAATCGCAGTGGCGCTATCACCAATCACGTTTAGGCTAGTAACGAGCATTTCGATTGGACGATTAATGGCTAAAATCAATGAATACGTCGCAATCGCAATCTCATTGTTATAGTTTAAACCAGTTAAAATAGTGAAAAGGATAATTCCGCCAGCGCCAGGTGCCGCCGGTGTACCAATAGATGACATTAAAGCTAAAATGGCAATCAAGGCAATATTAGCTGGTGTCACTTCATAACCAGCTACGCCCGCCACAAAAATAGCCGCAATTACTTGCATAATCGCTGTGCCGTTCATATTAATAGTCATTCCTAACGGCAAGACAAAGGCGGCAACATCGCTGTCGACACCTAACTCTTCAACCGTTGTTTTTGTATTTAACGGTAAAGTGGCTGCTGAAGAAGAAGTAGAAAATCCAAAAACCACAACTTTCATAATCTTTTTAATAAAAGGAACAGGATTTAATTTTGTCGCAAATAAGATAAATAACGGGTAACCGATCATCAAAAAGGCTAAGAGCGTCGCTGTCGTTGTTACAACGTAGACTAACGCTGGTTTTAAATAATCAATCCCGTAAGAAGCAAACGTCCGAACTAACAACATAAAGACGGCGATAGGAGCAAATTTAGTAATTACAAAGGTTAAAAATAACGTGACCATCGCATTGACTTCTTCAATTAATTTTTTGAAAACACGAATTTTATCTCCTAATGCATTAATACATAAACCAGTAATCACTGCCAACACAACAACGGCTAAAATCGCACCATTGTCGCTAAATGCAGAACCGATATTTTTCGTGACAGCATTGACAATCACCATTAATGGGTTGCCGCTCGTACTTACTTCGACAGGAGCTAGCGTTTCAGATAACGACACATTAAAAGCGCCAGTTAAATATACGCTATAGCCCACAATTCCAGCCGTTAATAGAGCAATCAGTGACATCGATAAAAAGCCAAAAATCGTTTTATAGGAAATTCGTCCTAATTTTTGCGTATCGGTAATATGACAAATGGCTAAAGTAATTGAAGTAAAGACCATCGGCACAATCACTAATTGTAGGCCGTTGATAAATAGTTGACCAATAATATAGAAAAGCCCAATCGCAGATTGTCCTTTTTCAGGATCTGAAATATCTTGGAAAAGAATCTGATTGATTGTCTGCCACACAGCGCCTTGATTGCTGCGAATAAGGTGCTCTCTTAAAAATAAAAAGCCGAGCCCAACGATTAATCCTCCCACCAATGAAATCACCATTTTTTTGGTAAATGAGATACCTTTCACTTCACGTTTTTTCTTTTCCACTTTGTTGCCTCCCAAATAAATTGATTAAGCACCGCGCAAAAAAAGCCTTGCACACAAAAAAAGGGCAAGACATCTCGTATCATTCACTATACAAAAATACAGAATTTTACAGAACTTTGCCTTGTTAGCCTCTCGGACTATCTTAAAGGTACTTTTCCACATACTAAGGGAAACTACGAGAATTGTCAATTCTTTTTTACTTAGGGGGGTGTTATTTTTGAAGAAAGAAAGTGATCTTTACCCTTTCCGCAGATACCGCAGCCAAAAAAGAGCTACAACGGATTCTTTTGCAGTATAATAGAAAATAGAAATGAAAGAACAGGCACCAACACAAAGGAGGTATTTTTATGAAAGTCACTCAACTTTCTAGTGAAACTCTTGACCGAGCGCATGAACGTTTTGAAGAAACACTTGCGCAAATGACCGTTGCCGAAGCAAACACGATGCCCGCACCATTAATCAAGTCTGTTACTTGGCTGATGTGGCACACAGCCAGAGAATTAGACCTACAAATTTCCGCACTTAATCATAGTGAACCGTTATGGCTTAGCCAACACTGGACAGAAAAATTTGCCTTGGATTTGCCAGATGAAACAGAAGACTGGCATCACACACCAGAAGAAGCGGCGAAAGTCGTGGTGGCAGAAAAGCAATTGCTTAGTGACTATTTGGCTGCCAGTGTGGCACTTACCAAAAGCTATTTAGACCAAATCAAAGAAGAACAATTGTCAGACGTGATTGATAAAAATTGCACCCCGCCGGTGACTAGACAAGTGCGTTTAGTTTCAGCGATTGATGATGCAGTGATGCATTCTGGGCAAGCCGTTTATACACGAAGATTAGTCATTGGAAAATGATAAATAAGCAAAAACAAAAATGCTTCTGCTTAAGCAGGAGCATTTTTTATTGAGAGAAAAATACATAAAAATAATGAACGAAGAACTGTCCACTTTTTCCCTAGTTGAAACGTTGTATAAGTGAAAGGAGAAATCAGATGAAAAAGGAGGCAAATTTTGACGAAGTACTATTTTCTTTGGGACAAGAAGTCATCCAAGTCTTGATTCGCCGAGGAGCAAGTCTTGAAGATGCACAAGATGCAGTGTCGCAAACATATACAACGATTTTTTCAATATTACCTGAAATTACATCAGAAAATCTACGCCCGTGGTTTTTCCGAGTAACATTTAATTACTACATTACGATGTATCGAAAAAAGAAACGAGAACGCACTTTTGTGGCAAACAGTCATCCTGTGCAATCAATAGAAAAAATGGAGGGGCAAGAGTTATTATTATTGATCGATTCCTTAAAAGACGAGGAACAAGAACTATTGCTTTTGAAATATTATTATCAATTATCGTATGCCGAGATTGCGTTGATTTTAGAATTATCTGTTGAAAATGTTCGCAAAAAATTGTATCGCACACGTCAAAAATTAAAAAAAGAACTGGAGGAATAGAAGTGGATTTAAAAAAAAGTATTCGTAAAGCGAAAAGAAAACAATTTATCGTGATTGGTGCCATAACCGTTGTTAGTTTTGCCGTATTGTTTGTCGGTTTTTTTGTGGGAATGGATAAACTTTCGACGAAAAACTATCAGGCCTTACTAGAAGTAATAAATGATCAAGAAATGATTGCTTCACCAAACACTCAATTAGACTCCCAAGTAATTGCTAATAGTTCGCCTTTTGGGGGCGAAGTTGTGACCAATCGTTCAAAAAATATTGATGGTTACACGGTGGAGTGGAGTAATTTACGTAGCAGATATAGCTTTTTCAGAAATTCGATTGACTGGAATGAAGTCTATCCTGGTAGCTATTATTCTTCTAAGAATTTTTATGAATACAACCGACAAACCAAGCAGAAAGTAGCATCTTTTTATAACCCAGCGATTACCAATTACTATGGTGATGTTAAAAACGAATTAAGTGAATTAGATAAAATGGAAAACCAAGTAGCGGAAGTGGCGATTTCTTTTGATAAACCTTATCCATATGAAGAAGTCCGCAAAATGTTACCGAGCAATGTCAACTTAGTTTGGCTCTATGTTTACTCCAAAACGGTTAATGAAAAAGAAGGTCCTTCTGGTACGCTGCCTTATGGTTTTCAATTAAGCATGGACGATCACAACGAAATATTTGATCCTGAAAACGACAAGCAACACTTTTTTGAAACCTTAGAAAAATCCCCGTTGTTTGCTGACAACCAAGAAGGCCAAAAGTTTATCCAACAAAATAAAAATAAAAAAGTCGAAAAATTACCTATTTGGGGAGTCATGCTCACCGGACAAACCAAAAATTTCAAAGCCTTACAAAATGAACCTTTTGTTCGTGGTGCTTCAATTGGCGTGACCGCACCTATCGTTCCTTATATTCAGCCAGAGAAATAAACGTTCTTCAGAACTCTAAGCCTTCCGACTGATTTTGCTTCAACGATATTGTCAGTAAAAATAGAAAACGTTATAATAGAATGGATCACAGGAAGTGCTTCTACAATGAGTGGGAGCACTTTTTTTACTTATCCATGAGGAGGGCAAGTGAATGTTTTTTAATTTTATTGGGTTAACGTTATTTTTTGGTATCGGGATCTTAGTTGCGAATGGCGCCAAAATCGTAGCGAATAAAGGGAAAAAGAGTAAGGGGACCATTCTATTAATGGCGATTGAATTGCTCTTGTTAGGTATCTTTTTATTTGTGACTTTGCCAAGTAAAAATCTTTCAACCGTGTTATGGATTAATCTGATTGGCGCAGTGATTGCTAGTGGGGTGTTATTAAGTACACGCTTAGCTAGTAAAGTCGAAGTTCCTGGTATCCAAAAGGGCCGCAAAGAAGTAGGGAAGAATACCAACAAAACGGCTAACAAAGACTGGTCTGGCAAAATTTTGGGTGTTGCCGTTTTGGCAATGATTTTGTTGACTATTGTCAGTAGTATTACCAGAATCTCTTCTATTGATGAAATTTATCAAACGATTCCTTTAAAAACGGAAGAAAAAGCTGAAGTTTTAACTTCGGCGAAAGAAACACCCATTGCGATTGCACCACAAACGGCGAAACGAAAAATGTTACAAAAATTTTCCGTCATTCCCAATTCCAATATGTTTACTTTGGATGGTATAACGGCACAAGTTGTCAATGGCGAGTATGTTTATGTAGCAACAGTCGAATTTAATGGCTTCTTTAAATGGCTAAAACTGGGGGAAGTACCTGGCTATTTCATCATTAGTGCGACAGATATCAACGCACAGCCAGAATTTGTAGAAAAACCAATTGTTTATACTCCTTCAGCTTACTTTGGCAAAGATGCCGCACGAAAAATTTATTCCGCTTATCCAGGCTATGCAGCAACTGGCACAATCAATTTAGAGCTGGATGACCAAGGGAATCCTTACTATATTCAAACGCTTTACAAAGAGTATGGGGTTTCTGGTCGCATGCACTATAATGAATTTAAAACGGCCGTATTAAATGCTACAACAGGAGAAGTTAACGTTTATGACAGTCAAAAAGCCCCAAGTTTCGTTGATGCGCCGATTACTAGTTCAGCGGCGAATAGCTTAAATGAATTCTTTGGTCGTTACAGTCAAGGCTGGTGGAACCAGACAATGTTTGGTGCCAAAAAAGATGTTAAAATTCCAACTGAAAATGGTATTTATGCATCAGGACAAATTACGCCGATGATGAACAAGGAAGGGAACCAGTTGCTTTATTTTACGGACTTTACAAGTAGTGAAAAAGACCAAGATTCCGCTTTAGGTTATTCCTTAATCAATGCCCGAACAGGCCAAGTTACGTATTATCGTGATACTAAAGTCGGCATTATGGATAGTGATGGCGCCATTTCTATCGCTTCAAAAATTTATCCAGAAAAGAAATGGAAAGCTAGTATGCCAGTCCTTTATAACATTGATGGCGTGCCAACGTGGATTGTTTCGTTAATGGACAGTAAAGGGATTTTCAAAAAATATGTCTATATAAACGCCGTAGATAATGATATTGTGATTGATGCAGACACGGCACAAGGCGCATTAGACGCTTATCGAATTGAGTTAGTGACCAAAGGAAGCAACAATGAAAATACAGACAAAGCCAACTTGAAAACGATGCAAGGTAAAGTAGCTCGTGTCTCAGTAGTAGCTGGGGAAGCGCAAACGGTAGTTTCGTTTTTACTAGAAGATGAAAAAACCATTTTTAGCGTAACGACTAATAACAGTCCGCTGGCGCTATTCTTAAAAGAGGGCGACCAAGTGACATTTAAAGCCGTAGTGACTGAAAATGCTAAAGCAGCAAATGTTGAAGAATTGAAAATTGCAGGATTAAACTAAATAAAACACCTCTTTTCTATGGAAAAGAGGTGTTTTATTCTTGGAAAAGAAGAAAAATCCACCTATTTCTGCTATGATAAGAGAGAAAAAGAATACGAAGGAGCTTCGCCCATGCGCAACATAAAATTAACCATTGAATACGATGGTAAAAGATACTTAGGTTGGCAACGACTAGGTAATTCAGAGAAAACGATTCAAGGGAAAATTGAAAGTATTTTAACACAAATGACGGGTGAACCGATTGAAATTATTGGCTCAGGCAGAACGGATGCCGGCACACATGCACGTGGTCAAGTAGCGAATTTTAAAACGACTAGTTCACTAACAACAACCGAAATGTTATCCTTTTTAAATCGATATTTACCTGGCGATATTGTTGTTAAAGAAGTTACAGAAATGCCTGAACGTTTTCATGCACGGTATAACGCCACAGGCAAACAATACAGCTACTATGTTTGGAATAGCCCAATTCCTAATGCCTTTGAACGGTATCATAGTTTTCACTTTCCCAAAGCGTTGGATCAAGAAAAAATGGAACAAGCTTGCCAAAAATTAATAGGGACCCATGATTTTATTGGCTTTTCAGCATTGAAAAAAACCAAAAAATCGACTACTCGAACGATTGAAAAGATTACGATTGAAAGAAACGGCGAAATGTTACAGTTCACTTTTGTGGGTAATGGTTTCTTGCATAAAATGGTCCGCATCCTCGTTGGGACACTTTTAGAAATTGGTGCAGGCACCAAAGAATTAGCGATAATTGACGAATTATTCGCAACAAAAGTCCGAGAAGGCGCAGGTGAAACGGCTCCTGCACAAGGGTTGTTTTTAGATGAAGTGTATTATAAATAACAAAAAAATAAATTTTCTTTAACCACACCAATTAAAAAGTTGAACTTTATCTAAAAAGTGCTAACGTTAAGAAGAGATTAACAATAGAAAGAGGTCATTTTTTTGCTATCTTTACTTATTTCTGTCAAAAAATTATTTTCATCTTTTTTAGGTATCTTAAAAAAAGAAGACACTCGTGCCTTGTTCTTTTTACTGGCAACCACGTTGTTGAGTGGGACTATTTTTTATTCAACAGTGGAAAAATTGTCGCCATTAGATTCGTTATATTTAAGTTTTATGACGTTAACCACGATTGGTTATGGAGATGTTCATCCAGTTACTGACTTGGGAAAAATTTTCACCATGATTTATGCTACAGTAGGCTTGGGGATTATGGCTATGTTTATTTCGGTCGTAGCAAAATCCTACTTGTATTCTAAACAAAGTCATCACCACCATCACCATAAAAACAAAGAACATTCAGCGGAAAAGTCTTCAGAAAAATAGACGAAATTGATGAGTTGACCAAGTGTTTCTCGAAAAATGAAAGTTTTTTGAGAAACACTCTTTTTTTATCTTAATAATTATGGTAGTATGTCCCAAACTGTATTTTATTTTAAAGGAGCGTGAAGTGAATGGTCAAAGCGATTCGGAAATTATCGTTAATTCAAAAAATCATGATAGGGATTGTGATTGGAACCACCTTGGGTTTCTTGGTGCCAGAATGGACCTTCATCAGCGTTCTTGGTGAATTGTTTGTGGGCGCCTTAAAAGCAATTGCGCCGATTTTAGTTTTTGTCTTAATTATTGCGTCGCTAGCCCAACAAAAGGCTGGGGCGAAAACATATGTTGGATCAATTTTAGTTGTGTATCTGTTAGCGACATTTTTGGCAGCTGTTGTTGCCGTGACGGCAAGCTATCTGTTTCCCGTTAAGATTGTTTTGGAGGCGGCGCAGGAAGCGCAAGCAGCCCCAACGCAACTTAGTGATGTTTTAAGCAATGTGTTAACAAGCGTTGTCCAAAATCCGATTCAAGCGATGATTGAAGGCAATTATTTATCTGTTTTATTTTGGTCCTCATTAATCGGTATTGGGCTACGTCAAAGTTCGGTCGCTACCAAGGATGTGATTGCCAATCTTTCAACAGGGATTACCACGGTCGTTCAAATGATTATCGGCATTGCGCCAATTGGAATTCTAGGTTTGGTGTTTCATTCGGTGGCAACAACAGGCATTGCAGGGTTAGCCAAGTATGGTCAGTTACTATTATTGTTAATTGGTACGATGGCCGTGGTTGCTTTAGTCGTTTATCCAGCGATTGTTTTTTGGAATATTCGGCAAAATCCGTATCCGTTAGTCTTTTTTGTATTAAAGGAAAGTGCGATTCCCGCATTCTTTACACGCAGTTCTGCGGCCAATATTCCCATTAATATGGAATTGGCGAAAGCAATGGATTTAAATGAAGAATCTTATGCGGTCTCTATTCCGCTGGGCGCAACGATTAATATGGGCGGCGCAGCCATTACGATTACCATTATGACATTGGCGGCAGTCCACACATTAGGCATGTCCGTGCCAATCTATTTAGCATTATTGTTGAGTATCATCGCCGCTGTTTCTGCTTGTGGGGCTTCAGGAATTGCTGGTGGTTCCTTGTTGTTAATTCCGCTTGCATGTAGTTTGTTTGGCATTTCCAATGATATTGCCATGCAAGTCGTCGGCGTTGGCTTTATCGTCGGCGTAGTCCAAGATTCCATTGAAACAGCGTTGAACTCTTCTAGTGACTTGTTGTTTACCACCTCAGTTGAGTTAGCAGACCGACGTAAAAATGGTGAAATTATTGATGTCAAAGCGTTAATTGGCAAAAGTCAATTGGTGGTCGAACAAGAAAATATTTAAAAGAAAGGAACAACCCGCTAAAATGCGGGTTGTTCCTTTCTTTAATAATCTCGGCCCCATTTTTTTCAGGGGCCACTGAAATTATCGACCATTTTGTGAAGAAAATCCTCTCTATAATAAAGGTATCAAGTAAATAGGAGGTACACGAAATGAAATGGTATCAACTTTCCTCAACAAAAGTAATCGAGCAGACTAAGACGAAGCAAACGGGTCTTTCTAGCGAAGAACGTCAGCAACGTTTACAAACGAATGGTCCAAATAAAATTGAAGAAAAACAACAACTGAAAACGTGGCAAAAGCTAGCCAAACATTTTACAGATTTACTAATGGTGGTCTTACTCGCTGCCGCAATTCTAAAATTTGCCACAGGCGAAGTGGTCGAAGGAAGTATCATTTTTCTAGTGGTGCTTGTCAATGGCTTTGTCGGTTATTGGCAAGAGCGTAAAGCAGAAGAATCATTAGACGGCCTGAAACAGATGATGGGCCAAGAGGCAGTCGTTCTAATTGATGGACAAAAAACAACCGTTTCTTCTGAAACATTGGTTCTGGGAGATGTAGTCACGTTACAAGCTGGCGATGTAGTTCCAGCAGATTTGCGCTTATTTGATGTTCATAATCTGATGATTGAAGAATCAATTTTGACAGGCGAATCAGAAGCCGTGGAGAAAATTACCGGTTCCTTGAATGAGGAATTGCCAACAGGCGATCAAAAGAATTTGGCTTTTTCAGGAACACTTGTCCAAGCAGGTTCGGCCTTAGGTGTTGTAGTAGAAACAGGAGATTCCACTGAAGTTGGAAAAATTAATCACGCGTTGCAGTCGGTAGATCAAAAAACAACGCCGCTCGTACGGAAAATGCACCAATTAAACAAGCAAATTTTCCAAGGGATTATGGTCTTGATCGTGTTTCTGATTTTCTTTACCACTTTTCGTCATGGCATGGAATGGAGCCTCTTATTTTCTGCGATGATTGCATTAATTGTAGCAATGATTCCAGAAGGCTTACCTGCTGTGTTAACGATGATTTTATCGATGGGTGTTCATGAGATGGCTAGAGAAAATGCGATTATTAAAGGCATGCCTTCCGTTGAAACATTAGGTTCAATGACAGTTATCTGTTCAGATAAAACAGGAACGCTAACTAAAAATGAAATGACGGTAATGGATGTAGTGACTGAAGAAATGACCATTGTCAAAGAGATTATGGCCAACTGTCAAGAATTGAAATTACAAGACCAACAAAAAATCGCCGACTTACAAGGGAATCCTACCGAGTTAGCTTTACTACAATATGTTGATCAGGATCAACTGTCTTTACGCCCTGTAGAAAAGAAAATTCCGTTTAGTTCAAGTTACAAATACATGGCCACTCGCCATCCGCAAGCAGAAGGTTCAATTATTTATGTCAAAGGTGCGCCAGAAGTATTGTTACAACTTTCTACGTTATCTGATAATCAAAAAGGTGCTTGGCAAGCACAAGCTGCGCAATTAGCGCAAAAAGGACAACGGGTATTAGGTTTCGCTTATAAGACAGTTACGTCACAACAGGAACTGACGCATGAAACATTGTCAGGATTGACGTTTGCTGGACTGGCAGGCATCATCGATCCCCCAAAAGAAAGTGCCATTCAAGCCGTCAAAGAATCTCAAGAAGCAGGTATTTCCGTCAAAATGATTACCGGAGACCATAAAGATACAGCGCAAGCCATTGGCGAGCAAGTTGGTTTAAAGCATACGAAAAAAGTCCTTGAAGGATTAGAAATTGATGCTATGTCAGATGAAGAATTAGCTCAGCACGTTCAAAAAGTCGATGTATTTGCACGAACGACGCCAGAACATAAATTACGAATTGTCACGGCTTTACAAAACAATGGCGAAATTGTCGGAATGACCGGCGATGGTGTGAACGATGCGCCAGCACTAAAGAAAGCTGATGTCGGAATTGCCATGGGAATTAAAGGAAGTGAAGTAACCAAACAAGCCGCAGATATGGTTTTGGCAGATGATAATTTCCATACGATTGCTAAAGCCGTGAAAGAAGGACGCCGCATTTTTGATAACTTGAAAAAGACGATTACCTTCTTCTTGCCAACCTCTTTAGCACAAGGTTTAATTGTTGTCTGGGCGCTTTTAATGAATCATCCTCTACCGTTGACACCTGTCCAGATATTATGGGTAAACATGGTAACTACGATTACTTTGTCTTATGCATTAGGTTTTGAAAAAGCGAGTGCTGATATCATGAAACGACCACCAAGAGATGTCAACGAAGGCATTTTAACAAAGTACAGTATTTTTAGAATCGTCTATGTGTCGGTACTCATTATGGTACCAGGTTACCTCATGGCGTTACAATTTGAGGGCCAAGCCTTACAGCAAACGTTCCTCTTACAAAGTATCGTCTTAGCGCAAGCAGCGTATATGATCAACTGTCGTAAGTTGGTTGATCCGTCGTTAAGCACAGGCTTTTTCCAAAATAAAGTGTTGTTTGCTTCATTAGGAATCCTCTTTTTACTACAAGCACTAGTGGTCTACTTGCCAGTAGCGCAGCAATTAATTGGCACAACTTCTTTAAATGGCCTTCAATTAGCAATGATTTTCGTCCATGTTGTGAGTCTGTTTTTCCTTGTTGAAGGGGAAAAATATATAACCAAACGATTCATGACGAAAGAAAGCCAAAAAACTAGCGAATGTCCTCGCTAGTTCCTTTAAAAATAAGAATGAAGAGTGAGCTCTGCTAGTCGGCGGAGTTCATTTTTTGTTGGAATTAAAGAGAGATAAAAGACAGGAAGATCAAGATGATCCAAGGGGAAATTGGAAATAATTATGTCGGCTTCATTTAACGTCAACTGGCTTAGTTCCACATATTCAATAGCTTGTAATTTCACACGAGTACCTAAATAAGCAGCTAATTCTTGTTGTAAAAAAGCTTTCCAAGCAGGTTCCCCTTGAAAGAGGAAATAGGCAGTCATCGTTTGCGCCTGAATGGAATAACTGGCTTGTTTTTCTAACAAAGAAGCCAAACTAAGAAAATAAGTTGGTTCTTCAATCGTGGTGTAGCGAGATAAAATCTCCAAAAGTTCTTGGTTGCTCTTTGATAACGCAAGGTCCTCCGCGGCTTGTTCGGTCATTAATTCTTGATATTCCAATTGAAATTGCTCAGAAAGTGTTGGGGACTCGGTATATTTAATGAATAACAATAACAGATTATCCAATAAATTTGTTTGGATTAAATCAGGCCGGGCTTCTTCAGTGGACAAATTAGTGACAAACTGCTGTAACGATTTTCGCAGCTGACTGTAATGAGTGTGGAGCGCAGAAGCCAACGTTTCGCCATAGACATTATCGTAATTCCAGCTTTCTAAGAAACAAAAGAAGGCGAAAAAACTTTCTTCTCCTTGCAAATAGATACCTTCAGAAGCATAAAGTTTTGCCAAGGACGGTTGATAAAGTTGAAACAAGACATCTTTTGAATCAAAAGAAAATTGACTCACTCGGCAATTGGCTTTGTTGCGAATCGTGTTAATGAAAAACCAACAAGCACCAAAAATTTCTTCCGTTTCCACCGTCAACTCACTACTGTAAACTTGTTTCAAAAATTGAAAATAATGCTCCTCATGAATAGAATAATCGTCAAAAAAATAATTATTATGAGTAAAAGGCACCAACAAACGATGATAAAAAATCCGAATATTGCTTTCTGCCCCGATTAGCTGAATGGTGGTTGTAGTTAGCTGAATCATTAAATGAAAATCCCGTAAGGCCTGATTCATTTTCTTGATATGTCGCTTCAAAGTTTCATAAGAAACACCACTAGTGCTCAAAAAAGAAGTTGTCACTAACTCTTTCGTAAATAGTAGCTCTTTTAATAGTTGAATACTAATGGATTGAGGTAAAAATAATGACCAAAGCTCATTGGTTTGCGCATTCCCCTGATTACGTAACCGAATACCACTGCTATCGGTTTCAATGGACCAGTCGGCGGGTAATTGACTGCGAATATACTGTAAATCCGAAAAAACGGTTCGCTCTGTCGTTTGGATTTGCGTGGCTAAACGCTTGGCTGTCAGCTGGGGAACATTTAACAACTGTTCCAACAAACGAATTTGCCGAAGCAAATCTTTTTCCGTTATCACACGTTTTAACATGGAGTACATGGCAAAACCTCCTTTTGCTTAAGAATACGGATAAAAAGGGGATTGGTCAATTAAAAAAGAAGCGAATCGTCATTCGCTTCTTTTTATTCACTATACAAAAATATCAAATGTATGCAAAACGGCTGACAATAAAATGGTTACAACAGCCATTCCTGATACAAAGCCGACAGCACCAGGAACAAACGGAGGTAATCGTTTAGCAATATAGCTACCGACAGGGGCCGCACTAATTCCTGCTAAAACGGCGATGGTCAGGGAAAGCCAAAAGCCACCACCCATCATTAAAATCACACCAGGAACAATGCTGACCAGTGGCATAAACGTTGGATACCAACCTTCTTCAGCGAAATGTTTTCGATAAAGAAAAACACCAACAGCCGAAGCAATCATTTGTCCCATTAAAATGTCAGGAACCAAGCCAGAACCATTTGTAATATGATTAATATTGACAAACCAATCTGTTAAAACGCCTAGAATTACCAAACCTCCAACTAACTCATTTCCATAAAACCAAGCTTCGGAGAAGTCAGCAAAAGTGCGTCGTATTGACCATTGAAAGGTTTGCGTATTTTCAATTTTAGGTTGTTTTTGCCGCTTCTGAGCGATTGGTGCAACAGAAGGAACCATCCAAGGAAGTTGATGACAGATGGCTGAAACAATCCAGCCAACAAAAGCCATTGTGGTAACGTTGGAAACTGTCCCAGGTACATTTAAAAGGGGCATCAATTGCGCATTCAGCCAATTGGCAAACGGAAAGGTGAAAAGCGCACTCAACAGAGAAATCGTTCCTAATTTTTTCCAGCCAGGACCATAAACGAGCGTTAAAGCTGGCGGCGTGCCGACCACCACAATAAACGTTGGTAACCACAACACTTCTTTTGTAAAAAAGCGTGTAAAATCAAAAACATAAATAGTTAAAAAGAGGGAAAGTAGCTGAGAAGCAAGTACCCAAGGCCAAGCACCAGAGCCACCAGCAATTGCAAATCCCTGCCATTTTGAATTTTTTCGATAAAGTTGCCAAGCAATCAGACCGCCGATTAGTAAGAAAAACGTTGTAAAAAGTCCACCGTAAAATTCCCCTTCCGTGAAGTTCATAACAAAATAGATAAATTTGTAAAATCCCTGCTGATTCACTTTGGTAACTACGTCATTGTAAGGAAAAAAGTTAGACACATGTCGAAAGCCATTCATGATCCAATACAGGAACATTCCCAAAAAAATTTTTACAACAAGAGCTAAAACGGCTTCGTAATTGATCGATTTATTTTTCATATGATCGCTCCAAAAAAAATGACATTTTACTAAGTTTTTGAAATTAGTTTATTTTAGCTACTAAA
Organism: Enterococcus sp. AZ129; assembly: GCF_051714505.1. Lineage (NCBI taxonomy): Bacteria > Bacillati > Bacillota > Bacilli > Lactobacillales > Enterococcaceae > Enterococcus > Enterococcus sp. AZ129. The sequence continues at coordinate 2,551,352 of NZ_JBIORY010000001.1, read as the reverse complement.
GCTTTTAGTGCCTCGTTAAAGACATTTGCTGGCGGATTAGTCAATCCAGCGCCAATCATACCAATCCCCGGTTCTTTATGAGCAATAGCAGTATTAATGACAGGCAGCATCCCTGTTTCTAAGACTTTTAAGACATCGATGCCTGAAGGAATCCCCATAAAATCTAAAACAGGAATCGTGACATTGGGATTTTCTTTCGTAGTAATTTCCAGCATTTCTTTTGAATAATTCAATGCTTCTGCCACTGTTCCGCCAACTAATGGGACAATTGCTGGTGCAGCTGCCATAGCAAATCCGCCAACACCATACGTTTCTGTAATAGCACTATCGCCCATATCCAAACCAGCATCTTCTTGTGTGTAACCAGCAAACATCGGACCAATCACCCGTTGGGCAGGCCCCGTAAACCAGTGATTTCCGCCAATCCCACTGACACGAATCCCAAATTCGACCCCGTTGCGACACATGGTGGTGACAATTGTACTATTCTCCACATTATGCCCAGCATCTAACGCACATTTAGCGGCGCCCATCCAAGTCGGACCAGAAAAATAGTCAGAACTGCCAAGAAATTCAAATACTTCTTTTAATTGTTCACGAGAAAAATCAGTTTGAACCATGTAAGGCGTTAATGCTTGGACTAACAACGTACTTCCAGCTACATTGCGATTATGGCACTCATCGCCCATATGCAAGGCTTGCGAAAGCATTAAGCGTAAATCAATGCCTTCTGGACAAAAAGTCATGGCATCATGAAGTAATGGACCTAAAACATCGCGCATCCAAATCAGGCGATCCACGACGGATTGATCATTTGCACCAAATCGTAAAACTTTCGCCAATTGTTCACTTAAATTAGTAAAAGCCGTGTTGCCGTACGTTTCATTTTTGATAATATGAACGTACATATTCGGAGAAGTCACGCCAGCCATGGAACCAACGGCATCATGTTCATGACAAGGAGAAAACGTAATCGCGCCAGAACGAGCAACCCGATCGGCATCAGCTAGATCTTTTGCTAATCCTTCAAAAACAAGCGCTCCTTGAACGGCACCTTTCATCGGTCCGCACATATTTTCATAAGTAATGGGTGGCCCAGCATGTAAAATGGTCGTTTCAGTCATATCGGGCATGACATTAATTGCTTTATCAAATCCTACTAAAATAGGTTTTGATTGAATAATGCGGGTAACCGCTTCTTCGTTGGCTTGTTGGATTTTTTCATAAAGTGTTGGATTTTTTAATTGATCCAATAATTTCAATAGCTCTGGGTCACCATTGGCTGGCGGTGCCCAATTTACTTGATGTGAAGGAATCCCTTGTTTTTTCATATCTTCATGAATAAAGTCAATGCCTACATTGATCGTATCTAAAGGCTGTTTAAAAAGATCATTTCTGCTCATGTTCGTTCGCTCCTTTTACAAAAGTTTTGGTGGCTTCGCAAAGTTGATGACTGCTGTCGACAACGAGAACCTCTAAATCTTCTAAAATTTTCCGCTGTTCATGAATATCTTGTGGATCTTCTTCGGTCCCTAAAACATAGCCAATAATGGCTAACTCACGACCATCTGCTTTTGCTATTGCTTTGGCTTCCTTTAACGCCTCCGCTAACACGCCAACAGGATTTTCGTGAGAACCATAACCTAATTCAAAATCTAACGCTAAAACTGCCACTTCAGGATCTTTGGCTTCTTGAAGAATGCGAGTAATCCGAGAAGTCGGATCGATCATTGGATGTGGGCGGCCTTCTGTGAAACGATCATCACCGAAATCAATCAATGTATGTGCTTGGCTGTGGTCAGGATTTGCTAATTGTCGTTCAGGAATTTTATGAATATTACTATAAACATCATCAGAGACTTCTGTTAAAGCATATAAAAGTTCATCACAAAGAGTGCCACCACAGAACAACCCACGAACAAATTTTTGAGAAGGGGCTTGTTGCTGTTGGATGGCTGTTAACGTTGCGCCTGTCGGATTTTGATAGAGGCTGGTTTCCGCTTCCTGTGTTTGACTAAATTGAATCACCTTTTGAACTGCATCCAGAGAAGAAGTAGCAAAAGTGACGTTGTCTATTTTTCGTTCCGTTTGTTCACTGCCGATAAAATAAATAACAACTGGTTTAGTTGAAACAGCTAATTTTTTTAAAATTTTCTCTGTTACTTCTGGAGCAGGCGGTTTAGAAATAAGTAAAATTGCCTTAGTTTGTTCGTCAGCCATTAAGGCATCCAGCCCGTCAAGCATCATCAGCCCACCAATTTCAGCAGACAAATCACGGCCGCCAGTACCAATTAATTGTGAAATCCCATAACCATATTTATGGATTTGGACACTAACTTCTTGGCTGCCTGTACCAGAAGCGCCGACAATTCCAATATCTCCTGAACGTACCTCGTTAGCAAAACATAACCCGACGCCATTAATAATCGCTGTTCCACAATCAGGGCCCATCACAAACAGTTCTTTTTCGTGTGCTTTTTGTTTTAATGCTAATTCCTCGTCAACCGTCACGTTATCACTAAAGAGCATGACGTGTTTTTGCTGATCTAAAGCTTTATGCGCTTCTCGTGCAGCAAATTTTCCATTGACAGAAATTACAACTAAGTTGGCATCAGGCTCTTCATGAAGGGCTGAATCTAACGTCTTATAGGTTACTTCAGAAGAAGCGGTTTTCTTTTTCTTCGTAAATAACTCGTCGACTTGCTGTAAAATTTCTTCTGAGTTCGCTTGGTCATCAAGATCTAAAACAATTAATAAATCACCTGTTGTAACATGCTCCAAGGCGGGTGTATATAAACCAACATTCCGAATCACTTCAAGATTCATGTCGGTTCCCATCCCAATCATTGCAGTTTTAACTCCAGCCAGTTCATTGGCTCGTGTTGAAATGGTCATTAAAGTAACTGAATCAAAATAGGCGTTCTCTTTAATTACTGTTTGAATTGTCATGATTATTCTCCTCACAAAATAGTTTTAAACCGAAAATAATGCCGCAAAGTATGTCGCTTCCTGAAGTTGAGCCCACCTCCTCTAAAGCTGAAACCGCTTGAGCCATTTCGTTTGTATTTCCGCTTTCAATTGATAAAAAAACACGCTGAACTAGCTGAGAAAACCGTTCGTTCACTGCTTCATGAATTTCCGCATAACTGACCGCATTCGTTCGTTCCTTGGCTAGCACAGCCAGCTGTTGGAAATTCGAGGGAAGCTGCTGTAATGCAGAAAAACTAGCAAGTAATCCTGTGATAAAATCATCGCCAGTGGGGGTTAAACCAATCCCCAATCCCAAAATCTTCGTTAAACAATCAAGAGCTATTTTAAAAGATTTTTGCTCCCAAGCCTGTTGAAAATGAACCATTTCTTTTTGAATCTGGGTCCGACTATAAGAATCAAAAAGAAAGGTTGACGACGAAGCAGGAAAAAGCGCTTGCCAAGGATTGAAACGAGTTTGCTGAATATACGTTAAAAAAATAGCTATCTTTGTTTTACTGGGTGTTAAATAAAGTGGCGTTGGTTGCCAAATTTGGGCATCGGCTAGGGTTAATTGTCGTCGGCCTAACCGGATAAACAGGGGCTCAATTTGGACAGGTAAATCAGCGAAATGGCTAAGTTTTTTTTCATCGAGTATAATCGTGTTAGGTGCTATATGTTCGGGATGCGTTGAAATGGTCAAGAGAATTTCTTGGGTGTCTACATGACCATAATTAATAGCGTGCGTAAAACATTGCAAACTAGTCAATGTTTGATGAGGGAGTTTCGATAAAATCGTTTGGTCATAAGCTAAAATTTTTGTCATTCCAACGACCTCCTTTTTAATAGCGCTTTCACGACTTCATAATAAAAGAATCCAGCACGCTAAACAATTGCTAAAAATGACATTGATTTACAAGTTTGAATGGACAATTTGTACATTGGGAGGATAAATGATGTTAAAAGTGAGTGATTTATTAACGTTAGAAGAATTACCTGGCATTACCTTAGTGGCAGGACATAAAAATCAGGACCAACCGATTTTAAAAGTCAATATTTTAGAAAATCCTGATATTTTAGATTGGCTAACAGCAGGTGAGCTGCTGTTAACGACAGGGTACATATTTAAAGATGATCGGAAATTACAGAAAAATTTTTTGAAAGAACTAGCTAAACACCATTGTGCTGCCTTAGGATTTAAAACCCAACGTTATTTTGAAGAAGTTCCACCAGACCTAATCAAATTAGCAGATGAAATGAACGTTCCTATTTTAGCAATTCCTTACAATTACACCTTTTCGCAAATTGCTGACGTGTTGAAAAGTCGTGTCACGTTAGAACAATTTGACATGAATGCGCAAGAAACCGCATTGCATAATAAAATTTACCAAATCTTAGAAACGGGAAGTAGCAGTTTTCATTTGCTGCAGGATCTAGCAGAAACCATTCAAAATCCTGTCTTGTTATTGAATGACCACTTTGAAGGAGTTAATTTTTTTGACTTGCCTAAAAATCCAATTCGTATTTCTAGCATTTTAGAAGATAGACAAGAAACCTCAGAGTTCCAAAAACAATTGCTGGAACAAAGTCATCCATTATTACGCTTTTATCAAGAACCGATTCATTTACAGTTGAAACTCCAGAACCAAGTGGTGCCAATTGAAATTTATCCAATTAAAAAGAAAAATGTTATTTTATATTATTTACTCGTCTGGAACACCTTGGCCCCATTACGGCCAGTCGATGTGGCTCATTTTAAAATCACAGCTCATTACTTACTTTTACAATTGCAATTGGAATACTCACGGAAATTTGAAGAATACCAACAACGAAACGAATTATTTTTTAAGCTGATTGCGCATGAAAAGAGGGATCAAGCTGTTTTCCAACAATTTCAACAGTATTATCGCTTGGCAATAGATAAGCCCTATGCGATTTTGCTAATTTCATTAACCTTAAATGAACGCCAAAGGCAAGAAAGAATGTCTATTTTAGGTAACCAGTTAAACCAAGTTATCTTAGGGGACAAACAAAAAATTGTTTGTATTGAAATTGACAGTTCCTTTGTCTTATTAGTTGAAGATCCACCTGAAAAAGAAGGCGATTATCTGAAAATGATGCAACGCCTAGCAAAAAGCAGCATAAATCAGTTAATGAAAGTACAAGAAGATGTGGAACTTTTCCTAACAATAGGACCTAAGATTCAAGGTCTGACCCAGATTCATGAATCGTATCAACAAGCGATTGACGTTTTAGCCTTTCAACGCCAATTCGTTGCAGAAAAACCTGAAATGAGGATTGCTTCCTACGCGAATTTTCATCTTAGACAGACATTGCAACGTTATTTTTTAGCAGAAGGACAAGCAACCCTCAGAAAAAAATATCTTCAACCATTGCTGAAAAGTGATCAACAGCAACATACCGACTTTGTCCATACACTGAATGTCTATTTTCAATCAAAACGAAACTTGTCTCAAACAGCCAAAAAACTCTTTATTCATCGTAATACTTTATTACAGCGATTGGAGAAAATTGAACAGCTAGTGCTGTTGGATTTTGATAAGGAAGTGGACTTGTTGGCGCTGGAAGTGGCGTTGTTTGTGGGATTCGAGTAGTGAAAATTTGTCGATGATATTGCTTTTCTAGCAAAAAAGACTTACACTGTAAGGTTGTGTAAGTCTTTTTTTATTTGTCTTGAATAAATAGGAGGTTATAAATGTGGGAGCAGAATTAAATCAACGGTTATTCAGCGCTGCAGACAATCTTAGAAGTAAAATGGATGCGTCTGAGTACAAGAACTACTTATTAGGATTAATCTTTTATAAATATTTATCTGATAAATTATTACAAACAGTAGTGACTTTAGCAGATGAGTCACTAGAAGAATATGATACGCCAACAAAACAAACAGAGCTATATAAAGAATTGCTAGCAGATGAGGACTCTCGTCAAGACTTAGTTGACACCTTAGTCGATACATTAAGTTATGATATTGAGCCAGATTATTTATTTAACAGTTTAGCAGAACAGGCAAAACAAAATGTTTTCCAATTAGATGACTTGAAAAAAGCCTTTGTTTATTTATCTTCAAATTATAAACAATTTAATGGCTTATTTGATGATGTTGATTTACAATCGAAAAAATTAGGTTCCGATGACCAACAACGAAATGTAACAATTACGGAAGTATTAAAAAAATTAAATGATATTGATGTCACGGCTCATGAAGGCGATGTGATTGGTGATGCGTATGAGTTCCTGATTTCGCAATTTGCGTCTGAAGCTGGAAAAAAAGCAGGAGAATTTTACACTCCGCATCAAGTTTCGGATATGATGGCGCGGATTGTGGCATTAGGTCAAGAAGATAAAAAGTTGTTTAGTGTTTTTGACCCGACAATGGGCTCCGGCTCGTTAATGCTGAATGTCCGTAACTACTTGAATTATCCAAAAAGTGTCAAGTATCATGGACAAGAGCTGAATACGACTACCTTCAATCTTGCAAAAATGAACCTAATTTTGCATGGTGTGGAAGCGGAAGATATGAACTTACGGAACGGAGATACGCTCAATAAAGATTGGCCAACAGATGAGCCATATACCTTTGATTCTGTAGTTATGAACCCGCCATACTCGGCAAAATGGTCGGCGGATGCCTCATTTTTAGATGATTCACGTTTTAACCGTTATGGCAAATTAGCACCGAAATCGAAAGCAGATTTCGCCTTTTTACTGCATGGTTATTATCATTTAAAAGATTCAGGAACTATGGCGATTGTCTTGCCGCATGGGGTTCTTTTCCGTGGTGCTGCCGAAGGTGTTATTCGTAAAAAATTATTAGAAGATGGTAGTATTTACGCAGTTATTGGCATGCCTGCCAACTTATTCTTTGGTACATCAATCCCGACTACGGTTATTATTCTTAAGAAAAATCGTGACAATCGAGATGTTTTATTTATTGATGCAAGTAAAGAATTCACAAAAGGGAAAAACCAAAATAAATTAGCAACCGAACATATTGACAAAATTGTTTCAACTTATATTGAACGTCAAGATGTAGAAAAATATGCGCATGTAGCGACTTTTGAAGAAATTGTTGAAAATGATTATAACTTGAATATCCCGCGCTACGTGGATACATTCGAGGAGGAACCGCCTGTAGATTTGGTGGCATTAAATAATGAAATCAAATCCACAAACCAGGAAATAAAAAAAGTAGAAGCTGAGTTATTAGCTATGCTTGATGACCTGGTGGTAACGGAGGAAACCCAAGCACTAATTGATGCCACGAAAGAGGTGTTTGGAGGATGAGGGAGGAGATGAAAAAGGTCCCTCGGATCCGGTTTCGTGGGTTTCAGGAAGATTGGGAACTGTGTAAGTTAGAAGAAATAGTAGACGTTCGTTCTGGACGTGACTATAAACATCTGGGTTCTGGAAATATACCTGTCTACGGTACGGGAGGATATATGCTAAGTGTCAGTGAAGCATTGTCGTATGATGAGGATGCTATCGGCATTGGTCGAAAAGGAACGATAAATAATCCTTACATTTTAAAAGCACCTTTTTGGACCGTAGATACACTATTTTATACAGTTCCTAAAAACAATTTCGATCTTAACTTTATTTATTCTATTTTTAGAAAAATAAATTGGAAATCTAAAGATGAATCAACAGGAGTTCCTAGTCTTTCAAAAACAACGATTAATGCTGTAACGGTTTATATACCAAGTGGTAGTGAACAACAAAGAATTGGAAAATTTTTCAAACAACTCGACGATACTATCACACTTCATCAGCGTAAGTTAGATCAGTTGAAAGAGTTGAAAAAAGCGTATTTGCAATTGATGTTTCCTGTAAAAGATGAACGAGTACCGAAGTTACGTTTTGCTGATTTTGAGGAAGAATGGGAACTGCGTAAGTTAGGAGATATTACTAAAATCAGTACAGGAAAACTTGATGCTAATGCTATGGTCGAAAACGGTAAGTATGATTTTTATACTTCTGGCATTAAAAAATATAGGATTGATGTACCAGCTTTTGAAGGCCCTGCAATTACAATTGCAGGCAATGGAGCCACAGTCGGCTACATGCATTTAGCAGATAATAAGTTCAATGCTTATCAGAGAACTTACGTGTTGCAGAAATTTGTAGTAGATAGAAGCTTCTTGTTTTCAGAAGTTGGGAATAAACTGCCTAAGAAAATAAATCAAGAGGCTCGGACAGGGAATATTCCGTATATTGTTATGGACATGTTGACTGAACTAAAGTTATCTATTCCACAGGATGAAGCTGAGCAATCAAAAATCGGTTCATTCTTCAAACAAATCGACAAGACTATCGCTCTTCATCAAAAGAAATTAGAGCAATTAAAGGACTTGAAAACATCTTATCTCCAAAACATGTTCATCTAATTCAATCCCAGTTACTGCTACACGTAAAAGTAACTGGGATTGTTTACATAAAATATTGTTCAATGTTGCACAATGTCATTAAAAGGAGTATCCTTGTTATGAAAAAGAAAGGATGACTATCATTGGCAAACAGCTTGCAAGAAGAATATCAAAAACTTGTGAAAATGAATTATTCTGAACTTGTCACGTACTTAAATAATAAGTATGGTCCAGTTCCAGGTTCTTATTTCAGGACTCCAACTTGTAAATCTAAAAATCCTAAAATTACTCGGTCAATGGAGGGATTGGAAATTCATCATGTTGGAGAGGATAACTATCCGAATTTATCAACTACAGATTATGCTCTAGTTGCGCCATGGGAAGAACAATTACCTGACCGTTTAGTTTATTGTAATTTATTGGAACATACTTTACTACACACTTTGATTTCAGAAAAATATGGAACGGCTCAGCCTTATTTTACGTTTAAAGCTCAGCTTGTTCAAGATATTATTAATGATTATGAATTTCAAAAAGATTGGCTAAAAGTTGTTTATTTGCAAATGAAAGACAATAAAGAATTGTTAATCGAATTGTATGATCGTGTAAATGCAAAATCTTTACTTAACTTATAACGAAAGAAGCACTCCGAAATTTGGAGTGCTCTTTCTACATCAACATCGCCAAATGGCGCATAATTTTATCATTATCTTGATTCTCTAGTTCCTGAATAATATGCAGATAAGTTTCTTGCGTAGTTGTCATACTAGAATGGCCTAACCGAGTCGCCACGCTGGCAATTGAAACACCAGCAAATAATAACAGCGAGGCATGTGTATGACGCAAACTATGGACAGTAATCACTGGAATCTGCGCACGTTTACATAAGACTTTTAAGCGACTATTAATCGTAGAATTAAAGACACGTCCTTTCACAAAAATTGGTTCCATTGGTGGCATATTTCTTATCAATTGAGAAAATTGCATTGCCGTTTGCCAGTCAATTTGTACTTTGCGTTTAGAAGATTCATTTTTTGTTGATTGGAAAAAACCAGTGGGGTTCTTATAATTCCATGTTTTTTCAATAGTTATTTTTTGTTTAGAAAAATCAAAATCTTTCGGCGTTAGCGCCAATGCTTCGGAAAAGCGTAGGCCCGTTTTAACTACCAATAAAATAAACCAATCCCAGTTTAGCTGCTCGCCTAACTCTAATTCTTTCAAAAGAGCTTGAACTTCAAATTGGTTTAAAAATTTTGATTTTTTAGGACGTGGTGTTTTTCCTTTAATGACAATTTTTCGTGTTGGATTTTTTGAAATAAGTCCTTCATCGACTGCATCTAAAATTGCCCCTTTTAATTGATGATGAAAATCCATGGTTGTCTGCCGTTCGTGGGTTAACGCGTAGTCATTTAATAACTGCTGATACCGTTGCCGATCCAAATGTTTTACTTTTAAACCAGGTGCCAACTCAGCAAGCCATTGTTCCGCAATATAATATTTTTGCAACGAAATATCCCGAATCGCCCCTACCTTATATAGCTCCACCCATTCACTAAAATACTCATGAAATAACTGCTCTGTTCTCTTTCTCTTAACCAAAATAAAACCTCCTTGATAATTGTTGATGAACGAATCATCTTTTTTATTATCTCGGAGGTAGGAAAGTGTGTAAATATTCAGTTTTATATGAACATATTTTGGAGGTAGGATTTTTTTAAGTTCTTTAGTTGGTTAAGCTTGTTTTGGTAAAGTGCTGTGATATCATCTAATTGTTTACAGAGTGTACTAATCTTAAGCTGTTCATCTTTTGAAGGAGTATTGATTTCCAAATTCATCATAACTTCAGAATTTAATTTTGAACGTCCTCCACCAACTAAAAAAGGCTCTATATTGATACTTTTTATTGCATTCATTAAAAATTTGTTATCAGCTTTAGACCTTTTTGCTTGGAGAACATGTGCATGATTATTAACCCAAACTTTACCATTGACGTATTGAACCGGATAATCCTTTAAATTGCTAGCTCCATCTTCTGCTACTAAAATGAACTCTCCATCATGTGTGTATCCCTCAACAAAATCTTGAATTCCGTTAGCTCCATAGTAGGGTGTATTTCCATAAATACGTTTAGATGCTGTTATTGGTATACGCAAATTATTATATTTGTTTGCTAAATCTTCCAACTTACACTGTTCCCATTCTTCCTCAAAATCAGCAAAACGAACCTTAGGTACTCGTTCATCTTTTGCAGGAAACATTACTTGCAAATACGCTTTCTTCAACTCTTTCAACTGATCAAGCTTACGCTGATGAAGATCCAATGCATAATCTATTTTTTCTAAAAAACTACTTACCAATTTTGTTTCATCATTTTTGGGAATATACGTAGTAAAATCTAGCACTTTACTAGAGCTTATACCAAACACTTTCATCCCTGTTCCAACCTTGTAACCATACTTGCGAAAAGTCGGTGCTTTAATTAAATAATACAAAAACATAGGGTCTATATTCTTAGGACGCAATGCTATCGTATGAAGACCTGCTACAATATCAAATGATGTGTTTTCCCTGATTACAGCAGGCGTAGCAATGCCCTTATAATCTTCTGAAGCATCTGTCAAAATTAAATCACCAATTTCTAAAAGGGCGTAATTTTTTTTTATTATATTGGGTATATTAGAATTTTCACTAACTTTATCTGCCTTTTTTGTATGAATATCTCCATAATGAATATACTTCATACCTGTAAATTCATTGGTCTCAACCTCTCTAGATAATGAATAGGATTTTAATTTTTCAACTATCCTTTCAAACTTACACAGTTCCCAATTGTAATTGAACAAATTCTCCATATAGTGATATAATTTAATTAAATAAAACAATGTGAGGGTCAGGTTATGAAGCTAAGTGTCAACGATGAAGCAACAGTGGAAAACAAGTTAATTGCGATTCTTGGGGAAGATCGTAATCAGTGGACGTATCGAGCAGATTTAAAATCGGAACAAGATTTATGGCGTAACTTACGTGAAAAAATCATTCAAAATAATTTAGCCGCAATTGGGGAACACCCTTTAACAGACCAAGAATTTGAACGCATCAAAACAGGATTATTAGAACGAACACGCACGCCTTTTGAAGCAGCGAAATGGCTAAAAGGGGAAAATGGTATTGCGAAAATTACCATCGAACGAGAAGATGCTTCTCTAGGAACAATGAGCTTGATTTTATATTCGAATCGTGATATTGGTGGGGGGATTTCTAGTTATGAAGTCGTGAATCAAATTGCAAAAAAGAATACTAATTCTGCAAAGCATGATAGTCGGTTTGATGTGACATTATTAATTAATGGATTGCCTATTGTCCAAATCGAATTGAAACAAGTGACAGCGAAAGATGGTGTATTTCAAGCATTTAATCAAATTAAAAAGTATGCCGAGGAAGGTATGTTTCGTAATAATATTTTTTCAACTTTGCAATTATTTGTTGTTTCCAATGAACAAACCACTCGCTATTTTGCGAATGCGCTACCACAATTTATGCATAAAAAATTCTTGTTTAGTTGGCGAACAAAAGACAATAAAAAAGTTGAAAATCTTTATGAGTTCTGTCGCCAAGTGCTAAATATACCAGATGCCCATCGCTTAATTGCCGATTATACGATTGTTAGTGAAGAACAAGACAACAAAGTATTAATGGTTTTACATCCTTATCAAATTCATGCGATTGAAGCCTTATATGTTGCCGCTAGTAAGCACACCTCCGGCTATATTTGGCATGCTACAGGTTCTGGAAAAACATTAACCAGTTTCGTTTCTACTAAATTATTAGCACGTAAACCAGGGATTGATCGGACGATTATGCTTTTGGACCGAAAAGATTTAGATAATCAGACAACTAGTGAGTTTACTAAATTTGCTTCGGAGTTTAACACAGGGATTTCATCAGGTGATGGTAAAGCTAATAGTCTGATTGTCGGGACAGGCAGTGCCAAAGAATTGAGTAAAACATTATTGGCCGATGCGAACTCTAACGTAGTCATTGTGACAACGCGTCAAAAGCTGGATGCTGCTTTGAAATATGCACGAAAACAAGAAGAACAGAAGGGCACGAATCGTTTTCAAAAATTAATGGGGCAACATATTGTTTTTATTGTTGATGAATGCCACCGAGCAGTTAGTGCGGAAAATATGATGGATGTTAAAAAAGTATTTCCTAGATCCACTTGGTTTGGCTTTACAGGAACACCAATTTTTGAAGAAAATAAAAAGCAAGCGCAAGGACAACTAGCCAGAACGACACACGACCAATATGGAGAAGTTCTACATACGTATACAATCAAAAATGCGTTAGAAGATAAAGCTGTTTTGGGCTTTCAAGTGGAACATGAAGATACGATTGATAGCGAGTCGTTGTATAAAAAAATCTATGATGGTTTGTCTAACGAAACCAAATATGCAGAATACACGCCAGAAGAGTTAGCGAATGAAGTAGAAGCAATGGACAACATTCAAAAAGAAAAAATGTTGGATCGTTCTATTTATGAAAATGATAAGCATATTCAAGAAGTCATTCATAAAATGTTCCGCCCCAATAATGCTTATACTAAATTTGATTTTGGGAATGGTCGCCCTCGAAAATCAGCAATTTTAACAACAAGTTCAATTGATATGGCGAAACGTTATTATCATGCCATTAAAAAAATGACAGCGAAAGAAAATTGGTTAGAAAAAGAATTTCCTAAGCATCAGATTCGTCAAGGAAGAACGATGGAAGATCCTGATTTTCCTCGAATTGCCATTACTTATTCATTAGAAGAAAACGCTGAGAATAGTAGCGCACAGCAAGACGAGTTAGCAAAAATTATGGCCGAATATAATGCGTACTATGGTACTTCATGGACCTTACAAGACATTGAGCGCTATAACGGAGACATCAACAATCGCTTAGCTCGTAAAAAAGCAGAGTTTAAAGAATTTGGCCGTCATGTTGATTTGGTTATTGTGGTTGATCGGCTGTTAACAGGTTTTGATGCACCTACGATTCAAACGTTATTTGTCGATCGTAATTTAGAATACGCCAATTTGATTCAAGCATTTTCAAGAACTAATCGCACCTATCCTGATAAAACAAAAGGCTTAGTGGTTACTTTCCGAAAACCTCACACAATGGAACAAAATGTCGCAAATGCGACTCGTCTTTATTCAGAAGCAAAAGAAGAATCTGGACTAATCTATCCAACCTATAAAGAATCAAAACAACGATTTAAAAAAGCCTTTCGTAAAATGCAAGAATTTAATCCAGAAGAGATAGATGAGAACCAACCGATTGATGTGCGAATTGATTATGTTCAATCATTTCAAGCGTTAAGTAATAGCTATGAAGCATTAGTGACCTATGATGAATACAATGATGAAATGGAAAAATCACCAGCTTTAGCTGAGCAAGTCCATTTGATTGAAGAACAGATAGGAACATACGAAACAATCAAAGGCTCTTTAGTAAAAGTAGAACCTGGGCCGGATAAAGATTTTTCAGAGATTGAATTTTACAGCGATAATCATGCCAAAATGTACGACATTGACTCTTCTTATATTGATCAATTATTAGGAAATTATTCTGCAAATAGCCAAGGCGTTCGTGAAGAAATTGAAAAGGCTTTGCAAAAATTGAATAAAACGGAATGTGTTAAAGAAGTGTATCGGGAAATTTTAAATGCAATGGATAATGAAAAAGTAGATCAAAAAGAAGATGTATTTGTTTTGAAAAGACGCTACTTCACAGGAACTAGAAATCAAGTGATTGCACAATTTGCGCAAGAATGGTTTGTTTCAGAAGATCAACTTCATTCATCCGCTATTCAATATATGATTGGCATGAACCCAATCCCAAACATGGGGGACATTATCAGCAGCAAAGACTTCGAGTCATATAAAGCGACGCACCCAGAAGCAAAACCATTTAAATACCCGCAACAAATGAAGCGTGCTTGGCGTCAAACGTTAGATGAATATTTAGTACCGTTGGAGGATGAATTACGATGATGGAGGAAAAGGTAAAAAAAGAAGTGAAGAAGCCTTCAAGAATAGTTATAATTGGTAATGGATTCGATGTGAGCGTAGGATTAAAAAGTCGTTACGATCATTTCGTTGAGTATATCCGAAATAAACATGATTTTTTAGATGATGTATCATTATATGAATATAATCAACTATTTTTAAAAAAGTATGAAGATTTTAATCTGAATTGGTCAGACTTTGAAAGTTTATATGAAGAGACAGTTAGAAAAGTAAATAGTCGAACCAAATATGAAGATTTACAAGATTCATTTGAAATTACAGGGATTAATAAAGCAATTCGTCAATTAGAACATGATTTTTCGGAATATATCATTGAAGAATACGATCGATGGATACAAAAAAATACACTCAAACAGGCAAATGAGGAAGTAAAAAAGTTCTCTAAAAAAATTAATCCATTTTTTCAAAGGCTTTTGAGAGATGAAGAAACCAGTTTTATTAATTTTAACTATACAAATACCTTAGAAGATATAAGTACAAGCATTTTCTATGATGATCAAGATGCAGATACATTGAAAAAATCTTCTTTAGAAATTCGAAAAGTCAAAAATAGAATCTTTCATATTCATGGAAATATAGAAGATAATAATATTCTGTTTGGCGGTGGATTCACAGATAGAGAAGATATTAAGAATATCCACTATTCTAAGTCGTTGTTAAATGACAAATTATTTAGAATAAAAGAAGATGAACAATTAAGTAAAATTAGAGAAACTATTTTACAAGAGATTGATGAAAAAAAAGAGCAAGGGTTTGATTTATATATTTTAGGTCATTCTTTGCAGGGAAGTGATTTTCCTTTCTTAAAAAAGATTTTGAAAAAAGCAAATCGTATATTTATCTTTTACTATCAAACGGACTATACTTCCAAAATGGAGGAATTGTTGCGAGGAGTTGGCTCATCGGTTGTAGAAAAAATAACTTTGGTTCCTTTTCCAGAAATCTTTTTTGAAGAGCCTTTGCTTATTGAAAATTATAATGAATATAAGTCTATCGAAACATTTTTAAATAATAAATTTCCAAAAGAAGAAATTTTAGCAGATTTATCATTAACCCCACAACATTTTATTTTTAGAAATATATGCGAACTGACAATAACGAATGAAAATGTTGATATTGTATTTCGCTTATTAGAAAATTTAATTGATAATAAAGTGAAATTGGAAATTAAATGTTTGTTTTTTGATAACACATTATCTAAAGTTAATGATGTAGATATTGAGGAAGATGGAGAAACATTAGCAGATAAGATATTATCAAAAAAAAGTATTTTGACAGAAGTACTATCTAAAGTAGAAAAAATTGCCTTAATTAATATGAGTATTGACAGTAAGGGCTTAAAAAATATTTTAAGTAATGGACAAAATATTGAATTTTTCAGTTTAAATCATTGTTCATTAGTAGATGATGGGAATAATGAAGTAAATATGTCATTATGTGAGAACTTACAAAGACTTGAAATCAAAGATTGTACATTTGAATCAAGATGGGATAATCAATCAGAATCGACATTTGTTTTTACTTGTTCTCGTTATGGTAAGAAATTAGAAAAGCTATTTCTTTATCAAAACACCCAGATTGTTGTAGATAATAATTTACTAGAATATTCAAAGGGTTTAACTCAACTTTACCTTGTTTTGTCTGATACAGATACTCATACCATTCAAGCTCATTTAGATAATTTGAAAATTTTACAATTAGATTGTTCAAAAACGAGTTTTCCTAGCATAAGTGTAGGGAATAAAATTGAAGAAATTACTATCACTGGCTACCCAAACGAAGCATTGGCTTTTTCCTCAATTATGAAAAGTAGCGATAAGGAAATTGGCTTTAAAAAATTAAGACTATTTCAATTAATCTCACCAGATATTATTAATCGATGTGAAGAATTGGCGATAGATGTATTGGTAGACTATTTCTCTGAAGAATTACTTTTAATTGTTGATGAAGAACGTATGTCTATTGATAAATATTATAAAAATAGAAAGTATAATATAAATGAATTCTTAGGTAAAACAAAAGATGTGAGTGAAAAAATAGTGTTGAGTTTTGGGACGAATCGTATAAGTAGAAATAACAGCCTTTTAAAGGATTTTGAAGATTGGTATCAGGATTTACACAAGTTACTTGGAGCTGAAAAAGATACAGAAGAGTTAATTATTAGTACTCTAAAAGAAAAATTAAGAGTTTCTGATGATAATAATATTATTGAAAAAGTAACAACAAAAAAAGAAACATCGGAACATAGAAATGTTTTATTTGAAGAATCAAAAGAGATAAATTTTCTTTTTGACTATTCAAATAATCAAAAAAGTGAAAATGAAGTAAATGTGTTTATTAAACAGAAAGAGAATAAGCCGATTATAAGAAAACTGTACTCTGCATTGTTAGACGACATAAATGGTAAATCTCTTTCAAAAGAGGATATTTATAAGTTATACCAAGACTATTTATTAAAACAAAAAAAGCTAATAGTAAAAGAGTTTGCTAGAGAATGGTGTGTTTCAGAAGAAGAATTGCTTAATTCATCCTTAGAATATAAAGAAGGCATGAACCCAATCCCAAACATGGGGGACATTATCAGCAGCAAAGACTTCGAGTCATATAAAGCGACGCACCCAGAAGCAAAACCATTTAAATACCCGCAACAAATGAAGCGTGCTTGGCGTCAAACGTTAGATGAATATTTAGTACCGTTGGAGGATGAATTACGATAATCCTTCCCAAAATCTTCAAACACAAACCACTAACTATCTGCTACTATAAAAGAAACAACTACCATTTGGAGGAAGTATGCGTAACAGAAAAATGTGGACAATTATCGTCAGTGGGTTATTTTTAAGTAGTATCATCGCGGGAATTTCAGGAGCGTTTTTAATCATTGAAGGAGAGCTAACGACTCTGCTCTGGGAGGTGTTGCCAGCGCAAATGAAGTGGCCAATCCTCTATTATTTTGTCTTGTGTGTGCTAGGAGCGTTGGTATTGAGTTATCTGAAGAAACGCTTCGGGCAAGTACCACAAACGGCGCACGAGGCGCTGACAGAATTGAAGGCGAAACAATCGGTCGATTATTCAGGTGTGTTTAGAAATTTATTGGCCGCCTTGGTAATTTTAATTTTCGGGGCTGGTGTCGGACCTGAAGCCGCATTGTTGGGAGCGATTATTTCGTTGTCAGTCTGGCAATCTGATAAGTTACGGTACCTTTATTTTCATTATGACGAGCAAGAACAGCAAGCATTTTGGATAAAAATTCAGCGCTTGCTGCATCCGCAACAGTTTGTTCAGCGCTACGATACGAGGCTCGCTTCTGTGGATAAAAAGAAACTGAAACAAGTGATGAACAGGTTATTTATTGTGAACGGGTTGGTGGTGTTTACCTTTTTAATGAAATTGGTGGGACACCCATCGTTTATTACGAAATTAGGAACTGGAAAAATTGAAATGGCTTCGTTATGGCTGATTTTACCCGCTTTATTAACTGCTTTTGTGATTGGTAACGCCTATCAATGGTTGCAAGCTGCTCTGGCTAAAATATGCCAACCTTTTGAAGAAAAGCAAAGCATACTGGTAAGCTTTGGTGCAGCCTGTATTTTTCTCTTTGTTATTTTAATGCCAAGATTACTATTTTCAGGACAATCTTTTATGCATTTAGTTCCTAGTTTTGGTAGTCAACAAGCTTGGTATATCTTGGTGATCGCTGCGATAATGAAACTAGTATTTCTACAAGTTTGTTTACAGACAGGTTGGATAGGTGGCGATATTTTTCCCGTCGTTTTTTCAGCTATTTTAATCGGGTTTGCGGTCGCGCAATTTTTTCCAACAATTGACTCACTTTTTGTTGTCGCAATTTTTGCTACGAGTTTAACAACCCAGATCTTAGGGACGATTCTTGTACCGGGTATTTTTGTGGGGCTCTTTTTCCCCATCACGCTTTGGCCAGTTGTAGTCCTTGTGTTATTTTTACAATGGCTATTGAAAAATAAAATCATTAAGAGTAACTAGAAGATACTAAAAAGAGGGAATAAAATGAACCTAACCCATCAAGACTTCAATCTATTCAACCGAGAAATTTTCACATTTAAACAACTCAAAGAGCAACAAACATCAGCAGAAATCGATGCCTTAAAGCAAACTTACAAGCAACATTGGGAAAAGTGGAAAGCCTTAAACCTCGCAATCACCCAAGGTTTACCAGCTGAACTCGGCATCACTAAGCCGAAAATCGAAAGCTGGACCAACGGCTGGAATTTACGCAGTCATTTCTGGGCTGCATATCGCAGTGAGCAACGCCAAGCGGAAAATGCTTGTCTGGCGTTGTTATTAAATAAAAAGCAATTTCAAGTGTATTTGATGTTTCAACATTACAAAAGTGAGGAGCGGGCAGGCTCAGTTGTCGCTTACAATCAATTGCTTAATCGTTTAGAAGCTTGGAGTCAAACCATCGACTGCGAAGGCTATTATATTTGGCCACAGGAGGAGCATGAACTAGTGGACCATTTGCCTTTAAAAGATTATTTAGCAGATGAAAAACAACGGAAAATTCTAGAAGAGCGGATAGGCAATCGTTCATTTCAGATCGGTAAGTTGTGGTTTGCGACGGAAAAGCTTGAAACGATTGAAGAAAAAAGTTGTCAGGCGCTTCAAGAATTAGCGCCGTTGTATAACGCATTATCTGAAAAATGAACGAAACAACGTCTCTGACCAAGTACCTAGTCAGAGACGTTGTTTGTGTTTTTATTGATTTAAATCTGTTAGTAGTAGCTCGTTAGAAACAGCAAAAGTAGTAACTTCTGTTAAAGCTGGATCCAAAGTGTATTTTGTAAATGAGGTAGTACTTTCTGGTTGGACATACATGGTTAGATTAGTCACATCATATCCTGACCAATAATGTGTGAAATCAGACAGAGAATTACTTTGACCTAAATGGCCAATCCCCCGAGGAATCATCACTGTTTGGAAGGCGCGATAGAGTTGCATAATCCCTTCAGAGCTATCAAATTCTTGGAGATTGTCAGAATAGTATAACGCACGAATGAAGCGTGACGGCGAAGTGAAGTCTCCTGGGATTCCTAGTAGTCCGTAAGAAGTCCCACCTTCAATTGGGTCAAGTGTTGCGCCTGATTTTAAAGTGTAAGGTTCCTTAATAGCATAGTTGCGCATCCCGATATAGTTTCGTGCATTGGTTAAATGATAATTGTATTCTGGGCTGTTTGTGACTACGCCAATCGAATCATAAATGACGAACGCTCCGTTATCTGTTGGTTGCAAAACGATACTATTATTATTTTTATCATTAATGGTCCAGTGTAAGGTAAAATGAACTTCCCCCAATGAATCAAGTTGGAATTTTTGATCTAACAGGCCGATTTTTTCAAAAGCTACTTTTACTTCGTCAACGCTTTCAAAATTACTCAAAATATAAGCGAGAACTTCTTCTGCAATATGAGGTGTTAAACCACGATCTGCTAAACTTTCAGCAGGTGCTGTTGAAGATTCCATTAAATATTGAATATCACCAGATAAGCCGGCTTCGTTGATACCATCTGTGATAGCAAGGCTGACGGTTTTACCATCGTTCGCTGGTTGATCTGTGCCTGACATTGCTAGTCCCATAAAGGCATATTTTGCCGTCCAAGGATTTAGTTGGCTATTTAGAACTGTACCTTTTGGAAATTGAGCAATTAGAGTAGGGATTTTTGGTGCAATTGGATCTTCGTTGCCAAAAAAGTCAAACGTAAAATCCATCGTACGTCCATAAAAAATATCATTTGTTTTGGAAATAATCTTGATGCCTGTACACATAATAGTTTCCCCCAATTAATGTAAGTTTGTGAAGCCTGTTTACTAGTTAAGCATATCATACTCTAGGAAACAGCGGTGGCTAAATTCCTAAAATATTAGACAATTTTGTCTAAATGAGGTGAAAAAAATTTTTTAGCGATTTCCTTCACAAAACACCTTATTATCTTTCCGAAAATATGATATCTTTAGAATGGAAATTTCATGAAAAGAGGATGCGAATGTTTAAAAAGTACACACAAATGATAAGGGATGAATTTAAAGGGTATAATCAAAAAAAATTGAAAAAAGATTTCTTGGCAGGTTTGACTGTCGCAGCCGTCGCGTTGCCGTTAGCGTTAGCGTTTGGGGTCTCTAGCGGCGCCACTGCAGCAGCTGGCATGATCACGGCGATTATCGCTGGAATTGTGATTGGAAGCCTTTCAGGTGGGTTTTATCAAATTTCAGGACCAACAGGTGCGATGGCAGCTATTTTAATGTCAATTGCGGCAGTGCATGGCATGCAAGGAATTTTGTTGGCCACCTTTTTGGCGGGAATTTTCTTGCTTTTGGCAGGGATTTTGCGTTTAGGGAGCTTGACTTCTTTTATTCCGTCACCGGTCATTACCGGGTTTACTTCAGGAATTGCTATTATTATTGCGTTGGGGCAGCTTGATAATTTCTTTGGGGTTCGTTCAGAAGGCCACAATTTAATTGAGAAAATCAGCAGTTATCGTTCATTGGGCTTTGATTTAAGTATACCAACGACGGTTATGTCGATTTTAGTGGTGCTTGGATTAGTATTCTTTCCGAAAAAGTGGAATGCGATGATACCAGCTTCATTGGTGATGATTATTTTAGCTACGTTAGCAACAGTGGTTTTTCAACTGCCAGTGGCCACTGTAGGGAAAATTCCGACAAGTATTTTTAGTGATACACGTTTGGAACTTGGTTCGCTTCAATTAAGTGCGTTTCAGGATATTTTGGTGCCTTCGATTAGCATTGCTATGTTAGGTATGATTGAAAGTTTGCTTTGTGGCGCTTCGGCTGGTCGCATGACAGGGAAACCATTAGACAGTAATCAGGAACTAGTGGCACAAGGAATTGGCAACTTAATTTTGCCATTTTTCGGTGGCGTGCCTGCGACGGCAGCGATTGCCCGGACGAGCGTAGTGATTAAATCTGGTGCGCAAACACGTTTAGCGGGTATTTTTCATGCGGTCTTTTTATTGTTATCGATGTTGCTTTTATCGCCAGTCATGTCTAAAATTCCCATGCCTGCGTTAGCTGGTGTTTTAGTGGTGACAGCGTGGCGAATGAATGAATGGTCGGTGATTAAAGAATTCTTCCAGAAACGTTTCCACACAGCCTTATGTTTATTCTTTTTAACGATGGTAGCGACCGTTATTTTTGACTTGAGTTTAGCGATTGTTTTAGGGGTCTTAGCGGGTTGCCTGTTTTTCATTGCGAAAAGTGCCGTGATTACGATTAATGTCGAGGAAGTTGATTGGTCAAGAATGGGGCTAGTACCGACCGATTGTACGGAAAATTGGGTGGTGGTTTATTTGAGTGGCCCGTTATTTTTCATGTCTTCTGAACGATTGAAACAAACGTTACTGCAATTGGAAACAAAAAGTGGTGTAGTATTTTCAATGCGAGGAGTTCCTAGCATTGATAGTACGGCGCTAGATATTTTAGAAGAATTTTGTCTCGCAGCAGAAGGTCGTGGACAACAAGTTCAATTTGCCGCTCTGCAACCAGAAGTTGAAAAAATGATTCGAACCATTCAAGGAAATCAAGAGAAAGAATACCATTTCTCAGTCGCAGAATTTTTACAAACGGTGCATGTTGCAGAACAATAATTCATTTTCAAATGAAATGTTCTATTTTCTATCGCGGGCTTAATGGGTGAAGAAATAAGAAAAATAAGTGGGGACTAAAACGAGTTTCTAGAGGAGTTCCTAAAAAATAATAAAGAGAAAACTTCTAAGTATGAAGTTTTCTCTTTATTATTTTTTTGGTTATTTATTGAATTACTTCTAACATAACGTCTTTTTGATCATCCGTAACATTGCCTGCGTAGTTAGGAGTGATTAAAGATATCGAACCATTTTTATTGTTGAATAAGTATAAAGTGCCCGATCTATTTTGTTCATCGTTTGAAGAAATATTAGTTCCTAAAATTAACTCTGTATTTACTTTAACGGTGCGAATACTGTTATCGGCCGCTGAAAATATTCTAATCTCTTTTGTAGGAATTGTATTTATAGATAGCTCATATTTATTAATGGCTTCTTTCACTTGACCATTTTCAGCCCCAAACAATTTAGTTCGGAAGGTAGCAGTTGGTGTTGAATTTAAGTTCTCTAACGTAATTGAAGTTGGCACATTCATTCCTTTAAAATTAAATACGAGTGGATTGTTTAAACTACTAAGATCGACAGCATAAGGTGTTGCTTCTAAAGAATTTGCTTCTTCAACATTTGTGGATACTTCATTTTTAGACTTTGCCGAAGCCTGAGTGGTGCTGGCACTTTCTGAAGTTTCTTTTAGTTTATTATTAGAGCTTGTTTCTGTGCTAGAACTGTAATGATTAGCACTGCTTTTCATTGATGTTGTATGATTGGTAGAATTTTCTTGTTTTTTAGGGTCATTCGCTTTTTGAGAACTACAACCTGTTAAAAAAATAACTAAAATAACACAAACTAATTTTTTCATACTATTCCTCCTATAGACGCTATAACTAATTTTATCTTACTTGTTAATATAACAAAAGGAATAATTATTTTATTTTCACGAATGCTCAAATTGTTTAAATCTGTAGTTTTTATACTTATTTTTGTTGCATTTACAACAAAAATAAGTTAAAGTAATGACAATCATAAAATATTAGCGAAAGGAAGTGTCCTAGTGACAGATATTTTAAGAGAAATTGGCATGATTGCGCGGGCCTTAGATTCAATCAGTAATATTGAATTTAAGGAATTATCTTTAACACGAGGACAATATCTTTATTTGGTCAGGGTCTGTGAAAATCCTGGGATTATCCAAGAAAAGATCGCCGAACTGATTAAAGTTGATCGAACCACAGCGGCGCGGGCGATTAAGCGTTTGGAAGAACAAGGCTTTATTTATCGTCAAGAAGATGCAAGCAACAAAAAAATTAAGCGGATTTATGCCACAGAAAAAGGGGAAAACGTTTATCCAATCATTGTGCGCGAAAATCAACACTCGAATCAAGTGGCTTTGCAAGGCTTGTCAGAAGTGGAAATTTCACAATTGGCAGAGTACTTAGTCCGGATGCGTAAAAATGTCAGCGAAGATTGGGAATTTGTCAAAAAAGGGAACACTCGAAATTATTAAGGAAAGGACGACTGATTGATGGGAGAAATAAAACAATTAACAATAGAAGATGCACCAGCGTTACAAGAAATCAGCATTGAAACTTATACAGATACTTTCGGACCATATAATACCCCAGAAAATATGCAAGCCTATTTAGTAGAAGCCTACAATTTAGAAAAATTACAAAAGGAATTGGCTAATCCCCACTCTGACTTTTATTTTATCTTTGTCGATAATCAATTAGCTGGCTACATGAAATTAAATCGTGAGACGGCACAAACGGAACCGATGGGGTCAGAAAAGCTCGAGGTTGAGCGATTGTATATTTTACCTGCATTTAAAGGAAAGAAGCTGGGGACACAATTGTTAGAACTGGCGGAAGAGAAAGCTCGTGAATTTGGTAAAAAAGCACTGTGGCTAGGTGTCTGGGAACACAATGATGCGGCGCGGGCATTTTATAAAACGATTGGCTACCGCTATTACAGTCAACATTCATTTTTTATGGGAGACGATGAACAGACGGATTTTATTTTGTTAAAGGAATTATAGCAAAAAAATTTATAAACAAAGATTTCTGATTTTATCAGAAATCTTTGTTTATTTTTTTGATTAAAATTAAGCATTTTTTTATTTTCAAAATGTTATTTTTAAAAACGTAAAAATTGAAAAAGAAGATTTTGAATCTGTGAAAAGTTGTCGATCTTGTGAGAAAACTCTTTTGTCAGTGTCTTTTTTCAGGATGGGTCTCTTCCTGAAAATCCACTTCAGTTTATCTGTTTTGTGTGTGTTTGATTAAAAAATGTTGTGTTGGGTTTCATTTAACTGTATAATTTATTTATGTCATTTTTAATAATAAGCGTATTTTAGCATTTGAAAAGAGAAGTTGTACATAATATGTGAATAAAAAGATTTGTTTCTTATTTTCTAGAGTGATAGGGCGATATAAAAAAGGTTGCTATTTTTTCGTTCAAAGTGAACAAAGAATCGTTTGTTATTTAGTTGGGGTAACTAATGATTCTTGTTATAAAAAGCGCTTACAATTCGTGTGATGAGAGTAGTACGCATGTTTGTGCAAAAGTGACAAAAAAGAGAAGGTAGGGTGTTTTAATAGAAAAAAATTTTAATAAAAAGGAGAGTTTGTCGTGGAGAAAAATGTGTCTCAAGTAACAGCTCAAGAAGAAACAGCGCTGAAAGCACGTGGCTACAATGAGGATTTGTTGCCAAGTAGCCCGAAACAACGGACAATGGGCGCGCGCAATTTTTTTACATTATGGATGGGTTCGATTCATAATATCCCGAATTATGCAGCAGTGGGCGGCTTTATTTTCTTAGGTTTATCGCCGCTGCAAGTTATGTTGGCAGTTGTGTTAAGCTCATTCATTGTAGCAACTTTCATGAATTTGAATGGCGTGCCTGGCTCTAAATATGGCATTCCTTTTGCGATGCACTTACAGTCTACTTACGGCAGTCTCGGGGCAAAACTGCCAGGGTTCTTAAGAGGATGTGTGGCCGCAATTGCTTGGTTTGGTCTGCAAACATTTACAGGATCGCTGGCTTTATTAATTATTCTCGGGAAATTTTGGCCGAACTTTTTAGAAATTGGTGGGTCATTCCAGTTTTTTGGTCTCAGGTTACCTGAATTAATGGCGTTTACTCTTTTCTGGCTCTTAAATGTGGCAATAGGTTTCGGTGGTAGCAAAATTTTGAACCGGTTTACCGCCATTTTAAGTCCGTTGATTTATGTCGTTATTATTGGATTAACGATTTGGGCCATTCGAGCTGGGGGCGGTTTAACACCAATTTTGTCCTATCAAGTTTCTGGTGCGATTCGTTCAGTCAATCCACTGGTGGCGTATCTGATTATTTTTAACTCGGTTGTGGCCGTTTGGTCAGCGCCTGGTGCGAGTGTGGCGGATTTTACTAAGAATGCGCGCTCGACACGTGCTCAGGTTGTGGGGCAAACAGCAGGTTTAGTTGTTGGTTATGGGATTTTCGCTTTTTCCAGTGTGGTTATTCTGTTAGGTGGTTCGCTGTATTTTGGGATTCAAGAATGGAATATTTTAAACATTATTGATCGTTTAGATAATGTGGCAGTGGTGGTCTTAGCCATGTCGGTTTTCTTATTAACGACTATTTCAACGAATGCAACGGGGAACATCATTCCGGCAGGTTATCAATTGGCGGCGCTATTTCCTAAAAAAATGACGTATAAAAAAGGCGTCATGATTGCCAGTGTTATCAGCTTTCTCATTATGCCTTGGAAACTGATGGAAAACGCCGATAGTATTTTTATTTTTCTGAACGCAATTGGGTCTGTTTTAGGACCAGTCGCTGGTGTGATGATTGCGAATTATTATTTTGTTCAAAAGCAACAAATTAATTTAAATGCTTTATACGTAGATAAACACAAAAAAGAGGAAGCCAATCCTTTTTACGGATTAAACAAGCCGGCGTATGTCGCTACTATTCTGGCGTTGGTTCTTTCCTTAAGTGGTCAATTTATTCCACAGGTTAAAATCATTGCTGATATTTCGTGGTTTGTGGGCTTTGCCACAGGTTTTGTGCTGTACTTAGTGTTAAAAAAATGGACTTGGGATTCAAAAAAAGTGAAAGAAACAGCTTATCAGGAGGGAAAATAAATGCAAGCAGAGTTAGTGATTAAAAACGGGTTAGTTATTTTAGAAACTGGAGAAGTCATTACGGATGTCGCCGTTCAAGGAGGAAAAATCGTAGCGATTGGGCAAGACTTGTCAGGAGAACGTGTGATTGATGCGACGGGTTTAGTCGTTAGTCCTGGGATGGTGGATGCTCATGTTCATATTACCGATCCTGGTGGTGGTTACCGCGATGAATGGGAAGGGTATGTCACAGGAACGGCCGCTTGTGCCAAAGGGGGCGTGACGACCTTTATGGAAATGCCTTTAAATCAGATTCCAGCAACTGTGGATAAGACCTCTCTTGAGATCAAATACAAGGCAGGAGAAAATAAACTAAAAGTAGATGTAGGGTCATTTGGCGGCGTGGTCCCGACCAACTTGGCTGGTGGGATTCAGGAACTTGATGAAGGAGGCGTTTCCGGCTATAAATGCTTTTTAGGAACGTGCGGCGATCGTTCGATTGAAGGAGATTTTCAAAATGTCGACGATTATTCGCTATATGAAGGAATGAAACAAGTCGCCAAGACTGGCAAAGTGCTAGCAATCCATGCAGAAAATGCACCAATTACGGATAAATTAGGCGCGTTAGCTTATCAAAATGGCGAAACGACTTTAGCGGCATATGTAGCTACACGTCCTGTGTTTACCGAAGTTGAAGCGATTCAAAAAGCCATTTTATTTGCCAAAGAAACAGGTTGTCGGATTCATATTTGTCATGTGGCTTGTCAAGAAGGTGTGGAAGAAGTTTTAAAAGCCCAAGCAGAAGGGGTAGATGTGACTTGTGAAACATGTACGCATTATTTATATTTTACCACGGATGAACTTGATGCCATTGGTCCAGTTGTCAAATGTTCACCGCCGATTCGTGACGCGGACCAACAAGCTGCCTTATGGAACCACGTGCAAACAGGCGGCATCGCGTTTGTAACCTCTGACCATTCTCCTTGTACGCCAGACTTAAAAGATACAACCAATGCTTTTGAAGCTTGGGGCGGCATTTCTGGTGTTCAAAATAACGTCGATGTGTTATTCGATGAAGCCGTCCAAAAACGTGGTTTATCCTTGAAACAATTCGCGGATATGATTGCAGCAAACCCAGCTGACCGTTATCACTTAGCACAAAAGGGCCGCATCAGCATTGGTAAGGATGCCGATTTTGTACTAATTAAACCTAATGCACCGTATATCTTAAAAGCAGAAGATTTAGAATATCGAAATAAAATTAGTCCTTACATTGGTCGTGAAATTGGGGCCCAAGTGATTCAAACAATTTTAAGAGGCGAAACAATTTACGCACAAGAAACTGGAGTAACCGAGGCGTTTAACGGCGTATTTATCAAAAATTAAACACCTATTTTAGAAATGAAAAGGGACAGAAGCGTGATTGAATTAGCGCCTCTGTCCACGAGTTAGAGGATGTTCATTGGTTGTTTTGCACAAAAAAAGGCTTAATTTTGTTTGATAAGTACAATGAAGATAACTAGGGAAACGTTTACAATCAGAGTGTGATCAGTCAGGAGGTTTTGTGATGGACTTGGAAAAAGTTTTAAAACAAAGAATCGAAGAATTGTCAGCAATTGGGAGTGATCCTGCAGGAGGGATGACACGCTTACTTTATACAGATTCGTGGTTGGCAGCACAAAAGTATGTGCAAAGCCAAACTGAGGCGTTTGGACTGGAAACACAATTTGACGAAGTCGGGAATCTGTTTTGTCGAGTGGCAGGAACGGAATTTCCTCAGGAAACGATTTTAACTGGGTCACATATCGACACAGTAGTAAATGGTGGGACCTTAGATGGTCAATATGGTGTTATTGCTTCCATGACGGCTGTTCAATATTTATTAGACAAATATGGGAAACCACGGCGTTCTTTAGAAGTGCTTTCCATGGCTGAAGAAGAAGGGAGTCGTTTTCCAACGGTTTTCTGGGGAAGCAAAAATGTCGTTGGTGAAGCCAAACGTGAAGAAGTAGTCGATATCTCTGACAACGAAGGTAAAAAGTTTGTTGATGAGATGCATCGCCAAGGCTTTGATTTTCGGCAGGAGCAAACTAGACGTGAGGACATTGAAGCATTTGTCGAAATTCATATTGAACAAGGCAATATTTTAGAGAACGAAAAGCTCCAAGTCGGTGTTGTTCATAGTATTGTAGGGCAACGTCGCTACACGGTTAACTTAAAAGGGCAAGCCAATCATGCAGGCACTACGCCAATGAGTTACCGTCATGATGCGGTATATGGCTTTGCTAAAATTTGTGCAGAAGCCATTGATCGTGCGAACGAAATTGGGGATCCGTTAGTTTTAACATTCGGCAAAGTCATTCCGAAACCCAATACAGTCAACGTGGTGCCTGGAGAAGTGGAATTTACAATTGACTGCCGTCATACCGACGCTGCTTTTTTACGACATTTTACAGGTGAATTAGAAGAACGGATGAAGACAATTGCTCAAGAATTAGGCTTAACGATTGCGATTGACCGTTGGATGGATGAAGCCCCTGTACCGATGAATCAAGCAATTGTAGAAGTTATTGAACAAAAAGCTAAAGAAGGCAAGTATCAGTATCGTATGATGCATAGTGGTGCTGGGCATGATTCGCAAATTATTGCGCCCCATTACCCGACAGCGATGATATTTGTGCCAAGTATTGGTGGGATTAGTCATAATCCAGCAGAAGCAACGGCATTTCCAGATTTGGTTGAAGGCGTCAAGCTTTTAGCAGATACCTTATATGAATTAGCGTATAAATAAGATAGAAAAGGAAGAATTGTGATGGGTTATAAAAATAATCGAGTTGGTTACCAAAAAGAATTGTTAACATCAAGAGCTGTGATAAAAAAAGACAATTACGCCATTATTCCCCATGATGGTTTGGTGCAAAATGCAGTACCTGGTTTTGAAAATGTCGATATTTCCATTTTAGGATCGCCTAAATTAGGTGCGACATTTGTGGATTACATTGCTACGTTTCGTAAAAATGGTCAACAAACAACCGGTTTTGGTGGCGACGGGATCCAAACGTTGGTTTATGTCATTGACGGTCGTTTGCGCGTTTCAGATGGTCAAGAAACCCATGAGCTTGAAGCCGGGGGCTATGCCTACTTTACGCCTGAAATGAAAATGTATTTAGCGAATGCACAGGAAGCAGACACAGAAGTTTTCTTATATAAAAAACGCTATCAGCCGTTGGCGGGCCATCAACCTTATAAAGTGGTTGGGTCAATTCATGACCAACAACCAGAAGAATATGAAGGAATGACAGACGTTTTACTTTGGAGTTTATTGCCGAAAGAGTTTGACTTTGATATGAATATGCATATCTTATCTTTTGAACCAGGTGCTAGTCATGCCTATATTGAAACGCATGTCCAAGAGCATGGTGCGTATTTAATTAGTGGCCAAGGGATGTACAATTTGGACAATGAATGGTATCCAGTGGAAAAAGGGGACTATATTTTCATGAGTGCCTATGTGCCACAAGCAGCCTATGCGGTTGGCCGTGAAGAACCGCTAATGTATGTTTATTCCAAAGATGCCAATCGTGAACCAGAATTATAAAGAAAAGCCGAATGTAAAGTAATGACCTCGGAACAATAGGATTTGAACACGCAGTGGTGAACGGTAGAGTCCTTTTTCTTGGTAGACGTTACTTTTATTCGGCTATTTTCCTGTTAATTATTTTTCTGAAAGTTCCAGCGCTACCCGTAAGAGTAAACTCGTCTCAGGCTCTTGAATAGAGGTACCTAATAATTTTTCACATTGATTCATGCGATATTTAATGGTGTTTCTGTGAAGGTAAAGAGCGTTGGCCGTTTTAGTAATTTCGCAATTGAAATCTAAAAAAACTTTCAAGGTTTTTCGTAATTCTTGTAACGTCGGTTCCGTCGGATAGGCCAACTCTTTCAATTGTTGCTGGCAAAAGTATTCAACATCTTCAGTGCCAATCTTTTCAAAAAGTCCAGCTAGGCCTTTGGGATGGAACAATTGCACAGTTGCTGGTTTTTGAGCGTGTAAAGAAGCCTCTAATGTCGAAGAAGCTTCAATATAAGAATTAGGCAAATCTTCTAGGTTTTCATAAGCATTGCCTAAAGCAAAGCGAATGGTAATAGGCAAAGCCTGTTGCAAACGTTCAGCGAGGTTTTGCAAAATCATCAAATGGTCATTTTTTTTAGATTGAAAAATCAAGATACTTTTATTTTGATTTTTTAATTTAAACAAGGCGACATCTGGCAGGATTTCCGGCAATTGTTCTTTGAGCCATTGGAAAATTAGTTGCCCTTCCGCTTGCTGATAACGAATATGGGTTTCATTTTCTGGTTTAGTCACGCCGTAGACAATCGCTAATTGATAATAATCACTGTTGATTAAACGATAATTTTTCCAAAGTTCCAACCAATTTTGATGTTTACTCAGCGCTTCTTGATGTGTATCAAGCAAGCGGTCCAAAAAGTCTGTTTTGAGATGCTCAAAAGATTCAGCAATTTTCTGGTTTTTAAATAACATAAAAGTCAAAACTAAAATGGCCTGATCAATGGCAAATTCAGAAATAGGATAAGGAATCTGTTCAGGAGATAAGACCAATAGATAATAGGGAAAATAATCGTTCACACGAATTGGAAAGCCCGCTACTTGAATGTTTTCTTGTCGCTCATCCTGTAAACGAAAGATTTTCTTTTCTTGTGCCAATTGTTGAAAGTGGTCTTTTGATAATTGTTCGATGAAAAACTCCGCCGATTTTTGATTGCCATAAAAATAATTCGAGTGGGCAATCACCTGTTGCCAAGGACTTAATAAAATAATTGGCGCATTTAAAATTTTCGCAAATTCAGCGATGAAACGCGTAGCATCAACATCTTGCATTAATAATGTTGAAAAACGCTTTTGGATGTCAAATGCCACAGACATCTGTTCGGTTTTGCTATCACGAAGATAGCCAACAATTTCATGCAACAACCCGCCTAGTGGCTGTGTGCTAGGAATTTTAATCAGGGGCAAATCAACGGCACTGGCATAGGCAACAATTTCTGGTGAAATTTCGTCAAGGAACCGCCCAACTTTGATTCCTAAAGCCGTACACTCTGCTTGTTTTAGCGAGTCAATAAAAGGTTTCAATTTTTCTTGATCATCTTTATAAATCATTGCCGTTGTTAAAATCATGACATTTTTAGGGATAAAATCAGCCACATCAGGTGTTTCCGTGATTTCTACACTTTCCAAGGGCTGTGTTAAGTTTGAGTGAGACGATAATAATTGTAAGTCAGAAAATCTTGGTAAAGCCAAGACCTCAGCTAATATTTTCATCACAACAACCTCCTTTTTTTATAGTATAGCGAAGAATAAAAAGGAGTACAAAAGATAGTTATTGAATATGTCTAAAAAACAAAGTCAAAATAGTGCAAATTGAACAATGAATTTCTGGGTTTTTCCAAAGATAATAAAAGAGAAGAATTAAAAATGAAGTGAGGGATTACTATGTATCAACAACCAAATTTTGTACGGCGAACAATCATGACGCCGGGACCAGTCGAAGCCCATCCATCGGTACTTCGTCAAATGGGTCAACCAATTTTAGGGCAATTTGATCCAGAATTTCTACAGATTATGGACGAAGTTCGGGAAATGATTAAAGTACCTTTTGCCACAAAGAATCAACAAGCCTTTGCCATTGATGGCACGTCACGTTCAGGCTTAGAAGCGGGGTTATTTGCATTGATTGAGCCAGGTGACAAAGTGCTTGTGCCTGCGTATGGCCGGTTTGCTTATTTATTAGGTGAAATTTGCGAACGCGCCCGGGCCGAAGTCATTTATTTAGAAAAGGACTGGCTCGCACCGTTTGAACAAACAACGGTGATTGAAGCGATTAAAGAACATCAACCAAAAATTGTTGCGATGGTCCACGGCGAAACGGCGAATGCACAAATGCAACCACTGGATCAAATTGGCGCCTTTTGTCGGGAAAATGAAATTTTCTTTGTAGTAGATATGGTGGCGACTTACGGCGGTGTTGAAACAAAGGTCGATGATTGGAAGATTGATATTGCGGTAGCAGGCACTCAAAAATGTGTCAGCGTACCTTCAGGCCTTTCTTTAATTACCTACAACCAACGTGTAGCCGATTATCTGGCGGGCCGTTACCAAAAAGAGTTAGGGCTTGGCGCGGATGCGCGGAATGAACGGTTCATTCAAAGTAACTACTTGGATTTATCGCAATTAGAAAAATATTGGGGACCAGAGCGCTTAAATCACCATACAGAAGCGACTACAATGATTTATGGGCTACATGAAGGGTTGCGCTTGTTACTTCAAGAAGGCATGGAAAATGTCTACGCACGCCATCGGAAAAACGATCGTATTTTAGTTGAAAGTCTGCAAAAAATGGGCTTAGAAATTTTCGGGAAGTTAGACACAAAAACACCAACAGTCATTCCTGTGGTCATTCCAGAAGGAATTGATGGTGAAAAAGTGCGGAGCTTATTACTGGATCATTTTAAAGTTGAAATTGCCTCTTCCTTCGGTGATTTAAAAGGAAAAATTTGGCGGGTCGGTAATATGGGTTACAGCAGTCGGGAAGACAATGTGTTGCATTTCTTAAGTGCCTTTGAGACTGTATTGAAACACCAAGGTTATCAATTTGAAGGCGGTAGCGGTAGTACTCATGCATTGGCTGAGTATTTAAACTAAAAAAGAAGGTAGGACAAAGGTCACTACGTAAAAAAGCGTAGTGCTTTTGTTCCTTGTGAAACGTTAACCAAAAAAATGATTGGTGGAGGAAAAGAAAATGACAGACAAGACAAAAAGTTCGTTGGCTTATTGGAAAAAAATCGTTATTTTACTATGTATGGGCTGGGTAACAATCTGGATTTATCGTTCCGCGCTTTCTCCCGTTTATCCACAAATTCGCGCGTCTCTAAATGGTAACGCTTCCGATACGGCCCTAGGGTCCATTTCTAGCTTTTATTTTCTCGGTTACGTAGTCATGCAGATTCCTGCAGGCTTCTTGGTAGACAAAATTGGGAAAAAACGTGTATTAATTCCAGGCTTTATCTTGTTTGCGCTGGCAGCATTACTGATTGCCCAAGCCCAAACGATTGGAACAATTTACTTAGGTAGCTTATTGGCAGGCTTAGGATGTGGTTCTTTCTATGGCTCGGCTTACTCGTTGACGTCGCAAAACATTCCTCAAGCCAAAAAAAGTTTTGCAACAGCTATTGTCAACAGTGGTTCAGCAGTTGGTTCAGGTTTAGGGATGATTTTATCTAGTTATTTAGTTGCCCAAAAAGGATTACCTTGGCAAGTGATGATGTACATTTCCGCCTTTATGATTATTTGTATGTTAGTGGCTTTTCAAGTGATTATTCGCAATCATAAAGAAGACATGGCCTTGATTCAGCCAACCGTTGTTGATGAAAAAGATAACGAAGTGGTAAAAGAAAAAGTGCCCTTTAAAAAACTGTTTGCGCCACATATGCTATTTGCGTATATTTTATATTTTGGCACTTGTTATGCATATTATATGATTGTGACTTGGTTACCTAATTTTTTAAGTACCGAACGTGGTTTCCAAGGAGCAGCAATAGGGTTGTCCTCTTCGCTGGTCGCATTTGCCTCTATTCCAGGAGCGTTATTTTTTAGTCGGTTGGCGGATAAGTACATGCATAAAAAAGTTCAATTCATCGTTGTTTTAGAATTTTTAGCAACAGCCATGCTCTTGTTAACTGTACAAGTAAGTAATGCGACGTTGTTATTAATTGCTTTAATTATGTATGGGTTCTTAGGAAAATTAGCTGTAGAACCGATTATTATTTCTTGGCTAGGTGAAAATGCACCAAAAATTGGAATTGGCACTACTTTGGGCGTGTTTAACTTTTTCGGCATGATGTCATCTGTGATCGCCCCAGCTTTGACTGGGAAAATTTCTGACACAACTGGTTCGAAAGTCATGGGCTTTTATATCGCCGTCGTGATTTTACTAATTGGCACGATTCTTTTTATGCTTGTCAATTTAAAAAAACGCGGGGCAGATTTCTCTAATAAATAAAAATAAAACAACGCAAACTTATCTTTCGCTGAATAAGTTTGCGTTGTTTTACTTTTTGACAATCATATTAATCGCTTGTGCTAATCGCTCTTCTTGTTCTTTAGGATCTTTTTCAGGATTTTCAAAGCAATGCTTTAAATTCTCCGCAACTATCATCCCCATTACGCGATCAATACTAGAACGGACCGCACTCAACTGAGTGATAACATCGATACATTCTTTTTCTTCATCAATCATTTTTTGAATCCCGCGAATTTGACCTTCTGTGCGGCGTAAACGATTCAGCACTTTCTTTTTTTCTTCAGTCATTTTGCCCCTCCTTAAGAGTAGTGATTGGTTTAAAATATACCTACACGAGGTATTTTTGTCAACTATCTTTTCTTTGAATCTAAAAATGGCAGAAATCTCTTCAGTTGACAAGTCTAACTTTTTCATGTTAAATATACCCCATAAGGTATATAAGAGAAGGAGAAAAAGATGTTATTTCAATTGTTTAAAAAAACGCCAAGTATTTCAACAAAGGAATTGCAGTCACGTTTATCTAAAGAGATAACGTTATTAGATGTCCGAACACCTAGCGAATACCGCACAGGGCATATTCCACAAGCGACTAATGTCCCACTTAACAAAATTCCCGCCTACAACAAATCCGCTAACGAAGTCTATGTGATTTGCCAGTCCGGCATGCGCAGCAAAAATGCGGCCAAAATTTTAGCGAGAAAAAACTATCACGTGATTAACGTTCGTGGCGGGATGTCCCAATGGTCTGGTCAAATTAAAGGAGGAAAATAAATGAAAATTGTAATTATCGGAGGCGTGGCTGGTGGTATGTCCGCAGCGACACGTTTACGTCGCTTAATGGAAGATGCTGAAATTGTTGTCATGGAAAAAGGCCCTTTTGTTTCATTTGCAAACTGTGGTTTGCCTTACTACGTTTCTGGCGAAATCGCAGAAAGAGAGCAACTGCTTGTTCAAACACCCGAAGCGTTAAAGGCACGGTTTAATTTAGATGTTCGTCCTCACCATGAAGTCGTGGCGATTGATCCAATAGAAAAAGTGATCACAGTGAAACATGAAACAGAAATTTTAACAGAACACTATGACAAATTAATTTTATCACCAGGGGCGAAACCTTTTGTGCCACCAATTACAGGATTGGCAGAAGCCAAAAATGTTTTTTCATTAAGAAATGTTCCTGATTTAGATCAAATTATGACAGCCTTGACACCAGAAACAAAACGAGCCGTCGTGATTGGCGCAGGCTTCATTGGCTTGGAAATGGCAGAAAACTTGCAAAAACGCGGATTAGAAGTCACTCTCGTGGAAAAAGCACCCCATGTTTTACCACCATTAGACGAAGAAATGGCCGCTTTTGTCAAAGCTGAATTAAGCAAAAACAATGTTCAAGTAATTACGGGACAATCTGCGGTTGCTTTTGAAGAAGAAGGGCAAGTGATTCGCTTAGAAGACGGTCAAACATTAGCTTCTGATTTAACCATTTTGTCGGTGGGGGTCCAACCAGAAAATACCTTAGCAGTTGAAGCAGGTGTAGCAACTGGTTTACGTGGCGGTATTGTTGTTGATGAACGCTATCAAACGAATCAACCCGATATTTATGCGGTTGGGGATGCTATTGTAGTGAAACAACAAATCACTCAAGAAGATGCGCTGATTTCTTTAGCTTCTCCTGCCAATCGCCAAGGACGTCAAGTAGCGGATGTGATTGCTGGGTTAGAGAGAAAAAATCAAGGGAGCATTGGGACCGCCATTGTGCGAGTCTTTGATTTAACCGCTGCTTCAACTGGTTTAAGCGAACGGGCTGCTAAAGCTGCTGGACTAACAACAGCTGTTGTGCATATCAGTGGAAAAGACCATGCGGGGTATTATCCTGGCGCAACAGATCTTCAGTTAAAATTAGTTTTCCATCATACGACAGGGGAAATTTATGGCGCACAAGGAATTGGGGCCAAGGGCGTAGATAAGCGGATTGATATTCTTGCGACCGCTATTAAAGGACAGTTAACTATTTTTGATTTGCCTGAATTAGAGTTTACCTATGCGCCGCCGTTTGGTTCAGCGAAAGATCCTGTGAACATGTTAGGCTATGCAGCGATGAACCTTGCAGAAGGATTGAGTGAAAACGTTCAATGGTATGAGTTATCCAACGAATTAGCTAATGGAGCTGTTTTATTAGATGTCCGTAATCCCGCCGAACGAGCCAATGGTCAATTTAAAAATGCTGTGTCTATTCCTTTAAATGAGTTAAGAGAACGTTTGGAGGAATTAGACAAGTCAACGGAGTACATTGTTAGTTGTCACAGTGGTTTGCGTAGTTATATTGCAGAACGAATGCTAAAACAAGCGGGCATCTCAGCCAAAAATTTAGATGGTGCTTTTGCGCTATATAGAATGGTAAAACCGGAGGAACTAGAAAATGTATAACACGATTGGCATGCCTGAATTTTATCAGGAAGCAAAACGAAAAAAATTACCGATTATTGATGTACGAGAAGAAATGGAATACCAACTGGGGCATGTCCCTCAGGCCATCAACTTACCTTTAAGTACTTTAACCGAAAATTATCAGCAATTAGATAAAAACCAACCCTATTATCTGATTTGTCAAATGGGATCGCGCTCCGCACAAGCGTGTGCGTTTCTCAGTCAACAAGGGTATCAAGTAACCAATGTTCTAGGTGGTACATCTGGCTGGTTGGGTCAATTAGAACAATAAAATAACAAAAAACGTTTATCCTTTTACACAGGATAAACGTTTTTTTGTTAGATAAAGATGTGTCAAAACTGTAAGAGGAATGATAGGAAGATGAAGGGACCAGTTTTTTTATTCATTATATACTAAATAAAATGACAAACTCGTCAACAGAAATCAAGGAGGAACAAATAAATGAAAAAGTCAGGCCAGAAGAAGCGAAATAAAAAAGTGTGGTTCGGTATTGGTGCCGCAGTGGTCGTCGTCGGATTTATCGGAGCAAAAACAGTTTTTTCTTCAAAAGAAGTTGAACCTGAATACACAACGTATACCATTACAGAAATGGCCTCATTAAAATTAGATGGTCAAGTGAGTTTTCTAGATACTCGGGATATTTTCTTTGATCCTTCTTTAGGAAAAATTGCCGAAATAAATGTTGAAAATGGTAAAGAAGTCAAGAAAGATAGTCCATTGTTAACGTACAATAACTCAGACATCCAAGCCACAGAAACAGAACAAGCGAATGCCGTTAATCGGAACAATCTTCAAGTTCAACAAGCACAAGAGAACGTTAACTTAGCCACTCAAAAATACAATGAAGCGTTAAACAAAGTTGCTGCAGCCAAGCAAAAATTAAACACCGCAAAAGAGGCTGAAGAGAAAGAAACACTAAATGCGGAAATTCAGCAATTGAATGAAGCCGTTAGTGCTGCGAATAGTGAAGTCGCCCAAGCTAACCAAGCCCTTCAATTAGCCAACAGTGATGCCGTCGGAGCAGCAAACACGCTTGAACAAACACGTGGCAAAGTTAACACAGTCGTTACAGCACCAATTGATGGCCAAGTCACTGTCGATGCTAGTGCCATGAGTAGTACCGACAAACCAGTCATTAAAATTGCAACACAAAAGAAAAATATTCAAGGAAAAGTAACCGAATATGATTACGATAAATTACAGACAGGGGAAGAAGTAACAGTGACGACCGTTGGTTCAGGCAAATCAGCGCCAGGCAAAATTGTTTCCATTGCGCAAACCCCAATAGCTAAAAATGAAGGCAATCCAGTAGTGAGTTATCAATTTACAGTAGAAGGTGATTTTCCTTGGGCAGAAGGCTTGTCTACTAGTATCGCTGTGCCACAAAAGCAAATGATTATACCGACAGCAGCAATCCAAAAAGAAGGCGAAAAAGAATTTGTCTATGTTTACAAAGCGGGCAAAGCGAAAAAAACACCGATTGAAACAGAAACAAATTTAGGTCGTAAAGTTGTCAAAAGTGGCTTGAATTGGAAAGACCAAGTGATTGCCAATCCCAATAAAGAATTAAAAGATAATCAAGATGTTCAGGTAGCTGCCAATGATTAAGCTATCCCATATTCATAAATATTATTATTCCGAAGAAGAAACACTGCATGTGTTAGTTGATATTAACCTCCAAGTAGACGCTGGAGAATTTTTAGCGATTATGGGTCCTTCTGGTTCTGGGAAATCGACTTTGATTAATTTGCTAGGCTTTATTGATAAAAAGTTTGAAGGAACGTATTTATTTGAAGACCGTGAAATTGGCGACTTTTCTGATAAGGAACTATCCCGAATTAGAAATGAAGCAGTCGGCTTTGTCTTTCAGAATTTTAGTTTAATTGAAACACTAACAGTTGAAGAAAACATTGAATTACCTCTTTTATATAGTGGGTTAACCCCAAAAGAAGCCAAAGATCGTGTCCACGAAGTTCTGACAAAAGTCGGCTTGCCAGATAAAGGCAAGAAGCATCCAAAACAGCTTTCGGGCGGACAACAACAACGTGTGGCTATTGCGCGTGCGATTGTCAATCGGCCAAGTTTTATTATTGCAGATGAACCAACTGGGGCTTTAGATAGTAAAACATCGGAAGAAATTTTAACGCTCTTTCAGCAATTAAACAATGAAGGTGTCACCATTATTTTAGTGACACATGATGAAGAAACAATTGAATACTGCAATCGTTTGATTAAAGTTCGTGATGGAAAGATTTTAGAGGAGGTGCTGACATGAAACGTTCAATTATTTGGAAAACCGCCTTCCGTTCCATTTTGAAAAATAAGCGACGCAGCTTGTTAACGATGCTAGGGATTGTCATCGGGATCGCTTCGGTGATTACCATCGTGGCTATCGGTAACGGCTTTAAAGAAGACATGGTCGATAAATTATCTGCTGAAAAACAAAAAGAAAATGTGAAAAAGATTTCTTTTTCGGCCTACAACACTTCGGATATGTTTAGTGACCAAGCGATGTTTACCGACAATGATTTAGGGGTCGTGCGCATGGTTCCTGGCGTAGAAAAAATTGATTTTGATCAAAGAGAAGTTGATGGCGCCCAAAAAGGTACACTGAATTTTCAAGCAGGACCGAAAAATCTTTCTGTAACCTATGAACTTGCCAACAAAACCACCAAAGAATTGTTGGCGGGACGCCAACTGAATGATGGAGACAATGCAAAACTGGATAAAACAGTGGTGGTGGATGAACTGGTTGCCAAAGAACTCTACCAAGACCCAACTGCAGCAGTTAATCGAACTTTTCCGTATAAAGATCAACTTTTTACCATTGTTGGCGTGACAACCAATACCAGCGGTGCCATTGGTCCAGGTAATGATGACTCATTGCTTTATTTTCCCAAAAAGACCTATGAACATTATTTCGGCAAGCTAAAAGATACATCTACGTTGAAGCTAACAGTAGCACCTGGCTATCAACCAGATCAAGTATTGAAAGAAACAATAAAAACTCTCTCTCAACAAGGAACCATGAAAAACAGCGGGACGTATCAAGAATATAATGTTAAAGATACCATCAAAGAAATGGGCTCTTTATTAAATAATTTAACCTTGTTTATTTCCGCAATTGCGGCCATTTCACTGGTAATTGCTGGGGTCGGCGTTATGAATATGATGTACATTTCGGTTTCAGAACGGATTAAGGAAATTGGTATCCGACGTGCATTGGGCGGGACAGCCAGTGATATTAAAAAGCAATTCTTAACAGAAGGAATTGCCTTGACCTTAATCGGCGGAATTACTGGTTATCTTTTAGGAATGATTATTGCCTACTTAGCATCAATGGCACTACCGTTTTCTGTTCGTCCAGATTTAATGACCGTTTCATTAGCCATTGGGATTTCTGTCTTTATCGGGGTTGTATTTAGCTATTTCCCTGCCTCGGCAGCTTCGAAAAAAGACTTGATCGATATTATGAAATAAATACAAACAGCAAAAAAACAGCCACTTTTGGCTGTTTTTTTTAGTGAAAGTAGAAAAAAATCCAAAGATTTCAAGAGAAAATAGCTGACAAACGTCAAAAGGTTGATATTAGCTACCAACCTTTTGACGTTTGTCAGCTAAATAAAAAAGAAAAAAATTGAAAAAATAGCACGTTGAGGATTAAATAACAAATATTTTTTAAATAAGACTATTAGAAAGCCTTTATAAATCAGGGATTATAGGAATGACTGTTAATGACTGATTTGCTTGTAAATTTCTAAATTTTAATTCGAAAAATTTCCAGTATACTAAATATATCAAAACAAAACACGAAAATTGAGAAAATTTTGAACTAAAAAAGAATTAAGGAGGAATCAAGAATGAAAATAATGGTCATCACAAAAAATGTCTTAGCAGAAACTGCTTTTCAAAACCGCTTACAGCATTTAGATCACCAAGTTTTTTGTACGACGTGTCTGATTGGTGAAATTAAGGAAAGTCATTTGTTTTATCGAAAATTTGATGCAATCATTCTCAGCGAAACGATTCCTCGCAAAGAACAATATTTATATCTAAAGGAATTAGCCAGAGTTAAAACGCCGTTGTTTCTTCGCTCGGAAGACATTCCTACCTCGGAAGAATTGAGCATTAGCTATCAATATGGCATTCTCAATTGGTTACGATTGGATGCGACTTTGGATACATTAAGAGAAAATCTCCTTTTGGCAGAATTAAATAAACCCATCCAACGAGAAGATGAAAAGTTAGATGTAGAGGGGATAAAGCTAACAGCCGCAGAACGTGCACTACTGGCTGTCTTGTATAGTACGCCAAAAGAACACTTACCAATGGAGCGCCTGTGTAAATTAATATATGACACAGAAGAAACAGCCAATAATCGAAAAAAAATGACCAAACAGCTGACAAAATTAAATAAAAAAATTCAAGTAGGGGGCTTTAAAAAACAAGGTATCCAAAATACACGGTATAAAGGCTACAAACTGCATCCGCAGTTGCTTCCTTACATTGGCGAATTATTTACTTAAAATAGAGAAGCACTTGACGAATGAAAATCACCATCACAGGATGACCTCTAAAAACCATGCTATACTAATACGGAATAATATAGGAGGTGGGTCTGTATGAAAGACGGACTATATTGGGTACAACAATTAAAAGAACAGAAAGTAAGTCGCACAGAACTCTTAAAGGATATTGAGAAAAAAGTCCAAAAGTTAAATCCAAAGATCAATGGCTTTGTAACTTTTGATAGCCAAGAAGCAGAAGCAACTTATCAAAAAAATAAACAGCAGGACACACTATTTGCTGGTTTGCCATTTCCATTGAAAATGTTAGGCCAAGAAAAAGCGGGGTGGTCAGCAACGGCCGGCTCGCAACTTTTTAAAAATAGTACTGCAACAACGACCTCTAACTTTGTCAAACAAGCAGAAACGATTGGTTTGATGCCTTTAGGACAAACCAACGCTCCAGAGTTTGGCTTTAAAAATATTACGGACCCTGCGCTTTACGGGCCAGCCCGCAATCCTTGGAACCTGGAACATTCGCCAGGCGGTTCCAGTGGCGGCGCTGCCGCAGTTGTCGCTAGCGGGATTGTTCCTATCGCCGGCGCTAGCGATGGCGGTGGCTCCATCCGAATTCCCGCCTCTTTTAGTGGCTTAATTGGCTTAAAACCTAGCCGTGGCTCCATGCCTGTCGGCCCAGAAGGCTGGCGAGGCTGGCAAGGTGCCTCGATTGACTTTGCGTTGACTATTTCTATGAGAGACACCAAAGCGTTATTTTATGGCCTACGTGGTAGCCACAGTGGCGCCCCCTACCAAGCGCCCTTGGCAGAATGGCAAACACACACTAAAAAACAACGGCTAAAAATTGCTCTGTGTACCGCTTCGCCTATCGGCTCAATGATTTCGCCAGAAGCAACACAAGCGGCGAAACAAGCGGCTGATTTTCTGGCAGCCGCTGGCCATGAAATCATTGAGATTCCTTATCCAGTCGATGGTGCAGCGCTGATTCGCTCCTATTATCAAATGAACGGCGCAGAAACTACAGCGATGATGAATAGCATTCAACAGGGGCTCGGGCGCCCAATTCGTAAAGAAGAAATCGAACCTTTTTCATGGACCATGCATCAATTTGGCCAAAAGATTCCAGCAGCCACCTATGTTCATTCATTACAGTTGTGGGATCAAGCAGCAGTAACGATGGAAGAACTTTTTCAAAAATTTGATCTGTTTTTATCACCAACAACGGCTTTTTCAGCACCAAAAATTAACGAAGATTTGCAAAGTGAGCACATTCGTCAACGAATGGCGCAAGCAGCAGAATTAACAGAAGCAGAATTAGCTGAATTAATCTATGATTATTTTGATAAAAGTTTACAGCTAACACCGTATACTCAACTAGCGAACTTGACAGGACAACCAGCTATCAGCTTGCCCACACATGTGACGGCAACGGGGTTACCCTTAGGCATTCAATTGCTGGCTGCTCGTGGACGTGAAGATCTCTTATTCCAAGTAGGCGAACAGTTTGAGCAAGAAGGCAAATTTAAATTACCAGAAAGTTACCGCTAAATAGGGTGTTATTGTGACCAAATTTCAGATAAAATAGACACAAGACAAAAAACTGAGGTGGAAAAATGCTGTACGTAGTGAGACATGGTGAAACAGATTATAATGTGGCCCGTAGAATTTGTGGTCATGCGGAAGCGCAATTGACCGAAAAAGGCTATCAACAAGCGGAATTGGTAGCTGAAAAAATTGCCAAACAAGGAATTCAAATCGACCGTTTACTGGCGTCCCCTTTAAAACGGGCGCAAGAAACAGCACGTAAAATTGCGGAACGAAATCAATT
This sequence comes from Enterococcus sp. AZ129, assembly GCF_051714505.1. Classification (NCBI taxonomy): domain Bacteria; kingdom Bacillati; phylum Bacillota; class Bacilli; order Lactobacillales; family Enterococcaceae; genus Enterococcus; species Enterococcus sp. AZ129. The sequence continues at coordinate 2,508,287 of NZ_JBIORY010000001.1, read as the reverse complement.
GACGATTGAAACAGAACCTCATTTAATTGAGATGAATTTTGGCATTTATGATGGTGAACCGATTGAAACAACGGCTTTCCAAGAAAATCGTTCTGAGATTTCCTTGCCGTTTCCAGAAGGGGAATCAGTCCTAGATGTCGCGGGTCGAATTTATCCCTTGATTGAGGAAGCCTTGGCTTCAGAGGAAACTTACTTATTTGTTTGCCACAATGCGGTTATGCGAGTCATTGATAACTACTTCAATGGTAAAAAAATCCAAGATTTCTTGGACTTTCATTGTGAAAATACACAACTTGTACAATACGGAGAATAAAAATCAAGTCTTTAATCTTTTGGTTAAAGACTTGATTTTTTTTATGGTAAATAAGAAACCGCTTCCGTTTTAATGTATAATAAATTAACTTTTGGATCAAAAAAGAAATGGGGAAAAGACTATGAGAATTGATAATATTCATCAAGCGTTAAAACAGTTTCACGTACAAAATCCAAGTAGCAAAGCAACCTTGTTGCCCGCAACGGCTTCGCAATTAAGTCAGACCTCTGGATATACCCGAACCGCTGTTAGTGAAGAGCTTTCAGAATTAGTGAGAAAAGACCAAGTCGTTAAAGTTAAATCAAGACCGGTGTTATTTTTTGATAAAGACTACTTAGAGGAACAGTTTCCTTTTTTTAAAAGTAGCACGTGCTATGATTCCCTCGCTTCGCTGCAAGAGGATATTTATCAACAGACAGAACAGATACATAAGAAAAAGCAGCTACTGAAAATGAATCCATTTGCGAACGTAATTGGTTTTGATGGGAGCTTAGCAGACGCCATCAAGAAGTTGAAAGCCGCTATTTTATATCCGCCTAACGGCTTGAATATTTTACTTACTGGAGAATCTGGGGTGGGGAAAACCTTAATTGCAGAACAATTACACCAATTTTATCAAGTTAAAATGAACCAGGAAGTCCCGTTTATTTATTTTAATTGTGCAGAATATTTCAACAATCCAGAATTATTAACTTCGCATCTGTTTGGCTATAAAAAAGGCAGTTTCACTGGTGCCGTCAATGACCAAAAAGGTTTAGTGGAGTTGGCAGATGGCGGTTTTTTATTTTTAGATGAAGTCCATCGATTAACGAGCGAAGGCCAAGAAAAATTGTTTACAGTTTTGGATAAAGGGTATTTTACACGGATGGGCGAAGCCGAAAAACAAAGAAATGTATCGATAAAATTTATTTTTGCAACAACCGAAGCCGTCAATCAACATTTTTTGAAAACGTTTTTAAGAAGGATCCCTGTGACATTAGCCATTCCAGCTTTAGCCGAGCGCTCTTTGAAAGAAAAAATTCAATTGATTTTGTCCTTTTTCTTAGAAGAAAGTCAACGGATTCAAAAGAATATCCATATTCGTTATGAGGCGTTGAAACAATTAACGTTTACTCATTTTGAAGCCAACGTTGGCGAATTGAAAGCGGCGATTCAATTTATGAGCGCACAAGCCTATTTAGAAGTGTTCGATCAATTAACGGAAACTATTTGCATTGAAGCAAACGAGGGAACAGTCAAAGAGCAACCTGATGTAGAAAGTCTGCTGGCTTTTAATGAGTGGATACCTAACGATGGCCTCACGATTCAATACAACCATTTTTATTTAAGCAGTCAAGAGTTACTCAAATCGGAAAGTCTGAAAAATGATCGTTTTTATAATTTTCTATTGAAAGAATATGCGGATTTGAAAAAATTAACTCTTTCGACAGAGGATGCGCTAGCAATCATGCAAAACAAAGTAGAGCAACTTTATGATATGGATATTTTTGCTCAAGAACCGCTAGCCATAGAGGCCATTGACGAAACATTGCAGCCAAAAATTCAAGAAGCCATTGTCTTTTTTGAACAATTAATCCAAGAAAAATTGACAGAGGATTTCCAGAATATTTTAATTGTCCACCTTTATTCTGCTGTTTTTTATTCTGCACAAATGAATGAAACGTTTTATTCAGATACCAAAAATATCTATTCTGGCAAAGTAACCCAGTATCAAGCTGCTAAGACCATGGTGGACTTTCTACAAACATTGTTTGGGATTTCTTTTGCTGATACGGAAATTCTCTTTTTCGATCTATTTATTCGTAAAGTCACAGCTAAAAAAAGAGCGCACTCAGTTGAAGAAAACTGTGGCGTTATCGTCGTTGCACATGGTGCCGCGACGGCCAGCAGCATGGTTGAGTACACCAACCTTCTGTTCTCAACAACGGTCATGCGTGCAGTTGATATGCCGATTAATCAATCAGTGGAAGAAACATTAGAAAAAGTCCGTGCAATTGTAAAGCAAAATCAGTATAAAAAAATTATTTTAATGGTGGACATCGGTTCCCTGGTTTACTTTGGTAATGCTATCAGTCAAACGTTTCAAATGGAAGTGCTGCTAATTAGCAATATCAATCTCTTAACATTGCTAGAAGTGGCCCGAGAAGTCATTTATGAATCGACGGCGTTTGAGTATCTATTACCAGTCTTAAAAGAAAAAAATCATCGCGCCTTGATTTGCAGTAAAGGTCGCTTCAACGAGGCAAAAGTTCTCATTATTTCCTGTCTAACTGGCATGGGGACTGCTATTAAAATTGAACAGTTGTTACTAAAAACTTTTCCTAATGAATTACTAACGAATGTACGCATCATTACTTTAGAGAAAAGAGAAGTGGAAGACATTGATCGCTTGCATTCTTTTGTTCGGAAAGAAGAGAAAATCGTTGGCATCATTGGCACCGTAAAGACAGAAGTGCCAGATATTCCGTTTATTTCTTTACAAGATTTACTATCGAAGCGGGGCATTCAGCTAGTTTTCGAATTATTAGGCCATCATTTAGAAGAAAAACAAAACCAAGAGTTACTAAAGAAAGTTTCAGCTAAATATATTCAAGGATTATCAATCGAAGCTATTACAGACTTACTAACGGTTTTGAATCCTACAACCATTTCAATCGAATTAGCTAAGATTTATTCAGACATTTGCTTGCAAACCAAAATAAAAAGTGACGAAAAGATTTTACTTCGTTTTATCATTCATTGTGCCTGTATGTTAGAACGGCAATTATTGAATCCAGAATATGACCCGACAGCTTATGAAGTGTCATACCGAGAGTTGCCAGAAGCAGTATCTGTCATAAAAATGGCGTTTCGACCGATTGAAGTGTCCTATAATTTGTTGATTCCACCTTTGGAAGTGCGTTATATTTATGAATTGCTCTTTGAAAAGGCTTAATTCAAACGGAAATGAAAGTTGGCACACTTATTGCTTTTAATAAAATGATTAATTAGCAAAGGAGTTTGTTTATGGAAAATGAACCAATTTTACTTTTAACACACAATGGTTGGGGCTTGGAATTAGTCAAAAGCGTCCAGATGATTGTTGGAGAAGTTACAAATGTACATGAAGTTGCATTACAAGCAGAGGATTCACTGGGGGATTATTTAGAACGAGTCACAGAAAAAATTGAACAATTAACGTGGCACAACCAGTTGCTAATTTTAACAGATGTTAAAGGCGGCACACCTAGTAATGTTGCATTGCGTTTATCAAAAGATTATGATCTCTTGATTGTGTCCGGATTATGCACATCGTTATTATTAGAATCCGTCATGAAACAAAGTGGTCCTGGGTTTCGTTTACAAGATGCAGAGATGATTCAACAAGCAGCAGTAGACAGTTGTCAAATTTTAGAAATTCCAAAATAAGAAAGTACAGGTGAACAGAATGTCAAAAATCGTATTAACAAGAGTCGATAGCCGTTTAATCCATGGACAAGTAGTGACTAAATGGTTACAACAATCAGGTGCAAATGAAATTTTGGTAGTGAGTGATGAACTAGAGCAAGATGAATTTTTACAAAGTATTTATTTAATGGCGGCGCCTCCAGGGGTATCTGTAGTAATTAAAGGGATTGAAAGTGCCAAAGAATATTGGGAATCGCAAGAAAAGGAAGAGAAAAAGGTGTTATTTTTAGTGCCAGATTTAACGACCTTAAAAGCGATGGTGGACCAAGAAATTATTAAAGAGGAGATTCAAGTTGGTGGCTTAGGTGGCGGACCAAATCGGAAAAATGTTTTAAAAAATATCAATTTATCTGAAGAAGATGTTGCAATTTTGACTGAACTTTTAACGAAGGGCATTCATGTTTTCTTCCAAGCGATTCCCGAAGAAAATCCCCTACCAATTCAAAAATTAATTGAAAAATATCAATCACTATAATCAGAGAAAAAGGAGAGAATCATATGGGCGTTTTAGGTGTTTCAATTATTATGGGACTTTATTATTGGTTTGCACGTTTGCGTTTTGGGTACACATTTTCAGGCATGCTGTCTCAGCCATTAGGTGCAGCGTTGGTGGCTGGTTTAGCAACAGGAAAACTTAGTGAAGCAATGGTTGTGGGGGCGGGGATTCAACTTGTTTATCTAGGAGTTACCTCTACACCGGGCGGCAATGTGCCTAGTGATCCGGCTTTAGCTTCAGCAATTGCGATTCCAATTGCTTTAGGTGTGGGAATGAATGCCGAGGCGGCTGTTGCACTAGCTGTTCCTTTTGGTGTGTTAGGCGTCTTTATGGATCAATTACGGCGGACCATCAATGCGACTTGGGTGCATATGGCTGATAAATATGCAGAAGAGTTAAATTATGGGGGGATTTACCGAGCTGCGTTTGTTTATCCAGCTTTAGCGGGATTTTTAATTCGCTTTCCGTTGGTTTTTGCGGCGAACTTTTTTGGTCAATCTGTGGTGAATAAAGTCTTAGAAGTTATCCCAGCATGGTTGATGCACGGCTTTGAAGTAATGGGTGGTATTTTACCAGCGTTAGGATTCGCCTTAACAATTATGGTAATTGGCAAGAAAAATTTGATTCCTTATTTTTTAATTGGTTTTGTTGCAGTAGTATATTTTGGCGCAGAAGTTATGGCCGTCGCTATTTTAGGAATCTGTATTGCCTTTTTAGTTAGAAATAAGGCATTGAGTGAGGAGGCAGCATAATGGAACAAATGACACAAGCAAATGAACAACAATTGGAACAGAAAAAAATTACTAAAAAAGAATTATCCAAAGCCTTTTGGATTTATCAACTAGGCTGTGAGTTATCCAATTCTTATGAACGTCTCCAAAGTTTAGTTTTTTGTGCATCGATGATTCCTGCAATTAAAAAACTTTACGCAGACGATGAAGAACAACAAAGAGAAGCTCTGAAACGTCATTTGAATTTTTTTAATACTGAAGGAACAGTAGGGGCTTCAATTCAAGGGATTGCAATTGCTATGGAGGAAGAAAAATCCAATGGTGCAGCGATCTCTGATACGGCGATCACATCGATTAAAACTGGGTTGATGGGTCCGCTGGCTGGGATTGGCGATTCGATTATTTGGGCAGCATTAATGCCGTTAATCATTTCCATTTTTATTCCAATGGCTAAAGGAGGTAACGTGATTGGAAGTATCGGTCCGTTGGTTCTGTACACAGCCATTACGTTATACATCAGTTGGACATTAGTGAATAAGTCCTATACATTAGGGCGTAATTCAATCTTAAGTTTGTTAAAAGACGGCAAAATTAAGCAAGTCATTTATTCAGCGAATGTTTTAGGAATGATGATGATGGGCGCTTTAAGTGCGAGTTATGTTAAAATTGCTAGCCCGATGACGTTTAAAGTTACTGGCGGTGCCACGATTGTTTTACAAGATATTCTAGATCAAATTATGAAAGGGTTACTTCCTTTAGCAGCAGTCATGGCTATTTATTTCTTCATGGTAAAAAAAGGCCCACGTTACGGTATCATTATCGGCACGATTGTCTTAGTTAGTTTGGTCACTTCATTCTTTGGTTTGTTATAAAGGAGAAAATAATGAATAGTTACGAAAAATTCCACTTAAAAGAAGTCATTAATGCTTCTGGGAAAATGACCATTCTAGGTGTCTCCAAAGTTTCGGAGGCAGTCCTCGCGGCTCAACGATTCGGCGGCGAACATTTCTTTGAAATGAGTGAACTTAGTGTGCAAACAGGGGCCTTTTTAGCCAACTTGTTGAAGGTAGAAGATGCCCAAATCGTTTCCTCGGCTTCGGCGGGGATTGCTCAATCAGTGGCTGCCTTGATTGGAAAAGGCAGCTTGTACCACGCGTACCATCCCTATACAGAAAAAATCGAACAACGGGAGATTATTTTACCTAAAGGGCACAACGTGGACTACGGCACGCCTGTAGAGGTCATGGTAGCGCAAGGCGGCGGCCAAGTAGTGGAAGCTGGCTACGCCAACATGTGCAGTCCAGAACACGTGGAAATGATGATTTCCGAAAAAACAGCGGCCATTCTATACATCAAAAGCCATCATACCGTGCAAAAAAGTATGCTGACGGTGGCCGAAGCGGCCAAAGTGGCGCAACGCCACAAGGTGCCGCTAATTGTTGACGCGGCAGCAGAAGAAGATCTTTTCAAATACACTGAAGCAGGCGCTGATTTGGTGATTTACAGCGGCGCCAAAGCCATTGAAGGGCCAAGTGCCGGTTTAGTGGTCGGGAAAAAAGAATACATTGATTGGGTGCGCCTACAAGGCAAAGGCATTGGTCGAGCAATGAAAATTGGCAAAGACAATATCTTGGGCTTTACGCAAGCAGTGGAAGAATATTTGACACATGGCAGTGAGTCAGGGGCTTCGATGCAAGAACGCTTAAAACCGTTTGTTGAAGCCATCAACAACCTGTCAGATTTAACCGCTAAAATTGTCCAAGATGGCGCTGGCCGAGACATTTATCGCACCAGTGTCAAAGTGAACGGCAGAAAAACCGCTAAGGAAGTCATTCAAGCATTAAAAGCAGAAAGTCCAGCCATTTATACGCGAGAATATCAAGCCAACAATGGCATCATTGAATTTGACATTCGTTCTGTCAATCAAGAAGAAATGAACAAAATCGTGCAACGATTACAAGAAATTATGGACACAAAGGAGAAATAAGCCATGTCATTAAAACCTAATTATTTAGAAGAACGCATTTGTTTAAACGTCTTAGCCAATTCAGTAGAAAATGCCCAAGCCTGTTATGAAGCAGCAGAAGGGCATGTTGTGCTAGGCGTCCTTTCAAAAAACTATGAAACCGATGAAGCAGCCATTGACGATATGAAAAAATACCAAGCAGCAACCAACAACGCTTTATCTGTCGGCTTAGGGGCTGGCGATCCTAATCAAAGTCAAATGGTGGCTCGCTTATCAGAAGTTCTACAACCGCAACACGTGAATCAAGTCTTCACAGGTGTTGGCGCTTCGCGGGCCTTACTTCGTCAAGACGAAACAGTGATTAATGGCTTGGTTTCACCCACAGGCAAAGTTGGCTATGTTAACATTGCGACAGGTCCGTTAAGCTCGGGTGCGCCAGCGGCAGAAGTACCTATCGAAACTGCCATCAAATTGTTGAAAGACATGGGAGGCAGTTCTATTAAATATTTCCCAATGAAAGGCTTGGCTCACAAAGAAGAATACCAAGCAGTAGCAGCAGCTTGTGCCAAGTATGACTTTTATTTAGAACCAACAGGGGGCATTGATTTAGAAAACTTTGAAGAAATTGTTCAAATTGCGGTGGATGCCGGCGTTAAAAAAATCATTCCTCATGTCTACAGCTCAATTATCGATCAAGAAACAGGGGACACTAGAACAGAAGACGTGAAAACGTTACTAACCATGATGAAAAACACATTGAATAAGTAAAGGGCCAATCTTTATTTGACTTTCTTCGCCAGATTTGCTACTCTCAAGTGGAGAATAAATAAAAACCAACAAATGAATGTGGGGTATTTTGGTGAGTGTCGTAGGTATCTAATTGATAAGTTGAATAACCAGTGAACCAAGCAAGGTTTATTTGGTGTGCTTAGAAAGTGATACCTGTCAGTCATCTCATTTACTAAATACCTCCTTTAGAAGAGGTTTCTTTAGTAACCTTTATCCAATGATAAAGAGGACAGCGGTAGAACGCTGTCCTCTTTTTTTTATAGAAACTGGTTTTTATTTAAAGGCGCCAGGTATTCTTTTCGTGATAGAAAGGAAGAAAAAACAAATGAATCATGAAACCATTCAAAAATTACAATTTACAACAATTCTTAAAGAAGTTCAAACACGTGCGATTGGCGAGTATAGTAAAGAACGGTTGGCGAAAATGGTCCCTGCAACACGTTTAGAAACAGTGCAGTCCCGCTTAACGGAAACAACCGAGGCCCGCTTAATTATTGATAGCGGACAACACGTCCCTTTCATGGGCTTGAGCCAAATTACCCGCTTGCTTCAACAAGTGAAAAAAGGCTTAGTCCTTACACCAAACGAATTGATTGAGGTCGCTGACTTTTTAAGAAGTAGTCAGCGAATCCAGAAGTTTTTTGAAAAAAATCAATACCAAACACCACGCCTATTTAGTTACAGTCAGCACTTAGCTGATTTCAGAGAAACCGAAGAACAAATTTATACGAAAATCCATAACCAAAAAGTTGCCACCGATGCTTCTCGACAACTTCGGAAAATCCGGCGTCAAATCAATGAATGCCAACAAGAAATTGAAACAAAAGTCACCAAATTTTTACGCAATAAAAATAATCAACTGTATATTCAAGAAAATATGATGGTGAAAAAAGGGGAACATTACACGGTACCAATCAAAGCTAGCTATAAAAATAAGGTTTCAGGCACAATCATTGAGCAATCCAATAAAGGACAAACGGTCTTTATTGAACCTGTAGCAATTAGTAAATTAAATGAACAATTGACACTCTTAAAAGCGGAAGAAACAGCGGAAGAATATCAAATTTTGGCAGAACTAACAGGGTTAATCAATGAGCAAGAACGACTAGTCGATCAAGCCGTCGATACAATGACCACCTTAGATATTATTTTTGCACGAGGAAAGTATAGTCGCGAAATTGGTGGGATCACGCCAAAAGTAAACAAAGAAGAACGCTTGCGCATTGTTCAAGGAAAACACCCTCTTTTATTAGAACACGCAGTACCATTGACGTTTTCTTTAGGAGCAGAGTATCGAGGACTTGTCATTACAGGTGCCAATGCTGGTGGTAAAACGGTTGTCTTGAAAACAGTTGGCTTATTGACTGTCATGACACAATTTGGGTTGCAAATTCCAGCACAAGCGGGCACAGAGATTCCAGTATTAGATGAAATTTTTGTCGATATTGGTGATCAGCAAAATCTGGAAAATGCGTTAAGCACTTTTTCTGGGCACATGAAAAATATTGCGGAAATGTTGCGTAATGTTAAGCGACACACGCTTGTTTTATTAGATGAAATTGGCAGTGGTACCGAGCCGAACGAAGGAGCTGGCTTAGCGATTGCTATCATGGAAACGATGTATCAAAAGGGGGCCTTGGTAGTTGCAACGACTCATTATGGTGAAATTAAACGTTTTGCCCAAGAGCATGACGATTTTGTGCCCGCCGCAATGGCCTTCGATCGTGAAACATTAACGCCCAAATATCAATTGAAAATTGGTGAAGTTGGCGATAGTCAGGCGCTTTGGATTGCACGTAAAATGAAGATGGAGCCACAGCTCATTGAAAAGGCGGCTCATTATATTCAGCGGAAAGAATACCCTACTAATCGAAGTCTATTTAAACCCCTGAAAGCAAAAGAAACGACCTTTGCCACGTTTGTAGAAGAAACAGACCGTTATCAAAAAGGTGATCGTGTCCTATTGACAGAAACACAACAAATTGGGTTGGTTTTTACAGATGAGGGTGAACAAGAAATCCAAGTATTTGTGAATGATAAAATTGAAAATGTACCACGAAGACGGTTGAAATTACAAGCGAAAGCACAAGATCTATATCCGCAAGACTATGATTTAGAAAGTTTATTTACAGATTTCCATGAACGAAAGAAACTCAAAGATATTGAACGCGGCTCAAAAAAAGCGCAGAAACAATTACGCAAAGAGGCCGAAAAAAGAGCAGCAAGACGCGACAAATAAGGAACTTAACAGAAGCAACACAACAACTTAACACTTTGTTTACTTGTTATTTATCAGAAATCAACTAAGACTTGTTATAGTCAATGTATGGGTAGATATGAAGGAGGAAACAAGGAAATGAAGAAAAGAGCTTTGCTAGGGGTTACCTTATTAACATTCACAACATTAGCGGGTTGTACAAGTTTATCTGAACAGAAAAGCGGCGAAAAACAAACAGAGGTTGCTGAAGCGAAGGCAACTGAATCCGAAAAAGCACCAGTAAAAAATGTTATTTTTATGATTGGAGATGGCATGGGGAATCCGTATACAACGGGCTATCGCTATTTCAAAGCCAATCACTCAGACAAGCGTGTTCCCCAAACAGCTTTTGATACCTATTTAGTCGGACAGCAAGCCACTTATCCAGAAGATGAAGAAGAGAATGTCACCGATTCAGCATCCGCAGCGACAGCGATGGCTGCTGGAGTAAAAACCTATAATAATGCTATAGCACTCGATAATGACAAGTCCAAAACAGAAACAGTGCTGGAACGTGCGAAAAAAGTGGGGAAATCAACGGGGCTTGTAGCAACATCTGAAATAACACATGCAACCCCTGCTGCATATGGCGCACATAATGTTTCACGCAAAAATATGGCAGAAATCGCCGATGACTATTTTGATGATCAAATCGACGGACAACACAAAGTCGATGTGTTACTTGGCGGCGGCTCCGAATTATTTGCGCGGAAAGATCGTGATTTAGTCAAAGAATTTTCCCAAGCGGGTTATGGTCATGTCACAGACAAAAAGTCGTTAAATGAGAACCAAGACGACAAAATTTTAGGCTTGTTTGCACCAGGCGGGCTACCTAAAATGATTGACCGAACGGACGAAGTTCCTTCATTAGCTGATATGACAGAAGCGGCTCTTCAACGTTTAGATAAAAATGAAAAAGGCTTCTTTTTAATGGTTGAAGGTAGCCAAATTGATTGGGCCGGGCATAGCAATGATATTGTTGGCGCGATGAGCGAAATGCAAGATTTCGAAGCGGCGTTTGAAAAGGCTATCGATTTTGCCAAAAAAGATGGTGAAACATTGGTGGTTACAACTGCAGATCATTCAACAGGTGGCTTGTCTTTAGGCAAAGGAGATCAATACAACTGGTTGACGGAGCCTTTACATGCGGCAAAACGCACGCCTGATTTCATGGCAGAAGAAATTATTAAAAATGGTAATGTGGAAAAAACAGTGACTGAGTATATTGATTTTCAATTAAGTGAGGCTGAATTGAAAGCAGTGAAAACAGCGGCGGAGTCAAAAGATGTTGAAAAAATTGCTCAGGCATTAAGAAAGATTTTTGATGAACGTTCGAATACTGGTTGGACTACTGGCGGACACACAGGAGAAGATGTAAATGTCTATGCTTATGGCCCACAAGCAGAAGCTTTTTCAGGACAAATTGATAATACAGACCAAGCGAAGATTATTTTTGGCTTAGTAGATGGCACCGGGCAAAAAGCTGAGATTAAAGATAAAGGTATTGGCAAATAACAAAATGAAGAAAAAGCAGAACGTATAGAAGTTCTGCTTTTTCTTCATTGAAGGCATAAAAATTTTATCTCTGTTATAATGAAGGTAACCAGATAAAAGTGAGGTCAAATAATGAAAAAAATGCATGTTGAAAGTGAATTTGCACCATTGCGTTCAGTTGTTTTAGCACAATCGCAATTTTGTTTACCAGATAAATTTGATGAAGCGGATACGACTTTTTTAACAGAGGAAAATGCCCGTTTAACACAAAATAATGAAGGGCGCGATTTAGCAGACTTTGCACCAGAACAACAAGTGCGTTGGGAAAAAGAAAAAGAAGTCATGCAAGGAGTATTAGAATCTTATGGCGTAGAAGTATTTCGTCCACGTTTATTGACAACCTATGAAAAAGAACATGGCAAGGAATTGGGCGTAGGATATAGTAACTTCTTTTCACGAGACCCTTTTTTTACAATTGGCAATCTCTTAATAGAAGGAAACTTAAGATTTCAACACCGTCGACAAGAAATTTTACCAATTCGTCCGATTATTCAGCAGTGGACACAAGAAGCAGAAGGCTATTATTTTGCTGCGCCACAACCTGACACTTCTGAAGGCATTTTAAGTGAAGCAGGTCCCTTTATTGAAGGCGGCGATGTTTTAGTTCTAGGAAAAACAATTTTTGTGGGCTACTCTGGCTTGGCAAGTAACCTAGCAGGAATTCAGTGGTTAGCCAATATGATTGGTCATTTTGGCTATGAAGTGGTGCCGGTTCGGTTACATCCGCATATTCTCCACTTAGATTGTGCGTTAAGCTTGTTGAGAGAAGGCTTGATGATTGTTTGTGAAGAGGCCTTTTTGGATGGACTTCCTGCGCAATTAGCAAACTGGGAAAAAATTCACGTTACTTTGCAAGAAGCAGCGTATTTAGTGACGAATGGTCTACCGCTTAACGAAGAAACGTATATAACGGACCAATCGTTTACAACCTTAATTCCTCAAATAGAAGCAAAAGGTATCAAAGTTGAGGCAATTGATTACCATGTTTCTAGAATGTTAGGTGGTTCTTTCCGTTGTACAACGCAAGCGTTGATTAGAGAATAGTCAGCGAGTGATTATCAATTTTCGTAAGAAAAAATGTACGTTTTGTCTATGAAAACGATATAATTTTAGTTTTCACTATTTTTTTTTAAAATATTGAGGAAATTTTGATTTAATAAATGCGAGAAAACGTCAAAATGTTAGTGTTCATTACTAATGTTTTGACGTTTTCTCGCTGTTTTTTTATAAAATTACCACTTTATAAATGGAGAAAAACAATATCTCTTTTGAAAATTACGTTTTCAAAGACGCGAAAAGTCGTTGAAACCTTGCTGTTATAGTAAATTCATTTTTTTTGCATGAGGTGTTTAAAATTTGAAATCACAAGCAGTCTTTTTTTCGCTATACTTAGTTTACGTTCTACTGAGATAGAAAAGTTTTTCACTTTTTTATTCATTAATTAACCAAGATACTAAAGGAGAGAGTAAAATGAAGAAAAAAACATTGGTAACTTTATTTGCAGGAACAGCTATTTTAGGGGCAAGCATCGCTCCTGCAGCAGCGCATGCAACAACGACTGGTACAACACCAGCAAACGTAGAAATGACAAGCGGTTCATTACCTGAAGGCCCTGGTGATGGTGATGGAGATACGCAAGAACCAGAACCAGGCTCGAATACAAATTTTGATTTGTTATATGTTCCAACTGAATTCAAATTTGCTGCCACAGAAGTTAACTCTGACTTATCAGCGATTTCATTAGATGCAACAGGCACACAAACAAAACGCTATGGAGTTGGGGATGTTCGTGGAACACAAGCCGGCTGGACAGTTACTGCAGGCATTACTGAAATGAAAAATGGCACTGCTGCTTTAGAAGGCTCAATTACCTTTGCACAAACAGGAGCAGTAGCGAAATACGATGAAACAGCAAAAACATATTCGCGTGATGTGGCTGCCTTTGCAACAGACCCAGGAAGTCCTGAATTTGCTGGAACAACTATTCCAGTAGGTGGAGCAGCTGTACCAATTGCTTCAGCAGCAGTTGGTAAAGGTCAAGGTACATGGGATTCTGAATTATCAAATGTAAAATTAAACATTACAACACCTAGTTCACAAATTATAACTGGTGCGTACACAGGTAACGTAACTTGGACATTAGTGGCTGCGCCATAAACAATTACTAACGAGAATACTGCATTACTAGAAAAGGAGCTGCGCACTGGTGCACGGCTCCTTTTCGATACATAGGAGGAACAAATAATGAAGACAATGCGCTGGCTAATCGTCACAGTTTTTATTTGTGTGATGGCATTAAGCATCCCTTTTGTTGCACAGGCAGAAGAAGCAGATGACAACATGAATACAAAATTTACAGTTAAACCTAATATTCCCGAGAATCAAGCGAAAAATACGCAATCCTACTACGATCTCATCGTGAAACCAGGACAGAAACAAGAAGTCGAACTATCATTAATTAATAAAACAGATGAAGAATTGACGATTGATTTAAATTTGGCGAATGCTGTGACGAATGACAATGGTTTAATTGTGTACAATGATTTTGATAAAAAACCAGATGAAAGTTTGAAAGTACCATTGACAACATTAATTAAATTACCTGAGGAACATGTAAAAGTTCCCGCTAAGAAAACCGTAACAGCCAAAATGACTGTCGAAATTCCAGCAAATGGTTTTCAAGGATTAGTCTTAGGTGGTGTTTACGCTTCGCTTGCAGAAGATGAAAAGGAAGAAAAAGGAAATTCAACGGGATTAACCAGTCGATATGGGTTTAACGTAGCGATTGCTTTGCGAACGTCAGAAGATACGCCAATGTATCTAGCAGAGACTCTTCAATTAGTTAAATTAGTTCCGACCATTGCTTTAGGAAATAAGTCGGTCCAAGCGATTATTCAGAATCCGACATCCGCTATTTTTCCTGAAGTACGTTTAGAAGGAAAAGTAACGAAAAAAGGTGAAACGAAAGAGTATGCTAAACGGATTTTACCAAGTGTTCGTTTTGCACCGAATTCAACGATGAACTTCCACTTAGATTTTGGAAAAGAAGATGTACGTCCAGGAACCTATATTTTTGAAGGAGAAGCGGTCTTGAAAGAAGATGAACAACAAGTGTGGCCGTTTAAGCAAGAATTTACCATCAGTAGTCAAGAAGCTAAAAAATTAAACAAAGAAGCAGTAGTGAAATTGGTCCTACCGACTTGGTGGAATCAAGCTTTCTATGGATTGTTAGCTGCAACAATTGTGAGTGTAATTCTGGCTATTTGGCGTTTTACGCAACAGAAAGCGACACTGAAACAGCAAGCCTATTTACAACAAGAAAAACAGGCAGCCTTGAAAAATAGACAAGGAGTGCGCGATGATGACAGCAAGAAGTAAAGGGTCACTTCTGCTGACATTAGGAATGCTTTTAACCATCGCCATCGTGAGTCTGACCGCTTCTTCTGAGAGCTTTGCAGAAGAAGCGGGACAAACGAATATCGGTGTGACGTTTTATGGTGGGAAGGCACCACTAGAAACAGAAGATATCACTAAGTCAACAGAACAGCCAATTACTAACAAAGATAAAAAAGCGGCGCAACACCAAGAAGAGGTGACTAAGAAAAACACTGCCGAAACAAATCCCGCTGATGCCCAGATGTCCTTACCAAGGACAGGTGAACGAAATAGCAGGTGGCTTTACAGTCTTGGTATTGTCTGTCTGCTCATAGTAATAATAACTTTGTATTATTTGAATAAAAAAAGGAAAAAGGAAAAATAGATTGCCGTTTCTATAAATAAAATCAATTTGAAAAGGAGGCGTATTGATGGGGATTACGATGTGGATTTGGATTTGTGTCGGCTTGGCCGTCCTTTGTTTTGCTTTATTTTTACTATTCTTAGTAAGTAGCATGAATTTTGTTCATCAAGCAAAGCCTAAGCAGTCTTTAGTAAAACAATCAATGTTTAGTTGGCTGCTTCTGGTGATGTGTGGCGGCTGGGTAGCGATAGCCATCTTACTGAATATCGCATTACAAACACAATTAACATAATGACAACCCGTTGTAAGTTTTTAAGAAACTTGCAACGGGTTTTTGTTAACTTTAAAATAAAGAACGGTACAATTTATCAAAAAAGTACAATAAACATTTGTACCCAACTTAGATAGAAATTAAAGCGCTATCATTATATGATAATTACAGGAGGAGGACACAGCTGTGAATTATAAAATAAGTTATCTCCTTGACGAGTATGCAGGGCAAAAAATTACGCTCTCTTTGGCTCAACAAATAACCGATCTTTCACAACGAGAATTAGTGACGCAACTTTCGACAATAGGCGGAGAAGTTCAACAGAATACCGTCAGCATTCCAAACCTTTCCGCAAATGAATGGGGAAAACAACTTTTTCAACAACGTCAAGTGATCTATAGCGAAACAGAAAGACAAGCACTTATTTTTTTGCTCACTTATTCAGAAATCGAAGAACTATCGGTGTATCATTACCAAAATTTTTTAGACGTTTCGAAAGGTACTATTTTAGCGGACATCAAAAAAGTACGACACCAACTAGCAACTGAAAACATTGCTTTATCCTACGAACGAAAACGAGGATTTTACCTAGAAGGAGATGAATTTCGGATTCGTCGTTTCGGGAAAAATTGGCTTGCCCGCCTCTTACAACAAAAGTCGGGCACCTTCGCTTTATTTTGCTGGCTCAGTCAGCATCAAATGAGCCAATACGCAAAAATGCGTGACGGCATTCAATTAGCCGTCCAGGAAGCGCAGCTTCAACTGGTACCCAGCAGATTGGATGAAATTAGTTACTTTCTTGCTTTCTCTCAAAAAAGATTAGGCAAATATAAAACAGTCGTCTGGCCTGAGAACCAGTTAATTCAGTCCTTACGCGCTTATCCCGTCAGTCGTCGTATTTTAAGTGATTTAGTTGGGCCAGTGGCGAATGTAGAAACTGAGAGTCTTTTTTTCACGATTTGTTTAATGACAGCTTTGCAAGGAGAATTGCGAGATACGAAGTTAGAGTTTTTATTAGATATTTCTGGTGAAATTATTCGGAAAATGGAATTATTGGCCGTCGTTCAATTTGAGCAGCCTCGTGAATTGCTCATGAATGTGTATTATCATCTGGTTCCTGCCTATTTTCGGATTAACTATGGCTTTTACTTGCCGAATGTTTTAATCAAGGATATTCGACAATCATATCGGTCGCTTTATCATCTTTGTGAACAAGCGTTAGCTCCTTTAGAAAAATTAACGAAACGGTCAATCCCGTCAGAGGAAATTGGTTTTTTTACCATATTATTTGGTGGAGAAATTTTCGGCCAAAAAAATGAACAGCGGCAAGAAAAGCTAAAAGCGCTAATTGTTTGTCCCAGTGGTATCAGTTCTTCGTTGATTTTGCAATCGGAATTGCGTCGGCTATTTCCAATGATTGAATTTAAAGAAACGAATGCGGTGAGGGAAATAGAGAATGTGTCTGAAAAAAGCTATGACATCATTTTTTCAACGGTCCCTATTGAAACAGCCAAAAAGGTTTATCTTACCAAGCCCATTATGAGCTCTTTGGAGAAAAATCAATTGATGCACCAAGTTCAATCAGATTGGCTATTGCCAGGTATTTCCATGCCAGATGTTAAAGATATTTTAGATGCCTTAAAACCTTACATTTCCTTAAAAAAAGGAGTCACAGAAGCGCAGTTATATCGTGTCTTGCATCGTAAAATGAACAAAATTTTAGAAAAAGAGGAGGATCTGCGTCCAATGTTATCGGAATTATTAACAACAGAAACAGTCCAAGTCCTGCCTGAAGTTGCAGACTGGCGAGCGGGAATTACAGAAGCTGCCAAGCCGTTATTAAAAAATGGCAGTATTACGGAAAAGTACATTGATGCAATGATTCAAAAAGTCGAATCGTTTGGGCCATTTATCCATATCTGTCCAGACGTAGCATTGCCTCATGCGCGATCAGAAGATGGCGTTAATCAGTTAGGCATGTCATTACTAAAAATCCAAAAAAGTGTCGATTTATTAGAAGATCCTAAGCATGAAATTCACCTTTTTATTTGTTTAGCTGCTTCAGATAACGAAACACATTTACGGGCCTTATCTAGTCTGACAAAAATTCTATCAAAAAAAGAATCATTACGTCGCTTAGTGGCGGCTGAAACCGTCCCAGAAATACTATCAATTATCCAAGAAGGAGAGAAATAAGATGAAGATTTTTACAGTTTGTCAAAGTGGTTTAGGAACAAGTTTTATGGTGCAAATGAATATCCAACAAATTTTAGAGGAAGTCGGTGTTGATACAGATAATTTTCAAATTGATCACACAGATGTCGGGAGTGCCAGTGGCGATATGGCTGATTACTTCTTTGTCGAAAAAACATTGCAAGATGCTTTAGGGTCAATTCCTGCTGAAAAAATCATTCCTTTAAATGCGATTATTGATTACGATGAAACGAAGGAGAAAGTCTTGAAAGTTTTAGATGACAATGGCATTGCACATCAATAAGAAGGAGGAAAAACATGGAAACTTTATTGAATTTATTTGTTTCAATTGTTAGCCAGCCAGCGATTCTGGTTTCATTAATTGCTTTGTTGGGATTAGTTTTACAGAAAAAGAAATTTTCTGATGTTGTTCAAGGAACGTTGAAAACATTCGTCGGCTTCTTAGTTTTAATTGGTGGCGCAGGGCTGTTAGCGAACTCATTAACGCCCTTTGCGGAGATGTTCCAAACCGCATTAAATACACAAGGCGTGGTACCTAGTAATGAAGCAGTTGTAGCGATTGCCTTGCAACAATATGGGACACCAACTGCTCTGATTATGTTGGTAGGCATGGTTGTTAATATTCTGTTGGCGCGTTTTACACGTTTTAAATATATCTTTTTGACAGGTCAAGCGATGATGTACGTTTCGTGTTTGACAGCCGTTATTTTAGTGGGGGCCGGTTTTAGCGTTAGTTTGCCAATGATTCTTTTAGGTGGTTTATTTGAAGGAACTTTATTAACAGTGACACCTGCTCTTTGTCAGCCCTTTATGAAACAAATTACTGGAAATGATAAAGTAGCAATGGGGCATACAGGGAATATTGGTTATGCGGCAAGTGGCTTTATTGGAAAAGTCTTTGGGAATAAAGAAAAGTCAACGGAAGATATTAAAATTCCTAAAAGTTTTGGTTTTTTAAGAGACTCAACCATCTCAATTATGATTTTGATGTCGATTGTCTATGTGATTTTGGCTTTGCTGGCTGGGACAGGTTATGTCGAGCATGAGTTAAGCAATGGCGAAAATGCGATTATCTTTTCATTAATTCAAGCAGGAACCTTTACGGCTGGTTTCGTTGTGGTTTTACAGGGTGTGCGGATGGTTTTAGGAGAAATTGTGCCAGCTTTCCAAGGAATTGCTAAAAAATTAGTGCCTAATTCTAAACCAGCACTTGATGTTCCCATTATCTTTCCTTATGCGCCAAATGCTGTCTTGATTGGGTTCTTTGTGAGCTTTATTGTGGGAACTATTTCAATGTTAGCGATGGTTGGTCTGAATACCACTGTGATTATACCAGGCGTTGTCGGGCACTTTTTCTGTGGTGCCGCGGCAGGTGTTTTTGGAAATTCCACAGGGGGACGTCGGGGAGCGATTTTAGGGGCTGCGTTTAATGGCTTATTAATTAGTTGGTTACCGTTATTCATTTTACCAGTCTTGGGTGATCTACAGTTAGCATCCTCAACGTTTGCGGATACAGATTATTTAATCCCAGGCCTATTTTTAGGCAAATTAGGTGAGGCAGGTCCGAGTCTTTTAGTAGGAGGAATCATTGGTTTTGTAGTGGTTGTCCTTTTGGCTAGCGCTGTTTTGACTATGCGGGAGAAAAAAGTCGCCGAAGAAAACTAAGTGTTTTGTTCTAAAAAGGCAAGTGGGACAGAAGTCGTTTTGACTTCTGTCCCATTTGCCTTTTACCATTGTTCTTGGATAAACTGTGCAATTTGTTTCCGCGCTTGTCGTCCTTCTGGCAAGTATTGTTTCATTGCGAAAACGTGTTGCATGCCAGGCACCAATCGGCAAGTATCTTGTGGTCGTGGCCCTAATTGTTTTAAAAATTGGTGATAGGAAGGGCAAAAAACTTCATGTGTGCCGCCCACGAAAAAAAGTGGCGGAAATTTTTGATAATCAAAGGACAAGCAATTTAAAGAAAGCGTGGCGTGATTGGCCGTGTCGTCAATCTCTTGGGCAATTAATTGTAAATAGTTCATGCCAATCATTTTGTCCTTTTTTTGATAACTTTTGGCAACGGGAATGTCTAAATGTCCATCTAACCAAGGAGAAATTAAAACAGCAGCTTTGGGTAAGCGTTCAGGGAAATCGATGGCTAAATTCTGCAATACGTTTAAAACCAATGTACCACCAGCAGAATCACCTAATAAAATAACATCTTCGGGATCATAATGCTGTAAAATTTCTTGATAAGCAGCATAGCAATGATTATAAATATCAGCAAAAGACTTATTTGGTGCTAATGGATACACAGGGATAAAATAATCTGTTGCAAAAGGGAGATCTTCAATTAGTTTATAACTAAAGTCTAATTGGCTATAGGCAAGATTCAATGTAAAGCCCCCACCATGCAGGTACAGTACAGCTTTCTTGGTAGGCGCAATAACGGAGTTTGACATGCGATACATCGTAGGAAATTGAGTCATTTCTTGAAGAGGAAAAAGATGACGTAAATGTTTTGGCAAAGTTACTTGTTCATTTAATGATCGTTGCCAATGATAAAAAGCCTTGGTGACTTTCGGATTTCGTTCAAGGCGAGCAATTTGGGAAAGACGTAAAGAATCTTCAAAAAGACAGGCTTTTAAGGATTTTTGACGAGAACGTGTGTGGAACAAATATGCGCTAGCTAACAACAAACCAATCGATTTCTTTTTCAATTAAGGCCCTCCATTCAGCAAAAAGTAAATCATTTTTTCTACAGTATAACATTTTAAAAGTAGAACAACGAAATTTGTTGAAGGGATGAAAGGACGGTTTAAATGAATGTACGTATTTATTTGTGGTTGCGTAAAGTAAATGATTGTAGTAAATTAAATGAGATTAAGAGGTCCGGTGAATGGGCGCGTTCACGGCAAGGAGAGAAGTAGGATGACAAATAAAAAGGTTACAATTAAAGATGTTGCCAATGATTCAGGGGTCTCCATTACTACCGTTTCACAAATTTTAAACGGGAATGGGGCACGGTTTAGTGGGAAAACGGTCGAAAAAGTATTGGCTGCAAAAGAGCGATTAAACTATCAGCCCGACTATTTTGCGCAACGTATGGTGATGAAAAAAAGTAAGACGATTGGCGTAATCGTACCTGATATTACTAATCCATTTTTTGCGCAATTGATTCGAGGAATTGAAAGTGTTTTATACAAAGAAAATTTTATACTGATGTTATGCAATGCGGACCAAGATGTTACAAGAGAACATGAATATTTAACAGAGTTGATTCGTCGCAGTGTCGATGGTTTTGTGATTGCAAGTTCTGAAATTTCCAATCAAACGATTAATGAAACGCTACGTGCGAAAAAGATTCCGTTTATTGTACTTGACCAAAAAAAAGCAGAAGGCTTTAGCGACGCTGTTTTGACAGACGATTATAGAGGTGGGCAACTAGCAGCAAAGCATTTACAAGAGCAACGACATGAACAGGTCGTCGTGGTAATGCCACCACATGCGCCAGTCAATATTCAGCAACGGTTAAAAGGTTTTTGTTCTGTTTATACGGAAAAGGTCCAGTTGATCGAAACAGAATTATCAAAAACCGGCGGCTACCAAGCTGTCCCTGAAATTTTAAAAACAGAGAGCACCGGAATTTTTGCTATCAATGATGAAATTGCTTTTGGTTTATATCGAGGATTAGCAGAAGCGGGCAAAAAAATTCCTGAGGATTATAGTATTATTGGTTATGACAATGTTGATATGTGCGAGTATGTTTCGCCGCCGCTAACAACAATTGCTCAACCTGTTTTTCAATTGGGGCAAACTACGGCGACTTTATTATTGGAAAGAATCCATCAGCCTGCAAAAGATTGGGAGGAGCAAACCTTGCCGGTTCAACTGATTGAACGATTTTCGACAGCACCCTTGAAATAGCTTTCAAGGTGTGCTATATTTTTGTTGTGGAATTAAAACGTTTTACTAAAACGTTTTAATTAGAATGAAAAAATAAATTTTATTGAGGTGGATGAAAATGAACGCGGTTACAATTATCGGAAGTATCAATTTAGACACAACATTAAGAGTCAAAGAAATGCCAAAACCAGGCGAAACAATTCACGCCATTGAACATTTTACAGCGGGTGGTGGTAAAGGAGCAAACCAAGCAGTCGCAGCGAAACGTTCAGGCGCAGAAACATATTTTATTGGTGCTGTGGGAAATGATGGCGCTGGAGCTATGATGACTGATTTAATGAGTCAAGATGAAATTAATTTAACTGGAGTCACCACTTTAGAGAAAACAGCTACTGGCCAAGCCTTTATTATGGTAGATAACGCTGGTGAAAATAGCATTATGATTTACGCTGGAGCCAATAACGCCTTTACGCCAAAACAAGTACAGGAACATCAAGAAATTATTGAAAAAAGTGATTTTGTGATTGCCCAATTTGAAAGTGCGATTGATAGTACGATTGCAGCGTTTAAAATTGCTAAAAAAGCAGGCGTCAAAACGATTTTAAATCCCGCACCTGCGTTAGAACAAGTTCCTGAAGAATTACTAAACGTGACAGATATGATTGTACCAAATGAAACAGAAACTGAAATTTTAACAGGCATTAAAATCACAGATGAAGCGAGTATGCGTAAAGCCGCAGAAGCACTTCATCAATTAGGGATTGAAGTAGTAATTATTACAGTAGGTAGTAAAGGCGCCTTTTATGACGTCAATGGACGAAGTGGTATTGTGCCTGCTTTTAAAGTGAAAGCGGTTGATACAACGGCTGCTGGCGATACTTTTATTGGTGCATTAAGTAGTATATTAGAGAAAGACTTTAGCAATTTGGAAGAAGCTATTCGTTATGGAAACAAGGCGTCCTCGTTGACTGTTCAACGTTTTGGAGCCCAACCTTCGATTCCTTATCAACACGAATTGGCAGACAAATAAAAAGGAGCGAGCGACATGAAAAAAACAAAAGTTATTAATTCAGATATTTCCCGCGTCATCGCACAAATGGGTCATTTTGATAAATTAAGTATTGGTGATGCAGGCATGCCAGTGCCTCGGACTACAGAAAAAATTGATTTAGCAGTTACTAATGGTGTCCCTAGTTTTATGGAAGTTTTAAACAATGTTCTTGAGGAATTGGCAGTTCAACGAATTTATTTAGCAGAAGAAATTAAAACAGAAAATCCTGACATGTTGGCAGCAATTAAAACTCGTTTACCAGAAACTCCCATCAGTTTTATTCCTCATACAGAAATGAAACAAGAATTAAACAACTGCCATGCCTTTATTCGGACAGGGGAAATGACTCCTTACGCAAATATTTTATTAGAAAGTAACGTTGTCTTTTAAACGAGAGAGGGGAAATAAAGATGAATGCGACTGCATTATTAATCGGTTTAGGACCGCTTTTAGGTTGGGGGCTTTTCCCAACAATCGCTTCCAAAATTGGTGGTCGTCCAGTGAATCAAATTCTTGGTACCAGTTTAGGAACATTAATTTTTGCCGCTATTTTTTCAATGATTAATGGTTTGGCTTTTCCAGCGGGCATGGATTTATTCTTTTCAATTTTATCTGGTGTCGGTTGGGCCTGTGCGCAAATCATTACGTTTAAATGCTTCACGATGATTGGTTCATCACGTGCCATGCCAGTAACGACCGCGTTCCAACTTTTAGGTGCTTCTCTCTGGGGTGTCTTTTTCTTAGGAAACTGGCCAGGTGCGACAGCCAAATTGTTAGGCGCATTTGCCTTAGTGTTAATCATGATTGGTGCCAAAATGACGGTCTGGTCGGAAACGGAGTCCGCTGAGAGTGCTGGGATTATGAAAAAAGCAGTTCTTCTATTAGCCGTTGGTGAAATCGGCTATTGGGCGTACTCTGCAGCACCCCAAGCGACGGCAATTGATGGCATGCATGCCTTTTTACCACAAGCAATAGGCATGGTAATTGTGGCAGTTATTTATTCAGCAGTTGTCACTATTAAGGGTGGGGAAACATCCCCATTTATAGAAGCTGTTTCTTACAAACAAATTTTTTCAGGCTTTTTCTTCGCCTTTGCAGCGTTAACTTATTTAATTTCAGCGCAGCCAGATATGAACGGCTTGGCAACTGGCTTTATTCTATCCCAAACATCAGTTGTGCTTGCAACGTTGACAGGTATTTGGTTCTTAGGTCAAAAGAAAACAGCCAAGGAAATGACCGTAACGATTATCGGCTTAGTTTTGATTTTGGCAGCAGCTACGATCACAGTGATGATTTAAAAAAGTATTCAACGACCTATTATTCAGGGCGTTGAATACTTTTTTTTATTTGTTCTAAAAATAATGCAGCAGCTGTGGAAAGAACCGTATTTTTGCGCCAAATTAAACTAATTTTGGCTGTTAAAGCAGGATATAGCGGGATAAAACGTAAATTTGTTTGCTTTGTTTCTAGAATACCATCAATGCTTAGGGCGCTACCTAGCCCAGCTTCTACCATCAGTGAAGCGTTGTAAAGTAAGTTGTAGGTCCCAACGATTCGGAACTGATCTAGACTTGCTTCGAGCCAATCAGAGAGTTGGCTCGGAACTTGTGCTTGTCGAGAAATAAATAAAGGTTCTTCTTTTAAATCGGCTGCAGTAATAACATTTTTAGTGGCTAAGGGATGGTCCTTTACAGTAATTAAGCCCCATGTATCTACAATTGGTAATGTTAAATAGCTATATTTTTGTTTAGGTGCAGGCTCAATAATTAAACCAAAATCTAATAATCCTTTGTCTAGCCGTTCTATTACATCATCTGCATTCCCACTGTATAAATGAAGGTGAATATCAGCTGAGTGCTGGCTTGTTATTTGTTGTAGTGCATTCGCTAAAAAAGACATAGCTTTTGTTTCGCCGCCACCAATCGTGATTTCGCCATTAATGAATTCATTTTGCGACAAGTTGGTGACTGTTTTATTCGCTAAGCTTAAAATATCTTGCCCTTGTTTAGCTAAATATTCTCCTTCAGGTGTTAATTGTATTTGTCGATTTCCTCGTATAAATAATGTCACGCCTAATTCTTCCTCTAATTCTTTTAATTGCTTAGATAATGTTGGTTGTGATACATGCAATTGTTTGGCTGCGCCACTAATCGTTTTTTCTTGGACCACTGCTAAGAAATAGTGAATCACTCGTAATTCCATTACTTTCCCTCCTATAACTAAAACGCATACTTATCTATTTATTATAAGTATTAGACAGAGGAGTTGTCACGTATTACGATAAATTTAGCAAAAGGAGGCGATTAGGAATGCTTACAAAAAATCTCCAAGAACTAATTGCAACAGGTAGCATTGATAAAGATGAACCACTATTTCAACTTATTCATCAGATTCAAGAGGAAAATAGTCGCTATTTAATAGAATTAAATCAACAAGCCTATACACATAATGAAGTAAGGAATCTTCTTGCCACGATTATCCAAGACAAAATTGACGAAACCGTTACGATTTTATTGCCTTTTTATACAGATTTTGGACGCAATATACATTTTGGTAAAAATATTTTTATTAATCGGGCAGCTATGTTTGTTGATTTAGGGGGCATTATAATTGAAGACAATGTTTTAATTGGTCCGCGCGTTAATCTCTTAAGTGTCAATCATCCGGAACTGCCAATGAAACGGCGAGGCGTATTGCTAGCACCAATTACCATTAAAAAATTTGCGTGGTTAGGCGCGGGTGTCACTGTTTTACCAGGTATTACGATTGGTGAAAATGCTATCGTAGCAGCTAATGCGACTGTAACTAAAGATGTGCCAGCTAACGCTATTGTTGCAGGAACACCAGCTAAAATTATTCGTTGGATTCAGGAAGATAAGGAGGAAATATAATGAAATCATTATCAGAAAAAGTTATTGTTATCATGGGCGCTTCCAGTGGAATCGGTGAGGCAACAGCCCGTTTACTTGCCAGAAAAGGAGCGAAGTTAGTCATTGCAGCACGTCGACAAGAACGTTTAATTGCTATAAAAAAAGAACTTCCTGAAGCAACGATTCTCGTGCAACAAGCAGATGTAACGAAAGAAGAAGAAGTTCAGCGTGTAATCAAGCTTACAATGGAAAAATATGGACGAATTGATGTTCTTTTTAACAATGCAGGAGTTATGCCAACGGCGCCTCTTATTGAAGCACCAAAAGGAGAATGGCGTCAAATGCTAGATATTAATATTATGGGTGTTTTAAATGGCATTGCGGCAGTTCTTCCAATTATGGTTGAACAAAAATCAGGGCAGATTATTGCTACTGATTCTGTGGCAGGACATGTCGTTTATCCAGATTCGGCTGTCTACTGTGGAACAAAGTTTGCTGTTCGAGCAATTATGGAAGGATTGCGACAAGAACAAAGAGAGAATAACATTAAATCAACGATTATTTCACCAGGTGCTGTACAAACAGAACTTTATCAAACAATTTCTAATCGAGTAGTAGCTGAAACGTTACATCTAGAACAGTTAAGTTGGGGCTTAAAGGCGGAAGACATTGCGCAAGCAGTGGTCTTTGCCATAGACACGCCAGATCGTATGTCAATCAGTGAAATGGTTGTTCGCCCGACCACACAAACGATTTAATTTAAAAAGTATTCCTAGAAAGGAATACTTTTTTTAATCGTGATTGTTCGTTTTTTACAGAATTTAGAATTTGATATTTACTTATTTGTTGGTTTATTATATGATTAAACACGTTGTTTCATTAATAGTGTTGCTAATTCCGGTTAGAAACCTTTATTTATAAGGATTCTAACTTTTTTTGTTTCCTCTGAATTAGTAAAGGTCTGTGCTTTTGTCTGTGCGTTGTTAAAATCCGACAAATTGAGCGAATTTATCCGCAGTTTTTTCTTTTTCTTCTGGCATAACATGCGAGTAGATACGATCAGTAATTGAAGTGCTAGTATGTCCTAAGCGTTCGGCAACTTCTTTAATAGGTACGCCTGATTGAAGGAGTAAGCTTGCGTGTGTATGTCTAAAATGATGTGGTGTGATTTTAGGCAAATCATATTTTTTTATTAAACAGTTTAGCCATATATTAACTACGTTTGGAGCAAGTAATTCGTTATGCTTACTCGTGAAAATGTATTGTTCTTCGCTAGATGTATTAAAACCCATTTGGAAATAGTCGCTCCTTTGGATTGTGCGCCATTTAGCCATTATTTGAAGTGTTTCATTGTCTAAGCTGATAGAACGTGTACTAGAAGCTGTTTTAGGCGTTTGAATGAGTATATTATTAAATTCATCTTTCGCTACGGTCTTGCCTATATACACGGTCTTATTTGTAGTATCTAGGTCTTTCCATTGCAAAGCTAAAATTTCACTTTTACGGCAACCAGTAAAGGCTAGTAGTCTAAAAAAGGCTAGTTGTTTAAAATTGCCATATTGTTTTAGACAATCAAAAAAATGATTCAATTCGTCTTTAGTATAATATTCCAATTTTGTTTCTTCCTCTTTTCGCTTAGGAAGGATTGTTTTTCGCATAGGATTGCTGTTCATTAGCTCCATGGATTCACCATATCGCATAATTTGAGCAGTGAGTTTTCTATAGAATGAGTATTGCTTGTGTCCTTGATTAAACCATTTATTAACCAAGTCCTGGCATTGTATAACTGTTATCTTATCAAGTTTACAATTACCGAGATAAGGCATTATGTGCTTTTCTGCAAAACGCTTATTCACAGCGACTGATGAGGGTTTAATCGTCAAGCGTTGCTGTGCTAACCATTTCTCGTAAAGTTGTTTAAACGTCAAAACAGAAGGCTTGTTATCCAGTCCATTCTCTTCTATATCTTTCAGAATTTCAGCAAGCGCAATTTGTGCTTGTTTTTTTGTTTTAAATCCTTGTCGCTTACGATAAACGTTTTTACCAGTTTTTGGATGGCGCCCTACATAAGCATTAAACATATAGGCGGTTGTACCGTCTTTTTTTGTATATTTTTTTATTTGTGTCATTGTTTTTCTCCTATCTACCACCACGCCAATAGTATGTAGATGTTAAGGGGAGAGGGATGTTATTTGTTTTTTCGTTTTTCTATTAAACCGAGCGAGACAATCTTTAACACCTCTTTTTCTTCATCGTTAAGAGGTTCACCAGCTAGGGTTAATTCTTTATTTTTCGAATTTAGCATGTTTTCCAAAGAGATATATTTGTTTTTTCGTTCTTCCAAAATATTCTTCATGGTAGATTCCAATATATATTTTTTCATATCAATTTTTGTAAAATTAGTATTTAAGTGAAAGCTAAAAGCATTGTGGTGTTTATCATCGTTGAAATTTTTTAAAATCATTTCGACTTTATCAAGTGAATCATTTAAACAGTCAATATAATAAGCCTCGAAAAATGCTTTTGATAATTCATCATAGAGTTTTTTATTTCCCTTGGATGCGATGCCTTCTGCTAAATGATGAATAATTTCTTCGTTAGGAAGACGTTTACCATTTTCTAATTGAGAGATATGTGATTGTGAAATTCCAGTTAGTTGACTTAATTCAACCATTGTTTTACCACTATCTGTTCTTTTTAGACGTAAAGTTTCTCCAAATTTTGTCATTTTATCACCCCCTCGGTTACTATATTACCATTTTTTGAATTAAATAAAAATATTTTTGTTGTTGAAATATTCATTTTATTGTGATATATTCCTTTTGTAAATATTACAGTTTTTGGAATATTTATTTTTATGAATATAAGGAGGTGAGAAAATGAAAGCAAATCAGGAAATACGCGACCGCATCTTCATGAATCGCCTACGTAACTGGGAAGTAGCAGAAAAAATTGGAATTTCTGATAGCCGTTTTTGTGTTTGGTTACGTACAGAATTAACTTCTGATCGTAAAGCACGAGTAGAAAAAGCGATTGATGAATTATTAGCAGCGCAGAAAGAAAGCTAATGGGGGTTGCGTAAAAAAGCGCAAGCTCCCCCTAACATGAGGGGCATAAAAATATGCAGACCTAAAAAGGAGGGCTAACCAATGGAGCAAGTCGAAACATCACCTTTTGTCGTTGAGGTGTGCCATACGCTTGATAAAAAGCAACTGAATGAAATCAGTAAGCAAGTGTATGAGACTACCTTAGAAGCGATTGAGCGAGCTAGAAAAGATAGCGAGCTCGACAATGACCTCATCTATACGAGAGTAGGTGTAAGGCGGTTTTTAAACAACTGTTCCGAAGCTTATTTAGATGAATTGATAGCAAAAGGATTACCAACAGGAAGGCGTTTATCTGATCGTAAAACCTGCTGGAGTAAGCGTCAACTAAGATCTTGGCTTCTCGAAAATGAATAATAAAAAAACATCACGCCAATAGAAGAGAAGCCGAGATAAGCACATATTTTAGCCAAGTGTCAGTCGCAAATGATTTTTAATTTATAGGAGGTGCAAGATGAGCAATTTAACATTAGCAAGGAAAGAACTGTTTCAGGGGATCAATTGCGATTTATGGATGGACAACAAAGGGAATCCGTACATGACCATTCAACAATTAGCGAATGCGTTGGAATATAAAAGTAAGGACGGTATCGAGAAAATACTCAAACGGAATCCGTATCTAAGAAATAAAGAGTTTTCAGGTACCTACAAATTGTCGGTACCTGGATCAAAAGGAGGAACGCAAGAAACAATCGTATTTACTCGTGATGGCATTATGAAAATTGGTTTCTTATCGCCTAAGCAGTGAGGCAATTAATTAGAAATTATGAAAAGGACCTAAACGAATTTGGAAAAACGACATTTGAAATGTCGAAAATAAATAAAGGGAGGTAGCGAGATGAAAGAGTTAGTATTTTTACATTCGCAATACATTGAGGAAGAACCATATACAACCGATGAGGTTATTGCGAAGTATTCAGAGAATAATTTAAAATCCGTAAAAAATTTAATTCGTGATAATAAAGCAGATTTAGAAGAGTTTGGAATTTTGCCTTTTGAAAAGGTTAAATTAAACGGTCGGGGACGACCAAAAAAGACTTATTTATTAAATGAGGAACAAGCGACCTTGCTTATCACCTATCTAGATAATACCGAACCAGTTCGACGATTTAAGAAAGCGTTAGTGCGACAGTTCTATGACATGAAGAACGAGCTTTATGCTATACGTATGGAACGACAAAAAGAAAAAAGTGTGCGTAAGTCAATGACAGATGTCATCAAAGAGTTGGAGCTTTCCCCGCATTACTACAAACACTATACAGATTTGGTTTATAAAACAGCATTAGGATTTAATGCTAAGCAATTAAGAGAAGCTCGAGAGGTAAGTAAAAAGTCAACGATATTAGATTTTTTAACGTCAGAAGAGATAGAAGCAGTGAACAAACGAGAGCAACAAGTAGCTACATTGCTTACTCTTAAAATGGATTATGACACGATTAAGAGCATTTTAAGTGGTCAAGGTGTTTTATATCAAACAACGCTTAAAATGCCAGCCAAAAAAAATTAAGGAGCAAATACAATGAATAGAGAAAAGAAAAAGCCTTTACTCGAAAAGTCTTGGCGGACAGAGTAAAAGGCACGAAAAAAGGCTTAATATAGCCATCTTTTCTCTAGTATAGCACATTGACAGTAGAATAAAAGCATGCAGTTTATATTTTTTTAGAAAAAGTGCTTGACTTTTTGGAACTCAAATATTAATATGTATTTGTGGAACACAAAAAGTAGGTGATGAAATGGGTCCACGCACTGGTAGACCTAAAAAAGAAAATCCTTTGAATATTGATGTAAAAGTCCGTATCGATAAAGAAATGGATAAAAAAATAAAAGCTTATGCTGAAAAGCACGGGCTTAGTCGAACTGAAGTCATCAGAAAAGGAATCAAACTTATTTTAGGGTCTGATAAATAAAAAGTACACCCCATAACTTCTCAACCGACCAAAGCGATAAGTTACGAGGTGCTATCACCGTATAAACGGCATGCAAATATAATACCACTGTATGCCTTTATACGTCAATGGCATGGCTTGTTTGCTGTGCAAAAAGTATAAGGGTATTTTGCTATACCCTTATTCAAACAAACGAATAAGGGCTTTTTTGTGCCCTCAAAACTGGAGGAAAATACAAAATGAAACGAAATTTAATAATTTTATGCCTTTTAATAGGCGGATTTTTCGGCTTATTACCATTAATCGCAAAATTAACTATTTTCACAGGTTTAGCGGTGTATTTATACATGGCTTATGACGAACATGCTTATCAAATGGAAAACGGAGGGCGCAAATAATGGAAATGAATAGATATGAATCTAGAATTTTGAGACAACTTGATAATTATAAATTAGAAGAAATCAATGTAGGGATAGAAGAATTAGAGGCTAGTATCGATAAAATTCGGTTTGGTAGACATTATAAAGATAAATTAGCTATTTTATATGTTTTAAGAGAACATGCTAAATATAAAGAAACGTGTACAGAAATTCACGATTTAAAAGAGCAGATTTTCAAAGAATGGTTACAAAAGACCGATTTAAAAGAGGCAAGGATCAAAACGTTTAATACATGGGTCAAATATCAAAATCAATTGAAAGGTGCCGAATTTGTTCGTGACAGTTTGAAATACGAACTTGAACAATTGCAATTAATGGAGGTGCTAGTTTGATGAATACAAAAC
Source organism: Enterococcus sp. AZ129 (assembly GCF_051714505.1). Lineage (NCBI taxonomy): Bacteria > Bacillati > Bacillota > Bacilli > Lactobacillales > Enterococcaceae > Enterococcus > Enterococcus sp. AZ129. The sequence continues at coordinate 2,476,927 of NZ_JBIORY010000001.1, read as the reverse complement.
AATTTTGCCCAGAAAAAATTATTGATGAAATAAAAGAAGTGATGATATGCGCGAAGCAATCAACGCCAGAAGAACGAGAGATTTTAATTGAGTGTTTACGTAAGGCAGCACAAAAACAAAAGAAAGAGGTTATCCGCATACCTCTTATAAAGTTAGCTGAGTGGGCTGAATCATTGGAGGGATAATTATGACAAAGTATAAAAATAATCCAAAGAAAAAGCGTTATTACTGGCTACAGTTAAAAGAAGATTTTTTTAATCAAAAGGAAATCAAGTTATTACGGCGTATAGCTGGAGGGGATACCTATATCATCATATATCTTAAAATGCTTTTATTAAGTCTTAGAGATGAAGGAAAGTTGTATTTTGAAGCTATTGGAGATGATTTAATACAAGAGCTTTCTTTAGATTTAAACGAAAAGCCCGGGGACGTTAGAACAACTGTTAATTTTTTAGAACAAAATAATATGCTTAAAGTTCTAAGCAAGTATGAGTATCAGTTAGTAAAAAATAAAGAAATAGGGTGTGAACATGGCGAATAGAAGAATGTTTTCGAAAGATGTTGTTGATTCTGATAAATTTTTAGATATGCCACCGACAGCACAAAACTTATATTTTCATTTAGGCATACATGCTGATGATGACGGTTTTGTTTCATCGCCGAAAAAAGTTCAACGTTCAGCAACTGCAAGTAATGACGATTTAACATCATTAATCAGTAAAGGTTTTATAATTCCTTTTGAAACGGGTGTTGTTGTTATAACCGACTGGCATTTGAATAACCAAATTAGAAAAGATCGATATAAAGAAACGATTTATCAAGAAGAAAAAGCAAACTTATTGCTAACAAATGGCGGTAAATACGACTTTGTAAATAATGCAAACCAAATGGCAACCAGTTGGCAACCAAATGACAACCAAATGGAAACCCAGTATAGGTTAGGTAAGGATAGGTTAGGTAAGGAAAGTATAGGTAAGGGTAGTAGAGAAGAAGGCCTGAAAAAAATCTACCACTACTACGAATCAAATGGATTTGGAACATTAGCACAAAAGACAATGCAAGATTTTGATTATTGGCTTACTGATTTTGAAAAAATAGGTGCTACGCAAGAGAATGCGGTGGAATTAGTTATTCATGCGTTAGGAATAGCAATAGACCGTAATAAACGTAACTACGGTTACGCCAATGCTATATTGAAAGATTGGGAACAAAACAAGTATTTATCAGTTAAAGATGTCGAAGCCAACGACAAGAAAAACAAAGAAGAGCAACAGACTAAAGACCAGTGGGGACAAGATAGTGATTATGCTGATTTAGGCTTTTAAACGAGCTGGGAGGTAAAAAAATGAAACCATTGAAGATTGACCTAAAAGAACATTTTGATATTGTAGGCAGTTGCCCACGGTGTAAAGAACCACTTTATGCTTGGAAATTACGTGATGGTGATTATGGAGTTCGTAGAAGTTTGCCTGCGTGTATGAATTGTCATTATGGTGAGATGCAAAAGAAAGAAGAGTATTTGATAGATACTAAACACAAAGAATCAATTAAACAATTGCATATTAATTACATGAAACAAAGTTCTATTGTTACAGACATCGGCACATGGGAATGTACATTTGATAATTACGAACCTGATAATCAAGAAACAACAATTGCTAAGCGAAAGAGCATAGAATTTTGTAGAAGTTATAAACAAGGCAATAACAAGCATTTATTGCTAGTTGGTGGTGTTGGGGTAGGAAAAACACATCTAGCTATGAGTGTCTTAAAAGAGATACTGGAACAATCAAACTATACAAAAAAATGCCTTTTTATCAATTATCAAGAGTTATTAAATCAATTGAGATACTCTATGAGTGATAATCAAGTGAAGAAACTTATAGTAGGTGGAACAATGAATGAAATAAAAAAGGCGGATGTGCTAGTTATTGATGATGTGGGAAGCAATTTGGGCCAAGTTGGGAAAGTAAAAAAAGCAAGTGATTACGATACCGAAATAATGACCTCAATAACAGAGGCTAGACAAAATATGGCAACTATCTATACAACTAATTTAAGTTCAGAACAGCTTAAGTTTTCCTATGGAAATAGAGTTTTATCAAGAATGTTGAGGAATAGTAAAGGTTACATCGTAACGTTTAAAGAAACAAGAGATAAAAGAAGTATGAAAAAATAGAGGCTCACATTCGATTTAAGGGGTTTTGGTTTGTTTTGAGTAAAATACCTTATCTATAGATTAGAACGCCTTAAATTGAATATATGAGCTGTTAAATGGTGTTTATCTAATTATGGTACACGATTTACGATTGGGAGAAAAGAAGAACTAAAAAATCTTCCGTTTCTTCCGCCCTAAAAAAGAGCTTTACAAAACCAAACATTAAATTTTAAATATAGAACCTCACAAAACCTTACTTTTTTACTTATTAGAGCTAAGTATCAAATAGCGACCTAGCTAAAAGATGGCCAAGAGATGATGTAGCGATTCGCTAGGTCGCTATCACTTTGAATGATAACGAGGTAACTATTAGTAACTCTGTTTTGAAATCAATAGCCAAGTCGAAAATTTCGACCTGGCGAGAAGTTGAAGTTTTGTTAATAAAAAGGGGAAGCAATTTGGGCCCTTCCAAAGTACTAAAACGGTCCTTTGGTTAACGAAAAAGTATACTAGCTTACAAAGATAGTATTTCATGGATTATGTAGCATGGCCGAAAATTCGGCTGCCAAAAAAAGATAAGGAGAGATAAGCGCATGAAGCTGTTAACAGTATTAGAAAGTGATGTCCTTGATCTTATACCTATAGGCGGAGGCAGAAGAATTTCAATTAAGGAAATCGGACAATTACTGAATGTGGAAGAACGGGTTATCTATGAAACAATCAATCGATTGCGTAAAAAAGGCGTACCAGTATGTGCAAAGAGAAATGGAGAAAAAAGAGGGTATTTTATCGCTACGAATGAAGAAGAGCGTAGAGAAGGTTTGTCGGCATATAAAGCACAGGTTAAAGACATGACAAAATTAATCAATCAAATAGAGAGAGCAAATTTAGAACATTGGCAAGAGAATATAGAGAGGGCGAAATAATGGGAAATACAATCATTTTTATTAATCACAGAGGCGAAAAACAAGAGATATCAACGAATATCCATTTTGGGGAGATAACGCTAAAAATTCAAGATGATGTAGTTACCTATAAAAGTGAGGTTTCAGGAGAAAGAATTATCAAAAAATAGCTATATTTTATCATGAATTTATACCGCAAACGAATTAATTATGTTATAATAATGACAAGTGAATGATATGTCTGACTGGATAACCCAGAGGGCTATATTTTCCCATTTAGTTGGGAAATATAGCCCTTTTTTTATTTGAATAAGGAGGGAAAGTATGCTTGATTTGAATGTTAGACAAAAGAAATTTTTACGAGCTTTGTTAGAAAGTGACACTGTTTCTCAAGCTTGTAAAAAAGCTAATATACAGGAAGCTACAGGGCATAAGTATTTGGAAGATAGATTATTTTTAGAAATTTATCAACGGTTAAAATGTAAACGAATGCGCCAAGTAACGAATCGTATACAAAGAGCCTCAGGAGATGCTTTAACCGTATTAGTGGAAATGATGAGTGATCCAGCGCAAGTACCAGAAATACGCATTGAATCTGCTAGAATTGTTCTTAAGTACGCATATCATGGACTAGAAGTAGATAAATAGAGAGGAGTAACACATATGAGTTTAAAAGAAGTAATTACAAAGTTAAGCGAGTTAGGAAAACAAGCAAAAACAATTCGTGAGAATTTGGCGAAAGAGATAGAATCTAATAAGCAAAAGTATGCACCAGAGTATTGCCATGAAGTAAATGAAAAAGTAAAAGCGGAAGTAAATAGCAAACTTGAGCGACTGAAAGCAGATGCTCAAAATTTGGTAGATAAAGAGATTGCTTTGCGCTATTCAGAATTAGATGCTAGTTATTTTAAAAATATCACACCAGAACAGTTTGCAGAGTTAGAAATGATTAGTAAAAGTGATGTAACTATTTTAGAAATGAAAAAATATTATGAAAAGTTTTCGGATAATTATGCTATTTTAAGACGCCTAGAAAAAATTGCAATAGATAAAGGGTATCGTGTTTTAGGGCGCTCTTATTTAGCCGATATTGAACAAGTCGAAGAATTGGAACGAGCTTTTCCACATTTTATTAATGCTATCCATTCAGGAGATGCTATGCGTTTATTGACATCAGAAAGTTTAGTTAATAATGCAGTAGAAGAGTATACAATGTATATGGATAAGTCAGTAGAGATAGTAAGTGGGCAATAAGGCTATTCATCCTAAAGAAAAAGCAAGACAAGTTCAGTATTTACTACGTGCGTTATTCACGGGAGATTATTACTTGAATCGTTCAAAAGGTGTTTTTTATATTCGTGTACCTAAAAAAAGAGGTGCACCATATGGAAATAAAAACGCGCTAGGAAACAAAGGCGGTGGTGCTCCTTTAGGTAATTTAAATGCTGAAAAGACAGGATTATATACTGATTTGAAGTATCGGCTACAAATGGCAGAAATTGAGAAACGATTGATTGAATCTGGATGCTGGAGTAAAGAAGCGATGATTACTTATGCAAAACAGATAAAGAATAAGAAATAATAAATCTTTTTTTTATTTCAGTTTTCAATTTTTTCAAAACAAACTCAATAAAAATAAAGCAAAGCACTAGAGGTTATCGCTTTATGGTTGCATTGGTTGCAACTATCCAAAGGTAACGTTGCAACCATCTGTTACCAAAAAAATACTACAAAATACTACAATCAATAAGAAAGTGGGATGTTCTAATATGAAAACAGGTATTGTAAAATGGTTTGATGCTAAAAAAGGATTTGGGTTTATTGTCGTAGAGGATGCAATGGACATCTTTGTTCATTACACAGCAATTCAAACGGAAGGATATAAAACACTAGAAGAAGGGCAAACAGTCCAGTATGAAGTAATGGAAGGCAAACGAGGCCCACAAGCCTATAATGTGGTAGTGGTTAAATAATAACCGATGTATGAGCTCATCTAACCAGATGGGCTTTTTTGCATATCTTGTTAAATATAATTGCTTATAATAAGCCAGATAACTAAAAAAGCCCAAGTCAAAAATAACTTGGGCTAACACAGAAATAAATAGGATTATGATACATTGACACTATAAAAATAGTATAGCACAAACGCTTAGTTCTTAGTATAATATCCATGTAGAAAAGTAAAAAGATGGTGGCAATCCAAAGTCTAGGAGGTGGTGCTTATGAAGGTAAGTATCAAATCTAGAGAAAGGAGAGCCTGATTTGTCAACTTATGAAGCTTTAAGTCTGATGATTGCATTTGCAATGTTAGTCTTAGCTATCAAAGATGACAATAACAAAAAATAAACCATCTTTTACTTTGGCGAGTAAGATGGTTTAAAAAAATTATCCAAAAGCTACCGTCTTTTTAACGGTTCTACATTGGGGCGTGTTTGTGGCACGTCCTTTTTTCTTAGTTCATTATATCATGAAATGAGATAAATTCAATCAATTAGTAGAACGTTTAAAGCTTTTGGTTAGGTATGGAAATCTTATCCCCCGTTCTAATTAAAAAAATAAAATTGGTTAGGGAACGGGAGGGGAACTCCGAAAAACGCACAGGCTAATCTCATATGACCCCCACCCCAAAAAAAATCATCGGAAAAGTTCAAATGACAAACCGGTGGATGGGGTCAACTGTCCAGAAAAATAGAAGTTCTCACGTACACCCCCCCCTTATTAAAAGAATAAAAAGAGACTAGCGAAAACGGTTATGGGAACTTTTTCCAATAGCGAGAGGATTTAAAAAAATTTTTTCTGAATGAAAAACGTTTAAATATCAATGATTAGCGTTATTTTTAGTCGTCAAAACCATGCAGAAAAAAGCCTTTTTTTTCGCAGTGATTTGAACGAATAAAAAAACTGACCTAAGAACATCTGGTCAGTTAAAAAGGAGAGTTTAGCAAATAGACTTATAGAATTATGGTACCTCAATTATAACATAAAAGGGTGATTTGATGGTATCAGAAAAAGAAATCAGGCAGCGAGCGAAAAAAGTTTTAAAGAACTATGACAAGTATAAAAGAATTGCTGGAAAAGATGACTCTTTAAAGTCTGTTGTGTTGTCAGATATGCCTAAAAACGTTTCTAGAGTTAATTATAACGAAAATAGACTAATTAACCGTATAGATGCCCAAAACATCTTACAAAGCATTTCAGAGGCGCTAGAGATGTTAGATAGTGAACACAAAGAATTATTAGAACGCATTTACATTTATCAAAAACACAAAACTCAGTTATATATAGCAGATATGATGGGATGGAGTATAAAATCTTTAGAACGCCATCACGCGTTAGCGTTAGTAGAATTTGCTGAGGCATATCATTATGAAAATCTTTTGTTTTAGTTGGCTCTCTGTATAAAAAAAGAGAGTATAATTATATGTAATGAACAGCTTATTTTTTCTATAAAAGAACTAGATAGTACAAGAAACTTTGGTTAGAATAGAAGTGAAAGAAGCAAACACTGGAGGTAGGATTATGAATATTATTCCAACAAAAAAAGCGTTACCTTTATTTTCATTTTTTGATTATTCTCAAAATAAAATCGAAAACAATGAATGTTCTTTTTATTCATGGCATGCGAACTATTTTACTGTGAACAGAAAAAAAGTTTTAGTATTAGTCAATGAGCTATCTAATTCATCTATAGTTTTAGCTGATATCAATGCGAAAAATAAAAAGTGGCTAGAGGAATATGTTAAGCAAGGGATAGAGGAAACATTTAGTTATAGTGGAATTTCTTCGGTTCAAATAAAAAAGTACTTTCTAATGGCAGGTAAAGTTGAATTGTTATCAAACTACAATCCTTCTATGATTAGCGTAACAAATAACATGATTCAAATTATTAAATCAAATCCTGAAGATATTGACTTTAATACTGTCTTACAACCAAAAATTATGGAAAAGTTAGCTAATATTCCTTATAAGAGATTAACTCCTAGCTTTTCATTTAGTAAAGATATAGCTAAAAGAGAACTAGATAAATTAATTTAATGTTGACACTAGAGAAATAAAACAATACACTTAAGTTACAGATAGGTATCATACCTAGACTGATTACATGATGAAACTGATACTAAGTATTAAGCGTAGTCTAAATACGCCAGCCATCATGGGACCTGCTACAGGTCTTTTTTTTATGTAAAAAACATCTATCAGCGTGGTGGTTTTGTCTGTGCAAAGGTCTGTGCCTGTAGTCAAAACTATGTGTATTTAATAGAATAGGCTAGTTTGCAAAGTCCCATTATATCAAGTAAAATGGAACTATTCGTGCTTAATAATATTCGCTCAACTAAGCACGTTGTTTCATTAATAAATTGAATATTTTACGAACATTGTAAAATATTTAGATTTTAGGAGGACGGAACATGAAAGAAAAAATAAGTTCATATTTTGAACTTGAACAATTGAATACGAATATGAAACGAGAAATGTTAGCTGGTTTCACCACATTTATCTCAATGGCGTATATTTTGTTCGTTAATCCAACCGTACTTGGTGCTTCTGGCATGGACGAAGGCGCTGTTTTTACTGCCACCGCTTTAGCGAGTGCCTTAGGTTGTATTTTAATGGGTGTGTTGGCGAAATATCCGATTGCGACAGCACCAGCTTTAGGAATTAATGCATTCTTTGCTTATTCAGTCTCTGTTGGTATGGGGATTCCTTGGCAAACGACATTAGCAGGCGTTTTTGTGGCTTCATTGATATTTATTTTAATTACAATTTTTAAATTACGCGAGCTAATTATTGATGCAATTCCTGCAGACTTGAAATTTGCCATTTCAGGTGGGATCGGGTTGTTTATTGCTTTTCTTGGTTTAAGCCAAGGTGGCTTAATTGTGGCTAATGATGCGACACTTGTTGGCTTAGGACCTTTGAACGTTGGCTCAACGTGGGTCACCATTGTCGGCTTAGTCGTAACTGCAATTTTGTTAGTTCGTCGAGTGCCTGGTGGTATTTTTATTGGGATGGCGATTTCAACGATTGTTGGTTTAGCGACAGGCGTTATTCCAATGCCTGATAAGATTATTTCAAGCGCGCCAAGTTTAGAACCAACATTTTTAGTGGCGTTAGGACATGTGAAAGATATCAATACGATTCAAATGTGGGTCGTGGTTTTAACGTTCCTATTAGTAACATTCTTTGATACCGCTGGTACGTTGGTGGGCTTAGCCAATCAAGCAGGTTTTATGAAGGACAATAAAATGCCGCGTGTGGGGAAAGCTTTAGCCGCTGATTCAACAGCGATGTTAGCTGGTTCTCTACTAGGGACATCGCCAGTTGGCGCATATGTAGAATCATCTGCGGGGATTGCTGTGGGTGGTCGTTCAGGAATCACAGCTATTACAACTGGGATTTTATTTATTTTCAGTTTGCTATTTTCTCCTTTGTTAGCAGTTGTCACTTCGCAAGTTACAGCACCAGCGTTGATTATTGTTGGTGTTTTGATGGCACAATCCTTAAGCAAAATTAAATGGAACGAGATGGAAATTGCGATTCCTTCCTTCTTAATCTTGTTAGGAATGCCATTGACATACAGCATTTCAGATGGGATTGCCTTAGGCTTTATCTTCTATCCAATTACAATGATTGCGGCAAAACGCGGGAAAGAAGTTTCGCCAATTATGTATGGCTTGTTCTTTGTTTTTGTCGGATTCATGTGGATCCTGAATGCGCAATAAGCAAGAGAGAAAGTTATCAAATAGTTGATTCATAAGACAATGAACTTATGAATCAACTATTTTTTTCGACTAAGCACTAGAAAAACGCCCCTTATTTGATGTATAATTTGCAAAGACATTGACCTGTGAAGATACAGGAACAGAGAGGAATTAATTGAGTGAAGTATACAGAAATTATGGTTCGCTATGGCGAATTATCAACTAAAGGAAAAAATCGTAAAACGTTTATCATGCAGTTAGCACAAAATGTGAAACGTGCGTTAGCTGATTTTCCAGCATTGAAAATCCATGCAGATCGAGATAGAATGCATATTTTATTAAATGGGGAAGATAGTGAAGAAGTGATTCCGAAACTAAGTAAAGTGTTTGGAATTCAAAATTTTTCGCCAAGTATTCGTATTGAAAAAGAAATGCCAGCGATTCGTGCAATGGTTCAAGAGGTTGTTCGGGAAGTTTATACGCCAGGTAAGACGTTTAAAATTACTGCTAAACGCTCGGACCATTCATTTGAACTTGATTCAAATGGCTTGAATCAAGAATTAGGTGGGGCCGTTATTGAAGCCATTCCGGAAATTCAAGTACAAATGAAAAAGCCTGATATTAACTTAAGAATTGAAATTCGTAAAGATGCGGCGTATTTATCTTATGAAACGATTCGCGGTGCGGGTGGATTGCCAGTGGGCACCAGTGGTCGTGGTATGTTGATGTTGTCAGGAGGCATTGATTCACCAGTTGCTGGTTATTTAGCTATGAAACGTGGCGTGGAAGTGGAAGCTGTCCATTTTGCTAGTCCACCTTATACAAGTGAACAAGCGTTACAAAAGGCTAAAGATTTAGCTGAAAAATTAGTCCCTTATGTAGGAACTATTCAATTTATTGAAGTGCCCTTTACAGAAATTCAAGAAGAAATAAAACGAGTTGTTCCCCAAGGCTACTTAATGACCATTACACGACGTTTAATGTTACGCTTAACAGATGCAATTCGTGAAATGCGGAAAGGTTTAGTCATTATTAATGGTGAATCGTTAGGACAAGTGGCTTCGCAAACACTTCAAAGTATGGTAGCAATTAATGAGGTTACCTCAACACCGATAATTCGACCCGTTGTTTCAATGGATAAGACAGAAATTATCGAAATTGCCGAAAAAATTGACACGTTTGAATTAGCCATCCAACCCTTCGAAGATTGTTGTACAATTTTTGCGCCACCGCAACCGAAAACACGACCTCGCTTGGATAAAGCGCAAGAGTATGAAGCGCGCTTAGACTTGGAAGGTTTAATGGCTCGGGCCTTAGAAGGACTCAAAATTACAGAGATTTCAGCAGAAACAGCGAAAGATAAACAAGAAGACGAATTTGCAGATTTCCTATAAGAAATAAATACAGTGACGGTCGCTTAGACGTCACTGTATTTATTTTGTACTTATTTCACAAACAAGTTGCTCGGAGAGGGGAACCGTGATAAACTGAATATGTGAAGTAGGTAACAAGGAGGACAGAGGATGGAGAAAAAAATGCCTAAAGCAACGGCAAAACGTTTGCCGGTTTATTTACGTTATTTAAAAATGTTAGGGGATTCTGGTGTTAAACGCATTAAATCACGAGAGTTTAGTGAAATGATCCAGATTCCTTCTGCAACGATTCGGCGTGATTTTTCCCACGTTGGTGAACTGGGCCGAAGCGGTTATGGTTACGATGTGCCGTATTTAATTGAGGTATTTAGTAATATTTTAAATACGCAAGAAGAAAAAAGAATTGCTCTGATTGGTTGTGGCAATTTAGGCAAGGCATTATTAAAAAATAATTTTAGACGCAACGAGAATTTGAATATTGTCTGTGCTTTTGATAATGATTCGGCTTTAGTTGGCACCACGATTAATGGATTATTAGTTCATGATATGTCTGAGTTAGAAGCATTCGTTCGACAAGAAGGGGTCACGGTAGCCATTTCTACAGTACCAAGTCACCATGCCCAAAAAGCCATCGACAAAATTGTTCAAGCGGGTGTGACTGCGATTTTAAATTTTGCGCCAGACCGTGTCAGTGTGCCAGCCAACGTTAGTGTGCAGTATATTGATTTAACAACGGAACTGCAAACACTGATTTATTTTAATGAAACTTTTTCACTAGCAAATAGCCCAAAGCAATAAAATTGTCTTCATAAAAATCCTCTACTATACTTATTATTGAAAGTGGAAAAGGAGGATTTCAGAATGAATGTTACAAGAAAAGGGCACGTATTAGAATTGACAGGTGAACAGCCCGAAGTTGGCACAAAAGCCCCCGTCTTTTCTTTGAAAAATTTAAACAACCAAGAAATCAACTTGGCAGATTATAAAGGTAAAACGGTTTTAATTAGTGTGGTTCCTGATATCGACACACGTGTTTGTTCACTGCAAACGAAACGTTTCAATCAAGAAGCGGCGAAATTAGACGGTGTTCAGATTATCACGATTTCCAATAACACAGTTGAAGAACAAGCAAATTGGTGTGCCGCTGAGGGTGTCGAAATGGAAATGCTTCATGATACTGAAGACTCATTTGGTGCAGCTTATGGTTTGTATATTCCAGAAATGGGCCGTTTAGCACGTGCTATTTTTGTGATTGACCCAGAAGGAACGTTAGTTTATGAAGAAATCGTCTCAGAAGTTTCGTCGGAACCCGATTATCAACAAGCGTTAGAAGCTGCAAAAAAAGTGTAATCCCTCTAGATTACAAATTGACTTTGCTTGCGCTTCATTGTAGAATGAAGCAAAGACAGCGAACAAGAGGAGTATCATTGGTGTCGTTTTAGAGAAAAAGTCGTTCAGGTGCAAGACTTTTACACAACCAGTGAGAAGGTAGCTTGTGAGTCAATGGTTTGAACACAGTACGTTAGTAGAACGATTCGTTTCGTGAACGTTATCTCACGAATGAGTGGCATTTGAATGAATTCAATTCAAATGCAATTTAGGTGGTACCGCGTAAATAAGATGAATCTACGCCCTAAAATACGAAAGTATTTTAGGGCGTATTTTAGTGTTTAGCCAAAAAAACTCATTTGTAAAATAATTACCGCTCCAAATCGCGTATTTTAAGAAAGAAGGGGAAAAAATGTCAGAAGAAAAAAACTTACCAACGAAATATCAACCGACAGAAATCGAAGCTGGCCGTTATCAAAAATGGCTAGATCAAGATTTATTTAAACCAAGTGGCGACAAAAAAGCGAAGCCCTATTCAATTGTTATTCCACCACCTAATGTAACAGGGAAGCTACACTTAGGGCATGCTTGGGATACAACATTACAAGATATGATTATCCGCCAAAAAAGAATGCAAGGCTTTGATACGTTATGGCTGCCAGGAATGGACCATGCCGGAATTGCCACGCAAGCAAAAGTAGAAGAGAAACTAGCACAACAAGGAATTTCACGTTACGACTTAGGTCGTGAAAAATTTGTTGATCAAGTGTGGGAATGGAAAGAAGAATATGCTTCTCACATTCGTGAACAGTGGGCAAAAATGGGTCTTTCTTTAGATTACAGCCGTGAACGTTTTACTTTAGATGAAGGGCTATCTGAGGCCGTTCGTAAAGTGTTTGTCTCTCTTTACGAGAAAGATTTGATTTACCGTGGTGAATATATCATTAACTGGGATCCAAAAGCGAAAACAGCATTGTCTGATATTGAAGTAATCCATAAAGATATTGAAGGAGCTTTTTACCACATGAGCTACCCATTATCAGATGGTTCTGGCGTTGTTGAAATTGCGACAACGCGTCCTGAAACAATGTTGGGAGATACGGCGATTGCGGTCCATCCAGAAGATGAACGGTATCAAGAACTTATTGGTAAGACAGTTGTCTTGCCATTAGTAGATAAAGAAATTCCAATTATTGCAGATGACTATGTAGATATGGAATTTGGAACAGGGGTTGTAAAAATCACACCTGCCCATGATCCAAATGACTTTGAAGTCGGTAATCGTCATGACTTACCTCGAGTAAATGTTATGAACGAAGACGGCACGATGAATGAACTGGCTGGAAAATACGAAGGAATGGATCGTTTTGCCGCACGTAAAGCGATTGTCTCTGACTTGAAAGAACTAGGTCGCTTAATTAAGATCGAAACAATGAATCACAGCGTGGGCCATTCAGAACGAACAGGCGTTGTCGTGGAACCTCGTTTATCGACCCAATGGTTTGTAAAAATGGGACCATTAGCTGAAAAAGCAATGAAAAATCAAGAAACAGAAGACGCTGTTGAATTTTATCCACCACGCTTCAATCAAACATTTTTACGTTGGATGGAAAATGTACATGACTGGGTTATTTCGCGACAATTATGGTGGGGCCATCAAATTCCTGCTTGGTATCACAAAGAAACGGGCGAGATGTATGTTGGGATGGAAGAGCCAGCCGACAGTGAAAACTGGGTTCAAGATAGTGACGTCTTAGATACATGGTTTAGTTCTGCATTATGGCCATTTTCAACGATGGGTTGGCCAGATGAAGCAAGCGAAGATTATCAACGTTACTTCCCAACAAGCACATTAGTTACTGGCTATGACATCATCTTCTTCTGGGTAAGTCGTATGATTTTCCAAAGCTTAGAGTTTACAGGTGAACGTCCCTTCCAAAATGTCTTAATTCACGGCTTAATTCGTGATGAGCAAGGACGCAAAATGAGTAAATCATTGGGGAATGGGATTGATCCAATGGATGTCATCGAAAAATATGGCGCAGATGCATTGCGTTGGTTCTTATCAAATGGTTCAGCTCCAGGTCAAGATGTTCGTTTTAGTTATGAAAAAATGGATGCTTCTTGGAACTTTATCAATAAGATCTGGAATGCAAGTCGCTTCGTTATCATGAATGTAGAAGGTATGACTGCTGCAGATATTGACTTTAGTGGTGAAAAGACTGTCGCTGATCGTTGGATTTTAACGCGCTTAAACGAAACGGTCGCCCGTGTGACAGAATTATTTGATCGTTTTGAATTCGGTGAAGCGGGTCGCCAATTATACAACTTCATCTGGGATGATTTCTGTGATTGGTATATTGAAATGAGTAAAGAAATTCTTTACGGAGACAATGAAGCAGCTAAACAAACAACACGGAGCATCTTGGTGTACACGTTAGATCAAATCTTACGCTTATTGCATCCAATTATGCCGTTTGTAACAGAAGAAATTTGGGAAAAAATTCCGCATCAAGGTGAGTCATTGGTTGTGGCAGAGTACCCAGTTGTGCATGAAGAATTTAACGATGAAGCAGCAGCTCGAGGAATGGAAGTTCTGAAAGAAGTTATTCGTTCGGTTCGGAATATTCGAGCAGAAGTGAATACACCACTTTCTAAACCAATTACTTTGTTAATTAAAACAAACGATACAGAAGTAGAAGAATTTTTAACAGCTAATACTAGCTACTTAGAACGCTTCTGTAATCCAGAGGAATTAGTCATCAGCCGTGAAATAGAAGCACCAGAATTAGCCATGTCCGCTGTTTTAACAGGCGCAGAACTATTCCTACCATTAGCTGGGTTGATTAATATCGAGGAAGAAATTGCTCGCTTAGAAAAAGAATTAGACAAATGGACAAAAGAAGTCAAACGTGTGCAAGGCAAACTTTCAAATGAACGTTTTGTGTCAAATGCACCAGATGAGGTCGTGGAAGCAGAACGTGCAAAAGAAAAAGACTACCTTGAAAAACAAGAGGCTGTCAAAGAACGGATTGCCCAATTACGTTCAATCTAAAAAAGAAAAGACAACAAAACCAAAAGTTGGTTTTGTTGTCTTTTTGTTATAATTTGCCAAATAATTGAAACAAATACAACATTAAGTAGCTGTAAGTAGCCACAGACCAGAATTTCAATAAAAGAACAATTTTCATGAATTCTTTTAAAGAAATATCTGTAATTCCCGCCACTAAACAAACAATATCATCTGGAGCGAAGGGGACTAACATAGTAAAGATTAAGAGCTTTTTGACATTGTGTTCATTTTTGTCCAAAATCTCTTCAAATTTTTTGTATTTATTGGGTGAAAGGATTATTTTTACAAAGCTACGTCCATAGTAACGAACCAGTAAAAAGCCAATAAACTCACCAATAATCAATCCAAGATAGCTATACAAAAGGCCTTGCAAATTGCCAAACATCAACATTCCTGCAACAGAAGAGATTCCTCCAGGTAGAATAGGAATAATCACTTGGACGATTTGTAAAAGAATAAAACACAGAACCGCATAGTTACCAAACTGTTTAATAAAAGCTTGCAAGGAAGCAACAGAATGAAAAATTCCTCTGGAATATCCCCATAAAATTAAGCCGAAGAAAAGCACCAGTCCAACTAGGGGTAACCACCGAATGAGTCCATTTAAAAATTTTTTCTGATTAGTCATGAGTGGCCTCCTGACGTTTTCGACGGTATTTTTTAAAGCCAAGATAACCAGCCGTTCCCAGTAAAATCGTTCCGCTGACGGCAGTGCCGAGATAAATCATTCTTGGATGATAGGCAAAGGTTAACTGCTGTTTGCCAGCTGGGACTTCAACAGCTAAAAAGCCACCTAGAATGCGTTGTGTTTTTAAGGGTTCTTTTTGTAGCGACGATTTGACTTGCCAATCTTGGTCATAAGGAATGGACGTATACAGTAACTGAGTATCATTTCCAGGTACATTCAGTGCGCCATTTAAATGGCCTTTTTTAGTTGCATTCACGTGAAGAGCTTGTTGGCGTAATTTGTCAACCGCACGATTAAAGGCTGTTTGGTCTAAAGTTTGAAGTTGCCAATTGCTTAAATCAACCACTTGTTCAGCAGTTAGTGACAGGGTCACGGTAGTTCCTTTTTCAAAATGCCCTAAATTGAACAGTTGATTGGTTGCAATATAAATCGGCGTCGAGATAACTTGTTGGTTTACCTTCAATTGTGTAACTTTTTTCCATTTTAAATTCGGAATATAAAGATGCAAGTCACCAGTACTATTCACTTTAAAGGTTGCTTCAATTGTTTCGTTGGTATGATGAGGTTCATTTATCAACGAAGCTGTTTTAAAGTAAGGTTTATCCGTCGGCACGAGCGTTTGCAGGAGTTCTTCTTGGGCATCTAAAGGATTATTTTTTGCTAATTTTAACTTGGTTAATGCGGTTGGCGCCAAAAAGCCCATACCGATCGCTTCATCATTTTCCATGATTTTCGTGGAACCAACTGTTTTTAGCAATTTTTCACTCGTAGGTTTTTCAATTGGTAAAAAGTCATATTTCACATTTAAAAGTAAATTGGTTAGTTGTGAATTATCCACATAGGCAATCCGGCGATCATTTTTTCGATATAAACCTAGCGCACTTAATGTGTCTTGGGTAGTGGCAGTTAAAGTCGAAGTATAGCTAGAAACGCCAGCATAGCCATAAAGTAAAGGATTATTGTAGCCGTTATTGATTTCACGGAACCCTGTTTCTTTGGAAGGAATGACTTGTTTCATGCGATAAAGTTCTGGTGCTGAGGCCATTTTTTCATCGATTAATTGGCTGTGTTTTCGGTAATCTTGGGCAAATGTTGCTTGGCTACCAAAGGGCATGTGTTTAAAAGAAATCCAGAAATTCGTTGTTAATTCTGTGCTGACCAGTAAGAATAAAGCCACGACTACATAATTTTTTAAGGCCTTTTTGTGTGCTAAACGCAAGCAAACGAAAATCAACCAAATAAAAAGTAAACTTAGCCATAAATAATTGATCGAAATTAAGAGATTCTTTTGTGGACCATAATACAAAGATCCGTAGCCAATGACTAACAGCAGACTAAAAATAATAGGTGCGGTCCAAGGAATGGTCACTTTTTTAAGCCAAACTTCATAGGCAAAGACAATCAATAAAAAGCTAAAGATAAAGACATTTCGGTAAGGGAACCCAGCTGGGCTTTGAAACATGTGCCACACAGTATTAAAGGCTTCTAACCAAAAGCTTAAAAAGAGAATGAATAAAAGAATTGCTGAAGCTATTCTTTCTTTTAACGCAATTTGTTTCGTTTGAAAATAGGCAACACAGAGGAGTGTCACAAATAATCCAGCAAAAACGGTTGGTAAATGGTCTAAACGCAACTCATAATTAATAGAACCTAAGCCTAATTGCGAGAAGAACGAAGTGTTGAACTTAGGCGTTAAAAAGAACGTCGAGACATCAAAATCTGCTTTTTTTGTATAGAGCATCCCTTCTGCTGCAGGTAATAATAAAAAACTAGTTGCGGTTCCTGTTAAAAAAGAAACGAGGATGAATAACGGACTTTGTTTAAAAAATTGCCGAATAGCATGGGCTTGGGTATTCTTTTTAAAGAACCAATAGATACTGTACAAAACAGCAAAGAGACAAATCATATAACCCATGTAGTAATTCGTCACAATCGCTAAAAATAGGGTGATACTGTATAAGCCCCATTTGCGTTGATCCCATAAACGTTGGAGTCCCAATAAGATAAGCGGGAATAGAATCAGTGCATCCAACCACATAAAGTTTTGGCTATAGACGGTGACAAAGCCACAGAAACTATAGGACGTTGAAAAAAGTAACGTGGTGCCATCAACTTTTTGATAGGTGTATTTTAAATAGCTAAACATCGTAGTGCCCATCAAGGCAAGTTTTAAGGTAATAATCCATAAAATTGCTATAGGTAATTGTTCATAAGGAAAAAAGAAAGCCAACACATTAAAAGGGCTCAGTAAGTAATAGGCTGCCAAAGGAACAATCGATTCACCAATCTCATTGGAAAAAGAGTAGAATGTAGTTATTCCCTCGTGAAAAGAGCGTTTTAAAAAACTCAAGAAAGGCATGTATTGTGTGCCTAAATCACTAACTAATAAGTTGTTGTCACCAAAAGGCGCAAGTTGTAATGTCATCCATACAAGCAACAGAAGTAAAAACGGCAAGAAAAAACTTCCTAACCATAAAAGCTTCGATTTGTTTTTCATCAAAATAAGTCCACCTTTATAAAAAAATCATGAATAAGCGTGTTGAACGCTCTAAAAATAGTTTTTAATTGGCTGGCTAGAATGAACCATCCAGAATGTTAGTTTACCATAAGTTCATTAATGTATCCGCTAATAACGCAAAATTATGAAAAATGCAAAAAGTTTTCAAGAAAAAGTTTCAATTGGTTATTAGTGAAAAAGTCACCTAACTTAGTTATAATGTAGAAGAAGACAAGGAGTTGGACAAGATGCAATTAACAATAGAAGAAGCCATTGAATGGATTCATAGCCGGTTACCCTTTGGTTCAAGACCTGGTTTGGATCGGATCAATGCGTTATTAGAAAAAATTGATCATCCAGAAAACAAAGTGCCAACGATTCATATCGCAGGAACCAATGGTAAAGGCTCAACCGTGACATATTTACGCTGTCTATTAGAAGAAATGGGCTTGAAAGTCGGAACCTTTACCTCTCCTTATATTGAATCATTTAATGAAAGAATTGCGATAAATGGTCAACCAATTTCAGACGAACAATTGATTACCTATGTGGAAAAGTATCAACCAATCATTAAAGAATTAGACCAAATCACTGAAGTGGCTGGAATTACAGAATTCGAAACATTGACAGGAATGGCCTTGGACTATTTCGTGAATGAACAAGTGGATATCGCAGTTGTTGAAGTTGGCTTAGGTGGATTACTTGATAGCACCAATGTCGTGAAGCCATTATTGACGGGAATTACGACAATTGGGAAGGATCACACAGAAATTTTAGGTGAAACAATTGCTGAAATTGCCTATCAAAAAGCGGGTATTATTAAAGAAAAAGTCCCAGTAGTAACAGGCAATATTTGTGCTGATGCGCTAGCAGTCATTGAAAAAGTCGCACAAGAAAAACAGAGTCCAATTTTTCGTTTTGGCAAA
Organism: Enterococcus sp. AZ129; assembly: GCF_051714505.1. Lineage (NCBI taxonomy): Bacteria > Bacillati > Bacillota > Bacilli > Lactobacillales > Enterococcaceae > Enterococcus > Enterococcus sp. AZ129. Next base: position 2,458,276 of record NZ_JBIORY010000001.1, on the reverse strand, counting down.
GAGTATCAAGTGGAATATCTACATCCTGATACACAATGGGGGGAAGTATTTAATTTCTATGGAGAAATGGGCAAACTGACAAAAATTAAAGTTCCCTTGTTGGGGCGTCACCAAGTAGAAAACGCGGCGGTAGCTATTCAATTATTTGACAAGTATTGCCAACTACAACATTTGCCGTTTAAAGAACGAGACATTACTCAAGGGTTAGCTAAAGCGCAATGGCCAGCTCGAATGGAACGTCTTAGTGATGAACCGTTGATTGTTTTAGATGGTGCCCACAATGATCATGCAGTAAAACGCTTAGTTGAAAACTTGCGCAAAGAGTTTCCACAACACACGATTCATATTTTATTTTCAGCTTTAGCAACTAAAGACGTGGATGAGATGATTCAGGACTTAAAGCAAGTACCGAATGCGCATCTTTACTTAACTAGCTTTGATTACCCTAAAGCTATTGCACTTACAGAAATGGAAAAATATGAAGACGATTTAACAGAAATTGTGTCTTTATGGCAATTTGGCTTAGGCGAAATTTTAGAAAAAATGTCGACAGATGATTTATTATTAGTAACAGGTTCATTATATTTTGTTTCTCAAGTAAGAGAATTACTTTTAACTATAGGAGGAAATGATGAAGAAATTTGATGGCGTAATTTTTGATATGGATGGGTTGCTTTTTGATACGGAGTTGATTTACTATACATCTACTCAAAAAGTAGCAGATGCAATGGGGTTACCATATAGTAAAGAAGTCTATTTAGACTATGTTGGGATTTCCGATGAAGAAGTACAAGAGAATTACCGACGTATTTATGCATCTTATGGTCACGACACAGTGGAAGAATTTATCCGCCGTTCTTATGATGATACCTTGCAAGAGTTTCAATCTGGTAACGTCCCTTTAAAACCAGGGGTGGTGGAATTCCTCGACTTTTTAGATGATCAAAAAATTCCTCGATTAGTTGCTTCAAGTAACGTCCGTCCAGCAATTGAAATGTTATTAAGCCATGCTGGGATTCAGGATCGTTTTGTAGGGATCGTTTCAGCAGAGGATGTTAAACGAGCAAAACCGGACCCAGAAATTTTTCAAAAAGCTCGTCAACTTTTAGGAACAGAAGCCCCGAAAACCTTGATTTTCGAAGACTCATTTCATGGGGTAAGTGCGGCTCATAGTGCGGGCATTCCAGTGATCATGGTACCTGATTTATTGCAACCAACTGAAGTTATCCAAGAGAAAACATTACATGTCTTGGAGAGTTTACATCAAGCGCCACATTATTTAAAATAATAAAAACAACACTCCTTTGCGTAGTTTATTAATGACTAGCAAAGGAGGTTTTTTTATGCAAGTATCGGATCTGTTTATTCGCGAGATGCCGAGTGATTGTTTACCACGAGAACGGCTCTTAGCGATAGGAGAAAAAGCATTATCGAATCAAGAGTTGTTGGCGATTCTGTTACGAACTGGCTCAAAAGAAGCAGACGTGATGACTGTTGCCGCAACGCTATTAAAACAGTTTAAGCAACTTTCTTATTTGCAGCAAGCTACGTTGAACGAGTTAATGGCTATTAAAGGCATTGGCCAAGTGAAAGCCATTGAATTACGTGCGGCCATTGAATTGGGGTGTCGAATTTATCAAAGTAGTCAAATCAAATTTGGCAAAGTTACGTCCAGTCAACAAGTCGCTCAACGATTACTCCAAGAGATGAAGGGGCTGCAACAAGAACATTTAATTTGTATTTACTTGAATACCAAGAATGACATTATCCAACAGAAAACGATTTTCAAAGGATCACTGAATCAAAGTATTGCTCATCCACGCGAAATTTTTCGGGAAGCGGTTAAATATTCTTCTGCTCGCATACTATTAGCTCATAATCATCCATCTGGCAATCCGACACCGTCACCACAAGATATTCAATTTACTAAACGAATGGAAGAATGTGGCGAAATGATGGGGATTCAATTGTTGGATCATATTATTGTTGGTGATAGCGGATACATTAGTTTGAGAGAAGAGAATTTTTTTGCTTCAGAATGAGGACAATTCTTGCAAAAATATTTTATCACGTGTAAAATGAAAGGGTAATCTTGTTTGGAATTATGTAGACTTTTTAAATTTTTTTAAATATTCTATTGGAAGCGAGCAAAGTTACGACTATTTATGTGCAAATGCACGAGGAGGAACAAAAGAATGGAACAAGGAACAGTAAAATGGTTTAACGCAGAAAAAGGTTTTGGGTTTATCTCACGCGAAGACGGAAGCGACGTATTCGTACACTTCTCAGCTATCCAAGGTGATGGTTTCAAAACTTTAGAAGAAGGTCAAGCAGTGACTTTTGATGTTGAAGATTCAGACCGTGGCCCTCAAGCAGTTAACGTAGAAAAAAACTAATAAAAAATAATCCAAAAACACCTAACGCATGTTAGGTGTTTTTTTGTTAGAAAAAATAGAGAAGAAAAATGGACAAACATTTTTCTTCTCTATTAAATGAGAGCTTTATTGATCACTAACTGTGGCAGTCATAATCATTGGCAGAATCATTGGATGACGTTCTGTTTGTTCAAACAAGAAAGGCTGTAAAGCGGTCGTCATGGCTTCGCCTAATTTTGCTTCGGTACAGTTTTTATCTTTCATTGCTTCACGTAGAGCATTGAATAAAAGACGTTGGCCTTCATGAATCATATCACCAGACTCACGCATGTAGACAAAACCACGGGAAAGAATGTCTGGACCAGCCATAATTTCTTTATTTTTAATATCAACCGTTGCTACCGCTAAAACTAAACCTTCTTCAGATAAGATACGACGATCCCGTAAAACAACATTCCCGATATCACCGACACCATTTCCATCAACGTACACGTCATTAGCGTTGAAGTGACCAGCAGGACGTGCGCTATCAGCCGTTAAAGCTAAGACATCGCCGTTGCCCATGATAAAGCAATTTTCTTCAGGAACCCCTGTATCTTGAGCGAGCGAAGCATGGATTTTTAACATTCTAAATTCACCATGAACAGGCATGAAATATTTAGGCTTCATCAAACGAAGCATTAATTTTTGCTCTTCTTGTCCACCGTGACCAGAAGTATGGATATTATTGATTTTTCCGTGGATAACTTCTGCACCGGCTTCAGATAATAAGTTGATTAAACGGTTAACGCTTGTCGTATTCCCAGGAATTGGTGAACTTGAGAAAACAACCGTATCGCCTGGTTGAATACTAATTTGGCGATGTGTACCGTTAGCAATCCGACTAAGCGCGGCCATAGGTTCTCCTTGAGAGCCAGTACATAAAATCATTGTTTCATTTGCTGGCAATTGATTCAGTTCCGCCGCATCGACAAACGTTCCTTTTGGCACTTTGATGTAGCCTAAGCGTTCGCCATTGACAATGGCATTTTCCATGCTACGACCAAAAACAGCAATTTTGCGACCGGTTTTCACGGCTGCATCAGCAGCTTGTTGTAAACGGAAAATGTTTGAAGCAAAACTGGCAAAGATAATCCGACCATCAATTTTTTCAAAGATTTTTAAAATAGAGGTCCCAATTGTTTTTTCGGATTTTGTAAAGGTGGGTATTTCAGCATTGGTACTGTCTGAAAGAAGACAAAGGACGCCTTCTTCACCTAATTTCGCCATTCTGTGTAAGTTGGCCGGCTCACCAACGGGTGTAAAGTCAAACTTAAAGTCACCTGTTGCGACAATGTTACCAGAAGGCGTTTTAACCACAACGCCCAAGGCATCAGGAATACTGTGAGTCGTCCGGAAAAAGCTAATCGCTGTTTTTCTAAAACGAATCACCGTATCTTCATTAATTTCGTGTAATTCCGCTTCTCGCAATAAACCATGTTCATCTAGTTTGTTGGTAATTAAAGCCAAGGCTAGTGGTCCTGCATAGATTGGGATATTCGCTTGACGTAAAAGATAAGGGACGCCACCAATATGGTCTTCGTGACCGTGGGTAATAACGAGTGCTTTGACTTTATGCAAATTTTGAACGATGTAGCTATAATCTGGAATCACGTAGTCAATCCCAAGTAAATCATCTTCTGGGAATTTGATCCCAGCATCAATAATGATAATTTCATCTTGGAATTGTACCCCATATGTGTTTTTTCCAATTTCGCCTAAACCACCGATTGCAAAAACGCCAGTTTCGTTATTTTTTATGTTTACTTTCATGTTAAAACTCCGTTAGAGTGAAGTCCGCATGTTCTTGCTCGTAAGCAAGATGTTTTTCGTCTAATAATTGAACGTATTCAATATTGTATGGGGTATTTTCTTCAACTAATTGGCGCACGATTACATCGCTATCGGCTTCCATGTAAAGAGATTTTGTGTCTTCTCTTTTTGGGTTTCTGATTTTTGTTTCTTGATAGTATACTTTGTAAATCATCGATTCATTTCTCCTTCAGCTACTAATAGTAGCAATTTATAGTTTTTTTCATTTTAAGACAGAAAATTAAACACAACAAAACGAGGTGCTGATCACCTAAAAAAGAATGCTCATCAAAAACATCTGTTAATGATGAAATGAAGCCTCGACTTTGCTTCATTCTGGGTATTTGATTTTATGTGTTCTTTTTCAACCGTCCCGTGTGTTGTGAATAACAACAATTAAGCTTATTTTATCATAGAATGATAAGGAAGTATAGAAACACTCACTGGACTTTAAAAAAAAACAAATTTCTTGTTTCGCCTTATTCTTGATCAAGTTCGAGTGCCTTTTTTTTAGGACGCCAATACCAACTTAAGCCAATCACGTGGGCTAAATAAACAATCGCTAAAGTCGTAGTCATCAACGTATTTCGGACAATTAAACACGGAATGGCAAATAAAAGAAACATGGAAATAAATAGTTTCCATTTACCTTTACGAGTAATTTTTTTCTCAAAGAAGGCTTCTTGGATATATTTTTGATAATAAGAAGAAGCTAAAAATTTGTTATAAAGTTTATCTGAACTACGCATCCAAAAAAAGGCCGTTAATAAATAAAAACCAGTGGTGGGTAAAAGCGGCAAAAAGATTCCTAACGTGCCTAAAGCAAACGTACAGGAACCGAGAAAAATGAAGAATAATTTTTTCATTCAAAGGGTCCTTTCAGTTTTTCCCAATTATGGCACAATCAAAAGGAAGTAGCAATTTTAATCGTATAAGTAAATCATTAAAATTATCTATTTTTTAGAAAATCAAAAAGAGAAAGGATAGAAAGAGAAAGGCTGTTTTTTCTAGCCAGACAGCTTGTATTACCGATTTCTTTTTGATACAGTGGGAGTACTAGAAAATTTAAAGTAAGATAAGAAGGAGATGATTAATTGAAGTTAATGTGGCGTTACACAATGCGTTATAAAAAATTACTTTTTGCTGATTTTATTTGTGTGTTTGGTTTTATTTTGATTGAATTAGGCTTGCCGACCATTTTAGCACGAATGATTGACAAAGGAATTATTCCTAGAGATATGGACTATATTTATCAGCAAGGGATTTGGATGGTTGTAATTACGATTATTGGTGTCGCAATGAATATTTTGCTAGGGTACTTTGGTGCCAGAATTACAACAAACATTGTTCGTGATATTCGTGATGATTTATTTGAAAAGATTCAAACTTTCTCACACAGTGAATATGAAAGTATTGGGGTTTCTTCCTTAATTACGCGAACGACCAATGATGCATACCAAATTATGCTCTTCATGGGAAATATTTTACGTCTTGGCTTTATGACGCCAGTGATGTTTATTGCCAGTCTTTACATGGTGATGCGAACGAGTCCGTCGTTAGGAATGTACGTTTTAGGTGCCTTGCCTTTTCTGCTGCTAGCAGTTGTCGGGATTGCTCGTTTGTCAGAACCGTTATCTAAAAAGCAACAAAAGAACTTAGATGGAATCAACGGGATTTTAAGAGAAAATCTTTCTGGATTGCGGGTAATACGCGCATTTGTTAATGAAAAATTTGAAGAATCTCGTTTTAATAAAGTCAATGAAACTTATACTAAAAGTTCAAAAAGTCTGTTTCGTTTAATGGCAGCAGCCCAACCAGGCTTCTTTTTCTTATTTAATATTGTGATGGTCTTAATCATTTGGAGCGGGACTGTTCAAATCAGCCACGGGGATTTAGAAGTTGGGAATTTAATAGCTTTTATTGAATATATTTTCCATGCGCTGTTCTCGTTTATGTTATTTGCCAGTGTCTTTATGATGTATCCGCGGGCTGCGGTTTCGGCTTCACGGATTCAAGAAGCCTTAGACATGGAACCAGCTATTCGTGAAGAAAAAGGCGTAACAGAAACAGCTACTAAAGGCTATCTAGAGTTTAAAAATGTAACCTTTGCCTATCCTGGACATGCGGAAAGCCCAGTCATCCGCAATGTAAGTTTTAAGGCGTCACCTGGTGAAACAGTGGCCTTTATTGGGAGCACAGGTAGTGGGAAATCAACATTAATTCAATTGATTCCACGGTTTTATGATGTATCAGAAGGTGAAATTTTAATCGATGGAGTGAACGTAAAAGAGTACCAACTTAGTGCATTACGCAATAAGATTGGCTATATTCCACAAAAAGCGTTACTTTTTACTGGTACAATTGCTGATAATCTTCGCTACGGTAAGGAAGATGCGACGTTAGAAGAAATGGAACGAGCAATTGACATTGCTCAAGCTACAGAATTTGTTTCACAAAAACCGCAAGGCTATGATGAACCTCTTTCAGAAGGTGGCACGAACTTTTCTGGTGGTCAAAAACAACGTTTAGCTATCGCACGGGCGATTATTCGCAATCCGGAAATTTATATATTTGATGATAGTTTCTCTGCGTTAGATTATCAAACAGATGCAAATTTACGAGCGCGTCTGAAAAAAGAAACAACAGAATCCACTGTTTTAATTGTGGCACAACGTGTTGGAACAATTATGCATGCGGACCGCATTGTTGTTTTAAACGAAGGCGACGTGGTCGGAATTGGCACACATCGTGAATTACTTGAGACTTGTCCAATTTACTATGATATTGCGGCTTCTCAATTGTCAGAGGAGGAATTAGCATGAAACACGCCTTTTCTTCTATGAAACGAATCGGTCGCTATATTAAACCGTACCGAATGACGTTTTATTTAGTTATTTTATTTACAATATTAACCGTTGCCTTTAATGCAGCGTTGCCTTATTTGACTGGATTACCAACGACAGAAATTAGCCGTAATATTGCGGCTGGCGAATCCATTAATTTTGATTATGTAATCCAATGTTTAATTTGGATTTTAGTTGTGGGAACAGGTTATTGTGTGGCACAATTTTTGTCAGGCTTTTTAATGACGAATGTCGTTCAACAATCCATGCGCGATTTACGTCGCGATATTGAAGAAAAAATCAATCGTTTGCCAGTTTCTTATTTTGATAAGAACCAACAAGGAAATATTTTGTCACGGGTGACGAACGATGTGGATGCTGTCAGCAATGCGATGCAACAAAGTTTTATTAATATTGTTTCGGCAGTCCTAGGTATTGTGATGGCGGTAGTGATGATGTTCTTAATCAATCCGCTGATGGCGATTTTTTCAGTAATTATGATTCCGTTGTCTCTGATTATTTCAAGAACAATTGTTAAAATCTCCCAGAAATATTTCCAAGGAATGCAAAATTCTTTAGGAGACTTAAATGGTTATGTTCAAGAAAATATGACTGGGTTCAGTGTTTTAAAACTATATGGTCGGGAAAAAGAAACCCTTGAAGGCTTTAAACAAGTTAATCATCGTTTAAATGGTTTTGGTTTCAAAGCATCCTTTATCTCAGGATTAATGTTGCCATTGGTTCAGATGACCGCTTATGGGACCTATATCGGGGTAGCTGTCCTTGGTAGTTACTATGTGGTTGCTGGTGTGATCGTAGTGGGGCAATTACAAGCGTTTATTCAATATATTTGGCAAATTAGCCAACCAATGGGGAATATTACGCAGTTGTCTGCAGCTTTACAAAGCGCTTCAGCTTCGACCATGCGGATTTTTGAAATCCTAGATGAACCAGAAGAAGAACTTAACGAACAAGATGTTCCTTTGCCAGAACCTATTTTAGGCTCTGTTGAATTTGAAAATGTCAGCTTTAGTTATGACCCAGAAAAACCGTTAATTCGTAATTTGAACTTTAAAGTTGATGCGGGCCAAATGGTTGCGATTGTGGGACCAACTGGCGCTGGGAAAACAACCTTAATCAACTTACTGATGCGTTTTTATGATGTAACAGAAGGCGCCATTAAAATTGATGGCATTGACACGAAAAAAATGAATCGTAGTGATGTCCGTTCTGTATTTGGAATGGTATTGCAAGATGCTTGGTTGTATAAAGGTACCATTGCAGATAACATTCGTTTTGGGAAGTTAGATGCCACGGATTATGAAGTTGTCGATGCAGCGAAAACGGCCAATGTGGATCACTTCATTCGGACAATGCCAGACGGGTATGAAATGGAAATCAATTCTGAGGGAGATAACGTTTCCCTTGGTCAAAAACAATTGTTGACCATTGCCCGAGCGGTAATTTCTGATCCAAAAATTTTGATTTTAGATGAGGCGACTAGTTCAGTCGATACACGCTTGGAAGCCTTAATTCAAAAAGCAATGGATCGTGTTATGGAAGGACGAACGAGTTTCGTTATTGCCCACCGTCTATCAACTATTCGTGAAGCTGATTTAATTCTTGTTATGAAACAAGGAGAAATCATTGAAAAAGGTACGCATCATGAGTTGCTGGAACAAGGTGGCTTCTATGAAAAACTATACAATAGTCAATTTGCTGAAGAAGGCGACTATGAGGAATAAAAAGAGGTCGGGACAGAAGCGTTTAACTCCGAGAAATAAGAAGGAATTTCCGAAAATTGTTCTGTAATTTTTGGAGAATTCCGGCTTATTTCCTAAGGAGTTGCTTTTGTTCCCGCCGTTTATCAGTTTTTGAGCGTGGAGCAAAAATCCAAAGTGATTTTTGTCCCACGCTCTTTTCTTGTCTTTTTTACTATGAAAGTGAGGAATTCTTGTCTATACTTAATGAAAAGAGGTGACAGAGTTTGAAAAAAGAATATTTTATTGCTGCTAGTGCAGATGTCTATGGAAACGTACAACTAGCAAAGGATAGTAATATTTGGTTTCAGTCGGTCTTAAGAGGTGACAGTAACACAATTACCATTGGTGAAGGTAGTAATATTCAAGATGGCACGATTATTCATGTTGATGAAGATGCCCCGACAATTGTAGGCAAGTATGTAACGGTGGGCCATCAATGCATGTTACACGGTTGTAAAATCGGTGATGGTGCTTTGATTGGCATGGGGTCAACGATTCTGAATAATGCTATTATTGGAGAAAACAGCCTGATTGGTGCGGGCTCTTTAGTGACGGAAGGCAAAATTATCCCGCCAAATGTTTTAGCATTTGGTCGACCTGCGAAGGTTATCCGTCCGTTAACGGCAGCAGAAATAGCCAGTAATCATACGAACGCCTTACATTATGTTCAACGAGCAGAAGAATTTCGCCAACAAAAATACCCGAAACTAACATAGAATTAGGAGGAAAATGATGAAGAAAATTAAAGTAATGACAGTTTTTGGAACACGGCCAGAAGCAATCAAAATGGCCCCTTTAATCAAAGTTTTAGAAGAGCAAAGTCAAGGGTTTGACTCTGTAGTAGTTGTAACAGCGCAACATCGCCAAATGTTGGATCAAGTGTTAGAAGATTTTCAAATTACACCGAATCATGATTTAAATATCATGAAAGATGGGCAAACCTTAACAGATATTACAAGTCGTGTTTTGAATTTATTAACTGAGGTTCTTGTGACAGAACAGCCGGATATTGTCTTGGTTCATGGCGATACAACCACGTCATTTGCGGCTGCATTGGCTGCTTTTTATCAACAGATTCCAGTGGGACATGTGGAAGCAGGATTGCGGACCTGGCAAAAATATTCTCCGTTTCCGGAAGAAATGAATCGTCAACTGGTAGACGTGTTAACTGATATTTATTTTGCCCCAACCACTCAAAGTAAGGACAATTTAATCAAAGAAAATCATCCAGAAGAACATATTTATGTGACTGGCAATACAGCGATTGACGCGATGGCGTACACCGTTGATGCCCACTATCAAAATGATTTATTGGAGAAAATCCCTACAGACCAACGCATTGTACTAATCACAATGCATCGTCGTGAAAATTTAGGCCTACCAATGGCAAATGTGTTTAAAGCTGTTCGTCGACTTGTAATGGAACATCCAGAAATTGAAGTCATTTTCCCTATGCACAAAAATCCCAAAGTCCGTGAAATAGTAGCGGAACATTTAGGTGAATTAGCTCGTGTGCATTTAATTGAACCATTGGACGTCAAAGATTTTCAAAATTTTGCAGCAAAAAGTTCTTTAATTTTAACTGATTCTGGCGGTGTGCAAGAAGAAGCCCCTTCCTTAGGTGTGCCAGTTTTAGTTTTACGAGATACAACGGAACGTCCAGAAGGCGTAGCGGCAGGAACATTGAAATTGGTTGGTACAGACGAACAAGTAGTCTATCAAGAGGCGAAAACATTATTGACTGATTCTGATGCTTACCACGCGATGGCGCATGCACAAAATCCGTATGGGGATGGTCAAGCTAGCCGCCGAATCGTTGAAGCCATTGCCTATGAAATGCAGCAATCAGATAAAAAACCAGATACGTTTACAGCAAAATAAATAAAAAGGCAGAGAAGCGCTGAAAAGGTGCTTCTTTTGCGTATCTTATTTTGAAGAATCAATTAGACAAAAAATGCTAGAAAGTAGTGAAGTGAAGATGTATCAAACGATTTTATTTGATTTAGATGGCACAATTACGGATTCTGGTAGCGGCATTATGCGTTCTATTTTATACGCAACAGAACAATTAGGCTGGCCAGCTCCTAGCGAGGAGACGTTACGTTCTTTCATAGGGCCGCCTCTATATGAGTCGTTTTTGCACATGGCGCCTTCAGCTGAAGCAGCGCAACAAGCCGTGGGTCATTATCGAGTGTATTATCAGAGAAAAGGTATGTTTGAAAACCATGTGTATCCAGGGATTCCAGAAGTGTTAACAAGGTTAAAGGAAGCGGGAGCAAAGTTATACATTGCGACTTCCAAGCCAGAAGAATTTGCTAAAAAGATTATTACTCATTTTGATTTAGATCGTTATTTTACAGGCATCTATGGAGCGAGTATGGACGGTCATCGTTCTAAAAAAGCAGATGTGATTCAGTATGCATTAACGGAAGCTCAATTAGACCCAACCAAAGAAGCGATTATCATGGTTGGTGATCGTAATCATGACATTCTTGGTGCTCAACAAAATGGCTTAGATAGTATAGGTGTCTTGTATGGATTTGGTGAAGAAACAGAATTACAAGAGGCGGGAGCGACATTCCTAGTACAATCGCCTAAAGACTTAGGTGCTATTTTGCTACAAAATTCTTAATAAAAAATGGATTTTCGATAAATTTAGGAGGATTTTAAGATTTATTATCGTTTCAATAGAAAAGCGCCATCATAGGCTTTAAACGTTGTCAATGATGAATTTTTTATCGGGGAATGACGGTCTTTTTATTAAAAACATTTAATTTTAAAGAGGTTTCATGTATAATAGTTTCAGTCATAAACGATAGAATAGTAAGGAGGGTTAGTTTTGGCTAATGATAACCAAAATAACCAAGATCCCAAATCTTCGCTTAGAGACCAAGTAACTGGGTCTTTAAAAGGTAGAAATGATGGCGATCAACCTGATTCCTCTGAAAAAAATGATAGGTCTCCCCAACCTTCATCTGATGAATCACAAGAAACAGCGAGCCGCACAACACAAACACGTGCAGGTTCTAGAGCTGCTCGAAGACGTGGGAAAGACAAGACAACACAGACAGTCGAAGAGCCAACCCCGATTGAAACAGACGAAAAGCCAACAAATACAAAAAAACAAACACGTAAAAAAGAAGATCGTTTAGTCGGTCGTATCGTGTTAATTGTAGTTTCTGTATTGGTTTTAATGATGGCAATCTTTGGGTTTACTTTTTATAAATATGTAGACGCTGGGCTACAACCACTAGATAAGAACAATAAGAAGCTTGTTCAAGTGCATATCCCAGAAGGATCTTCTAATAAGCAAATTGCTGCGGTTTTAGAAGAAAGCAACGTCATTAAAAGCGGAATGGTTTTTAACTACTACGTAAAATTTAAAAACTTAACAGATTTTCAAGCGGGCTATTATCAAATGTCTCCAAGCATGACACTCGATGAAATTGGTGAAATGCTAAAAGAAGGAGGCACGCCAGAACCAACTAAAATCGCAGATGGCAAAGTAACGATTCCTGAAGGCTACGATATAGATAAAATTGGCGAAGCCATTGAAAAAAATACGGATTTCAAGAAAGCAGATTTCATTGCATTAATGAAAAACGAAGACTTCTTCAATCAAATGAAGGCTAAGTATCCTGATTTACTTGAAAGTGCTGCAACCGCAGAAGGTGTTCGTTATCGCTTAGAAGGCTATTTATTCCCGGCAACTTATGATTACTACAAAAAAGCAACACTTCCTGAATTTGTCGAACAAATGATTGCTAAAATGAACACAGTAATGGAACAATATACGCCGACAATTCATGCAAAGAATTTAACCAATCAGCAAGTCTTAACGTTAGCTTCATTGGTTGAAAAAGAAGGAGTCAAAGAAGCAGACCGCAAACAAATTGCGCAAGTATTCTTTAACCGCTTGGCTGCCGATATGCCGATCCAATCAGATATTTCTATTTTGTATGCTCTAGGAGAACACAAAGAAACTGTAACGTATGCTGACTTGGAAGTGGACTCGTCTTATAACTTGTATAAAAATACTGGTTATGGACCAGGACCATTAGATAGCCCAAGTGAGGAGTCAATTAAAGCAGTCTTGAATCCGACACCAAGTGACTATTTATACTTTGTAGCAGATATTTCTACAGGAAAAGTATACTTCTCAAAAACATATGAAGAACATCAAGTATTAGTAGATCAGTATGTCAATAATTCAAGTAGTGAATAAAATGAAAACATAAAAGAGCTTGGTGAATCAATTTTGTATGATTCACCAAGCTTTTAGATACTCAAAAAGTAATCTGTTTAAGAGAGGGAAAGCGTAGCAACTAGAAATTTATATAAATAAAATTTAGCAAAATCACAAAAATTCAATAATTATATTTACAATTTAGAAAAAGCGTGGTACTCTTTTGTGGATTGAAAGCGGAATTTTTTTCAATAACCAACCAAGAACTACGTATCGTTAAGCGAAAAAGGAGAATTAACATGGTAGAAAAAGTATATCCAATGACTCTTGAAGGAAAAGAAAAATTAGAACAAGAGCTAGAAGAATTAAAAACAATTAAACGTAAAGAAATCGTAGAGCGTATTAAAATCGCTCGTAGCTTTGGGGATCTTTCAGAGAACTCAGAGTATGAATCAGCTAAAGATGAACAAGCTTTCGTTGAAGGACGTATTACAACGTTAGAAAATATGATTCGTTTTGCAGAAATCATCGATAATGATGGCGTGGACCAAGACGAAGTTTCCATCGGTAAAACAGTTACTTTCCAAGAATTGCCTGATGGAGAAGAAGAGGAATACACAATCGTAGGAAGTGCCGAAGCCGATCCATTTTCTGGTAAAATTTCTAACGATTCACCGATTGCGCAAGCCTTAATTGGTAAACAATTAGGTGACCAAGTGATTATTGCAACACCTGGTGGCGACATGACAGTTAAAATTACAAAAGTTGAAGCAAACTAAATAATTGAGTAGGGCAGGCAGCTTCCAAGGCCTGTCCTTTCGCAATCTAAGACATTTAGGGCTAAAGTCCTATGGTAACCTGAGGCGCAAACCACTATGATTAAATAAAATAAACGAGTAAAATAAATGACAGAGGGAGGAGGCAAATCTATGAATAACCCTTGGCGCTTTTTTATCGTCGCAGAAGCATTACTTTTTATTCTGGCGTTATGGCAAATTGTACATAATCCTGGATTAGCTGTTTTATTAACAATTGGCGTTTTACTTGTGGCCTATGTTTCCAGGAAAGCATCTAAAACACATTTTAACAACTTTCAATTCGTCCTCGGCGTTGTTTTTATTGTCATTGGTGCAATGAACAGTACAGCTGTTTGGTTTATGTTGATTTTTGGCGTACTCTTTATCGGCTTAAAAGGCTTTGAGATTTCAGGCGTGGATATAGCTGAGCGAGCACCTTGGCGAAAAAAACAAATGATTATGGTGGAGACGGCGGCAAAAGAACCTAAAAATGGCAAACGATTTAAACGCCGTTGGTTTGCCAACGAACGCATTGGTAACAATATCTATGAATGGGATGATATCAATATTGATTTAATTTCTGGGGACACCATTATTGATTTAGGTAATACGCTACTACCGAAAGAAGACAATATTATTATTATTCGTAAAGGTTTTGGCCGCACGCGAATTCTAGTACCGTTAGGTGTAGCTATTTTGTTAGAACATTCAACTTTTTACGGAACGGTACGTTTTGAAGAAGAAAAATATCAATTGAAAAACGAATCATTAAAAATTTACAGCAATGATTATGATACCAATCTTCGTCGTTTGAAAATTATGACGAACACTTTAGTAGGAGATGTTGAGGTGATCCGTGTATGACCGATCGGATTTCAAGACGCATGATTTCATTATATGCGTCCCTTAGCACCTTTATTGTTATCTTAATTACATTGTTTTCATATTTTCATTCGATTAAACAAAACCGGTGGCTATTAGAGCTTCTTCAGAGAAAAGTCTTTTATCTACCACTAATTGTGCACATTGTTCTCATATCCTTACTAATAGGCTTATTGACCTTTTTACTGATTTCCTTGGTTCAAAAAGGGCAATATGGACGGATTGAAGAAAAACTTCGGTTATTGGCCAACGGTAATTATGAAAGTCCAGTCTTAAACAAACCAACGACCAGTGAAAATCAAGATCATTATCTAACCGAAGTCGAACAAGATATTTGGTCGATTAAAAATAAATTATTAGAGATGTCTAAAGAATTGCAATTATTAAACAGTCGACCGCAATTAATGGATGGGCAAACAAAAGAAGAAATTTTAGAGAACGAGCGGCATCGTTTGGCGCGGGAGTTGCATGATTCAGTCAGTCAACAACTTTTTGCAGCCATGATGATGTTGTCTGCCTTAAATGAACAAGCACAACGAACAGAAACCCCGGAACCATATCGTAAACAACTAGCCATGGTGGCAGAAATCATTAATGCCTCCCAATCGGAAATGCGCGCGTTATTATTGCACTTGCGTCCTATCAGTCTAGAAGGAAAAAGTTTGCGTAAAGGTATTGAACAATTACTGAAAGAACTACAAACAAAAATTAAAATTGAATTGATTTGGGATGTTGAAGATGTTCATTTAAATAGCAGTATTGAGGATCATCTTTTCCGAATTGTGCAGGAATTACTTTCAAATACCTTAAGACATGCCAAAGCAAAGGAATTAGAGGTATATTTACACCAAGTCGATAAAAACGTGTTATTGCGTATTGTTGATGATGGTGTCGGCTTTGATATGAAGGAACAAAGTAATAAAGCCGGTAGTTATGGCTTAAATAATATTCGAGAACGTGTTGTCGGCATGGGCGGTACAGTTAAAATTATTAGTTTTAAAGGGCAGGGAACCAGCGTTGAAATTAAAGTTCCTGTCATAAAGGAGGAAACTGCAAGTGATCAAAGTAATGTTAGTGGATGACCATGAAATGGTCCGTTTAGGCGTTTCATCATATTTATCTATTCAAGAGGATATAGAAGTCGTAGGCGAAGCAGAAAACGGTAAGATTGGCTATGAAAAAGCATTGGAACTACGTCCAGATGTTATTTTGATGGATTTGGTAATGGAAGAAATGGACGGCATTGATTCAACCAAAGCGATCTTGAAAGATTGGCCAGAAGCCAAGATTATTATTGTGACGAGTTTTATTGATGATGAAAAAGTGTATCCGGCGATTGAAGCTGGTGCAGCGGGCTACCTATTAAAAACATCAACAGCACATGAGATTGCCGATGCAATTCGGGCGACTTATCGCGGAGAGCGTGTGTTGGAACCTGAAGTGACGCATAAGATGATGGAACGGTTAACAAAAAAACAAGAGCCGGTGTTGCACGAAGATTTGACAAACCGAGAACACGAAATTTTAATGTTGATTGCACAAGGTAAAAGTAATCAGGAAATTGCTGATGAACTCTTTATCACTTTGAAAACAGTTAAAACACATGTTTCAAACATTTTAGCAAAACTAGATGTGGATGATCGGACCCAAGCGGCGATTTATGCTTTTCAACATGGTTTAGCCAAATAAATATCAGATAAATCCATAAATAAATTCTAGGAAATCCTTCTAGGAATTTATTTATGGATTTGTTATACTAATTTTAACGAACAGACAGGAGCGGTCAGAAGAAATGAAACAAAATTTTGCAATTATTGGTTTAGGACGTTTTGGCGGCAGCATATGCCAAACTTTGGTGGAAGCTGGTCAAGAAGTTTTGGCCATTGACAGCAGTGAAGACCGTGTCAATGAATATATGAATATTGCAACGCATGCAGTGGTGGCTAACGCCCAAGATGAAATGACGTTGCGTTCTTTAGGAATTCGGAATTTTGATCACGTAGTGGTGGCAATTGGTGAAGATATTCAAGCGAGTATTTTAGTGACACTAATGGTTAAAGAGATGGGGGTTCCCAATGTCTTGGCCAAAGCAGTCAATGAATATCATGCCCGTGTCTTAGATAAAATTGGGGCAGACATGGTCGTTCACCCAGAGCGAGATATGGGTATTCGAATTGCCCATAAACTTGTTTCACGCAATATTTTAGATTATATTGAATTATCTAGCGAATTTTCATTAGCTGAGGTTCGGGTCACCAATCCTAAATTTTACAATAAAACCTTAGCAGAATTAAATTTCCGTCAGCGATTTGGTTTAACTGTGGTAGCGATTCGCCGCTCGAAAACAGAAGTAATTGCTTCGCCAGATGCTTCTGAAATTGTTCGAGAAAACGACAATTTATTAGTTATCGGTGATACCGCAGATGTTGATTTATTAGATGAAAAAATGAATGGCTAAGCACTTTATTCTCTAAAAGCACTGCGCTGTGCTACAATAAATGGCGACAGAGATGTGAAGGAGGAACAAAGAATGAAATTAGAAGTGACACCGAAAGCCCAACAATGGTTTAAAGAAGAAACCGGGGTTCAGCCTGAGACAGGCATTCGTTTTTTCGGAAAAATTTACGGAAAAACACCTGTTCATGATGGTTTTTCCATTGCGATGTCTGTAGAAGCGCCAGATGAGCCAATGATTAAAGAGAACCTAGATGGGATTACCTATTTTATTGAAGAAACAGATGATTGGTTCTTTAAAGGGTATGATTTGATTGTTGATTATGATGAAAAGAATGATGAACCGCGTTATCAATTTGAAGCAAACCAAGAAGATTTAACAAAATAATTTTAGTGCTAAACAAAAGAGGCTGAAGTAGTGCGTAGGACTATTTCTATTGCTTTCGTTTAACCGCTAGTCAGCCTGAGAAAAAATCGTTTTGGATTTTTTCTCAGGTTCTTTCTATTTAATTAAGCTATTCTTAATTGGATATCGTTATTTAATAAGGCTATCATATGGTATAATGATAATTAACTGAAGTGTGGAGGAAATAAAATGCTATCAATTGTTGTCCCTTGTTATAATGAGGAAGCAGCGATTCCGCTGTTTTTTGAAGAAGTAGAAAAAATTAGCCAGCAACTGTCTCATTCAGTAGAATATATATTTGTGAATGATGGCTCAAAAGATAATACGTTAGCTGTTTTAAGACAGCTTTATCGCGAACATCCAGAGAAGGTCCGTTATCTTTCTTTTTCACGAAATTTTGGGAAAGAAGCAGGCTTATACGCTGGTTTAAAAGAAGCAACAGGTGACTTAGTGACAGTCATGGACGTTGATTTACAAGACCCGCCTGAGTTATTACCTCAAATGATTGAGATGATTGAAACCAGTACAGATTTAGATTGTGTTGGCACACGACGCATAACAAGAGACGGCGAACCGCCCATTCGTAGCTTTTTTGCACGGATGTTCTATAAACTCATTAATCGGATTGCTGAGACGGAAATGGTGGATGGTGCCCGTGACTTTCGTGTCATGACCCGACAAATGGTCGATGCGATTTTAGAGTTATCTGAGTATAATCGTTTCTCAAAAGGGATTTTTAGTTGGGTCGGCTTTAAAACAGAATATATTGAATTTAAAAATCGAGAACGAATTGCTGGAGAAACCTCTTGGTCTTTCTGGAGTCTATTAAGTTATTCAATTGACGGGATTGTCAATTTTTCAGAAACACCATTGAATATTGCTTCATACGTTGGCGCCTTTTCGTGTATTGGTTCTGCACTAGCAATGTTAGTGATTATCTTTCGAACATTAGTTAATGGTGATCCAACAAGCGGCTGGCCTTCAATGGTTTGTATTGTACTTTTTGTAGGTGGTTTGCAACTATTATGTTTAGGAATTATTGGCAAATATATCGGCAAAATTTTCTTAGAAACGAAAAAACGACCAATTTATATTGTAAAGGAATCAGAAAAAGATTCTAAAAAATAACCAAAAAAGCAGAGAAAAATTCTCTGTTTTTTTGTTGTGCATTAAAAAAAGTGTGAATAGACTTTTCAGAAAAACAACATTTTTTACATAAAAAATACATTAACTTTACCTATTTTTATCTTAATGAAACAGCTTTGCTCTCGCGGTTGCAAGAAATAAATGTTAAAATCAAAAGGTATGCTATTAAATGTTTTTTTGGAGGTTGGGTCATGATAGAAGTTATCGACTTGAAAAAAGTATTCGATAATGGGTTTGAAGCGTTAAAATCGGTCAATTTTACGATTGAGCAAGGGGACTTGGTTTGTTTGTTAGGACCAAGTGGGTGTGGGAAATCCACAATTTTAAACTTAATTGCAGGTTTATTACATCCAAGTGATGGAGATATTCAGTTTCGACAGCAATCGGTTGTCAAAACAGCACCAAAAGATCGGAACATCGGGTTCGTTTTTCAAAACTATGCCTTATATCCACATATGACTGTTCTAGAAAACGTAATGTTTCCTTTGACGGTAGGAAGTAAGAAAGTTCCCAAGGCAGAGGCACAAGCTATTGCCGAAGAATATATGAAACTAACGAATATTGAAGAGTTAAGCCATAAAAAGCCAGGCACACTTTCTGGTGGTCAACAACAGCGTGTTGCGATTACCCGGGCGTTAGTTCAAAAACCAGATGTTTTATTATTAGATGAGCCTTTAAGTAACTTGGATGCACGTTTGCGTTTGAAAATTCGTGAAGAAATCCGCCGCTTGGTGAAAGAAGTAGGCATTACAACAATCTTTGTAACGCACGACCAAGAGGAAGCGCTATCAATCAGTGATAAAATTATTTTATTAAACGAAGGGGTTATTCAACAAAATGATGAACCTCAAAACCTTTACTTAGAACCAAATAACTTATTTGTTGCTCAGTTCATAGGTAACCCAATTATTAATTTATTGTCTGTTGAAGTGAAAGACGGCAAAATGTACCATGAAAGTTTTGAAATTCCGCTTGAGCGTTTTGAGCAAGCACGCTTTAAAATGCCAATGACTGACGGGAAATATACGTTTGCTTCTCGTCCAGAAGATGTGGTACCAACTGAAACAGGTCTCTTTACCACAACGACAGATTTAGTGGAATTGATTGGTCGAGAACGTATTTTACGATTTACATTAGGAAATGAACAAGTGAAATCAATTGTAAGTGTAGAAGAAGCGATTGAAGAAGGAGACACTTTATCTTTTGATTTTTCATATAAAAAAGTATTTATCTTTAACGAAGCGGGAGACCGGGTTTACTAATGAAAAAATACAATCCAGAAAATCAACCAAAAGCATGGCTCTTCCTTCTGCCATCATTAGGAATCATTTTACTGTTTAGCGTTTATCCGCTGTTTCGTTCTTTGTGGATGAGCTTCCAAAAAGGTTCCTTAATTAACCAACGCTACGCTGGTTTAGAAAATTATCAACGTGTATTGAATGATCCAATCTTCTATAAAGCGTTAAAAAATACAGCGCTCTATGCATTTGCTGTGGTACCGATTGCCTTGATAATTTCCCTAGCAATTGCTTGGATTATCTTTGAAAAAGTTAAACATAAGAGTTTCTTTGAAACGATTTTCTTTATGCCTTATGTAACGAGTACGATTGCCATTGGGATTGTCTTCCGTTACTTCTTTAATGGCGATTATGGAATTGTCAATTACGTCTTAGGATTTTTCGGTATTCCTTCTGTCAACTGGCTAGATAATGTTCAAATGAGTATGCCAACATTGATTATTTTTGGGGTTTGGACGAGTTTAGCATTTAATATTATTATTTTGTTGGCGGGCTTGAGAAATATTGATGAAGAACACTTTAAAATAGCGAAAATGTTTGGTGCCTCAGACGGCGAAATTTTCCGACGTATTACGTTTCCGCAGCTAGTCCCGACCATTGCCTTTTTATTAACGGTCAATTTAATTGGCGCCTTTAAAGTTTATACACAAGTTTATGCTTTATTCGGTGGTCGTGCGGGGATTGCCAACAGTGCCACAACCGCAGTGTACTATATTTATGACAAATTCCACATTGCAGGGCGTCCCGGAATTGCGATGGCCGCCACAGTGATTTTATTTGTGATTATTTTAGTGGTCACTTTCTTACAAAATAAACTCTTAAAGAAAGTGGGGCAATAAGCCAATGAAAAAAGTTTTAACGATTATCGCATTTGTTTTCTTAGGCATTTTAGCCGTTATTACGTTATTTCCATTTGTCTATATGATTTTAGCTGGTTTAATGAGTTACTCTGAAGCGACCAGCATGCCGCCAACCATGTTTCCAAAACAACCACAATGGCAAAACTACACAGAGGTCTTTCAAAAAGCACCCTTTCTTCGGTATTTCTTGAACACAGTCTTTGTTTCAGGTGTTACAACGATTGCTACGGTAGTCACCGCCGTGTTAGCTTCATTCGCGTTAACGAGTTTGAAGTTCCGTTTTAAAAATGTGGTCATTGCTTTGATGATTTCGTTGTTAATGGTTCCGTATGAATCTATTATTTTTACCAATTATCAAACGATTGCGCAATTAGGTTTGTTAAATACTTACAGCGCCTTAATTATTCCATTTTTAACTAGTATTTTTTATATTTACTATTTAAACGGTTATTTAAAAGGTATTCCTGATACTTTTTACAAGGCTGCCAAGATTGATGGCGCTAGTGATTTAGAATATATTTGGCGTATTTTAGTACCAATGTCAAAACCAGCGTTGGTAACAGTAGGGATTTTAACATTTATTTCTAGTTGGAATTCTTTCTTGTGGCCATTGTTGGTGACGAACGAGAAAAAATACCGTCTATTGAATAATGGACTATCGGCCTTTGCGACAGAGAGCGGTAGTGACGTACATTTACAAATGGCTGCTGCAACATTAACCGTTATTCCAATTTTAATTATTTACTTGATTTTCAGAAAAGAAATTATCAGAGGAGTTGCAAAAAATGGAATCAAAGGCTAAAACAACTGTGACTTTTCACAGTGGCATTTTAACAATTGGAGGAACCGTGATTGAAGTGGCGTATAAAGATGCCCATATCTTCTTTGATTTTGGTACAGAATTTCGACCAGAATTAGATTTGCCCGATGATCACATTGAAACCTTAATTAATAACCGTTTAGTGCCAGAATTAAAAGACTTATATGATCCACGTTTAGGTTATGAATATCATGGTGCAGAAGACAAAGAGTATCAACACACAGCTGTTTTCTTATCTCATGCCCACTTAGATCATTCACGCATGATTAATTATTTAGACCCAGCTGTTCCGTTGTACACCCTAAAAGAAACGAAAATGATTCTAAATAGTTTAAATCGAAAAGGTGATTTTTTGATTCCATCACCGTTTGAAGAAAAGAATTTTACCCGAGAAATGATTGGTCTTAATAAAAACGATGTGATTAAAGTTGGCGAAATTTCAGTGGAAATCGTACCTGTTGATCATGATGCGTACGGTGCTTCGGCATTACTGATTCGCACGCCTGACCATTTCATCACATACACAGGTGATTTGCGCTTACATGGCCATAATCGTGAAGAGACTTTAGCTTTTTGTGAAAAAGCCAAACATACTGAATTATTAATGATGGAAGGCGTAAGCATTAGCTTCCCAGAACGTGAACCAGATCCAGCCCAAATAGCGGTTGTCAGTGAAGAAGATCTTGTTCAGCACTTGGTTCGTTTAGAACTAGAAAACCCGAATCGACAAATTACCTTTAATGGTTATCCAGCAAACGTAGAACGTTTTGCTAAGATTATTGAAAAGTCACCACGTACAGTCGTTTTAGAAGCAAATATGGCTGCGTTGTTACTTGAAGTATTTGGAATAGAAGTTCGTTATTATTATGCTGAATCTGGTAAAATACCAGAATTGAATCCAGCGTTAGAAATCCCGTATGACACGTTACTAAAGGACAAAACAGACTATTTGTGGCAAGTTGTGAACCAGTTTGACAACCTCCAAGAAGGTAGTTTATACATTCACAGTGATGCACAACCGTTAGGGGACTTTGATCCACAGTATCGCGTGTTTTTAGATTTGTTGGCTAATAAAGACATTACTTTTGTCCGTTTAGCTTGTTCAGGACATGCAATTCCAGAAGATCTGGATAAAATTATTGCATTGATTGAACCTCAAGTATTGGTTCCAATCCATACGTTAAAACCAGAAAAACTGGAAAACCCGTATGGTGAAAGAATATTGCCAGAACGTGGCGAGCAAATTGTTTTATAAATTTTTTTAAGGGAGAGAAAAAAATGAAGTTCAAAACTCTAGCAACAACAGTGTTAGCAACCGCAGCTATTTTCGCATTGGGGGCTTGTGGTAACGGTAATGGGGCCAAAGAATCAAACGATATTGTGAAAGAAGTGAAGGAAGATACGACAATCACTTTCTGGCATGCAATGAATGGGGTTCAAGAAGAAGCGTTAACAAAATTAACGAAAGACTTCATGAAAGAAAATCCAAAAATTAAAGTGGAATTACAAAATCAATCTGCTTACCCTGATTTACAAGCCAAAATCAATTCGACTTTAACTTCACCAAAAGATTTACCAACAATTACGCAAGCGTACCCAGGCTGGTTATGGAATGCTGCACAAGATGAAATGTTAGTGGACTTAAAACCATATATGGATGATGACACAATCGGCTGGAAAGATGCAGAACCAATTCGTGAAGTATTGTTAGACGGCGCCAAAATCGACGGCAAACAATACGGCATTCCATTTAATAAATCGACAGAAATGTTATTTTATAATGCTGATTTGTTGAAAGAATATGGTGTTGAAGTACCGAAAACATTAGAGGAATTAAAAGAAGCTTCTAAAACAATTTACGAAAAATCCAACAAAGAAGTCGTTGGTGCTGGTTTTGACTCGTTAAATAACTATTACGCAATTGGAATGAAAAACAAAGGCGTTGATTTTAATAAAGACTTAGATTTAACAAGCAAAGATTCACAAGAAGTCGTGGACTATTACCGTGATGGTATCGAAGCAGGTTACTTCCGCACAGCTGGTTCAGATAAATATTTATCTGGCCCATTTGCAAACAAAAAGGTAGCAATGTTTGTCGGTAGTATTGCTGGTGCTGGTTTTGTTCAAAAAGATGCTGAAGCTGGTGGCTATGAATACGGTGTTGCACCACGTCCTGAAAAAATCAACTTACAACAAGGAACAGATATTTATATGTTCGATAGTGCTACGCCAGAACAACGGACAGCGGCATTTGAATTCATGAAATTCTTAGCAACGCCTGATTCACAATTGTACTGGGCACAACAAACAGGTTATATGCCAATTTTAGAATCTGTTTTACACAGTGATGAGTACAAAAATTCTAAGACAACCAAAGTACCTGCACAACTTGAAAACGCAGTAAAAGATTTATTCGCTATCCCAGTAGAAGAAAATGCTGACTCAGCCTATAATGAAATGCGGACAATTATGGAAAGTATTTTTGCTTCATCAAATAAAGACACGAAAAAATTATTGAAAGATGCAACATCACAATTTGAACAAGCATGGAACCAATAATCAATAAATAAACAGACGTGGGAGGTTGGGATCTGAGTCGTTATGGCTCGTGTTCTAACCTTCCTGTTCTTTTGGGCGGAAGAAGGAGAGAAACAAAATGCAAATAAAAATTTTAGCAACAAGTGATATGCATGGGTATATTATGCCGACAAGTTATAGTGAAAAAAAGATGGATTTGCCTTTTGGAACCGCAAAAGCAGCAACCATGCTGAAAAAGTTACGGGCGTCTGCCAAAGGACCAGTTTTTCAAATTGAAAATGGGGATTTTATTCAAGGTTCGCCGCTTAGTTACTACGTAAGAAAAGCAGAAACACATTCAGTGGAAGCCATCACTAAAATCATTAATCAAATGAATTATGATGTTAGCATTTTAGGCAACCATGAATTTAATTACGGTTTAGATTATTTAAAGGAAACTATTGCCAGTTATCAACAGCCAGTTTTAGCTGCCAATATTCTTGGTAAAGATGGACAACCTTATTTCGGTCAGCCGTATGTCATCATAGAAAAACAAGGGGTTAAAGTAGCCATCCTTGGCGTGACGACCCAATATATTCCTCATTGGGAACAGCCGGCAACAGTCAAAGATTTAACGTTTAAAAGTGTCGTTGAAACAGCGGCGGAATACGTGCCAAAACTGCGGGAAGAAGCAGACCTAGTTGTTGTCGCTTACCATGGCGGTTTTGAAAAAGATTTAGAAACAGGGGAACCCACGGAATTACTAACAGGAGAAAATGAAGGCTACGATTTATTGGAAAAAGTTCCTGGGATTGATGCCTTAGTCACGGGTCACCAACATCGAGAAATTGCTACAAAACTGAATGGAATACCTGTGATTCAACCAGGTTTTCGAGGAGCTTTTGTTGGAGAAATTACTTTAGAAATTGAACCTATGGCTAAAGGCTATCGCGTTATTGAAAGTGACGCAGCTATTCATCCTGTTGGAAACGAACAACCAGATGCAGAAGTTTTAGCTTTGACAACAGCGTTACATGACGAGGTAGAAGAGTGGCTTGATCAACCAGTGGGAAATGTGGAAGGGGATATGACGATTCAAAATCCGAATGCCGTACGCCTCAAAGAACATCCATATATAGAATTTATTAATAACGTCCAAATGGCTTCAAGCGGAACGGATATTTCAGGGACTGCACTTTTTAACAATGAAGGCAAAGGGTTTAATAACCAAATTACGATGCGCGATATCATTACCAACTATATTTATCCAAATACCTTGGCTGTATTGCGTGTCACTGGACAAGACCTCCGTGAAGCGTTAGAACAAAGCGCTACTTATTTTGTGTTAGAAAAAGGCCAACCAATTTTTAACCCGAAATATGTCGATCCAAAACCACAATACTATAATTATGATATGTATGAAGGCATTGAGTATACGCTTGATTTAAGACAACCGTTTGGTGAAAGAGTGACGAAACTTAATTATCATGGCAAAGCAGTGCAAGCAGAAGATGTTTTGGAAATCGTGACAAATCAATACCGTGCAGTCGGTGGCGGAAACTATCAAATGTTCCAACCTGAAAAAATTATTCGAGAAATCCAAATTGATATGACGGAACTGATTGCAGAATATTTAAAAAAACATCCAATCATTCAAGCGTCGACAAATGATAACTTCAAGGTTATCTGGTAAAAAATAGCAAAAAAAGCCTTCAACCATGCAATTACTTGAAAGATGGTTGAAGGCCTTTTTTGAGTTAATAGCCTTTTTTTAAGGAAACTTGGTTTTTGACGAGGGTCTGATCCGTCACAAATTGATTTAAGTTTGGAATAAAAATCGCCAGTAATTTTGATTTGAACTTCGGTGTCATGCCAGAAATATGAGGTGTTAATAAAACATTCTGCATCTCCCATAAAGGGCTATCTTCGGGAAGAGGTTCTTCTTCAAAGACATCTAAGGCAGCAAAAGCAATGGTTTTATTGTTTAAGGCAGTTATCAAATCGTTCGTTGCTACTGAGGCGCCGCGACCAACATTTACGAAAATTGTTTCAGGAGCCATTTTTTCAAAAAGTGCCTGATTGTATAAATGTTTTGTTGTTTCAGTCAAAGGAAGAATGTTCACAACAATGGACATTTCATGGATAATTTTACTCATATTCTTCTGTGAATAGCATTCAATGAAGCCTTTCGTCACATGTCCAGAGGTATTCACGCCATAAACTTGAAGATTTAAACCTTTAGCAAATTTAGCTAATTGTTGTCCGATTTGCCCAGTGCCTACGATTAACATTTTTTGCCCAGAAAGTTGTTGATAGGAAGGGGCTGTTTGATTCCATGTGTGTTGCATTTGTTGTTGGATACTTTCTTGCAGTCCGCGGGTATGTGCTAATAAAACGCCTAAAACATGTTCTGAGATAGAAACACTATGGATTCCGCTACCATTAGACAACAGAATGCCTTTTTCTCTTAATTTATCAAAATCCATATAATCAGCACCAGCAGAAATGAGCTGAATCCATTTTAGGTGACTAGTATCAGAGGCTAATAAACGCGGACCAATTTCTTTATGCCAGCCTAACATAATTTCGATTGCCTCTTCTTCAGCAGAGGATAAATGATCGGTAGATGTTTTAACTAGATAATTGGGCGCCACAGCTTTCACTTGTTCCAGTTGTTCTTCGTTGAATACTTCATTTAAATAAATAATTGGTTGGTTCATCTTTCTTCCTCCTAGCACTTTTTATTGTATCAAAAATAAATTTAAAAGAGAAAAAGAAAGGCTTTTCAGTAAAGCAGAAAGCCAAGGACAAAAATCCGATTTAGATTTTTGTCCTTGGCTTAAAAACTGCTAAAGTCCAGTGCTAACCTTATTTAGGTACGCCGTTTTCAAATAAACTTGTACTATGAACTGGTTGACGTCGAGCATCGGGCCGTAAGTAATGTAAAGCATTATTTACGGCAGTAGGTGCCTCACCAAAGCCTGTAGCGATTAATTTCACTTTTCCCTCATAGGAACAGATATCCCCTACAGCGTATACACCAGGAATGTTAGTTGACATATCGGAATGAACATTAATAGCATTTCTAGAAACGTCTAATCCCCATTCTTTGAGGTGTGTTAAAGAAGAAGTGAAGCCATAATTGATAATTAAATCATCCAGATGGAGATCCAATGTTTGGTCACCTTTTGTCTCCGTTAATTGGATGCCTGTGAACGTTTCGTTTTCCTTTAAAATATCACTAATGATATAAGGAGTTCTGATAGAAACGCTAGATTTTTCCAGTTGTTCCACGCTATGTTCGTGGCCGCGAAATTGTGGGCGACGATGGATAATAGATACTTCTTCTGCAACGTTTTCTAGCATTAAAGCCCAGTCAATTGCGGAATCGCCGCCACCAGCAATCGCAACTTTTTTGCCAGCGAATTTTTTCATGTCAGTCACATAATAATGGATTGACTCACCTTCAAAGGCTTCAACATTTTCGATAGCTAAACGTCGAGGTTGGAAAGCACCGTTACCAATCGCAAAGATAACCGTTTTAGAATAATGTGTGCCTTTAGTTGTGTCTAAGCGCAAAAGTCCATCTGCTTCCTGTGCAAGGTGTGTGACCTCTTCTTCCAAGCAAACATCGTGCTGAAATGGCTGCATCTGTTTTTCCAAATTGGCAATTAACTCACCGGCTTTAATAGCAGGGAATCCAGGAATATCATAAATATATTTTTCGGGATACAGCATTGTTAGCTGACCACCTAATTGCGGCAGGCTATCAATGATTTTCGTTTTCGCTTTACGAATTCCCGCATAAAAAGCGGCAAATAATCCAACAGGACCGCCGCCGATAATTGTTAAATCATAAATATCTTTTTCATCAGACATTTGAAAATTCCTCCTAATTCATTTAGGGTTGAGACAACTATTGATCGTTTTGCGAACACTTCACAAAATAGCACGGCTTTTCGAAAAAAGCAAGTTTGGCTAACGAATCAAAGCATTCTTTAATCATTGGAAAAAGATCATAGCAATTTTCAGCATTTTTCGATATGATGGAACTATAAAATAATTATCTAGGAGGACATTCTCATGTCACAATTTCCACAATTAGATTTAGAAAATGCTAAAGGCCCAAAAGCGGTCATTAAAACAAACCGCGGCGACATCACTGTTCAATTATTCCCAGAACAAGCGCCTAAAACGGTTGAAAATTTTGTTGAATTAGCGAAAAAGGGCTACTATGATGGCGTTATTTTCCATCGTGTGATTCCTGATTTTATGATTCAAGGCGGTGACCCAACCGGAACAGGAATGGGCGGCGAAAGTATTTATGGAGAAGCATTTGAGGATGAATTTTCTCGGGATGTTTTCAATTTGCGTGGCGCATTGTCAATGGCAAATGCTGGTCCTAACACAAATGGCAGCCAATTCTTTGTTGTTACTAATCAAAATGTTCCAGCTCAAATGATGAGTCAGTTAGAAGATGCTGGTTTTCCAGAAGAAATTATTGAAGCTTACAAACAAGGCGGAACACCTTGGTTAGACTTCCGTCATACTGTTTTTGGTCATGTTGTTGATGGTATGGATGTAGTGGATGAAATTGGTGGAGTCCAACGGGATGCCCAAGACCGTCCAACATTTGACGTCGTGATGGACACAGTTGAAATCATTGGTGAATAAGTTTAATCAATTGAAAAAGAGAGTATCAACGAGGGACAAATTCGTTGGTACTCTTTATTTTTTTCTTAAAACGACTAACTTTTTTTTAAAAGCATCCAAATCGCTTCTTTTAATGAAGTCTTTATAGGATACTGAGTTAAAGAATAGAAGGAGAGGAAGCAAATTTGTTAGAAAAATACAGATATCCAATGGCCTTGGCTTTGTTTGCGGTAATACTCCCATTTATAGGAACGTTTTTTACGTATGTAGATCAGCAAGGAATCGTTCATGAACCAGGATTTTATACAATCATAATTGGAGAAATTTTGCTTCTATTTTCAGGTATCTGGTTCGTCAGAGTTTATTTAGCTAAACGCAAAAGAAAGAATTAAAAACAGCTGTCCTAAAAACTAGGACAGCTGTTTTTAATTAAAGGCTTTTTTGATACGTAAAAGGCCTTCTTCGAGAGTTTCTTTTGAACAAGCTAAGTTTAAACGCATGTGTTGAGAACCTTGGGGACCAAAACTAATTCCTGGATTTAAAACCACTTTCCCCTTATGAATTAAGGTATCGCGAAGTTCCCGATCCGTTAGCGAATAAGAACTAAAGTCTAACCATAAAAGATAGGTTCCTTCAGGCTCCATTACACGAACGCTAGGCAGCTCTTCACGGAAAAAGGAAAGGGCAAAATCAATATTTTCTTTTAAATAATCCAGTAACGCCGTTAGCCATTCTTCCCCTGTTTGATAGGCAGCTGCCGTTCCCACGTAGCCAAAAGTATTGATACCGCCTTGATGATTTTTGTCTTGTAAAGATACGAAAGATTGCCGTAGTTTTTCATTAGGAATGAACAGCATTGAATTTTTAATCCCCGCTAAATTAAAGGTTTTCGTTGCCGCGGTTAAGGTAACAGTGAATTCCTTAAATGCTTCATCAGCGACAGTGAAGGAAGTGAAGGTATGCGGTTTGAAAATCAAATCCTGATGGATTTCATCGCTAACTACAGTTACTTGGTGTTTTTGGCACAAACGGCCAATTGCTAGCAATTCTTCTTTTGTCCAAACACGTCCACCAGGATTATGGGGATTACAAAAAAGTAACAGTTTCACCTTTTCTTCGATTATCTGTTGTTCCATTTTAACCAAATCAACTTCATAATGTCCGTTAACTTCTAGTAAAGAATGGCGCACAAGTCTACGCTCATTTTGTTTTACCAAATCTGCAAAAGGGGGGTAGACTGGATCACAAATCATGACAGAATCAGCAGGTGCTGTATACGCTTGAACGGCTGTGGCCAAACTGGGTACCACGCCACTATTAAACAAAATTTCTTCTTTTTCAACAATCAATTGATGGTGTTGCCGTTGCCAATCTTGAATTGCTTGATACAGTTCATTAGGTGCCACCGCATATCCTAGAATGCCCTGTTCAATAACTTGTGACAAGGCATCAAGAATAGGCTGATGTACTTTGAAATCCATATCAGCAACCCATAAAGGTAGTAAATCTTTTTCGTGGTAACTCGTTTCAACGGTGTCCCATTTAACACAATTCGTGTGGCGACGCTCAATGGTTTCATTAAAATTAAACATAAGATAACTCCTTTTCTTCTATATAAAGTCTTACTTCCTATAGTATAGTAGATTTTGCTTAAAAGATGAAACAATAGTTTTAACAACTAGGGAAGAAATAATGCACAAACGTTGAAAAAATGCTATTATTTTAAATGAGTAGAAACGGAAAAAGAAATTTATCGTATGAAAAGAGGAAATTTGATGAAGTACAAAATTGGTATGGTACTTTCTGGCACAATTACCGGACTTCAACCATATGGCGCATTTGTTTCTTTAGACGAAGAAACACAAGGACTGATTCATGTTTCGGAAGTACAAGCTGGCTTTACCAAAAATATCCATGGACTCTTAACCGTTGGACAAAAAGTAACCGTTCAAGTTATTGATGTTGATGAATATTCTCAAAAGATTAGCTTATCTTTACGAACCCTTGAAGACAAAGTTCATTCAGTGAACCATCGACGCAAAAAATATTTTACAGATAAGAATAAAAAAATTGGCTTTGCAACCTTAGACAAAGAACTTCCAGAATGGATTGATGAAGCAATGGATAAGTTGCTTGAAAAATAATTCTGTATTTTTTCAGAAAGTGTGTTACAATTTCTTTTGTTAGTGAATCTAAAAATTAATTGAGGTGGATGTCGTGTCTAACAAAAAAGTCGCTGGAACAATCATACTGAACTTAAACGATGGTAGTAAAAAATTTTTGATGCATCCAATAGGTGAAGCGATTGAGTTTGCGATGGCAAAAGTTTCTGATGAGATGACGGGTTTAGCTAGTATGCTACAATGGTTCAAAGAAGAGGTTCAATTGGACGTTACTTCAATTAGCTTAGTAGAATTAACTAACGCGCATATCAATAAAGAAAATGTTCCGCTGTTTGTCTTCGAGATGGATGAACAAGCACTTAAAAATGAAATGGATAAAGACTATACATGGGTAGCACCTGCAGAATTAAAAACGATTTGGTCAAAATATCATATTGAAGGTGTCCCAATGTTTTAAACAAAAAAGAAAGAATCTGTCGATAATTGAACAGATTCTTTCTTTTTTTATGTTGGACGTAAAAAAGTTAATCGAACTATTTCAAATATATGATTCAAATTGTTCGATTTTTAATAAGGAATTAAACTGTTTTGATAGACAATTAGGATTTAAAAAGTTTAAAAACGAAATAATTGAAAAGAATGAAAACAGATTGAAAACTTCTTTTAATTTTTTTGAAAAAAAGTGTTGACCAAACATCAAAATCTTGATATATTATTACATGTCGCAAGGCGAGTCACACAGCTGAGCGATTCAGAAATCAATAATTAAATAACAATTCTTGATTTCAAATCTCTCGAAAAAAGTTTGAAAAAACAACAAAAAAGTTGTTGACAAATAACAAGCGAGATGATAAGATATAGAAGTTGTCACAACAGACAACAACAACCGAGCAAAACAACTTAAAAAACTTTTTTAAAAAAGTTCTTGACATTCAAACGAAAGTTTGTTATGATATAAAAGTTGCTGCGAGGTAACGTAGACCTTTGAAAACTGAACAAAGAATAGACGAACCAAATGTGTAGGGCGTCTTGATTCAATTCAAGACAACAAACATTTTTAACAAGCAAGCAATATGCTAGCAAACAAATTGAGCTTAACAATCGCAAGATTGTTCTAACTTTTATTATGAGAGTTTGATCCTGGCTCAGGACGAACGCTGGCGGCGTGCCTAATACATGCAAGTCGAACGCTTCTTTCCTCCCGAGTGCTTGCACTCAATTGGAAAGAGGAGTGGCGGACGGGTGAGTAACACGTGGGTAACCTACCCATCAGAGGGGGATAACACTTGGAAACAGGTGCTAATACCGCATAACAGTTTATGCCGCATGGCATAAGAGTGAAAGGCGCTTTCGGGTGTCGCTGATGGATGGACCCGCGGTGCATTAGCTAGTTGGTGAGGTAACGGCTCACCAAGGCCACGATGCATAGCCGACCTGAGAGGGTGATCGGCCACACTGGGACTGAGACACGGCCCAGACTCCTACGGGAGGCAGCAGTAGGGAATCTTCGGCAATGGACGAAAGTCTGACCGAGCAACGCCGCGTGAGTGAAGAAGGTTTTCGGATCGTAAAACTCTGTTGTTAGAGAAGAACAAGGACGTTAGTAACTGAACGTCCCCTGACGGTATCTAACCAGAAAGCCACGGCTAACTACGTGCCAGCAGCCGCGGTAATACGTAGGTGGCAAGCGTTGTCCGGATTTATTGGGCGTAAAGCGAGCGCAGGCGGTTTCTTAAGTCTGATGTGAAAGCCCCCGGCTCAACCGGGGAGGGTCATTGGAAACTGGGAGACTTGAGTGCAGAAGAGGAGAGTGGAATTCCATGTGTAGCGGTGAAATGCGTAGATATATGGAGGAACACCAGTGGCGAAGGCGGCTCTCTGGTCTGTAACTGACGCTGAGGCTCGAAAGCGTGGGGAGCAAACAGGATTAGATACCCTGGTAGTCCACGCCGTAAACGATGAGTGCTAAGTGTTGGAGGGTTTCCGCCCTTCAGTGCTGCAGCAAACGCATTAAGCACTCCGCCTGGGGAGTACGACCGCAAGGTTGAAACTCAAAGGAATTGACGGGGGCCCGCACAAGCGGTGGAGCATGTGGTTTAATTCGAAGCAACGCGAAGAACCTTACCAGGTCTTGACATCCTTTGACCACTCTAGAGATAGAGCTTTCCCTTCGGGGACAAAGTGACAGGTGGTGCATGGTTGTCGTCAGCTCGTGTCGTGAGATGTTGGGTTAAGTCCCGCAACGAGCGCAACCCTTATTGTTAGTTGCCATCATTTAGTTGGGCACTCTAGCGAGACTGCC